>JBIIQT010000013.1:0-45227 GCA_044341875.1 Chitinophagaceae bacterium | reverse complement strand
CTTTTGGCACCTGGTTGCTGATCTACCTGATCCTTTGGATTGTTGTGCCCAAAGCGGTTACAGCATCAGAGAAAATGGAAATGAAAGGAGAAAAAGTTGATCTTGAGTCGATCAAGAACAAGGTGCAAGATGAAATGCAGGGAGTGAAGAAAAATTTTACAGACAATGCCAGCAAATGGAAGAAAGACCTGTCAAGCAAGGCCTCTGAATTTGGACAGGAAGCAAGAGAAACAGCCAGCCGGTTTGCAGGCGAAGCAGGTCCGGCGGTCAAGCGTTCAGGCAACAGCTTCGGCAGGTTCATTGTAGGCCTGTTCAAAGTCATCATATTTTCTTTCCTTGGTGTGATTGCCATCGCAATGATTGCAGGACTGATCGCACTTTTTGCCGGTTTCAACATGCTGATGCCGCTGAAGGATTTTGCCGTCAACAGTTCCCAGATCCAGGGCTATGCCTGGAGTACCCTTATCCTTTTCATTGCAGCTCCTGTTGTTGCCCTGGTGCAATGGCTGGTCAGAAGGATTACAGGTTCAAAATTCAAGAGCCCATACATCGCCCTGACCTTTGGCGTTCTCTGGGCACTTGGCTGGGCCTCGCTGGTAATGCTCGTGGCAACTGTATCAAAAGAATTCAAACGCCCTGGTCAACTCACCTCAGCAGTTGGCATTGTTCAACCATCTTCAGGTAAGTTAAAAGTAGAGTTCAAGGATGCCGAAGGACAGTACTATCCCCTTGATTTGGATTGGGATGATAATGATGACCAGGATCGCTACAGGTCATCGGATGTAATGCTTTCAGCGAATGAAGACAGTGTATTGCTCAGGAACATCCGTATCAAGTTGGAAAAAAGCCGTGACGATAGTTTCCATGTTACACTCATCAAGCGCGCAAGGTCTTCTTTACCCAGGAATGCAGAAATCATTGCAGAGCAGATATCCTATGCTGTTGAGCAATACGACAGCATCCTTAGTCTTCCAGATGCCTTTCCCATCACAACCAAAGACAAGTTTCACAACCAGCAGGTGATCGTGAAAATTGAAGTGCCTGTTGGCAAGGAAATATATGTGGATGGAAAAGCCAATAGCCTGAACTGGTATTCTGTCAGGGGGGCTCCAAATGGTTTATCCATCAACATTGACGATGATTATGATGATGATAATATCTGGTCAAGCGGCGTTTGGTATATCATGAAAGAAACCGGTATCGAGAAGAAATTCAAGGATGAGGATGATTCCAACAAGGGTGAGTTGATGGACAGGATCCAGAAAATGAAAGAGGATATTGAAAAAGAAAACAAGAAGATTGAAGAAATGGAGATGAACATCAAAGAGGGAGATACTACGGTCAACGTTAAGATCAATACCACCGCCATGGCTGATAGAGAAGATGATCCGGCAACGAGCACTTCCTCCAATCCAAGAAGATTGTTCTTCGGTGCCTTGAATTTGTTGAAGATGGCGAGATAGAATTATCTTTGCCCCCATGAAATCGACCCCCTTCACCCATCTCCATCAGGCACTTGGCGCTAAAATGGCCGAGTTTGCAGGCTACAACATGCCCATATCCTATACCGGGATCAACGACGAGCACCATGCTGTGCGCAACAATGTTGGTGTATTTGATGTAAGCCACATGGGTGAATTCATTTTGAAGGGTGAAAATGCCTTGGCCCTGATCCAACAGATCAGCTCCAATGATGCTTCCAAATTAACAAACGGCCAGGCCCAGTACAGCTGCATTCTTAACCAGAACGGGGGCATTGTGGACGACATGCTGGTGTATTGTGTAGATCAAAACAAGGTTTACATGCTGGTGGTGAATGCCTCCAACATCAAAAAAGATTGGGACTGGATCCAGGAGTTCAACCAGGGCAAGGTTGAAATGCACAATATTTCAGAAAAGACCTGTCTGTTGGCCATTCAGGGTCCCAATGCCACGAAAATATTGCAACCGCTCACGGAGATGGACATCCTCAACATGAAATACTATACGTTTTCAAAAGGCCTTTTTGCAGGCGTTGAAAATGTTTTGGTGAGTGCAACCGGCTATACGGGTGCGGGTGGAGTTGAAATTTATTTTGAAGACGAGGGAGACAATGCCGTAAAGATCTGGAATGCGATATTTGAGGCCGGCGCAGCTGCAGGCATCAAGCCTGTAGGCTTGGGTGCCCGCGATACACTGAGGTTGGAAAAAGGATATTGCTTGTATGGCAATGATATTGATGATTATTCCACACCGCTCGAAGCGGGTTTGGGATGGATCACGAAGTTTACCAAAGAATTCACTTCCTCCACATTTTTGAAGAAGCAAAAAGAAACCGGCGTTGAAAAAAAGCTGGTTGGCTTTGAGATGGTAGACCGCGGTATCCCACGACATGATTACATGATCAGGGATGAAGAAGGAAACCTCATTGGCCGTGTAACTTCAGGAACCCAATCGCCAACCCTCAACAAGGGAATCGGCATGGGTTATGTACTTTCAGAATTTGCTGCTGTTGGGTCTGAAATTTTTGTTGATATCCGCGACAAGCAGATCAAGGCGGTTGTAGTTCAGCTTCCATTTGTAAAATAGGATTGATGGGCGCGCAACAGAGAAAACTTTTCACATCCCTGTCTCCTGCTCTTCTCAACTTGTATGACATCAGCAACAGTGTTGTAGTAATCATAGATGTTTTGCGGGCTACATCTACCATCGCCACTGCATTGTACAATGGTGCTGAGGCGGTAATGCCTGTGGCCACTGTTCCACGGTGCATTGAACTTGGGGCCGAGCTCAACGGGATTACAGCAGGTGAGCGTGATGGCAGGGTTGCAGAGGGATTGAGCTATGGCAATTCACCATTTGAATACCCCAGGGAATTTATTGAAAACAAGTTATTGGTTTTGACAACCACCAATGGAACCAAGCTCTTGCACATGGCCCTTGACAGCGGTGCACCAGAAATCATCACCGGGTCTTTCCCCAATCTTTCTGCTGTTTGTGATCATTTGATTGCTTCAGGAAAGGATGTGTTGCTTGGATGTTCTGCATGGAAAGACAGGGTCAACATGGAGGATACGATGTTTGCTGGCGCTGTAATCAACAGGATCAAGGATCATTTTGAAATGCATTGCGATTCTTCCAAGATGGCCGAAAGCCTGTTCCTTGAAGCTGGCGAAGACAGGTTCGGTTTTATGGAACGCCGCGGTGCCACGCACTATCATCGCCTCATGAACTATGGTTTGGAAAAAGATATCCGCTATTGCCTTACTGCCGATGTGGCCAATGTGCTTCCTATTTTCAGAGGAGACAGGTTGGTGTTGGAGGCATAAACCGCATTTAGCATGCAGCTGAAAACCGCTTAATTTACTGATTTTTTTCCATATTATTCTTGTTTTTCGGGCTTTCTAATTTATAGTTGTCAACCGATAAGAATAGGGTTCTTTTGCATTAATTTCGCAGATTAACCCAACATCGTCCATGTCATTATCGCATCTACTGAAATTCATTTACAACAACGGAACGGACGAAGTCATCCGTCGTGGCAAAAAGATTCATGCGATAGGATATGTTGAATTCATTGAATACGACGATCTTCTCGGTGCTGTAAGCTTCAGGGTCAAAGACGACAATTACAGCACGTTCTACAAGGTTCATGTGCAGAAGTACAAGGATCCGCGCGCCATGGCCTTGCGTTGCTCTTGTCCTTACAACCTGGGCGATATCTGCAGGCACGAAGCTGCAGCGCTGTTGCAGCTGCAGGATCTTGTAGACAAGAACATGATTGGTGACAACACCATAAAGTACGATCAGCGTCATACGGTCATCAAGATGAAGCAGATTGAACTCCGCACCATTCGGATGCTTGCTACCCAAGAGGTTTGCGAGAAAGCCGAAGTGGTGCTCAGGACGACAAAAGCCAACATCATCAGCGCAAAAGATGAAAGGGTAGAAGCCAAGCTCGAATTCAATGGTGAGGTTTTCCCTTTGGTCATCCAAAGAAATGAGGAGCGCAATTTTGATACTTCCTGCAAGTGCACAGAGGAAACGCACCCGCTCTGCGTTCACAAAACAGTTCTTTTGCTTCAGCTCTTGAATGCCTATGGCAGTTTGTATTTTGATACCATACGCAACTGGGACAAGGAAAAGAACAAGTTGTTGGGGATCTATGGGTACAGCATGAATGAACCCGATTGGCAGTCAAAATTTGAATTTACCTATAAAGATGGAAAGCCTTTCCTGAGGGTGCTTGATCCAACAGTCAAAAGGGTGACAACACCTATTGTTGAGGAGAAGCCTGTGGTTCAGCGAAAAGAAGAAGTGGCTGAAGTGGTCAGTGCCATCAGCGAACCTGTGGTTTCCTCACAAAGGCTTGGTGTAGTCTTTATTGAAACGCCCGGTAAATATCCGGGCTTCAATGTTGAGTTGGTCAGTGGAGAGTTCGATCAGGAAAACATGGAATTCCTTGGGAAGGTTGAACACATAGACCTTTCCAAATATGTGCCAACCACAGAGTTGGTCTCCGAAGACATTTCCCTGATGAACGCCGTCAGAAAATTACAACGTTCCGAAATTGATAAATACGTCAGCCGCAATTCGCCTTTCTCCGGCATTTGGGAAAATATCATTTATTCTGAAGAAGAGGGCCTTCCTGCAGAAACAACCTTGCTCATAGACGAATACCTGCATCCCAAAATCGTCAAAATGTTTGCAGAGCATGCTGAACGCACGCTGTTCCTGAAGCTATTACCAGGCAAGTCTTTCACAACGGCCAACCTGGTGAAGGTTGGGATTGGAAGCGGAAGAATGAAGCCCGGATTGCAGGTTGCGCTTGAAAAGAAAACTGCAACCATTACGCCCGTGGCACTGATTGAAGAGTGGGACATTGAGTTGACGGCCAATGAATGGTCTTCTGCGTTGCTTGCCCTTTTCAATGATCAATTGTATTGCTGGAATTCATTAGAAGACCTTGAAGCCATCACTGCTTTCATCCCGGAGAGAAACAGAAAAATAAGCCTTTCGAAATGGCCTGAATTTCTGGAGCGTGAAGTCTTGCCATTTGCAAGAAAATACAAAGTTGATTTTGACAAGTCTCTGATGACAGAGTTGTTCAATGGAGAGCCTGAAATCAAATTACAACTCCAGGAAAAAAATGAATACCTGGTATTTACGCCTGTATTTCTTTATCAGGGATACGAAGTAAAATATACAGACAAGGAAACGATCTTTCTGCCGGAAAATGGAAAGATTAAAATGATCAAAAGAGACCAGGAAAAGGAAAGGGAATTTGTCAAAAAACTGGGCTCGCTCCATTCCAATTTTATCAATACAGAAAACAGTTTCAACCTGGTGTTGAAAGGAACGGAAGTATTGCGGAACAACTGGTTCTTCCTGTTTGTAGATGCAATGAAGGAATTCCAGGTGCCAGTCATTGGCTTTGAGGTCCTGAAAAACTACAGGTTCAATACCGCCAAACCACAGACCAGGATACAGATCAGCAATGGTGTGGATTGGTTCGATGCCAAAGTGGAGATCATTTTTGGTGATCAGAAAGTGTCCATTGAAGAGATCAAGCGTGCCCTCAACAACAAGCAACAAATTGTTCAGTTGAACGATGGAACCCTTGGTATTCTGCCCGATGAGTGGCTTAAAAAATATTCTTTGCTCTTTAGGGTAGGAGAAGGAAAAACAGACCAGCTAAGGCTTTCAAAGTATCACCTCAGTGTCATCGATGAACTGTACAACAACATTGATGAAACAGAGGTCATGATCAAGCTGGAAGAAAAATATGAAAGGCTGAGGTCTTTCAACAGGATCAATGAAGTTGATCCTCCAACACAGCTGGCAGAGATTCTCAGACCATACCAGGTTGCCGGTTACCATTGGTTGAACTATCTCACGGAAGTGGGCTGGGGCGGCATCCTCGCTGATGACATGGGTCTTGGTAAAACCATCCAGGCCCTGTCTTCACTGCAACGCTTTCGAGACAACAATGAAAGCATGACGGCCATCGTTGTTTGTCCAACTACCTTGATGTTCAACTGGGAAAATGAAATCAAGAAATTCACGCCCAAGCTGACCTACCGCATCCACCATGGCGGAGAAAGAATCCGCGACAAGAAAATTTTTGTGGACCATGATGTAATCATCACCACCTACGGAACCCTCCGCAGCGACATCAAGTTCATGTTGGAGACGAATTTTGATTATATCGTATTGGATGAATCACAAGCCATCAAGAATCCGCAGAGCAAGGTGACCAAAGCGGCCTGTTTGCTGAATGCAAAAAACAGGCTTTGCATGAGCGGTACCCCTTTGCAGAACAATACTTTCGACATCTACGCGCAGATGAACTTCCTGAATCCAGGTATGTTGGGAAGTGTTGAATATTTCAGGAATGAGTTTGCCACACCTATTGATAAATTTGGCGAGAGGGAGCACAAGGAACACCTGAAAAAACTCCTGTTTCCATTCATCCTCAGGCGCACCAAAGAGCAGGTGGCCAAAGACCTTCCGGAAAAAACAGAGACCATCCTGTTCTGTGAAATGGAAGAGGAGCAACGCAATATTTACGATGCATACAGGAATGATTACCGAGACAAAATCCTGGGCGTCATCAAGGAGCAGGGCATCCAAAAATCCCAGCTGACCATCTTGCAGGGTCTGATGAAACTTCGCCAGATCTGTGATTCACCGGCCATCATGAACGAGAGTGAGCAGATGCCCAATGTATCTGTCAAGCTGGATGAACTGTCAAGGGAAATCACAGAAAACATTGGCAATCACAAGGCCCTGGTATTCTCACAATTCCTTGGTATGCTCGGATTGATCAGGGAAAAACTCACTGCCCTGGGCGTGAAATTCGAATATTTCGATGGAAGCACTTCTGCTGTTGACAGGGAAAAGGCGATCCAGAGTTTCCAGAAAAATGATGAGGTGCGCGTATTCCTGATTTCGCTCAAAGCGGGTGGTGTCGGTCTTAACCTGACGGCCGCAGACTATGTATACATTGTTGACCCCTGGTGGAATCCAGCGGTTGAACAGCAGGCCATTGACCGGACGCACCGTATCGGGCAGACCAAAAATATCTTTGCATACCGCATGATTTGTAAGGACACGATAGAAGACAAGATCCTGCAACTGCAAGATAAGAAACGTGCCCTTGCCAAAGACCTTGTGTCTGATGACGATGGTTTTGTGAAGACGCTGACAAGAGAGGATGTGGAGTATTTGTTCAGTTAGAGCAAGCTGCAATCATCGCTCAAGACTTTACAAACTAGCGATTGTTTTTACACTGAGGTACAAGGTGGCCAGCACCACCACCAGACCAAATATTTTCAAGAATAGGGGATGTTTATACTCCCCTATTATTTTTTTGTTGGAAGCCGCCAGCAGTATCAATCCTAAGGAAATAGGCAGGATGAATCCATTGAACGCTCCAACAATCACCAATGTTTTTACCGGTTTACCAACAGTAATAAAAACAAAAAGCGCAATGAGTACAAACCCAACCAGCATCGGCTTTTCGTTTTTTTCAAAGGCCGGATGAAAGGAGCGAAAAAAAGAAATCGACGTATAAGCAGATCCGACCACCGAAGTGATGGCAGCACTCCACATCACGATACCAAAAATCATGTAGCCCAGGTTTCCGGCAGCGAGTTGAAAAACAGATGCCGCAGGATTGCTGCTATCAAGGGAAAGCCCTTTTGAGACCACACCCAGCGCTGCCAGGAACAACAGCACGCGCATGATGGAGGCAATGAGGATGGCTGATACTGCGGAGTTGCTGACTTCCTTTGTATGCTCGGGCCCGGTCAGCCCTGCATCGATCAGGCGGTGTGCTCCTGCAAAACTGATGTATCCGCCAACTGTTCCCCCTACCAGGGTGATGATGGCAAGGAAGTCAATCTTGTTTGGTAAAAATGTTTTCTGGACGGCTTCTCCCAATGGCGGTGAAGCAACAAAGACTACATAAAGGGTCAGTACAATCATCACAATACCCAAAGCTTTTGCGAAGATGTCCATCCATTTGAGCGATTGCTTGTTGACAAAAATCAGAATAGCAATTCCAGCACTGATGATCGCTCCTGTATTGGTATCCCATCCGGTCAACACATTAAGCCCAAGGCCTGCCCCTGCAAGGTTTCCGGTATTGAAGGCAAGACCACCCACCACAATCAGGAGGGTAAGGAAATAACCGGCACCAGGAAAGACTTTGTTGGCCAGTTCCTGTGCCCGCAGGCCCGATGCACCCAGGATTTTCCAGATGTTCATTTGTGCCCCAATATCCAAAACGATTGAAATCAGGATCACAAATCCAAAGCTCGCCAGCAGGGTATTGGTGAACACAGCCGTCTGTGTCAGGAAGCCAGGGCCAATGGCCGAAGTGGCCATCAGAAAAGCTGCGGCGATGACGGGGGAATTGCTGAGCCAAGATTTTTTCTTCATTTTATTGCACTTATCGTGATCTTGTTTTGATGCAGGGCCCTCGTGATTTCTTGGGCAAGTGCCACAGCCTGTTCGCCATCACCATGAATGCAAACCGTATCTGCCTTGATGGGAATTTCACGCCCTGTGGTTGATAGGAGTGTTTTGTGCAGGATAATTTTCAAGACCTGTTCAACACTTTGCGCTGCTGTTTCAATGATGGCATTGTTGTTGCCGCGAGGTGTCAGCAATCCTTCGTCTGTATAGGTCCTGTCCGAAAATACTTCCCTGTAAAACTGCAGTCCGTATTGGGCTGCTGAAGTTTCTGAAGCGCTGTTGGGCAATCCATAGAGGATCAAAGAAGGATCAATCTCTTTTATCGCCCTTGAAATAGCATCGGCGATCATAGCATCCTTTGCAGCCATGTTGTAGAGGGCACCATGTGGCTTCACATGGGATAGTCTTGCGCCCTCGGCTTCCGCTACTTTGAGGATGCTGTTGATTTGGTCGGTCACGATCTGATGAATTTCTTCACTGGATAGCTGCATTTCCCTTCTCCCAAAACCTTCTTTGTCATCAAAAGAAGGATGGGCACCGATGGCAACCTGGTGTTGCATCGCCAGGCGAATGGTCTGGCGCATCAGTTCTCCCCCACCGGCATGGTATCCACAGGCAATATTGGCCGAACTGATCAGGGGCATGATCAGCGCATCGGTTGTATAGCCCTCGCCCATGTCGCAGTTCAGGTCGATCTTCTCAAGCATGTTTCAAATGTAGTTCAAATAACAATTCCCTTTTTTTACCTAAATTCATCCAATGAAAAATAGAAGAACCTTTATCCGGTCTACCGCAGTTGCTTCAGCCGGATTGCTTGCCAGCAAATCATTCGCTTTTTCCATTGTTGACAGGAACAGGCAGCCAGAGGAATTGATCGTAGGCCACAATGGCTTTACCTATAAAGTAGATCACGGTTGGGCCAAAATCAGTGCAAGCACGCACCCCGTCATCAACTGCCACGAGATGGTGCAGGACAGCAAGGGCCGCCTCATCATGGTTGGCGATGATACACACAACAACATCCTGATTTTTGATAAGTCTGGCCAGCTGCTGGATTCATGGGGAACTCAATTTCCTGCAGGTCATGGACTTACCATCAGCAAGGAAAACGATGAAGATTTCCTTTTGATTGTAGACAATGGTTTTTACAAAGATCTTTCCGGAAAATCTAAAGCACAGCCCGGAAATGTGGTAAAGACTGACCTCAAAGGAAGGATCATTTTTTCATTGGCGCAACCCCATACCATTGGCGCCTACAAGGATGAAGATGCCTACCGACCAACAGAAACTGCGGTAGCCCCCAACGGAGACATTTATGTGGCCGATGGATACGGTTCTGATTATATCATCCAATTTGACAGCAAGGGAAGGTTCATCAGGAAGTTTGGTGGACGTAAAAACGAGAACAAAGAGCATAATTTATACTGTGCGCATGGTGTGGTAGTGGACAACAGGGATCCAAACAATCCTGTATTGATCTGCACATCAAGGGAAGAATGTTGTTTCAAAGTCTTTACGCTTGATGGAAAATTCATCAAGCGCATAGATACCCCAGGCATGTATGTATGCAGGCCTGTCATTCATGGGCAGCATCTTTATGCCGGTGTATGCTGGTCCAAAGATGCGGAAGGAAAAAAACAAAATGCAACCGGGTTCCTGACCATCCTGGATACCAATTACAAAGTATTGGCCAGCCCTGGTGGAACGGCGCCTGTTTATAAAAACGGCATACTGCAACCAACATTCCAGCACGAATCAAAAGTATTCAAGCATGGTCATGATGTTTGCATCGATGAGGACCAAAGCATTTATGTTTGCCAGTGGAATGCAAACAAGACGACGCCGGTGAAGTTGACGAGGGTGTAGTCTTTGAAGTAATATAAAAAACACAAAAAGCAAAATGGATTCTAACAAAGTGGATATGTTCATCCTGACCAATGGCAAGTATTTTGAAAGCAACCAATTGATGTACATCAGGGAGCAGTTGCTGGCCATGGATGACTCAAAATGGTCATTGGTTCAAACCATACAGTTCAAAGATCCAACGACCAGCATCATTGTTTCGATCCTTGCAGGAACGTTGGGTATTGATTCTTTCATGATTGGCGATACCGGACTCGGCATTGGAAAACTATTGACTTGTGGCGGTATTGGTATTTGGGCATTGGTGGATTGGTTCCTGATCATGGGAGCAACAAGGGAGAAGAACTTTGCCAAATTTCAGCAGCTTTTGTATTGATGGGATTCAGCAGAAAAAACCTCTATATCCTGATCATGCTCTTTTGTATGTCAGGCTATACCTGGCTTGTCATGCATCTTGACAGCAGGTGGGCAAATCTTGTGGGTCCTGTTTGTGTGTTCAAAAAAGCAACAGGAATTCCTTGTCCCTCTTGTGGTGCAACGCGTTCAATGATTGCGCTGATCAATGGAGATTTTTTAAAAGCCATTTTATGGAATCCTGTAGGATTGCTTTTGTTGGGAGGACTGATCATTTTTCCTTTTTGGCTCTTGCATGATCTTGCATTGAAGAAGAACAGCTTTCATGTTTTTTATGCATCAGTTGAAAAAACGCTAAAGCAAAAGCATGTTGCATGGCCATTGATTGTACTGATATTGTTAAATTGGTGCTGGAATATTTACAAGGGAGTATAAAATGTCTTCAACGTTCATATATCATCCAACAGAATCAGAAGCCGAAAAAGCTTCCAACAGTTATCTGATGTCGCTGATTGCCATCATGGTTGGATTTCCGTTGCCCATCATCAACCTGATGGCCACCTTGTTTTTCTATATCGCGAACCGGAAGTCAACCTATTTTGTGCGCTGGCATTGCATACAGGCCCTGCTTTCGCAATTGAGCCTTTTTGTGATCAATTCCATCGGTTTTTGGTGGACGGTCTCAGTATTGGTCAGGGAGGATGAACATGTTTCAAACCCTTATCTGGCCTATATCATAACGGTTTTTGTTGTCAATGTTTTTGAGTTGGCCATTACTATTTCAGCTGCCATCAAAACAAGAAAAGGCCAGCATGTTTCCTGGTGGTTTTATGGCCCACTGACCCAAATGATGTGTAAACCCTGATATGAAAAAAACAATATTACAGGCATTTATTCTTTTGTCGATGGCTGCGGGTATTTACCTACTCATCAGCCGCGTAAACTGGATGAAGCTTTTTCGCATTGAAAAAATGACAGACGCCCTTGAACAGAAGCTGGGCGATGTGGTATGGGCTGGCATGGAAGAGCAGGCTATTGAAGAGGGTAAAGAATATAACAGGGTGGATAGCCTGGTTACTGCTATTTGCAAGAGCAATGGTTTCGAGCGCAAGAAAATCAAACTTCATATCATGGGTGATAGTGAGGTCAATGCTTTTGCCTTACCCGACCGCCACATGGTGGTTCATACAGGATTGATCAATGCCGTTTATAACAATGATGAACTCAGTGGGGTATTGGCGCATGAGATTGCACACATGGAATTATCGCATGTCATGAAAAAATTGCTCAAACAAATGGGGTATACCCTGTTGATCAGCATCACCACCGGCGAGGCCGGCGGCGGTGCCATCAAGGAATTGTTGGGCATGTTGTCATCTACTGCCTATGATCGCAAACTTGAAAAAGATGCAGACATCAAGGCCATTGAATACCTGAAGAAGACTGGCATCAGCCCCAATGGTTTTGCTGATTTTCTGTATCGCCTCGGCGAAAAAGATGGTTCGTTGGGTAGTCTTTCCTGGATCAGCACCCATCCTGACTCAAAGGAGAGGGCGAAATACATCAGGGAGGAAGCTAGACAATAAGGGATGATCTTATATTTTGTTGTTGAG
This sequence comes from Chitinophagaceae bacterium, assembly GCA_044341875.1. Taxonomy (GTDB): domain Bacteria; phylum Bacteroidota; class Bacteroidia; order Chitinophagales; family Chitinophagaceae; genus Pollutibacter. The sequence goes on along the minus strand of JBIIQT010000013.1, from coordinate 32,937 downwards.
GACGTTCCATGGCCCACCATTATGACATTCAATCCCTGCAGTATTCAGCATTGCCGCTGCTATGCCACTCCTGTTGCCGCTTCTGCAACAGGTGATGATCACCTTGTTTTTCTTTTTCAACTCTGCTGTTTTGTTTTTGATCTCATCCAAGGGAATATTGATTGATCCTTTGATATGACCGCTATTGAATTCGCCAGGTGTGCGAACATCCAGAATAATAGCGCCGGCTTTAACAAGTGAAGCAAAGTCTACTGCCGGCCCTGAAGAAAACAGGTTTTTTATAAAATCGATCATGATGTTTGTTTTTTAATTTTACTTCAACCCTTTCACCCCTTCAACCTCCCCTGCCTTCGGCAGGCAAGCTCAACTTCTTCAACCTCCCTCAACCTTTCTTAGGCCTCCACTGCATTCCCCAAGGCCAACCACTCATTCATGCTTGCTGAATAATTGAGCACATTGGTATAGCCTTCTCTTGCAAGAAGTGAGTAACCGATGGTTGCGCGATCGCCACCCTGGCAATGGATTACCACTTTTTTGTCTTTGCTGACCTTGTCCAGGTTGTTCACCAATGAACCAACAAATACATGCTCAGCGGCTTTGATATGTCCACTCTTAAACTCTGTGGCATTGCGCAAATCTACCACCTGAACGTTGGGTTCATCCAACAGGGATTTGAAGGTGTCAATATTGATTACTGGCACCGTGTCGAGTTGTCCGCCTTGATCGGTGAATTCAGCTGTTGATCCAACATAGCCCATGATATTATCAAGACCAATGCGCATCAGTTTACGGGTCAGGTCGTCGAGCATTAACTCATCCGCCAATAACATGAACTGCTCTTCATAATTGAGGAACCAACCAGCCCATGTTGCAAATGAATTGTTCCCTTGTATGTTGATGCTTCCTGGAATATATCCTTTTGCGAATTCAGTTTTATTGCGGGCATCAATCAATTTTACTCCTCTTCCCATGGCTTCCATCATTTCCTGGTTGCTGAGGGCCTTCAGTTTCGGTACAGCCGTTAGCAAAGGGCGATCCACCTTGTTCAGGTGCTTCATCATCGCAAAATACTTCGGTGGTTCGGGCTGGTCCTCCAAAAGGAACTTGGTGAACCCGATCTCATCGTTTTCAAAACGGAAAGCCCAGTTGCGTAATTTTTCATAGCCCACCGTGGTGCTGGGTACTGCACCCAATGCCTTGCCACAAGCCGATCCCGCACCATGACCAGGCCAAACCTGAAGATGATCAGGAAGCTTGCTGAAACGGTCGATTGATTTGAACATCTGGTGCGCACCTGCATCGGAAGTACCGCTCATGCCGGCTGCTTTTTCAAGAAGATCAGGACGACCGATATCGCCAACAAAAACAAAGTCTCCGGTAAAGAACATGACAGGCTCAGCACTTGCTGGCGTATCCGTCAACAAAAAGCTGATGCTTTCGGGCGTATGACCAGGCGTGTGAAGGGTTTCTATTTTCAGGTTGCCTACCATGAAACTGGTGCCATCTTTCAATCCCACATGATCGAATTCATATTCCCAACCAGGACCGCCTTCATCTGAAAGATACAATTTAGCTCCGGTCAGTGCCGCCAACTCGCGTGAACCAGACAAGAAGTCGGCATGGATATGGGTCTCCATCACATGGGTGATGGTCATGTTGTTTTGCTTGGCGATTTCAAGATAAGTATCCACATCGCGTTTAGGATCGATGACGGCTGCAACACCCGCTTTCTGGCATCCGATGAAATAACTGGCTTGAGCAAGGGTTTTGTCGTAAACGTGTTGAAAAAACATAGATTGATTTTAAATTTTATTGGTTCTCAGTTAGTCTTCTAACGCACTTGCGTTAAAAGATGGGGTGATGATCTTATTTGAAAAAAAGCTCTTTTAAAATTATATAAATGCCCATTACCAAAACGAACCAGCCAAATCCTTTTTTAAGGCGCTCAGCCGATACTTTTTTGCTCATGGCATTGCCGATAAAGATGCCGACAATGGCCAGGGCGGTTACAGACAATAGCAGGTTCCAGTCCATGGTTTGTTTTCCAAGGTCTCCGGTGAAACCGATGAGTGACTTGGCGGCGATAATCATCAAAGATGTGCCGATGGCTTGTTTCATGGGGAGTTTGCTAAACAACACCAATGCAGGGATGATCAGGAATCCGCCGCCGGCGCCAACCAGTCCGGTCAACATGCCCACAATAGCGCCTTCTAACAGGATCATCGGGTAATTGAATACCTGTGGTCCTTCTTCTTTCGCCTCATTGTTGTTGCTGCGAATCATCGAAACAGATGCAAATACCATGAGTACTGCAAAAATCATCATCATCATCAAGGCCTTGGTAACTTCAAAAGACCCGATCGTGAAAATTGTTGAGGGTATTGCAGGAACAATGAATGCACGGGTGGCATATACAGATATGATGGAAGGTATTCCAAAGATGATAGCAGTCTTAAAATTGATCTCTCCATTTTTATATTTCGGGAAAACCCCAACCAGGCTTGTGGATCCAACAATAAACAAAGAATAAGCCGTTGCCATCACAGGGTCAACATCAAAAAGGTACACAAGTACAGGAACGGTGAGAATGGATCCGCCGCCTCCGATGAGGCCCAGTGAGATACCGATTACCAGTGAAGCCAAATATCCAAATATTTCCATGTGTTGAGTTTCGTAATGCAAAGATGAATCATGCCAATAACAAAGAGTGTGACGGATGTCACGCAGGTTGTTTTTTCTAAAACTGATTTAAATCACTGTTTGTAAGGGCCATATGGGTCAACTTTGATTTTGATACAATTGAATAATTCTAAAAAAATAACACATGAAAGTAGAGCAAATTTACACCGGTTGTTTGGCGCAGGGCGCATATTATATTGAAAGCGAAGGAGAGGTTGCCATCGTGGATCCACTCCGTGAAGTTGAGCCCTATATTCAGAAGGCTGAAACCGAGGGAGCAAGAATCAAGTATGTATTGGAAACCCATTTCCATGCTGATTTTGTATCTGGGCATCTCGACCTCTCGCGTAAAACCGGCGCTGAAATTGTGTTTGGTCCCAATGCAGCTCCATCATTTCCCATCCACGCGGCAAAAGATGGTGAAATTCTTTCCCTGGGAAACATCAAAATAAAAGTATTGCATACCCCCGGTCATACCATGGAGAGCACCTGCTATCTTCTCATTGATGAGTTTGGAAAGGAAACAGCATTGTTCAGTGGAGACACCCTTTTTATTGGCGATGTTGGCCGTCCGGACTTGGCGCAAAAACTGAAGGTAGATCTGACCGAAGACATCCTGGCTGGCCATTTGTATGATTCATTGAGGAACAAAATCATGCCCCTTGCAGACGATATCATTGTTTATCCTGCTCATGGGGCGGGATCGGCCTGTGGTAAGAAAATGAGCAAGGAAACCACCGATACGCTGGGCCACCAGAAAAAGACCAATTATGCACTGGATACAGCCCTCAGCAAAGAGCGTTTCAAGGCTGTTGTGTTGGAAGGACTGGTTGCACCTCCGGGTTATTTTCCCTTGAATGTTTTGATGAACATCCAGGGATATGATAGCATAGACAAGGTATTGGAAAGGGGACAGCATGCGCTCAGTCCGGACGCTTTTGAAGCAGCCGCCAATGAAACCAGTGCACTGATTCTCGACACCCGAAAAGCAGAACTCTTTGCAAGGGGATTCATCCCCAATTCGATCAATATTGGCATTGACGGTAGTTTCGCACCCTGGGTAGGCGCCATGATTCCGGACATCAAGCAAGAAATTCTCCTGGTAACAGACGAGGGCAGGGAAGAAGAAGCAGTGATTCGTTTGGCAAGGGTTGGATATGATTTTACAATTGGCTATTTAAAAGGGGGATTCAATGCCTGGAGGGATTCCAACAAGGAAGTGGACCATATTGCCCAGATAAATGCTGAAGAATTGGCTGCCATCGTTGAAACAGATCCCCATGCACATATTCTCGATGTGCGCAGGCAATCTGAATACATGAGTGAACACCTGCTGGATGTAAAAAATACACCCCTGGATTTTATCAACAAGCACATGGCAGAAATAGACAAAAGCAGAACACATTTTGTGCATTGCGCGGGCGGATACCGGTCCATGATCTTCATTTCTATCTTGAAGGCCAGGGGCTTTGACAAGCTGGTAGATATCAAGGGAGGATTCAATGCCATCAAGGAAAGCGGAAAATTCACCCTGTCTGCCTATGTTACTCAGTCTACAATGTTGTAAATTGTGCAAAAGCATTCATGAAAAAAGGAACGATCGCATTGCTCTTCTGCATGGTAACATTGGCCGCATCGGCACAGGAAAAAAAATTGAGTGTGGTATGGGATCTATCCAGCGCTGATACGACCGTGCAGGCTGCTGTGTTTCGTCAAATCAACAATGCAAAGGCACAGGTGTCAGACTTACAGGTGGAGGTGGTTTTTCATGGACAGGCCATATTGGCCGTGTTGAACGATTCACTTCAGTTTGCCTCCAGGGTAAAGATGGCAAAAGAAAAAGGGGTTAACCTTGCTGTTTGCAATAATTCGCTCAAGCGCCTGAAAATTGATCCTTCCAAGTTGATGCCTGAAACCACAATTGTGCCCAGCGCTGTTGTGGAGCTGATCAAAAAACAGGCAGACGGTTGGAGCTACCTCAAGGCAAGCCATTGATAAAAAAGGGCGCTTCCTAGCGCCTTTTCTAATTATTGTGCTTTTTTAATTTTCGGGTCGATGAACTCCCAGTCCAATACATGTGGATGAATATGCTCGCGTTGTGCAACAGCCTTCATTTCCTTGATGATTTCGGGATGGGATGATGCCACATTGTTTTTTTCATACCGATCTGTTTCCATATTGAAAAGCTCCCATGCACCTGAAGGATCTTTTCTCATATTTCTTTTGACGCCCTTCCAGTTTCCAATCCTGACAGCCAATTGACCGCCGTTTTCAGGATATTCGAAGTAAAAGAAGGGATGATTTTTTTGTGCCGCAGCCTGGCCCATCAAGGTAGGCAACAAGGAAATCCCATCCAGGTTGGGAACAGATTTTCCTGTCAATGCCGCAAGGGTCGGCATGATATCATATTGTACAGAGGCATGATCTGAAACGCTATTGGGCGCTATCTTTCCCGGCCATCTTGCAATAAAGGGTACGCTGATCCCGCCTTCATAGAGATCCATTTTCAGGCCCCTGAGTCCGGCCACACTGTTGAAGAATTTGGAATCAACACCTGCAGAAAAAGTGGCACCGTTGTCGCTGGAGAACATGATGATCGTATTTCCATCAAGCCCCAGTTTTTTAATTTTTTCCATGATGATGCCCACCTGATCGTCCAGAAAACTGATCATGGCAGCATAGGTCGAGCGGGGATATTTTACAGCGGCATATCCTTTCTGTCCGTAATAAGGCTGCTCATCAAACAAACCAATGTATTTTTTTACATACTCATCCGGTGCTTGCAGTGAAAGATGGGGCAAGGTATAAGGGAGGTAAAGGTAAAAAGGCTTGTTCTTGTTTTTGTCGATAAAGCCCAGGGCTTTTTCTGTCATTTTTGCCGGCGCATAATCATTGCCCTTGTAATAATTGAAGTCTGCATCAGTAGCATGCAGCGTGTCTTTGATGGGTTGGTGAACATTGATGAAATGATTGTTCAGTGAATCCCATTTGTCGTTTTCCCAAAGATGGGTGGGATAAAAATTATGCGCCTGTTTTTGGTCGAGGTAGCCATAATAATAATCAAAGCCATGGTTCAAAGGACTGCCCGTTGTTCCGGTGACACCCATCCCCCATTTTCCAACCAGTGCAGTATTGTATCCTCTTTCCTTCAGCATTTTTGCAACGGTATAGGCGCCTTCATGCAAGGGCATTTGTCCACCTTCCTTGTCGTCATCAAATCCACCCATTTCATAATTGCCGCGGATATAGGAATGACCGGGATGCTTTCCAGTCATCAACATGCAGCGTGAAGGGGCACAAACCGGAGCACTGCTATAATGTTGCGTGAACCGCATTCCTTCTTTTGCCATCCTATCCAGATTCGGAGTCTTGATTTTTGTTTGTCCATAGCAACCCAACTCACCATAACCCAGGTCGTCTGCATAGATATAGATGATGTTGGGTTTGGATTGCTGTGCGGATGATGTGGCGAGACATAGCACAAACAGTGCTGGGAGTAAAGTTTTTAGCATGTTGGTTTTTTGAATGGCTTGATTCAAACTGTAAAATAGTAAAAAGTACTGAACATGTCCTGTGCCGTGAATTACCAGTGTAGCGGCCAGATCCTTATGAAAATAATGAATGTCCCATGTGCTCAATGCTGCAGATTTTCTTAGCAGCTTCCTGAAGCGTTTCATCACGCTTCGCGAAACAGAATCGCAATACCTGATCATCACTTCCATCCGCATAAAAAGCAGCAACAGGAATGGTGGCCACACCGATTGTTTTGGTCAGTTGAATGGCAAGTTCCATGGCGGGCACTTCACCCAATTTTTCATAAGTGGCGCAAACAAAATAACTGCCTGATGAATTGAGCATGGTAAATGGAGAGTCCTTCATTTCGTGGAGAAACAGATCCCTTTTTTGTTGCATGAAGGAGGATAAATTCAGGTAACGTTCTTCTTTCTGCAGATGATTGGTCAAGGCAACCTGTGTTGGCGTAAAACAGCAGAAGGCATCAAATTGATGGATCTTCCTGAACTCTGCTGTGAGGGCAGTTGGGGCAACGCAGTACCCCAGCTTCCATCCGGTGCAGTTATATACCTTCCCGAAGGAAAAGCAAACAAAACTTCTTGAAAACAATTCAGGATATTTCAGGATGCTGTTGTGCATCAATCCATCGAATACCAAATGTTCATAGACCTCATCACTGATCAGGAAAATGGACGTATCGCGCAGCAAATCCTGAAGGATCAAAATGTCCTCATGTGTAAGCACGCTGCCTGTAGGATTGTGCGGAGAGTTGATAATGATGGCCCTGGTCTTGCTGTTGATGGCATTTTTTACTTTTTCCCAATTGATCTTGTAGGTAGGAAACTCAAGGGGTATGCGAACCGGAATGCCACCATTGGCGATGATGTTTGGGATATAGCTGTCATAGGCGGGCTCAAAAACAATCACCTCATCTCCCGGCTGTAGAATGGTGGTGAAAGCAGAATAGATGGCATAGCTGCCGCCAGGTGTGATGGTGATATTTTCTGCAGGCGATAAGTTGTTCCCATAGCAGCTATGGATTTTTGCAGCAATGGCTTCCCGAAGCGGCATGTATCCAGCCATGGGTGCATACTGGTTATGCCCATCCGTGATGGCTTTGACTGCCAACGCCGCGAGTTCCTCATCCATTGGAAAGTCCGGAAAACCCTGACCCAGGTTGATGGCGCCATGCTCTGCGGCGAGTGCACTCATCACAGTGAAAATGCTTGTGCCAGTATTGGGAAGTTTTGACCTGATGGCGGACATGGTTTCTACAAATATTTATCTCCCTTGTTCCGCTTGATTTCTGCTACATACTGTTTGATTTCCTGCTCTTTTTCTTTTTTGCAGATCATCAGCACATCCTCGGTGTCAACGATGATGTAGTCGTTCAATCCCTGGAGCAAAACAAGTTTGTTGTTGGGAACATGCACCATGTTATGTGTTGCGTCAATCACCATTACTTGAGATCCGGAAACGGCATTGCCCAGGTAATCCTTTTCCATGTTTTCATGGGCAGAATTCCATGTTCCAAGATCGCTCCAGCCAAAAGAAGAAGGGATGATGTAAACGTTGTCTGCTTTTTCCATTACCGCATAGTCGATGGATACATTTGTGCAAAGCGGATAGATTTTTTCAATGGCTGCTTTTTCTTTACCGGTATTGAACAAAGTCTTTTCAGCTTCAAATATTTCTGCCAATTCAGGAAGGTGCTTTTCAAATGCGGCAACAATATTGTTCACCTGCCATACAAAGATGCCCGCATTCCAGAGGAACTCTCCACTGGAAACAAAGGTCTTTGCAAGGTCTGCATTCGGTTTTTCGGTAAAGGTTTTTACCTTGTATACATTGTCGCTTGCAGGCTGTTGTTCAAACTGAATGTAGCCATAACCTGTGTTGGGATGGCTGGGCTTGATGCCCAGGGTAATCAATGCCTTATGGGATTTGACAAAACTCGTCGCCTCCAGGCAAACCTTGATGAATGCTGTATCATCGAGGATGATATGGTCTGCTGGTGCACAAATCAGGGTTCCTTTTTCATTCAATTGCTGAAGCTTATAGGAAATATAGGCAATGCAGGGAGCTGTGTTTTTTCTGGAAGGCTCCGCTACAATGTTTTTGGCGGGGATTTCAGGAAGTTGGTCCCTTACGATTTCAACATATTCCTCTGAGGTAACAACATAAATATTCTCTACAGGAATGAATTTTTTGAACCGGTCATGGGTGGCTTGTATCAGCGTTCTTCCTGTGTTAAGGATATCAAGGAATTGTTTGGGATATGAGGTACGGCTCATAGGCCAAAACCTGCTTCCGATTCCACCGGCCATGATGGCCACATAATGATTGTTGTTCATCATAATTGTTGCTTAAATGATACCTTCCCTTATCAGGTCATGTAAATGTATGACACCTGCATAGTGTTTATCTTCTGTAACAATAATTTGTGTGATATTGTTTTTTCTCATCCTGTCCAGGGCATCAACGGCCAGGGCATCTGCCTCAATTGTTTTTGGATGGATGCCCATGATGTCTTTTGCCGTTGTATGGTTGATGTCATTCCCTTTTTCCAGCATTCTCCTCAGGTCACCATCAGTGATTACACCAGTCAGCATGCCATCATCATTCAGTACGGCGGTAAGACCCAGTCGTTTTCTGGTAATTTCCACAATTACATCTTTGAGTGAACTGTTTTGGTTGACGGCCGGGCGCTCATTCAACTTGCTCAGGTCGCTGACCCGGAGGTATAACTTTTTGCCCAGACTGCCGCCGGGGTGGAATTTTGCGAAATCAGCCGAGGAAAATCCTTTTACTTCCATCAGACAAACCGCAAGGGCATCGCCCATGGCCAGCTGCGCTGTGGTGCTGGAGGTTGGCGCCAGGTTGTTGGGGCAGGCCTCCTGGCTGACGGTGGTATTGAGCACCAGGTCCGCACCTAGGGCCAGTGAAGCATTCAGGTTTCCCACCATGGCAATCAGCTTGTTGCCCAGGTTTTTGATGAGGGTAATCAAGACCTTGATCTCCGGGCTTTCTCCACTTTTGGAGATGATCATCACAATATCGTCTTGCTGAACCATGCCCAGGTCTCCGTGGATGGCATCAGCAGCATGCATGAAAATGGATGGTGTTCCGGTACTGTTGAGGGTGGCAACGATTTTTTGGCCGATGATGGCACTTTTCCCGATTCCACTGACCACAAGTCTACCTTTCATGTTGTTGAGGAGGTGCACAATCTCAACAAATGAGTCATCAATGAATTCCCTCAATTCCATGATTGAGGAGGCCTCGAGGGAAAGGGTTTGTTTGGCGATTTCTCTGATGGAGATATTCTGCATGTACACTGGTTACAAAGCCCTTTTGGGCCGGTAGAATGCAAAAGTACCATAATTTAAAGATCTAAGAAGGTCTGTTCACCGAGGAATTCTGCCCTATAATCGGTAAATTTGTATAGAACCTGCACAATCAGGCTCCCAGAATAGAACCATCTGTCTAATCGTTGGTTATAATAACACAAGTAAGATTAAACACCACCAGCTTTTTAATAATGCCTTCATCCAAAAATAAAAAAACAGCAAAAGATCCAATAAAACACTCTGCAGCGGGACATGACCTGCTTTCTCCGCTAAGACAATATTTTGGTTTTGATGCTTTCCGCGGCAATCAGGAGGCCATTATCAACAATGTGCTCAATGGCAATGACAGCTTTGTCATCAAACCTACCGGAGGCGGCAAAAGCCTTTGTTACCAACTTCCAGCCATGATCAGCGAGGGCTGCGCCATTGTGGTTTCACCCCTTATCGCCCTCATGAAAAACCAGGTAGACCTGGTAAGGGGCTACAGCAGCAATGACAATGTGGCCCATTTCCTGAATTCCACCCTTACAAAAAAGGAAATCAAGGAGGTGCATGAAGACCTGAATGCTGGTACAACCAAAATGCTTTATGTTGCCCCGGAGACGCTAACCCGCCAGGAAAACCTTGATTTTTTCAGCGCGCTTAAAATTTCTTTTTTTGCTGTTGATGAGGCCCATTGTATCTCCGAATGGGGGCATGATTTCAGGCCAGAATACCGCCGTTTGAGGGAAATGATGGACCAGATTGATGCAAAAGTGCCTGTCATTGCGCTCACCGCTACAGCAACACCCAAGGTTCAGGGTGATATTGTACACAACCTCGGTCTAAGAAACCCGGATATTTATATTTCATCCTTCAACAGGCCCAACCTCGAATACGAGGTGAGGCCCAAGGTGAGAAAGGACCAAACCATCAAGGGCATGGTCAAGTTCATTCACGAGAACAGGGGCAAGAGCGGGATCATTTATACCTTGAACAGGAAGACAACCGAAGAACTGGCTGAACTCTTGAATGTCAACGGAATCAAGGCAGGCGCTTACCATGCGGGCCTCGACAGCAAACTGCGTGCTGAGCGCCAAGATAAATTCTTGAACGAAGACATGCAGGTGATTGTGGCAACCATTGCTTTTGGCATGGGCATCGATAAGCCAGACATTCGCTTCGTCATTCATTATAATATTCCCAAGAGCCTGGAGAACTATTACCAGGAAACAGGCAGGGCAGGCAGGGATGGCATGGAGGGCAAGTGCATTCTCTATTATTCACACAAGGATGTTTCCAAGTTAGAACATTTTCTGCGCGACAAGCAATTGAGTGAAAGAGAGGTTGGCGGCCAACTGATTGATGAGATGGTTGCATTTGCCGAAAGTGGTCAGTGCAGGAGAAAAGTGCTCATGAATTATTTTGGCGAAAAGTACATGGCCGACAACTGTGGTGCCTGCGACAATTGTCTTCACCCCAAAGAACAGATTGAGGCAAAGGCCAATGCAGTTAAACTGCTCAAAGTAATCAAGGCCTTAGACGAAAGGTTTGCAGCCGATTATGTGGTCAACATCACGATAGGCAGGTTGATTCCGCAAATCAAGATGTACAGGCATGATGAGTTGGACGTTTTTGCAACAGGTGATGATGAGCCTGAACTATACTGGACTTCGTTGATTCGCCAGATGCTCCTGGAAGGCCTGTTGCAGAAAGACATTACCGAACACGGCATATTAAAAATCAGCAAAGAGGGTGCACAGTTCCTTAAAAAACCAGTATCCTTCTCCATGACCATGGGCAACTTCTATGAGGATGCCAACGAAGATGATGACGAGGCGGTGGCAGAAGCTGGCGGAACCGCTACAACGGATCCGCAGTTGTTTGAGATGCTCAAAGAGCTCAGAAAGCAGTTTGCCAAAGAGAAAAAACTTCCTCCTTTTGTGATCTTCCTTGAGACCTCATTGGAAGACATGGCCACCCAATATCCAACAACACTTGGGGAGCTGGAGAAAATCAGTGGTGTCAGCAAGGGCAAGGCCATCCGGTATGGACAAACCTTTGTGGACCTGATTGCAAAATATGTCGCTGAAAATGACATCACCAAGCCAGATGATTTTGTAATGCGGAGTGTAGTGAACAAGAGTGGCGACAAGGTTTTTATCATACAACAGGTCGATAAAAAAGTAGGGCTGGACACCATTGCCAAGAACCGTGACATGAAAATGGAGCAATTGCTGGAGGTGATGGAAACCATTGTTGCCAGTGGCACAAAACTCAACCTGGATTATGCCATTGACCAGATGGTCGATGAGGACGATCAGGAAGATATACTCGATTATTTCAAAAGCTGTGAAACCAGCAGCCTGGATGTAGCCAGGGAAGAACTATCAGACCTTGACCTTGAGTGGGAACAATTGAAAATCATGCGGATCAAGTTCCTCAGTGTTTATGGTATGTAAGTTGCGAATACAACCACATAGTCTACTTAATTTGTGCACTAATAAAATAAGCGTATCTTTGCCCCCAAATTTTCGTTCATGTACAGGTTAACAAAAACAATGGTCATGATTGCATTTTTGATGGGTATCATAGCTGATGCTGCGGCTCAGATCAATGGCAGTTCATACAAGAAAGAAATTGCGGAATGGGACAAGAAGCGACTGGAGTCTTTGAAATCTGCAACGGGTTGGGTGAACCTTTCCGGGTTGTTTTGGCTCAAGGAGGGTGAAAACAGGTTCGGTAGTGCTGCCGGAAATGAATTGGTGTTCAAGGAAAAAGCCTTTCCAGCACTGCTGGGAACCTTCATATTGAAAGGCAATGAGGTTGTTTGGACAACTGCTGGAAACAATGAGGTATTTGCACAGCATGAAAAGATCAATACAGCCACCATATTCAGTGGGGAAGAAAAAAACGCAACACAACTGGCTTTTCAAACGTTCAGTTGGAGTGTAATCAAACGGGAAGACCTTATTGGTGTTCGGTTTCGTGACCTGGCAAGCTCCCTGCTGGACAAACTCCAACACATAGAACGTTATACCATCAAGCAGGATTGGAGTATCAATGCCCGGATTGAAAAATCGGCTCTCCCTTCTGTGTCGATTTTGAATGTGCTTGGACAGACCACCCAGGAAAAGTCAGCAGGTAAAGTTGTTTTTGTATACAAGGGGAAAACGTATTCCCTTGATGTGGTTGATGAGGGCACCACCAACTTATTTGTATTGTTTGGCGATGAAACCAATGCCAAGGAAACCTATCCAACAGGCCGATTTATGTACATCCCCAGGCCCGATGCCAATGGCAATACAGTTATCGATTTCAACAAGGCCTTCAATCCACCATGCGCCTTTACACCTTTTGCCACTTGCCCCATTCCTCCAAAGCAGAACAATCTACCTTTTGCTGTAAAAGCCGGGGAGCGAAAGATTCACCTGTAGGCGTCTTGTGATTTTTCTGTAACTTTTGCTTTCAATAAGCTTTGATTTATGGCAGATGAACTCAGGAGCCGCGGTTGGTTTGGCAGGAAAGACAAGGATGGCATCATTTACAGGAGCTGGATGAAAAACCAGGGCATGCCCAACGACATGTTTGACGGGAGGCCGGTCATCGGGATTTGCAATACATTCAGCGAACTGACACCCTGCAACGCACATTTCCGCGATTTTGCAGAGAGCATTAAAAAAGGCGTTTTGGAAGCGGGTGGATTTCCTTTGGAATTCCCCATCATGAGTTTGGGAGAGACCTTGCTCAAACCCACGGCCATGTTGTTCCGCAACCTGGCCAGCATGGATGCCGAAGAGTCTATCCGTGGCAATCCGATGGATGGTGTGGTGTTGATGACGGGTTGCGACAAAACAACTCCGTCTACGGTGATGGGAGCTGCCAGCGTGGGCTTGCCGACAATCGTCGTTCCTGGCGGACCCATGTTGAACGGAAGGTACAAGGGGCAAACCATTGGCTCTGGGACCCATGTCTGGAAATTTGACGAAGACATGAAGACGGGCAAGATGACCCAGGAAGAATGCGAGTTTGCGGAAAGCTGCATGAGCAGGAGCATTGGGCATTGCATGACCATGGGAACTGCATCTACCATGGCCACCATGGTCGAAGCCCTTGGGTTAACTTTGAGCGGTGCATCCGCCATACCGGCTGCAGACTCCCGTAAAAAGCAAATGGCCCAACTAAGTGGAAGAAGAATAGTGGAAATGGTAAAAGAAAACCTGACCATCGATAAAATACTAACCCGCGAAGCATTTGAAAATGCCATCAAGGTGAATGCCGCCGTTGGTGGATCTTCTAATTTCATCATCCACCTTATAGCCATCGCAGGCAGGATTGGGGTGGATCTCAAGCTGGATGATTTTGATGATCTGGGAAGCAAGATTCCCTTGCTGCTGAACCTCATGCCCTCAGGAAAATACCTGATGGAAGATTATTATTATGCAGGCGGTTTGCCGGTTATCCTGCATGAGTTGAGAAAGGAATTGCACGAGAACGTGATCACCGTTACAGGAAAAAATCACCATGAAAATATCAAAGGAACAACTGATTGTTACAACAGTGATGTGATTGCAACCATGGATCAACCTTTGATTGCGGAAGCAGGTTGTGTGGTGGTCAAGGGCAACCTCGCAGCCAATGGAGCGGTGATAAAGCCCTCCGCTGCAACACCAGCGTTGATGAGCCATACAGGCCGCGCAGTGGTTTTTGAAAGCATTGAAGATTACCATGCCCGCATTGATGATCCGTTATTGGACATCGATGAAAACTGTGTTATGGTCTTGAAATATGTTGGACCTGTTGGATACCCTGGCATGCCTGAAGTGGGCAACATGGCCCTACCGAAAAAAATTCTTGCCAAGGGCATCAAAGACATGGTGCGCATCAGCGATGGGAGGATGAGTGGAACAGCATATGGAACGGCCGTATTGCATGTGTCTCCCGAAAGTGCCATTGGCGGAACTTTGGCCCTGGTGGAGAATGGAGACATGATTGAACTGAATGTGTCCCAACGCAAACTGCATTTGCATGTCAGTGATGAAGTGCTTGCAGAAAGAAAAGCAAAATGGATTGCTCCGCAACCTGCAGCCAGCAGGGGTTATGTGAGTTTGTACATCAAGCATGTGGAAGGTGCTGACAAGGGTGCCGATCTTGATTTTCTCAAAGGCAGTTCTGGAAGTACGGTGACCAGGGATTCACATTGATGGTTAAAATCCAAATACGATGACCATTCTCATCATCATTCTTGCCATTGCCTTGCAGGTATTCCTGTCAGTCAAAAAAGTAAGCCCATTCATATCCCTGCTCATTGTTGCGATTGCAACAGGATTGTGCTTGGGTATGCCTGCTGCAGACCTGCTCAAGTCGATTGAAAAAGGTGTTGGCAGCACCTTGGGAGGATTGGCCCTGATCCTTTGTCTGGGTGCCGTCCTCGGAAAAATTTTGGAAGAGTCGGGTGCGGCAGAAAAAATCACCATTACCCTGATCAGTGGGTTTGGGCTCAAAAAAATCCAATGGGCTGTAATGCTTACCGGCTTTTTGATTGGCCTTCCACTTTATTATAATGCCGGCTTTGTGATCTTGGTTCCTCTTGTATTCATGCTCGTGCGCAAAACCGGGCTACCATTGCTCTACATCGCCATCCCTATGGCTGCAGCATTGAGCACAACGCATTGTTTTCTTCCTCCACATCCCGGACCTGTTGTATTGGTCAATGCTTTTGGTGCTGATATGGGGAAAGTATTGATTTATGGCATCATCATCGCGATCCCTGCCGTGATTGTGGCAGGGCCCTTTCTGGGAAGGTTCCTGAAAACCATTCGCTCTGCGGAACAGACGGCAGTGCCATCTGCACCAACAACAGCAGCACTTCCCAAGGCTTTTCCAAGTTTCATGATTGCCTTGTTGCCTGTTTTATTGATTACGTTGGCAGTGGTTTGCAACGCGTTCCTTGATCAGGGGCATCTGCTCCGGCAATTTTTTTCTTTTGTTGGCGAGCCGGTGATAGCACTTTTTATCTCAGTCATCCTGGCCATTTATTATTTTGGGATCAGGGCAGGCATTCAAATGGACAACATCATGAAATGGGTGAGTGATGCCATCGCCGGCATTGCCATGATCTTGCTGATCATCACGGCTGGCGGGGTTTTCAAGCAGGTCCTGCAAGACAGTGGTACAGGAACCTATATCGCCTCTTTCAGCAGCAAATGGCAGATGCCTCCTTTGATTTTTGGTTGGATCATCACCGCATTGCTGCGGGTCATGATCGGATCTGCTACAGTGGCGGGCATTACTGCTGCCGGAATTGTTTCGCCATTGGTTGTTGCAGGTGCTGCCTCCCCGGAGTTGATGGTATTGGCAGTAGGAAGCGGCTCTGTATTCGGTTCTCACATCAATGATTCTGGCTTCTGGATGTACAAGGAATTTTTCAAGTTGACCCTGAAGCAAACATTTTTATCATGGACGGTGATGGAGACCCTGATCTCTATCCTTGGACTGGCGGGTGTACTGGTTTTGAACGCAATTTTGTAAAATCATCTGACGGAGAAAAGGACTACATTAGTTGTCAAATCATCCCCATGCGAAAAATAATTTTTCTTGTGCTGCTTGCATTTTTGAACGGCATGAATACGGAATCACAGACCATGCATATTGCTACTTTTAACATTCGCTACGACAATCCCCGCGACAGCGGAAACTTGTGGAAAGATAGAAAAGACCCTGTACTTGCGTTGATCAAGTACCACAATTTTGATATAATGGGTGTGCAGGAAGCATTGAAGAATCAGTTGGAGAACCTGCAGGCCGGGTTGAAAGGATTTGCCCATCATGGCCTTGGAAGGGATGACGGAAAATCTGCCGGAGAGCATTCCGCTATTTTTTACAAGACCAGCAAGTATACGATGCAAGCCAGTGGAGATTTTTGGTTGTCAACTACTCCCGAAAAAGTTGGTCCCGGCTGGGATGCAAAGCTCAACAGGATCTGCAGTTGGGTGAAGCTGACAGATAAAAAATCAGGAAAAGAATTCTTTGTTTTCAACGCCCATTATGACCACCAGGGTGTTGTGGCGCGTGTGGAAAGCAGCAAGTTAATCCTGGAGAAAATCAAATCGATTGCAGGAGATAAGCCAGTGGTTTTTATGGGTGACCTCAATGGTAACCGGGAAAGCGAATGGTATAGGCACATGGCAACCTCCGGTATTGTGAAAGACAGCCATGGCCTGGCAAAGCTGGTCTATCAGCCCAATGGGAGCTTCAGCAGCTTTCGTGCCGATGGTATCCGACAGGATGTGATCGACCATGTATTGGTCAGCACTCATTTCAAGGTCAGCAAATGGGCTGTGTTGACGGATACCTATTATGGAAAATTTCCTTCTGATCATTTTCCGGTAGCGGTGCAATTATCACTCCAATAAAATTTCGAATTGAAAAAGTTCCCTATTTTTTTTCTTGTATTTTTTGTTGTGCAATCCATTCATGCACAGCAACACAAAAATCCGAACATCATCATCATCATGACGGATGACATGGGCTATGCAGATGTTGGGTTCAATGGATGCAAGGATATTCCCACGCCCAATATTGACCGCATTGCGGCTGCAGGCGTGGTCTTTACTTCTGGGCATGTGTCTTATGCCGTATGCAGCCCCAGCCGAGCGGGGCTCTTGACGGGCAGGTATTCCCAGCGCTTTGGGTATGAGCGCAATGTGCTCTATATGCCGAAAGATGCAGCGATGGGTTTGTCTTTGGATGAAGAGACCATGGCGGATGCATTGGGAAGGTCGGGCTACAAGTCTATGCTTGTTGGAAAGTGGCACTTGGGTGCTCACCCAAGCTTCCATCCATTGAAAAGAGGTTTCAATGAGTTCTTTGGATTTTTGGGCGGTGGGCACCAGTATTTTCCAGCTGCATTACAAATTGTTGATCCCCTGTCTGTTGATGACGAAGGCGCGAGCTACAAGACAAAATTGAACCGTGGCCTTGCAGTGGTTGAAGAGCAGGAATACATCACCGATGCATTTTCCAGAGAGGCCGTTTCTTTTGTAGACCGCAACCAGAACAATCCGTTTTTTCTCTACCTGACCTACAATGCGCCTCATACACCCTTGCAGGCACCTGATCAATACTTGACAAGGTTCAAACACATTGCAGACAACAAAAGACGCATTTACGCTGCCATGGTCAGTGCCATTGATGATGGTGTTGGAAAGCTGTTGGACAAACTAAAAGAAACCGGTCAAGACAAAAACACCCTCCTGTTTTTTCTCTCAGACAATGGAGGCCCACTTGACAATGGCAGCAGTAACCATCCTTTGACCGGAAAAAAAGGAAACCTTTATGAGGGAGGATTCCGTGTGCCATTTGCCATGCAATGGCCAGGAGTGATTGCTGCAGGGACCGTTTACGAAAAGCCCATCATTTCCCTGGATATTTTTGCCACTGCGTTGGGCAGTTTAGAAAAGACCGTTCAAACAAAAAACCCACTGGATGGCGTCAACCTGATTCCTTTTCTGACTGGCAAAAAAAAGGGTGCGCCACATGAAATCTTGTTCTGGAGAAACCTAGACATGAAAGCCTATGCGGCCATCAATGCAGATGGAAAAAAATTATGGATGAAAGGGGACACAACTTTTCTGTTCGATCTTGGTAAAAGCGGCCAGGAAAAACAGAACCTAGCCAATGAAAATCCCGAACTCGTCCTTATAATGAAAAGGCAGGTTGCTGAATGGGAAAAGGGCTTGAAGCCGCCGGCATTTTTGGGACTCTCACAGCGGGATGAATACATCCGCTTGAGGAATAAGGCCAATCTGCCCCAATAACCGGGCGGCTGATCACGAAAAGGATTTAGCAGAATTAAACCGTCTAAGTTCAACAGGGCATCCTTCACATTCATTTTTATACGATATTTAGGATCAGGTATTTTTTACATTTATTTCAAACGATTGTCAAATGAAGTTGAACAACGATTCACGCCGTAAATTTCTAAAAGATACAGCGCTTGTAACGGCAGCTGCATCCATGCCTTCCCTTTTTACACAGGCAAGGTCCAACCGCAAGGCTGGCGAAAAAGTAAAACTCGCTTGCATTGGTATTGGTAACCAGGGAGCTTCTGATCTGATGCAGTTCCATAAATCCGGGCTTGCTGAATTTGTGGCCTTCTGTGATGTAGACATGGGTGCTCCCCAAACACAGGCTGTGTTGAAACAGTTTCCTGATGTGCCCAGGTTCCAGGATTTCCGGAAGATGTTCGATAAAATGGGAAATGAAATCGAAGCGGTGAGCATCGGTGTTCCCGACCATTCGCATTTTGCCATCACCATGATGGCCCTTTCTTTGGGTAAGCATGTCTATGTTGAAAAGCCGATGGCGCGTACCTTCAACGAGGTTGAACTGATGATGAAGGCTGCGAAAAAACACAGCAAGCTGGTTACACAAATGGGTAACCAAGGCCACTCCGAAGCCAACTATTTTCAATTCAAGGCTTGGACTGAGGCTGGTATCATCAAGGATGTAACAGCTATCACAGCACACATGAACTCGGCTCGTCGCTGGCATGCTTTCGATCCAAAGATCAAGAGCCTTCCTGCCAAAGAGGCCATCCCGTCTACACTTGACTGGGATACCTGGCATGGCGTGGTGAAAGAACACGACTACAACCACGATTACCACAATGGCCAATGGCGTTGCTGGTATGATTTCGGAATGGGTGCCCTCGGAGACTGGGGTGCACACCTGATTGATACCGCTCACCAGTTTTTGGATCTTGGGCTTCCAACAGAAGTCAGTATGTTGAGGGCCGATCAGCACAATCCATTCTTTTATCCCTATTCTTCAACCATCCTTTTCAAATTCCCCGAGCGCAAAGGGATGCCAGCCTGTGACATCACCTGGTACGATGGATTGAACAACCTTCCTCCTTTGCCAGAAGGATATGGTTCATCTGCAAAGTTGGATTCAAACATTCCTGCGCCAAGCAATGGAGCCATCCAGTCACAGAAGTTGAATCCTGGAAAGATCATCTACAGCAAGGACCTCATCTTCAAGGGTGGTTCTCATGGAAGTACGCTTTCCATCATTCCTGAAGAGAAAGGAAGGGAAATGGCTTCCAGGCTTCCTGAAGTTCCAGTCAGCCCTTCCAATCACTATGCCAACTTCCTCAAAGCCTGTATGGGCCAAGAAGAGACGCGTTCTCCTTTTGCCATTGCAGGTCCGTTGAGCCAGGTATTCTGTCTGGGTGTGCTTTCTCAAATGCTCAATACCACATTGAAGTTTGACAGGAAGAAAAAACAGATCACCAACAACAAACTCGCCAACCAATTGCTGGTGGGTGAGCCACCACGGAAAGGTTGGGAACAGTATTACAAGATTTAGGATATTTGCCGCGTGAGAAAAATTCACGCGGCATTTTTTTTGTTATTCATTTCCTGCATGGTGCATGCGCAGTCCTCCAGCATCTGGTTTTCTGCTCAGGCACCTTTGCGCATCAAGAACTGGGAATGGCACCAGGATGCTGGTTATCGAACGATTGGAAGCAGTGCCAGGGCAACATTGTGGTTTTACAGAACCGGGGTTAGACGTTATTTTTCTGAGCACTGGAATGCTGCCGCGGGATATGCCCTTTTTTCGTCAAGGGTTGAAAACGACAGGCCCGCTTTCGGCGCAGAGAACAGGATCTGGGAAGAACTGGTGAGGCAAGATCAAAGGAGACAACTCAAATGGGTGCAGCGTTTGCGGATAGACCATCGCTGGTTTGACGCCACCACCAAAACACCTTATTTTTCCGCCCATCGGTTCAGGTACAGAACTGCTTTTATCCAAGCCCTTGGTCCTCAATTGGACCTGCAGGTCTATGACGAAATCATGGTTCAATCCCAACAGGGTCAATGGCTTTTCAACCAGAATCGGACAGGCTTTTTCCTGCACATCAAACCTTCCCAAAAACAGGTGTTTAATTTGGGGTATACCTATTTGCATCAGCCTTTGGCCAATACCCATCTCTTCCTTTTGGGCTATCAATACAACATGGTTCGTTAAACAACCGCCAGTGTGGAAAGGTCTATTACCCTGGCTTTGGATTGACCATCAAAAGCAATCACCAGTTCGGTTGGTAAGGGATGAATGATCCCTTCCCGCTCCCAGGTTCCAAAATCGAAATTGATGGGTGCTACTGCATATCGGGAAGTTTGGTGGGGAAGTTTGTATGCATCGAGCAGGGCGAATTTTTCTTTTTTATCGTACTCCTGTAAAAAGCTTTTGGAAGGCTTGATCTTGTGTTGCAGCCAATGGTCAATGGCAAGGAGTTCTTTCAACACGGGGTCGTTCGGGTAGCTCGTTTCAATAAATGCTGCAGCAATTTCATATACTTTTTCAAGGCTGAAACCGATGAATTGTCCGTGTTTCAGTTGAAAGTGACGGCCCAGCCCCAGCAGAAAATCAAAGATGCTGTATTGGGCAGTTACATATTTGAGTGTATTGTACAACCTTGGCTTGTTCCAGTATATTTCCAATGCATGTTCCAGCAAGGTGATGTTGGCCAATTCCTGTTCAGAGAGGTAGTTGCTCCTGATGATCTGATAAGGGGCAACAGGATCAAAAACATATCCATGGTCCTGGTGCTTGTCGCGCACGGGTGTGCCCTTCAGGAATTTCAGGAAGCCCAGTTGCAGTTCCGGAGGGAAGAGTTTGAAGACCTCTTCGAAACTGAATTTGATATCGTTCCAATAATCCAGCGGCAAGCCCACGATCAGGTCCAGGTGCATCTCTACATGGTCTTTCAGTTCAAGAATCACCCCCTTTGTTTTATCGAAATTCTGTTTACGGCTCACCTCCAGGTTGGCTTTTTGGTTGACCGTTTGGATGCCGATCTCAAAACGGAACATCCCCCGGGGAACCTTTTCCTTGATGAACTGCATGATGGCTGGATGGAGGATATCCGCAGTAATCTCGAATTGGAAAACATTGTCAGGACGGGCATGGTCGAGGATGAACTGAAAAATATCCAGCGTGAAATCCTTTTTGACATTGAAGGTGCGGTCAAGGAACTTGATCACCCGCCCATGCGTCATCAGGTACAGGAGATTGCTCTTGATATGCTCGGTGGGCAGGTAGCGAACGCCATTGTCCAAACTGGCCAGGCAGAATTCGCATTTGTAGGGACAGCCCCTTGAGGTCTCGATGTAAAGCACCCGGTTGCGAAGGGTTTCGGGGTCGTCGTTTTGGTAAGGATTGGTCCCCGCATATTCTTCCAGCGGAAAATTGATTCCTTGTTGCTGATAGATCAGGTCATTGTTTTGTTTGGATACGATATTGTTGATGGACCCAACATGCGGATATTGTTGCAGAAAGGCCGAAAAGGGAATCTCGCCTTCTCCCGTTACGATGAAGTCGATACAATCCAATTGAATGACCGACTGCCAATCGTAGGTTACTTCCGGGCCACCCAGCAATATTTTTGTGGCGGGATTCAGCTGTTTGATTTTTTCAGCCACTGCCAGTGTCTGGGTGATGTTCCAGATATAACAGCTGAAACAGACCACATCAAAATTGCTGCAATGGGATGCGATTTCATCAAGATTCTCCTTGATGGTGAACTCCTTCCAGGTCAATCTGTCGTCAGCCTTGTTCAGTTCGTACAGCAGCCTGATCGCCAGATTCATGTGGATGTACTTGGCATTGAGTGTGGTCAATAAAAAGGAAGGCTGCGGCATGGGCACAAAGGTGACCAATTAATCACGAAAAAAGAAAAGCCTTCCAAGGTTGGAAGGCTTTTGCTTAAACAAAACAGGATATCTTACCAGAATCTCACATACAATGCTGCAAGAATCATCAGGGTGGCTACAATCAGGGCAATTGTTTGCGGCTTCAGTTTCAGCATTGATTTGTCTGTCTCAAATGCTTTTGGATTTACTTTCGGACCCGCCAGACTGATCAGCACCATGGTGCCAACGGTGAGGACGAAAGACCATCCCATGTTGATCAGGAATGGAATTTCAACCACGGTCTTCACGATGCCGCCTTCCATTTTCTGGTATTCGTATGCGGTATAGAGCAGGGTTTCTTTTCCAAAAATGCCCACAGCATAATTGTTGAAGAAGATGGCCAGCACAAAGCCAAGCACTACACCCACCAGGGCTGCTGTACCGGTTGTGCGTTTCCAGAACATCCCCAGGATGAACATGGCAAATACGCCAGGGCTGATGAAGCCGGTGTATTTTTGGATAAAGGTGAATCCACCTTCGCCGCCGATGCCCAAAGAATCTTTCCAGGTAAAAAGTAGTGCCACAAACATGGAGGCAACAATGGCCAGGCGGCCCGTCCATACCAGTTTCTTTTCATCTGCTTCCTTGTTGATGTATTTTTTGAAAATATCCAACGTGAAAATGGTGGAGATGCTGTTGGCTTTTCCTGCCAGTGAAGCAACAATCGCTGCTGTCAAAGCCGCTATGGAAAGGCCTTTCAGTCCTGCGGGAAGAAAGCCAAGGATGGCGGAATATGCCCCGTCTTTGCTGCCACCTTCCAGCTGAGGGAGATAACCGTTTTTGAACAATACATAGGCAGCGATACCGGGAAGCATCACAATCACAGGCATCAGCAGTTTGATGAATCCTGCAAAAAGAATACCGGTGCGGGCAGTCTGCAAATCCGCGCCCAGGGCCCTTTGCGTGATGTATTGGTTGCAACCCCAGTAGTTGAGGTTCACAATCCATTGGCCTGCGAAATACATCGCAATACCCGGTAAGACCACATATTTCTGGATGTCGAGGTTGACAGGCTGATCAATGGTTGCTGTAGTTACTTCAGGCTTCGGCAGGATCATGTGGAAATGATCGGGTGCCAATCTCATCAGGTCATTGAAACCTGCCCAGGCAGTGCCCCCTGAACCGAACTTGTCGCTCACGATGGTCAGTGCCATGTAGGTGGTGGCAAGACCTCCGATGATCAGCACGGCCACTTGAATCACATCCGTGTAGCCAATCACCTTCATCCCGCCCAAGGTAATGATCACTGCAAAAAGCATCAACACAATCATGATGAGATGGAGATAGTCCCCACCCAATAATCCATTGATGGCAACAGCTCCCAGGTAAAGGATGGAAGTAAGGTTTACAAAAATGTAGAGGAACAACCAGAAGATGGCCATGATAAGTGCAACTGAATCATTGTAGCGGTTGGTTAGGAACTGGGGCATCGTGAAGATCTTGTTCTTCAGGTAGATCGGCATGAACCAGATGGCGATGATGATCAGGCCCAGGGCGGCAATCCACTCGTAAGCAGAAACGGCAATCCCTGCGAAAAAGCCTTCTCCACTCATTCCGATGAACTGCTCAGCAGAGATGTTGGAGGCAATCAGCGAGGCACCAATGGCCCACCAGGTCAGGGATCCCTCAGCAAGGAAAAAATCTTTTGTATCTGTGGTCTCTTTTTTCTTTTTGTTGTAGATCCAGTATCCATAAGAAGCCACGATCACAAAATAAATCAGGAATACGACAAAGTCAATCGTTTGCAAGGAGCCCATAATCGTTGGTTTTGGTTGTTAGGGGGAAGGGTTATCTGTAATATACTTCATTCCAGCGCAGTTCGTTTTTAATACCGTAAAGCGTGGAATTTTTGTTGATCAAAATCATTTCAATTTTTGCCATTTCAGCAAAGCTTTGAAGACAGTCGCTGTTGAGGTTCTGGCTGTACGCTGTGTGGTGAGCTCCACCAGAAAGGATCCAGCCTGAACAGGCCGTTTGCATGTCAGGCAAGGGTTTCCACAAGACCCTGGCAACAGGGAGCTTGGGCAAGGGCTGCTTTGGCTTTACCGCCTGCACCTCATTGACAATCAACCTGAACCTGTTGCCCATGTCTACAATGGATGCGTTCAAAGCTGCACCACCATTGACATTAAAGACCAGGCGCACTGGGTCCGCCTTTCCTCCAATGCCCAGGGGATGGATCTCACAGGAAGGTTTGGCATTGGCGATGCTTGGGCATATTTCCAGCATGTGTGAGCCAAGCACCATGTTGTTGCCCGGTTCAAAATGATAGGTATAGTCTTCCATGAAGGAGTTGCCTCCGGGAAGCCCATGGCCCATCACTTTCATGGCCCGCACCAGGGCAGCGGTTTTCCAGTCGCCTTCGCCACCAAAGCCATATCCATCTGCCATCAGACGCTGTGTGGCAATGCCTGGAAGCTGTAACAGGCCGTGCAGGTCTTCAAACGTATCGGTATAGCCTTTGAAATTCCCCTCTTCGAGGAATTTTCTCAGCCCAAGTTCAATCTTGGCAGCATCCTTCAGCGATTGGCGTTGTTTGCCATTCTTTTTCAATGCGGCGGCCAGTTTGTATTCTTTCTCGTATACCGCACAGAGGTCTTCTACCTGCTTGTCCTTGAGCTTGTTGATGACGGCCACCAGGTCGCCAACGCCATGGGTGTTGACACTGTAACCAAATTGTATCTGTGCTTCCACTTTATCACCTTCTGTTACGGCTACCTGGCGCATGTTGTCGCCAAACCGTACAAAATTTGCACCCTGAAGATCGTTCCATCCTGCGGCGGCCCTACACCACATGTTCAGCTGTTCATGCACAGCAGCGTCCTGCCAGTGACCAGTGATCACCTTCCTTTCCATACGCATGCGGCTCATCAGGAATCCAAACTCCCTGTCGCCATGGGCCGATTGATTCAGGTTCATGAAGTCCATGTCAATTTTCCCCCAGGGGATATCGCGGTTGAACTGGGTATGCAAATGGCAAAGCGGTTTTTGGAGGATTTTCAGCCCATTGATCCACATTTTTGCGGGGGAGAAGGTATGCATCCAGGCGACAATGCCAATGCAATGTTGAGAAGCATTGGCTGCCGCACAAAGCTGGTAAATCTCTTCAGGAGAGGTAAGTACTGGTTTGAACACCACCTTTACCGGGATTTTTTTGGACCTGTCCAGGGTTGAAACAATTTTGGATGAATGGTCTGCGACCTGCTGCAAGGTTTCAGGTCCGTAGAGGTGCTGGCTGCCTGTTACAAACCAGACTTCAAAACTTTTCAAATTGGGTAAGCTCATTGTTGCGTTATGGTTAAGGGTTATTGTCCGTAATAGCTGTCCGGACCATGTTTTCTTTCGTAGTGTTTTTTGATCAATGCTTCTTTGAGCCTTGGTGCATTCGGGTTGATCTGCTCTGTGAGCCAGGCCATTTTTGCCACTTGTTCGAGCACCGCAGCATTGTAAACGGCCTTGTTGCCGTCCTTTCCCCAGGTGAAGGGTGCATGGTTGCCCACGATCATCATTTCCACTTCATCATAGCTGAGGCCTTTTTCTTTGAAGCAGTTCATGATCTGGAATCCCGTTTCATATTCATAGTTGCCTGCAATCATGGCATCATCCATCGGCGCAGCACAGGGAATATCGACCGTATTGTGGTCGGCATGGGTGGTGCCAAAGATGGGAATATCCCGCAGCGATTGGGCCCATGCGGTGGCATAGGTGGAATGGGTATGGACGATGGCGCCAATTTTTTCCCAGTGCTTGTATAAGACTGCATGGGTCTTTGTGTCAGAAGAGGGACGAAGTTCCCCTTCAATGGTATTGCCATCAAAATCAACAATCACCATTTTGTCGGCAGTCAGCTCCTCGTAGGGGATGCCACTCGGTTTGATGGCGAAAATTCCTTTTTCGCGGTCGGCCACACTCACGTTGCCGAAGGTGAAGAGCACCAGGCCCAGTTTGGGCAGCTGCATGTTGGCCTCAAAGGCCTCTTGTTGTAAAGCGGTATGGTTGCTCATGATTCCAGGAATTTCCCCAGTTGTTTGTATTGGTTGTACCGTGTATTGTAAACACTGGTATGGTTTTGGTTGGGAAGATATGTTTTTTCAAAGCCACTGCCCATTGTGTTCATCGCAATTTCTACTGTTGGGTGGATACCTGCAGCAGTGGCCGCAAACATGGCAGCGCCGAGTGCACAGGTTTGATCGCTTTTATGGATGCGAATGGGCATGTTCATCACGTCTGCCATCATCTGCATGATGAAGGGTGATTTTTTCGCCACACCACCAAGGCCAATCAGGCCCTTGACCGGTATGCCCTCATCGATAAAACGTTCTACAATCGCCCTGGCGCCAAAACAAGTGGCTTCCACCAGTGCCCTGAAAATTTTTGGGGCATCGCTGCCAAGGGATAAGCCGGTGATGGCAGCCTTGAGTTCCTGGTTGGCATCCGGCGTTCTTCTTCCATTGAGCCAGTCCATAGCCAGGATTCCTTCAGGATCAAGTGGCAATGCCTCTGCTACAGCAGACAGGCTGCTGATCAGTTTCTCACTGATTTCCTCCTGCAGTTTTGCCGCGGTGGCTTTATCGATGATGTCGGAGTTTTCTAAAATTGTCTTGGTAGGCCATTCAAGGAGCGACCTGTACCATGCATAGACATCGCCGAAGGCAGATTGGCCTGCTTCCAACCCCACCATTCCTGGAATGATGGAACCATCCACCTGGCCACAGATCCCTTTGACGCATTGGCTGCCGATTTCAGCAGCCGGAACCACCATCATGTCGCAGGTGGATGTGCCCATCACCTTGCTCAGGTGATAGGGTTCAATCTGACCGCCAACCGCACCCATGTGGGCATCAAAGGCGCCGATGCCAATGACCACATCGTTTGGCAGTCCGAGTTTTGCCGCCCATTCACCGGAAATGATGCCGGCTTGCTGGTCGGCCGTATAGGTTTTGGTAAATAGCTTATGTGTGAAGCCATCCAGCAGTGGGCTGAGGCTGGCGAAAAAATCGTTGGGAGGAAATCCGCCGAAAGCTTCGGACCAGAGGGCCTTGTGCCCTGCACTGCAGACCCCGCGTTTCATCTGGGTGATATCGCTGCCTCCAGTCAGTAGAAAGGGAATCCAATCGCAGTGTTCCACCCAGGAAGCGGTATGTTTTCTGACCGATTCGTCTACTTGGAGGATATGCAACAATTTAGCCCAGAACCATTCTGAGGAGTAGATGCCACCCACGTATTGAAGATAGTTGACCTGAAAAGTCGATGCATGTTGATTGATGGCTGCCGCTTCTTCTACTGCGGTATGGTCTTTCCACAACACGAACATGGCATTCGGGTTGTTGTCAAATTCCGGAAGCATGGCCAATGGCATACCGCTGGCATCCACGGCAACCGGCGTTGAACCTGTTGTGTCAATGGAGATGGCCCTGATGTTGGCAGCCACTTCCGCCCCTGCGCTTAAAATGCAACTGCGGAGTGTGTTCTCCAATCCTTCAATATAATCCAGTGGATGTTGCCTGAACCGGTTGATGGAGGCATCGCAGTACAGCTGCTGCTTCCAGCGGGTATAGTGGTGAATGGATGAGGCGATTTCCTCGCCCGTTGATGCATTGACAATGATGGAACGGACTGAATCGGTTCCATAATCTACCCCCACAACATATTGCTCCTGCTTCATATTGGCAAATTCATTTGGCCTTCAAAATACCATATATATACAAGCCAGCTGTCCTGTTCTGGGCTACCCCTTGATACTGAACGGCTGGCTTGTTTTATCCTCGTTAAGAAAATCAGATGACGTCTGGCAAAAGATAAGGTGCCCTGTAATCTCTGCTCAGCATGGCATTGGCTTCATTCTCGCCTTCGCCAATGAACCTTTCGGCTACAGGGTCAAATTCAAGTTGACGACCAAGGCGATAGGAAATATTGCCCAAATGTGCCAGTGATGAGGAAAGGTGTCCTGTCTGAACCGGTCCGTTCTGGATGCTCATGTCCCTTGCGCGGATGGCATCAAACCAGTTTTGGAAATGCAGTCCGAGTTCTCCGCCTTCAGAACGGCTTGGTCCCTTCTCCCTTTTTTCGCCCAGATAGGTTTCATAGGTATTGTATCCCTTGACCACCATATAGCCTTTTTCACCATAAAATATATTGCCCACACCGGCACCATCTTCAAGGTTGGTATTCCAGTGACGCACTTCAAACTGGATTATCTTTTTTTGTTTGGGATAATGGTAGATGGATGTTTGTATTTCAGGTACTTCCTTGCAATCGTCCCAGAGGAACTTTCCACCCATGGAAGTGATGCGCTCAGGAAGCTGGTCTACACCCAATCCCCACATGCAGAGGTCTGTTTCGTGGATGCCTTGGTTGCCCACATCGCCATTGCCATAGTTCCAATGCCAATGCCAGTTGTAGTGGACAAGGTTTTTGCTGAATGGACGCATCGGTGCAGGTCCGCACCAGAGGTCATAGTTCAATCCCGCAGGAATCGGAGAGATGCCCTTGTTGCCAATGTCTGGCCTTCTGCGGTACACCAATCCGCGAGACATGTATACCCTTCCGATCAGTCCTTCTTCGAGGTGTTTCACCGCTTCGCGGATGGCCACTGAGCTGCGGAGCTGCACACCGTGTTGCACAATGCGGTTGTATTTGTAGGCAGCTTCGATCATCTTCTTGCCCTCGTGAATATTGTGTGTGGCGGGCTTCTCCACGTAAACGTCTTTCCCCGCCTGGCAGGCCCAGATGGTTTGCAATGCATGCCAGTGGTTGGGTGTGGCCAGGGTAACGGCATCAATATTTTTGTCTTCGTAAACTTTCCTGAAGTCCTGCTCTATCGCTATTTTCTTGCCGTACTTCTTTTCAAAATCTGCAGCAGCAACCTTTAAAAGGTTCATGTCCGGATCGCAGAGTGCTACCACTTCAACATTTGATTTTGTTGCGAGGTCCATGATTTCCTCAACATGGGTTTTGCCCCTGCCATTGATACCCAATACCGCAATGCGGATGCGGTCATTGGCACCGATGATGCGGGAGCTGCTGGATGCCGTGTTTGTTGTTTCGGCCATTGCGAATGCGGATGGGGCAATGGCAGCGACTGCAGCCTTGCCTGCGGCAGACCTGATAAAAGATCTCCTTGAGTTGTTGGATGATTGTTGCATTTCTAAATTTAAGACAAAAACCAATTGATTGTCTTTTTTCAAATTATCTTGAATTGCGTAAATTCATCCTATGAAAAAATTACTAGCCTCTTTTTTACTGTTGACAGTCATTGTTTCAACGCAGGCACAAGACCCTAAATTGAAAAAAATATTCAACGGGAAAAACCTGAAAGGTTGGGTCGAGCCCGCCAACAATGTATGGTGGACAGTAAACGATGGAGTGCTTTTTGTAAAGAGCACTGCTGAAAAAAAAGGCAGCATTTTGTGGACAGAAGGCAAGTATGAAAATTTCATCATCCAGGCTGATTTCCTGATGGGTGATGGCACCGTTGATTCCGGAATTTTTCTTCGATCAGAACATGATCAGATCCAGATCGGGATTTCCGGTTCACTGAAAAGAGATCTTACAGCATCTCCCTATATTCCTAAAAAAGGATATCCTGTTGAAGCCAAGGTGAAAGACATCCTCAAGCTGAAAGACTGGAATACCATGAAAGTAAAGGTGGTAGGAAGCACCTACACTGTGTGGTTGAATGGTGCCGAAGTGATGACCTACACCTCAGAGAACATGCCAGCATCCGGCCCTGTTGGATTTCAGTTGCATCCCGGCAATGAGATGTCTTGCAGTTTCAAAAACATCAGGTTGGCTGCACTGTAGTCCTTCATTCATTTATCGCTCCAAAATAAAACCATGAACAAGATTCTTGCCATTTCTCTATTGCTATCCCTTTGTGCCTCCTCAGTCACCGCTGATGTAAAACCCAACGGCCTGTTCAATGATCATGCTGTATTGCAGCGAGGTATCAAGATACCTGTTTGGGGTAGTGCTGCCGACGGAGAAAAAGTAACCGTTTCCATGAATGGACAGACCGTCAGCACGGTGGCACAAAATGGCCAATGGGAAGTTTCTTTTCAGCCCATGAATGCCGGAGGTCCTTACACCATGAGCATCCAGGGCAACAATACCATCACCCTGAATGATATCATGGTTGGAGAAGTTTGGCTGGCCAGCGGGCAGTCCAACATGGAGCGACAACTTGGGCCAAGGAGAGGACAGCAGCTCCTCACCAACTGGTTGGAAGAGAAGAAAAATGCAGCCAACAACAATATCCGGATGATCACCATCCCCTTGAAAACAAACAGTAATCCGCAATCAGACATCAAGGCCGATTGGAAGGTTTGTGATACCACATCAGTAGTGGAGTTTTCTGCAGTGGCGTATTTTTTTGCCCGCGACCTACAAGCAAAATTGAATGTGCCCATCGGCATCATCCACTCTTCCTGGGGAGGAACGCCTGCCGAAAAATGGATCAGCAAAGAGGCCATGATGGCCAATGATACACTGGTGCAGGGTCTGATGAAGGCAGATGAAAAAAGAAAATCGGCTTACAATGGATTGTACAATGCAATGATTGCGCCCTTGATTCCTTATGCCATCAAAGGAGCCATCTGGTACCAGGGTGAAAGCAACAGGACTGAATCCCAACTCTATCAAACACTGTTCCCTGCGATGATCAGGGATTGGAGAAGCCGCTGGAAACTGGGTGATTTTCCATTCTTGTTTGTGCAGGTTGCACCCTACAAAGACATGCCTCCTGAAATCAGGGAATCACAACTCATTTCGTATCAACGGGTGCCCAACACATCAATGGTGGTTACCACCGATTGCGGTGATTGTAAGGACATCCATCCTGTGAACAAACAACCTGTTGGAAACAGGTTGTCATTGGGTGCGAGGGCATTGGCCTACGGAGAAAAAATCGAGCACATGGGACCTGTTCAAACTTCCGTCAAGCGCAGTGGCAACAAAATTGTATTGGGATTTGACCATGCCGCAAAAGGATTGCAGAAGAACGATGCATTGAAAGGATTCGAGATCTGTGCAGGTGGAGATGCATTTGTTGCAGCCAAGGCAAAAGTGAAGGGAAAGACTGTGGTTGTCTGGTCCGATGACCTAAAAGAAGCACCAGTCTCTGTACGTTATGGCTGGAGCAATTGCATGGACGTAAACCTCTTCAACAAGGAGTCCTTACCCGCTTCTCCGTTCAGGGTTAAACTTTAAACTTCAATCGATCAAAACAAGCATATGAAAAGAATCTTACTCGTATTTCTGATTGCAGGATTTTCATTTTCTGCGATGGCACAAAATGCATACAACCTGATTCCGGTGCCCAAACAACTGACTCCTGCTGAGGGCAGTTTCACCATCAAAAAGGGCACGGGCATCACCATTGGCGATGAAGCTTTCAGGGATGTCGCAGCCATGCTGGCGACACAGTGCCAAACCGTTTCAGGCATCGTCCTGCCTGTAAAAACAGGTAAGGCATCATCTGGTATTGTATTTGTGATGAACAGTGCTCTCGGTGAAGAGGCCTATGCATTGAATGTCACATCCAAAAAAATTGAAGTGCAGGCCAAAACCGGCAAGGGTGCTTTCTATGCACTGCAGACCCTGATGCAGCTCATGCCTGCTCAGATCCACGGAAAGGATTTGTTGGCTACAGCATTGGTCATCCCCAACTGCACCATTGCCGATGAGCCCCGCTTCAGCTACCGTGGCCTGATGCTGGACGTAGGCCGTCATTATTATCCCGTTGACCATATCAAAAGATTCATCGACCTGATGGCGATGTACAAGATGAATATTTTCCATTGGCACCTGACAGAAGACCAGGGCTGGAGAATCGAGATCAAAAAATATCCATTGCTCACCAAAATTTCTTCCATCAGGAAAGAGTCTACTGTTGGGCGTTACAGCGACAAGAAGTTTGATGGCAAACCATACGGAGGCTTTTACACACAGGAGGAAGTAAAAGATATCGTTGCTTATGCAGGCAAGAAATTTATCACAGTCATCCCGGAAATTGAAATGCCCGGACACTCACAAGCAGTGCTGGCGGCCTATCCGCAATTGGGGGCCAATGCAGACAGGATCTACCAGGTGGGTACAAAGTGGGGCGTTTCAGAAGATGTTCTGTTCCCGCGCGAAGAGACCTTTACCTTCTTGGAGAATGTGTTGACCGAAGTGATGGAATTGTTTCCCGGCCCCTACATCCATATTGGTGGCGATGAGTGTCCGAAAGCACAATGGAAAGAAAGCCGTTTTTGTCAGGACCTGATCAAGAAAGAAGGCTTGAAAGACGAACATGAGTTGCAGAGTTATTTTATCCGCAGGATTGACAAGTTCATCACTTCCAAAGGAAGAAAATTATTGGGTTGGGATGAGATCCTTGAAGGTGGATTGTCTCCCAATGCTACCGTGATGTCCTGGAGAGGAACAGCCGGCGGTGTTGAAGCAGCCAAACAAGGACATGATGTGGTGATGTCGCCCAACAGCTTTTTATACTTCGATTATTACCAGGCAGATGCCAAGACAGAGCCCATTGCCATTGGCGGAAACCTGACCCTTGCTAAGACCTATTCCTTTGAGCCCTATTTGCCGGAACTCAATGCAGCCGAGGCAAAACATGTGATTGGCATCCAGGGCAATGTCTGGACAGAGTACATCAAAGA
>JBIIQT010000040.1:0-25560 GCA_044341875.1 Chitinophagaceae bacterium | reverse complement strand
GTCTCCAATGGCTTCAAAAAACTATGATGATTTTAAAAAGCGTGTGACAGGTCATCTGCCGGTGTTGGATGTTTTGAAAGTGAATTATGCAAAAGCGTTTTTAAAACAGTAAGGGAGGCCCTATGTTTATTTACATGCAGCCTTAATGTTAACCATCAAATTGATCAACACTTCTATATGAAAAGAATCTTACTTGTATTTCTTATTACAGGATTTTCATTTTCTGCGATGGCACAAAATGCATACAACCTGATTCCGGTACCCAAACAACTGACTCCTGCTGAGGGAAGTTTCACCATCAAAAAGGGCACGGGCATCACCATTGG
The DNA here is from genome assembly GCA_044341875.1 of Chitinophagaceae bacterium. Lineage (GTDB taxonomy): Bacteria > Bacteroidota > Bacteroidia > Chitinophagales > Chitinophagaceae > Pollutibacter. The sequence goes on along the minus strand of JBIIQT010000040.1, from coordinate 25,234 downwards.
AGATGATGCTTTCAGGGCTGTGGCCGACATGCTTGCATCGCAATGCCAAACCGCTTCTGGCATCAGCCTGCCCATAAAGCTTGGAAAATCCGCAACCGGCATTGTGTTTGTCATGAACAATGCTCTGGGAGAAGAGGCCTATGCATTGAATGTCACATCCAAAAAAATTGAAGTACAGGCCAAAACCGGAAGGGGAGCTTTCTATGCCCTTCAAACCTTGATGCAACTCATGCCTGCACAGATCCATGGAAAGGATATGGTTGCAACTGCATTGACCATCCCCAACTGTACCATTGCTGATGAGCCACGCTTCAGCTACCGTGGCCTGATGCTGGACGTAGGCCGTCATTATTATCCTGTTGAATCCATCAAGCGGTATATCGACCTGATGGCCATGTACAAGATGAATATTTTCCATTGGCATTTGACCGAAGACCAGGGATGGAGAATCGAGATAAAGAAATATCCATTGCTCACTAAAATTTCTTCTATCAGGAAAGAGTCTATGGTTGGTCATGCCAGGGACAAAAAATATGATGGTAAGCCGTATGGCGGATTTTACACCCAGGAAGAGGTAAAGGATATCGTTGCCTATGCAGGCAAGAAATACGTTACTGTTATTCCTGAAATTGAAATGCCTGGACACTCACAGGCCGTGCTGGCAGCCTATCCGCAGCTGGGCGCCAATCCAGACAAGATTTATCAGGTCGCAACAAGATGGGGCATTTCTGAAGATGTATTGCTTCCAAGAGAAGAGACCTTTACCTTCTTGGAAAATGTATTGACTGAAGTGATGGAATTGTTCCCCGGTCCCTACATCCACATTGGTGGTGATGAGTGTCCGAAAGCACAGTGGAAAGAAAGCCGTTTCTGTCAGGACCTGATCAAGAAACAAGGACTCAAAGATGAACATGAGTTGCAGAGTTATTTTATCCGCAGGATCGACAAATTCATCACTTCCAAAGGAAGAAAATTATTGGGCTGGGATGAGATTCTCGAAGGCGGATTGTCTCCAAATGCTACTGTGATGTCCTGGAGAGGAACTGCGGGTGGTGCTCAAGCCGCCAAGCAAGGACACGATGTGGTGATGTCACCCAACAGTTATTTGTATTTTGATTATTACCAGGCTGATTCAACAAAAGAACCGCTTGCCTATAAAGGAAACCTGACCCTTGCTAAGACCTATTCCTTTGAGCCCTATTTGCCGGAACTCAATGCAGCCGAGGCAAAACATGTGATTGGCATCCAGGGCAATGTCTGGACAGAGTACATCAAAGATTTGCCTTATGCAGAATACATGACCTACCCAAGGGCCCTGGCCCTGGCAGAAATTGCCTGGTCTCCAATGGCTTCAAAAAACTATGATGATTTTAAAAAGCGTGTGACAGGTCATCTGCCGGTGTTGGATGTTTTGAAAGTGAATTATGCAAAAGCGTTTTTAAAACAGTAAGATGAAAAAAGCATTTGTTGTACTGATTGGATTGCTGTTCAGCATTGGTGTTTTTTCGCAGGAAATAAAGAAACAAAAAATGGTGCTGGACAACACTAAGCCTTTGCTGACATTGGAGGCCAGCTGCGGCACTTGTATGTTTAAGATGAAGGGTGATGGTTGCAAACTGGCTATAAGGTTTGAGGGCAAGGATTATTTTGTGGAAGGCACCGGTATCGATGACCATGGCGATGCACATGACCAGGAGGGATTCTGCAATGCCATCAGCAAAGCTAAAGTGCAGGGCAAGGTCAAGGGCGATAAGTTCAGGGTCACTTATTTTGAGTTGCTGAAAAAGGAAGCCAAGTAGAAGGATAATCATTTCATAGCATGCTACAATAATAAAGGCAGGAATTACTTCCTGCCTTTTTCGATGCCAAATGGTGATCATGATTTTTGAGGTCATAAAACCATTTGAATCTGATTCCGCAGGTAGAGCGCTAAGCGAATAAACAGTATCCTGTTTTTTCGGAGTAGGCTACGGATGTCTTTTGAACATCGGGGCTTTTCTCCTGTTTCGCCAGACTCTATGCTGCTGAACTGGTGTAAAGATAGGGTCAGTGGATACCCTAAATAAATGAGGCCAGGCATGTGTTTTCCTGTTTGTGGTCAGTCTTTAAAGATCGTTCCTATCTGTCCATCCCTTAAAAAATTTCTATGCACGCCTAAATTCAGTAAGTTTGAAATCATCAATAAAAATACACCCATGGCCAAGCGCATTCTTTTTGCCATCGCAATCATCACCGCATTCCACTCCCAGTTGTTTGCCCAACAAAAAATAAAACATGTTGTCTTGATCGGAGTAGATGGCATGGGTGCTTATGCGTTCAAAAAAGCCCAACTGCCCGTGATGCAGTCTATGATGCAGCAAGGTTCCTGGAGCCTGGAGGCAAGAACGGTACTGCCCAGTTCCAGTGCGGCCAACTGGGCTTCCATGAACATGGGTGCTGGTCCAGAGTTGCATGGTTTTACCACCTGGGGAAGCAAGTCGCCCGACATGCCGTCAAGGGTATTGGACGAATACGGCATGTTCCCGTCCATCGCCGGATTGCTCAGGAAGAGCAGGCCGGAGAGTGAAATCGGGTTCATTTATGAGTGGGATGGAATAGGATATTTGTTTCCCAAAGCAGCAGTAAACAAGAATTTGAATTGTGATGGAGATGTTGCATTGACAAATGCAGTGGTTGATTATATCCAGACAAAAAAACCAAATTTTTTATTTGTGCATTTGCACGATGTGGACAGTGTAGGTCATACGGTTGGTCATGATACCCCTGAATACTATGCGTCTGTGGAGCGCACGGATGCACATATCGGAGAGATTCTTCAAAGCATCGAGCGTGCAGGCATTGCGGATGAAACGCTGGTATTGGTTACAGCCGATCACGGCGGCATCAAAAAAGGACATGGAAGTACCACCATGGTAGAAATGCAGATTCCCTGGATTGTTGTTGGTCCTGGCATCCGCAAAAACCATCAGGTTCAGGAAAGCATCATGACCTTTGACACTGCAGCCACCATCGCCGCAGCGTTGAAACTAAAGGCGCCGCAGGTATGGATTGGAAGACCTGTTCGGTCGATTTTTAGGAAATGATTATTTGCAGTTGATTTTATTTCCCTCCGGGAGCAACAGCGTCCTTGAGCAATAAAGACAATTCTTTGCGCATTTCCACTACCCGCTCAGGATGGACTGAAGCCAGGTTCCTGGATTCTCCCGGGTCTTCAAGCAGGTGGAAAAGGGAAACGGGTTCGTATTTTTTGGGTTGCTTTTGCTGCGTTCCATCTGCTGCTTCAACGCCTCCTGCTACAATCAGTTTCCAGTCGCCCATTCTTATGGCTGCTTGTGAAATGCCACGGGTAGACACTGATAGAATAGCCTTGTGCGGAGATTTCTCTGCATTGGTGATCATCGGCCAAACATCTTTTCCATCAACGGGCAATGCCTGTCTCAATGATCCTCCTGCCAATCCAATAAGGGTTGGGTACCAATCGATGATGTGCATGGCACCTTCAATGGTTTTTCCTGCAGGAACATGACCTGGCCAGTGCGCGAACGCTGCGGCACGGGTTCCGCCTTCATAGATGGTTCCTTTGAATTCCCGCAATGGGGTATTGTTTCCTGGAGGTGGGCCACCGTTGTCGCTGGAGAAAATGATGAGCGTGTTTTCCAACATCCCAGTTTTTTTGAGGGAGGCTACAATTTGAGCGACAGCCTCATCAACGGCGGCCAACATACCGGCAAGCTTTTTCCGGTTACCTTCCAGGTTGGGATATGCCGCTGTGTACTGGTCGGGCGCCTGAAAGGGGCTGTGCACACCATTGAAGGGCACATAGAGGAACAGCGGTTTTGACGGTGCATGTTTTTCAATTACGCTGCAGGCTTCTTTTGCCACGAGGTGGGTTGAATAGCCTTCCTCTTTTAGTGGTGTTCCATTGCGGTACCAGTCCATCTGGTTGTTCCGTTCGTGCGTATAATAATCTATGCTGCCAAAAAAATGACCATATTGGTAATCAAAGCCCCTTGCATTGGGCTGGTAGGCTTTTTCAAATTCACCGAGATGCCATTTTCCGGTGATGGCTGTGCTGTATCCAGCCTCCTTCAATGCATTGGCAAGGGTTCTTTCATTCAATGGAAGCCCCCATGGCGCACCCGGGGTAATGATGGTGTAGATACCTGTTTTCGTTGGATACCTGCCTGTCAGCAGTGCAGACCTTGTGGGGGAGCAGACCGGCTGCACATAGTGGTTTTTAAGGATGGACCCTTCTTTTGCCAGCTTATCTATATTGGGCGTGAGGATATCCTTTCCGCCATTGAATCCGCAATCTGCATAGCCAAGGTCATCAATCAACAGAAAAATGATGTTGGGTTTTTTGTTTTGTGCATGGGCTTGCATGCTGATGCACAAGATGGCTATCAACAAAACTTGCGTTCCCTTGCGCAGGGAGGAAAGCAGGAAATTCAACTGGATTTTTTGCATGGCTTCAATTTGACAACTGGCATCAAATTAAGCATTAAAAATTCATTCCACTCAATTCTGCGGAGTTTATACCAAATGGCTTTAGAATAAGTTTATTTTTTGGGCTTCCTGAAGATCAGACAATGTTGCCATGGAAGGTTGCTGATATTTTTTTCAAAATTGAATCCAGCGGCCTTGAGTTCTTTTACCGCCTGCGCTTCACTCATTTTGTGGATGGTTTTGATGGGCACCATGGGATCTTCCGACCTGAATTCAACCAGCACCAATTTTCCGCCAGGCTTGAGGGCATCTAACATGGACAAAGCCATTTCATAGGGATAGGAAAACTCATGGTATACATCCACCAACAACATCATGTCAATGCTGTTTGCGGGCAGCGAAACTTTTTGTTCTGTGCTCAGTACTGGGATGATATTTTTGATTCCTTCCAGTGTGATCCTGTCGTTCAGGTAGGCAATCATTTCCGGCTCCACGTCCACTGCATATACTTTTCCATTGCCCACCATTTTTGACAACAATGTGCTATGGTAGCCACTTCCGGCTCCGATGTCTGCAATGATCATCCCCGGTTTAACGGCAAGGTTTTTCAACAATTGGGTTGTGTTTTCCTCCATCTCCCTTTCCTGTCTTTCCAGCCAATCGATTCCAAAATGACTCATCACGTGTGCAATTTGCCGGCCCATGTACCATTTTTTGATGCCATTGGGATCTCCAGGTTTTACCGTGTAACGGTCCTGAGCGATGGCGCCAAACGTGAAGAGGACTGCAATGAAAAGCAATGAAACAGGAAGAGATTTTTTCATGGTTGACAAGTTGTTGTGCATTGGGTTGCTGCTCATGACATCGAACAAGAGCAATTTAGTTCAATTACTTCTTTAGGAAAGATATTGATTACATTTACTGAAGCCAAAGCCTTTGAACAGATGAAAAAGTACATGATCTATTTTCTGATGTCGGTTTGTTTTTTCAGTGCCATCATCAAAGAGGGCGTGGCATCGGTTGGCTCAACCATTCAGGTTTTGCGGCCAACTGTGACCCTGGCAGACACCAGTCTTTTTAAGATGATGTCTTTCCCGATGGGCGCCTCTGTTGGCATTTCAAGGATGAAAAACAATGCAAAGTACAGTGAGGTAGTTTCCAAAGAATTCAACAGCATTACTGCAGAAAATGCCATGAAATTTCGCGCCCTTCATCCCGCTGAAAATACCTATCAATGGGCGGATGCGGATTTTCTTGTTGATTTTGCCCAGAAAAATGGCAAGCGACTTCATGGTCATACCTTGAACTGGTATCAATATTTACCAGCCTGGGTGACCAATTTTTCTGGTGATTCCATCGCCTGGGAAAACATGTTGAAGTCACATATTCAAACAGTTGTTGCACATTTCAAAGGAAAGGTTGCTTCATGGGATGTGGTCAACGAATATTTCAACGATGACGGGACCATCAGGCCCAGTGTTTGGGTCAAAAATCTTGGAGCGGATTATATCGCAAGGTGTTTTCAATATGCACATGAAGCAGACCCTGATGCCCTGTTGTTTTACAATGATTATGGACACGAGTACAGCAGTGCCAAGAGAACCGCAATAGGCAAACTGATCACTTCATTCAAGGCAAGAAATATTCCGATTCATGGCATTGGCATGCAGTTTCACATGACCTATACCCAGTCCGATGCCAATATCAGTGCGGCCATTGATTTTGCTGCAGCAACAGGGCTCAAAGTGCATATTTCAGAATTGGATGTGCGTGTCAATAACAACAAGGTGCAGGGTCTAACGTTTACAGATGCCATGGCTGGACAGCAGGCGGATCGTTACAGACAGGTTGTTAAGACCTACAATGCCATACCCAAATCGCAGCAATTTGGCATCACCACATGGAATGTGGGCGATGCAGATTCCTGGGTGCCTTCCTGGCAGGGTGCACCGGATTACCCCTTGCCTTTTGATGCAAACTATTTACGGAAACCGGCCTACAAAGCCATCATCGAAGGCGCAAAATAATTGCTATTTTCCTTGACTGACGTAGTTAACAGATTGGCGAAGGCCATCAATAAAAGAAATGCTTTTTTTGATTGTTCTTCCAGCCGGCCTGTGACTCATAGTCAACAAAAAATATTTTTACATCTGCCTGGCTTTCATATTTCACAAAGTAGATCTTCTTCTTGGCCTGACTTTGGTACAGTGTAAAAAACCATTTTCCATCATTATCGCCGGCCTGCGATTCATATTTTACTTTGAACACTTTCAGGTCTGCCTGGCTTTCGTATTTCACCACAAAGACCTTTACATCAGCCTGGCTTTCATAATCCACTGTAAAGATTTTTTGGGCCATGGTTTGCTGCATGGCAAAAAGGGATATAAGGAGGAGGAGTGTTTTCATGTAATAAATTTACAATTTTAAACCCCAATAGTTTTCAAACTCCTTTGTTGTTCGTTGCATTTAAGATAAAGCGTACTTTCTCCATTTTGTAATTTTTCAACAAGGATCTGTGTGCCAATCCTTTCTTTCAGGCTTTCAACATGGCTGATGATGCCCACGAGTTTATCGCCTTCCACTTGCATGCGCTCAAGCATGGCAATGGCATTGTAAAGGTCGTCGGGTGAGAGCGTGCCGAAGCCCTCATCGATGAACATGGAATCAATCCTTACATTTTGGGAGGCCATATCACTCAATGCCAATGCCAGAGCAAGTGAGATCACAAAACGCTCACCGCCAGACACACTGTCAATCGTTCTCCATTCATCACCCATGTGTGTATCCACCACCCAGATGCTGTCCTCGTCACCACTGGATCCCAGTGCAAGCTGATACCGGTCCATCAGGGATTCCATCCGAATGTTAGCCAGGTCAAAAAGATGGCGCATCGTGATGCGTTGTACAATGTTGTTGAACTTGTTACCGTTGGCATCGCCAATATAATTGTTGAGGATATTGTATAATTTCTCTTCTTTTTCCACCAGTTCCAATTGCCTCAACATGTCCTGGTGCTGTTGCTTGTTTATACCATCCGTTTCAAGCGAATTTTGAATCTGCCCCTGTTCGATCAGGTTCTTGTCTAGCAATTCCTTAAGTTCTTTTTCTGCAGACAACATGGCTTCAAGTGTCGATGAAACATCATCCACCGCCTGTTTGGACAATAGGTCATTGTTGGCTTGCATCAGTTTTCCGGCATGTTGATCCTTCCTTTTTTTGAAATCATCAATCAGTTTTTTCGTTGATTGGATGGTGTCTGCATCTGCCATGGCCTGCATGAATGAAGCCCTGTCAGCAAATCCATTTTTTACCATTGATGCATCAAATGAAAGGTCTTCTTTTTTTAATGCTTCCTGAAGTTGCGCCATGGCCAGGGAAGCTTTTTCAAAAATCTTTTGTTGCGCCGATAATGATGTTTCGATTCTTGTCCAATTCTGCATCAGCTTGTCCCTGAAAACGCTGATGGCAATATCTGCAAACATGTCGGTCCTCTCTTTTTTCAGGTTGTTCATGTCCAGTTGCTTCTGCTGAAAAATTTCCATGTCTTCAATGAACTGAATCAGGCTGGCCTCGACCATTTTCCACTCCTGGTGCAGCCTGATCACCCGAATATTTTCTTCAGCAACGGTTATGGATGTTTTGATTATTGCCGGCGCTGTCATTTCAGGCAATTGGCATGCCTGCAACCTTTGTTTCAAATCAGCTTGCCTTGATGCCAACTCATTGTTGATGCTTTCAATGTTTTTATGCTTGTTGAGTATGTCTCTTTCCACGAGCCCGATTGCGTTTTTTGTTTCTGTTCTCAGGTTGATGTTCTTTTCGTTGGACTCTTTCCTTGCATTGTAGTTTTCCTGCAACGCATTGTTCAGCTTTGGCAGGTTGATGGCATAGGGATGGGTGGTTGAACCACAGCAGGGGCAAGGGTTTCCGTTGACGAGTGCCTGCCGGTGTATCTCCATGGACAGGACGGCATTGTTGGCTTCCACCGCCTTGAGCAAGGCCTCAAGCGCAATACTTTCTTCATCAATCGATGTATTCAATGCCTGAACCGAAGCCATCATTGCATTGATTTGATTTGATAGACCTACTGCCTCTTCCGCGATTGAATTAATGTCATAGTTAGTTTTCTCTACCTGTGATGCGAGTCCAAGACATGCATTGAGTTCAGTAATCCTGTTTTGCTCTGCTGTGATGGACTCCTGAAAATCGAAATCCATGAAAGCTTCTGGTAAGACATTTTTACGGAGTTCTTCCTGTTGCCCCATCACATATTGATTTAATTTGGCAGTATCAGAGCTGATGGGTTTAACAATTGTTCTTGTTTTTTCAGGAAGGTTATTGATGAAGTTGACTAATGACGCTCTCAATATGCTGATTTCTGTTTCCAGTGTGGCGATGTTTTTGTCCATGTCATCCACCTGGTTGAAGAATGCATCCAATGCAGCAACAAAGCTGTTTTCATCAGTTGCTTTCTTGATTGAGGTGGCCAATGTATTGATTACTCCTGTCCTTTCATCCAACAATGACTTCAATGATGAAGAGGCCTCTTCCCTTATTTTATTTTCATCCAACAAGTCTTTTTGTATGGATTGAAGTGCATTCCATTGGTTCATCAATGGAGCCGTTTTTTCAAACTCCTGAACGCGTTCTATGGCAACAGCCAGTCCTGCTTCTTCTAATGCCAATTTTGCCTTTTCTGTCTCCAATAATGCAAGAGTGGCAATCAGTGAAACAATGTCATGCTTTATTTTGATTTTGCTATCGAGCGCTTCCAATAATATTGCCCCATCTTTTTGCTCAGCCAACAGCACTTGTATTTTGGCTTCAATTGCAATGAGTTCGGCTTCAGACAGCACGTCAATTGTGCCCATGGTATCTGAGAGTTGTCTGATTTTCTCTTTGATCTCACGGTGGCGTTCAAATGCCATTCTTCCAATTTCACGGAACAGCACCGTTCCGGTGATGATTTCCAGAAGCTTGTAACGATCGGCCTTAGGGGCCCTGAGGAATTCATCAAATTTCCCCTGGCTCAATACAATGGCCTGTGTGAATTGCTCCTGAGAAAGCCCGATGATGCGCACGATTTCAGCCCTTGAATCTTTTAGTTTGTCGGTGATGGGTTTGAAGGCACCGTCTTCCCACTTGCTCACTTTCAGTAAAATTTTGCTGAGGTTTCCCGTACGGGTCAATCCCGCAGACCATTGCGAAAGATATGTTTCGCCATTGACTTGAAAAGTGATAGAGGCATAAGATTCAGTTGTGCCCTTGGTGATGATACCTTTTTCATCTTCAATGGTTGTTTTCGTAATCTCGTGGAACCTTGCCGTATAACCATACAATGCCAAAGTGATGGCATCAAGGATGGAACTCTTGCCAGCACCAGTAGGTCCTGTAATAGCAAATAGGCCGGCACTGGCCAGTTCGGGGCTTTCAAAATCGATGCTGAATTCTCCCTTCAGAGAGTTGATGTTGCTGAAATTCAGCTTGAGTATTTTCATGGTTGTTGTTGTGTTGCGTCAGCAAGAATGGTGTTGAAAAGGTCTTTGAGTGCGGTTTTTTCTTCATTCTCTTCCCGCTCTTCAATGATCTTCTCAAAAACGGCGGCCGGTTGAAGGTCATTTACCCTGTCATGCGTCAGGGTTCCCAGTTTTCTGCTGCTGGATTTGTCACGAAAAATCACCCGCTGGCTGACGACTTTAAGGTTCCCTGCTGCCATCTCATTTTTCAATGCTTCAATCCTTGGCATGAGCTTTGGATCAAAAATTGGTTCATCAATCGAAAGGTCCAGCAGGGCCGTCAGGTCGTATTTGCATTTTAGCAAGGCCAGTTTCTCCTCCACTTCCTGCATGGTTCCTTTGACCTGGTAAAGCGACCTGAATTTGGGTACGGGGATGAAAGTCTGTTTGAAACTGTTCCCTTCTACATCCAGTTGGATGATCTTGTGCTTGTAAACATTTTCAGAAAAGCCGAGTGGAATCGGGCTGCTGGCATAATGGATCTTTCCTTCGAGCACGGGCTGTCCGGTATGGATATGCCCCAATCCCAGGTAATTGAACTGGTCCAGTGCATCAGAAGGAATGCCCAGTTCGTTGCCGATCTGGATCTCCCTTTCCGCCTCGCTGGCCTTTGTGCCTTGGGCGTGAAGGTGCGCCATGCCGATATGCAATTGGTCAGGGAAGCGTTTTTTCATTTCATCACCGATGCCCTTAAAAACTTTGCGCATTCCCTCCCGGATTTTGATATCGATTTCCTTTATGCCCTCGCTTTCGCCTACCTGGCGAATGAAACGATCCTGGAGGAAGGGGATCGCGGCAACAATGGCTTCGGTCTTTCCTGACCGGTTGGCAACAGGGATCAATATTTTTTCAACCTGATCCATTCCGGGAAACCGGCCCACCACCGTAGTTCCAAGCGAATGCAAAAGGGATGAAGGCGTATCAAGGTATGAGGGAGAATCGTGGTTGCCGGAGGTGACAATCGCCTTACAACCCTTGGCAGGCAGCTGCACAAGAAAATCATAGTATTGTTTTGTGGCCTCGTTGGAAGGATTGCTCTGGTCAAAGATGTCCCCGGCCACCAGCAGGTGGTCAATTTCATTTTCTCCAATGTACCTCAGCAACCAGTCCAGGAACATGGCCATGTCCTGGCTGAAGTCCTCCATGTGCAGTTTCTTCCCAAGGTGCCAGTCTGCTGTGATCAGTATTTTCATCGGTTTCTACTAGTATTGTTGCAATATCACTTAAATGGGTGAAATTTTATTTCACAATAAAAATTTGAGGTAATGAACTTGAACTTCTGCAAGATTTGGGCAGAATCTTTTTCATATTAACCATGTAAATTAAACAAATAGTGGTAAATTTACATGGATGATTCAAAGACGACTGGAACCTGTTTTACAGGAAGCGCTCTCTAATAATGCTGCTGTTGCCCTCTTGGGGCCCCGGCAGGTAGGCAAAACCACCCTTGCCCTCAGCTTTATGCCTATTGATAAGGTATTGTACCTGGATTTGGAAAACAGCCTAGACAGGGCTAAATTGACCGATTTTTCGTCTTTTTACCAGGAAAACAAAGAAAAATTGCTGATTTTGGACGAAATCCAACAGGTGCCTGAAATTTTCTCGAGCATCAGGGGAATCATTGACGAACAGCGCAGACATGGAAACAGAACTGGTCTTTTTCTTTTTTTGGGATCGGCTTCAATGGAATTGTTGAGACAATCTGGTGAGTCATTGGCAGGGCGGATTGCCTACCTTGAGTTATATCCTCTCAATCTATTGGAATGGAATCCAACCAGCTCAACAGGCATGAATGAACTTTGGTTGCGCGGAGGATTTCCTGACAGCCTTTTGGCCAGGAATGAGAAACAGAGCCTGGCCTGGAGGAGTAATTTTATTAGAACTTACCTCGAAAGGGATATACAACAACTTGGTCCCCGTGTTCCAGCTGAAACGCTGGGCAGGTTTTGGACCATGCTTGCACACCAGCAGGGTTCAACCATCAACATATCTGCATTGGCAAGGGGCATCGATGTTTCTGTTACTGGTGCCAACCGGTATCTCGACCTGATGGTGGACCTCTTGCTGGTCAGGCGTTTGAGGCCCTATGCGTTCAATGCCGGAAAACGGTTGGTGAAAGCCCCTAAAGTGTATGTGCGCGACAGTGGCATTGCCCATGCACTTTTAAACATTGGCGATGTCAATTCCTTGCTGGGTCACCCTGTTGCGGGTGGCAGTTGGGAGGGCTTTGTTATTGAAAACATTGCGGCCGTCGCGCCAGACCATTGCAATTTCTATTTTTACAGAACAGCACAAGGGGCTGAAATCGATCTGCTCATTGAAGTTGCCCACCAGCAGCTATGGGCTATTGAAATCAAAAGGAGCTCAAATCCTACGGTCTCAAAAGGTTTTCACATCGCATGCGAGGACATCAAGGCTGAAAAAAGGTTCGTGCTTTATGCAGGAAATGAGCGGTTTTCCATCGGAAACCAGACTGAAGCCATTTCATTGCAGGCCATCATGACCCTGTTACTTGGAATGCATTAACATGAATGAATAATCATCTGACGGCTTAATAAGGAACCGACCCAACCATGTTTCCTGCGGGATGGTAGCTTGCCACCACAATGATTGCACCACTGGGGCAGTAGGCCACCCCTGCTCCTACTTCTTTGGTATACTTCCAGACCATTTGGGTATAATGTCCAACCATTTTCCCTCTGGTCTCACCGATCCGCTCACCATTATAATCCGCTTTTTCCTCGCACCAGGATTTGGAGGCATCCAGGGTTCCATAGACCGCGGAAGAACTTCCCCAGAAAATATTTTCACCCAGAATTGTTCCGTTTACATCAACGCATTTGCTGTGCTTCATCTTACATTTTTTATCAGCCAGTTCATTGGCCCAGGATTGTGCATAGTTTGAAAGCGTGCTGCTCCAGGTCAGTTTGCCCACACCTACTTCAGCGCGGACTTTGTTGTGATGATCCAAAAATGTTTTGGCATCTGAGGCCTTGAAATTGCTGCCGGTATTGGCGGGGATGGATTGGGCCTTGGTGTTGACGCAACAAAAAACCATTGAAACCATCAAAAAAATACGCATGTAAAAATGTTTTGGTGTTTTGAATCGGTTGCTATTTTGCAGGATTCAAGTTACCCACTTGCTTGCGTAAAAAGGTTTAGGGAAATGTTATAGTTAGACGGCTAGCTTACTGTTGAGCTTGTATCAGTTCGTAGTTGGTGCTTCTGCCACCTTCTTTTTCCTGTTGTAGAATTCCCTTTTCAATTAACTCCCTGATGTCTCTCAAAGCCGTATCTGGTGAGCATTTGGTAATTTTAGCCCATTTTGAAGTTTTCAGTTTGCCCTCGAATCCATCCAGAAGTTTATTCAACATGAGGCGTTGACGCTGGTTGAAATCCGTCGATTCGTAAGTATTCCAGAAGGCAGCTTTTAACAATATCTTTTCGATGGTTACACTTGTTTGCAAAAGCGATTTTTGCAAACAATTCAAAAACCAAACCAGCCAATCGGTGATGTCACCATTGCTGTGTTGAACTTTTTGCAATACTTCATAATATTGTTTTCTTTCGATGAGAATTTGGCTGGACATGCTATAAAATCTCTCAGTGCTTTTTTCAGCGCGAGCAAGTAACATGTCTGAAATTGCCCTTGCAATCCTGCCATTCCCGTCATCAAAAGGATGAATGATGAGGAACCAAAAATGGGCAATAGCTGCTTTTAACACTGGGTCCAATGAATTGTTGTTATTGATCCATTCAAGAAATTTGTTCATTTCTGTTTGCAAGTCCTGGGCGCTTACCGCCTCATAATGAATCTTTTCTTTTCCCATTGCTCCTGAAACAACCTGCATTTCGCCATTGCGATAGCGACCCACTTCTATTTGATAGAGTCCGCTGTATCCAGTCGGGAAAAGCGCAGCATGCCAGCCAAACAAACGTTCATTTGTTAGCTGATGCATATAGTTTTGAGTGGCGTCGAGCGTCATGTCAACAACACCCTCAATGTTCCTACTTGCATATATCAGCCCTGCGCTTTCAATACCCAAACGGCGGGCAATAGATGAACGGACCTGATCATAATTGAGCTGTTCTCCTTCAATTTCTGATGATTTGACAACATCAAGTGTAAGTGTATTTAGTGCTGCCTCCTCTTTTGAGGAAAATCCAAGCGCATTCATCTGACCTGATATTTTCCCCTGCAGGTTGCGCACCTCACCGAAAAGGATATTGATATCCGTTTCCTTCCAGGTAAAATCGGTCCAATTTTCGTGTTGGTAGATGTATTTTGCCAAGGTTTAGCAGGTTTGTACGGTGAATATACGGCTTAATCTCCGCAAAAATGCGGTGAATAGAGTAAATAATTTCCGCAAATTTGCGGTGAATAAACGATTTAATCTCCGCACATTTGGCAATCTTTGGTTGAGGATAAGTTGGAATAGACATAATCACTAATCAAATCACCTGATTTTATTGATCCTTCAACGCAAACGCCACATAGGCATCGCTGGATTTGCCTTCCCATTTTGAGCCGCCGCAGGCGATGACTATAAATTGTTTTCCATTCACAGCATAAACGGAAGGCGTTGCCACGCCCGGAGCAGGCAGATTCAATTCAAGCAGGATTTTCCCTGTCCGCTTGTTGATGGCCCTGAATTTTCCATCAGCAGAGGCTCCAATGAAAATTAGGCCACCTGCGGTAACCACTGGCCCGCCATAGTTTTCGCGGCCTGTTGCGGGAATGCCCTTCGCTTTCAATGATTCAAATTCTCCCAACGGAATTTTCCACTCGTGCTCGCCAGTATTCATGTTGATGGCGGTCAATGATCCCCAGGGTGGTTGAATGGCGGGGAATCCTTCAGGCGTTAAAAATTTGTTGTAACCCGTGAACCCATAACCTTGTTTTGGCGCCACATCATTTTTTGCTGCTGCTCCGGCGAAAGGTTTTTGCTGTTCTTCTTTCAGGTTAAGGACAAATGCAGCAATGGCATTTTTTTCCTCGCTGCTCAGGCTGTTGTTGCCGGGCATTCTTCTTCTTCCTGTAGTGATCAGCTGGTTGAATGTTTCTGTTGAATATTTTTTCTCTACACCAATGATGGAAGGATAATCTCCACCACCAAGCCTTTCAGGGCCATGACAACCCATGCAATGTTGGCTATAGAGGGTAGCCCCAGCTTCAAGGTTTGTTCTTGCCGTTTTTTTATCCGGCTTGTTTTCAACCATGTTCAAGACCCAGCTCATTTCATTGGCATTGACATAGAGGAGTTTTGTTTTCGGGTCAAATGCAGGCCCACCCCATTCTGCACCGCCATCGTATCCCGGTAAAATGATTGTTCCTTCAGTAGATGGAGGGTTGAACATTTTACCGGAACGGTAGCCCAGGAATCTTTTCTCGATGTTGCGGAAGCTGGAGTCGCTGACCAGCTTGTTTAAATCGGAATGGTTGAAAGCCTGTCTTACAATGGGTTTGGGCAAACGAGGCATGGGCTGGGTAGGCCAGAGCTTTTCGTTTTTGAGTGGGCTCTGGTCAACCACCGGCACTTCGTCCACAGGAAAAAGTGGTTTTCCAGTTTCCCGCTCAAACAGGAAAACAAATCCAGTCTTGGTTGTTTGCGCCACCGCGTCAATCTTTTTTCCATTGTGCTTGACTGTAATCAGGGCAGGGGCCGCCGGAAGGTCCATGTCCCAGACATCATGGTGTACCGTTTGAAAATGCCAGATCAGTTTTCCTGTGGCTGCATCAATTGCCAACAGGCTGTTTCCATAGAGGCCCTTTCCCAGCCTGTTGCCACCATAAAAATCATTGGAAGGGTTGCCTGTAGGTGCAAAAAGGATTCCCCTTTTTTCATCCAGGCTGAAACCAGCCCAGCTGTTAGTAGACCCCATGTGTTTGTAAGCCGTGCTGTCTTCCCAAGTTTCATGACCGGCTTCGCCGGGATAAGGGATGGTATGAAAAATCCATTTTTGTTGACCCGTTTTCACGTCAAAAGCACGGATATGACCAGGGGTTTCATCACCCACCAGGCCGCTCAGGAAAAACAGGTTTTTGTAAACCATCACCGGAGAGGTGGGCGCAACAAAGACTTTGGAGGAATCCCGGCCAAGCCCAGCGGCAAGGTTGATGCCGCCATTCCTTCCAAAACTGCTGATCAGTTTACCCGTGTTTGCATTGACTTCCAATGCCACCGGACCAACCGTATAGATGATGCGCTTGTCTTCACCTTCCGCCCAATAAGCCACGCCACGGTTCATGTTAACGCTGTTGCGGTGCCAGGTCTTGTTGGCAACAGAGTCTGCAGGGTTGAACGTCCAAAGTTCTTTTCCAGTGCGGGCATTGATGGCAAAGAGTTTCAATTTGGGCGATACGCCAAACATCACCGAATCGATGACGATTGGATTGCATTCCATGGCGCCAAAGCGGGTTTTGTCTTTGTTTTCAGTATGATAAATCTAGGCTATTTCCAGGTTCTGAATGTTGCTGGTGTCAATTTATTTGATGGACGAATAGTGCAGGTTTTCTTTCCCGCCACCGGTAACCCTCCAATCGGTATAGGTTTTGTGCAAGCCCGATGAAATGCAACCAAGCAGTGAAATGCAAATGAGCAAGGCAACACAGAAATAATTTTTGATCATGCCCATTCGATGAGGGTTGTAGTGATCAAAAATAGAGATAATTAGGGAATGGCCAATATGGAACAAAAAGCAAATGCTTATCTTCAGTAAGGTCAACGACATTGGCTTTCGGGTGGTGATGAAAGTGATGGAGGACTGATGGACAATCCACAAAGGTTTGACTTAAAGATTAAATCATTTGATACAATACATCATGGAAAACAAAAGACGACAATTTTTAAAAACCACTTCCATTGCTGCCGCTTCGGCATTGCTCATGCCTTCAGCCATGAACGCAATGACAAATAATTCAAAAAAAATTCGCATCCTGATCTGGGATGAAAGGTCCGATGCAGAAAAAGAAGCTTATGACAACTTTCTGGGAAACTGTATCGCAGAACAATTGAAGAAAAATCCGGCGTTTACAGTTGTTTCTTCTGGATTGAATGAACCTGAGCAAGGAATTTCACAAGGCTTGCTTGACAACACGGACGTCTTGATTTGGTGGGGTCATGTAAAGCAAGCAGAAATATCAACTGAAAAAGGAAAGGATATTGTTGAAAGAATCAAGGCTGGGAAATTGTCATTCATTGCATTGCATTCAGCGCATTGGGCAACACCCTTTGTTCAGGCAATGAATGAGATTACCAAAATCAGAATATTGGCAGACGGCAGCATAAAAGAGGAGGATGTCAAATTTGTAGCTCCGGCAAAACAGTATACCATCCCCAAATACGATACCCGTATCACGCCATATGTCATTGAGCGCAATTTTCCTGATGGACATAAGACGGCAACCGTTCATCTTCCCATTTGTTGTTTCCCCTCTGTCCGAAATGATGGTAAACCCAGTGCTGTAAATGTCTTGATCCCCAACCATCCCATCATGAAAGGGCTGCCAAAGAGCTTCAAGATACCGCAGACAGAAATGTATGACGAACCCTTTCATGTGCCTGAACCAGATCAAATTCTGTTTGAAGAAACCTGGGAAAAAGGAGAATGGTTCAGGTCGGGTATGCTCTGGAACCTTGGAAAAGGAAAGGTTTTTTACTTCAGGCCCGGACACGAAACATTTCCTGTATTCAAGGAAGAAAAAGTCATTCAGATATTGTCAAATGCAGCGACGTGGATGGCGTCAGCCACAAACCGATAATTGGTTGGGTGGATATGATTGTTTGATCAATTAAGCCATTCTGAATGGAGGCTTTTTTACTTATCAGTGCAAAGACGGAATCTGGTTAATTCCTTTTGGGGTTTAAAGAACCAAACTCTCCAGTTTTTGTTATTTACTTCTACAATGGATTTTGTCAACCTTCCCATCTGACAACTATTGTTACTTCATCACCCCATCAAATCAGTCATCAGATGCAACCTGGCTTTGCCACAGATTATAAAACGATTCTTGAGCGCGTAGATGCGATCGACCCGCTGAAATATGGCAAAACAAGGAATTTTGTGGACGGCGATGTCAGTTATTTGTCTCCTTATATTTCAAGGGGTGTGATCAGCACCAAGCAAGTGCTTGACCATGTCATGTTGAAGGGGTATACGATAAACCAAATTGAGTCTTTTGTCAAAGAATTGTGTTGGAGGGATTATTTTCAACGGGTAGGTCAGGTGAAAAACCTGAATGAAGATATCAAACATCCGCAGGAGCCAGTCAGCAACCATGCAATTCCATCTGCCATCCTTGAGGCCAATACCGGCATTGAGGGGATTGATACTGCCATCCGCAATCTCTACGAAACAGGCTATATGCACAACCATTCCAGGATGTACACGGCTTCTGTGGTGTGCAACATCGCACAATCGCATTGGCTTCATCCTGCTCAGTGGATGTATTATCATCTCCTTGATGGAGACTGGGCAAGCAATGCCTGCAGCTGGCAATGGGTGGCTGGTGCCAACAGTTCGAAAAAATACTATGCCAACCAGGAGAACATCAACAAATATGCGCATACCCGGCAGTTGAATACCTTCCTGGACAAACCTTATGAGTGGTTTGAAGCCCCGGATTGTCCGGCACAATTGATGAACACGCAAGCGGCATCCTTGAAAACAATTCTGCCCGAGGCTGAACCGCTTCAAGTAGACCAACAGCTCCCAACCTTTGTGTACAATTATTATAACCTGGATCCACTATGGCATGCAAACGAAGCGGGCAACCGCATCTTATTGCTGGAGCCCGAATTTTTCAACAACTATCCGGTGAGCGAACGCTGCATGGAATTCATATTGGCCCTGGGCAAGAACATCCCCAATATCCAGATTTATGTCGGATCCTTTGAACGACTTTGCCATCAACACAACCTCAAAGAAATCTACTTCAAAGAGCATCCTTTGAACATTGGATACAAGGGACAGGAGGATTCCAGAGACTGGATCTCAGAGAAAGTTACTGGTTACCATCCCTCGTTTTTTGCTTACTGGAAAAGAATGGAAAAACTCTTGTACGCCCAATACCGCAAGTAAATGAACAAAGCGGAAAAACAAGACATTGCCATCGTTTGGTTCAAGCGTGATTTGCGTCTCACAGACCACGAACCGCTCACCTTGGCACAAGCGAATGGATTACCCATTTTGCTGGTCTATTGTTTTGAACCTTTGGTGATGCACTACGATGACAGCGACACGCGTCACTGGCGTTTTGTTTACCAATCCCTGCAAGACATGCAGTCAAAACTCGATGGAATCAACGCACGCATCCATGTTTTTAAACAAGAGGTGATTCCTGTTTTTGAAGCACTGAATCAACTATATACCATCAAGGCAATTTTTTCGCACCAGGAAATTGGGAATAAAATTACTTACGACAGAGACCTTGCTATCAAGCAATTTTGTTCCAACCATGATATTGCTTGGACGGAATCCCGACACAATGGTGTTGTCAGAAAACTGAAGTCCAGAAAAGAATGGCAGCAGCGCTGGAAAGAAACCATGCTGCAGGCAGCCAAAACAATTGACCTGCAAGGCCTCAATACTTTGTTGCTGGATTCAAAGCTCTATGAAAGCATCAAGGGCCCTGAGCTTGATGCAAAAATCCGCACACCGCATCCTTCCTTTCAACAGGGTGGCGAGACGCTTGCCTGGAAATATTTGAAGAGCTTTTTATCAGAACGTTACGTCAACTATTCAAAATACATTTCAAAGCCGGCGCTGAGCCGAAAAGGATGCAGCAGGATTTCTCCCTACCTCAGCTATGGCAACATCAGCATGCGGATGGTGTTTCAGCATACAGCCCAGCACTATGAGCAGGCCAGCAACAAAAGGGCGCTTTCAAATTTCATCTCGCGCTTGCACTGGCATTGTCATTTCATGCAAAAATTTGAAGACGAGTGCCGCATGGAATTTCACAACATCAACTCCGCTTACGATACCATTGTCAAACCCAGGAACGAAGCCTATATCAGGGCCTGGCAGGAAGGTAAAACCGGAGTGCCGATTGTGGATGCCTGCATGCGATGTTTGGTGGAAACGGGCTATATCAATTTCAGGATGAGGGCAATGGTGGTTTCTTTTTTTGTCTTCAATCTCTGGCAAGATTGGCGAGACCTTCATTTTCTGGCAAGACAGTTTTTGGATTATGAACCCGGCATCCACTACCCTCAATTGCAGATGCAGTCGGGTGTTACTGGAATCAATACCATCCGCATCTACAACCCAATTAAAAATTCAGAAGCCCATGATGCGGAAGGCATATTCATCAAACAGTGGATCCCTGAATTAAAAAATGTTCCTGCCGCATTGATACATGAGCCATGGAAAATGAGTACTATGGAACAAGATTTTTACCAGGTTGTGATTGGCAAAGACTATCCCAGCCCCATTGTAGACATTGAGGCCACACGGAAAATAGCCAGTGATCAGGTCTGGGGGTTTAAAAAAACAACAGCGGTTAAAACAGAAGGCAGCAGGATTTTAAGCAAGCATGTCAACACTTCAGGCAGAAGGACTTCAACCCGCAAAACAAAATAACCATCCACCGGAAACTATTTGTATTCCTATCTGTTGCATAAACAACAATTCAATCAAACATGAGGATAGGCATTCTTTTTCCACATCAACTTTTTGAGCAACATCCCTTGCTTGAAAAATGCGATACCATTTACCTGGTTGAAGAATGGTTGTATTTCAAGCAATACAATTTTCACCAACAGAAAATTTTCTTTCATCGTGCCAGCATGAAAGCCTATGAAAGCCATTTGGTTTCGCTCAATATAAAAGTTGAGTACATCGATGCGTTGAATCCTTTGTCGGACATCAGGAAACTGATTCCTCATTTGAAATCCATTGGCGTTGATGGCTTTGAATACATAGACACAACTGATCAATGGCTTGAACAGCGCATCCAGAAGGCTTGTGCGCAAATTGGTGTTGCAGCGCGCAAAATTGACTCCCCTCTTTTTCTATTGACGTCTGAAGAAAACACCAAATTTTTTTCTGGCAGGAAAAGAATGTTCCAGACAGATTTTTACAAGTACCAGCGCCAGCAAAGAAATATTTTGATGGATACTGACAAAATTCCAATGGGTGGAAAATGGACCTTTGATGATGAAAACCGTTTGAAATATCCCAAAGGGAAAACGCCACCACCTGTTCAATTTTTAACATCCAATCAACTTCATGAAGAGGCTGCTCAATATGTACGCCAATATTTTCCAGACAATTATGGAAACCTCAACCCGAAATTCATTTATCCAACCAATTTTGCAGACAGCAAACAATGGCTGAAAACATTCTTCGCCACAAGGTTTGCAGAATTTGGGGCCTATGAAGATTCGATCGTCACCAAAGAAATATTTCTTCACCATGGAGTACTCACGCCAATGCTCAATGTTGGCTTGTTGACTCCTCAATATGTTATTGATGAAGCCCTGGCCTATGCCAACGAAAACGATATTCCCATCAATTCATTAGAAGGGTTCATTCGGCAAATCCTGGGTTGGAGGGAATTTATTCGGGCGGTCTATGAGCTGAAAGGCAGTGAAGAAAGGACCCGTAATTATTGGGGCTTTACCCGAAAAATTCCTCTTTCGTTTTGGAACGGCACCACTGGAATTGAACCGATTGACAGCACCATCAAAAAGATCCTGGAGACAGGCTATTGCCATCACATCGAAAGGCTGATGGTGTTGGGGAATTTTATGCTTCTCTGCGAATTTGATCCCAACGAAGTGTACCGCTGGTTCATGGAAATGTTCATTGATGCCTACGACTGGGTGATGGTTCCCAACGTGTATGGCATGAGCCAGTTTGCTGATGGTGGTCTGATGTCAACAAAACCCTATATCAGCGGCAGCAATTACCTGATGAAAATGAGTGACTATCCCAAGGGCGATTGGCAAACTGTTTGGGACGGACTGTTCTGGCGTTTCATGCATGTACACCGGGATTTCTTTTTGCAAAATCCCCGCTTGGGCATGCTGGTCAAAACCTTTGACAAAATGGCTGAGCAAAAAAGGCAAATGCATTTGGACAATGCGGATCGGTATTTGGATGCATTGTAAACATGTCAATTTAATAATGCGATTCTTCAATTTGCAGGAGCAAAGAAGCAAGCCAATAATTCATTAGCTTTAGTGGGTTAAATGTTTGCCATGAAAAAAATATTTCCCTTTTTTATTACCGCTTTGTTGTGCCTTGCACATGCAAGTGCACAGCAGATCGCGTCCTTCAACATCAAATTAGACAAGACAAATAATCTTGTTGGCGTGCCGGTCAGCATCAACCTTGACGCGCTCAGCCATGTTGCAGATTCAGCGCTGGCATTGTTTGAGGTGCTAGGAAACAAACAAGTTCCCATTCCTTTCCAGATCAAGCAGGAAGGACATCGGGCCATGCACTGGATCATCAATCCCATGGGCAAAACGGATTTTAGCTATGTGCTTGTGCATGCCGTTCCATCCCCCTTCAACTACATCAAAGCAATCAAAAGCGCTACTGATATCACTTTCAATGCTGGCAACAAGAATCTCTTGCGCTACAATGATGCAACGGTCTATCCTCCTGCAAAAATTGATACGGCTTTCAAGCGCAGTGGCTTTATCCATCCGCTCTGGACGCCCCATGGGCAGGAGCTGACAAGGATTCAGGCACCTGATCATTACCACCACTATGGCATCTGGAACCCCTGGACCCATGTAGCATTTGAAAAGGACACGGTGGATTTCTGGAACCTCAAGTCCAAACAGGGAACCGTGCGTTTTGCAAAACTGGTTTCCAAAACGGAAGGCCCTGTTTTTTCTGAAATCCAGGCCTTGCATGAGCATGTTGTTTTCAAGAAAGGCGGCGGCGAAAAAGTGGCGCTCAATGAAGTGCAAACCATCAGGGTCTATCAACCCGAGAAGGACAAGGATTATTATATTGTTGACATCACCTCAGAACTGAACTGTGCTACAGAAAGCCCTTTTCACATTCTTGAATACCGTTACGCCGGCATGGGATGGAGAACCATGGAGTACTGGAACAATACCAATTGTGAAGTGTTGACTTCTGAAGGCAAGACCAGAAAAGATACCGACGGCACAAGGGCCAAATGGTGCATCGTTCAGGGAGAATTGCCCGGCAATGATTATGGAGGCGCCGCCTTTTTGGCCTACCCCACGAACTATAATTTTCCTGAGCCCATGCGCATCTGGACCCTGAATACCAATGGACGTGGCGACATGTTTTTCAGTTTCGCTCCTACAAAAGACAGGAACTGGTTGCTGGAGCCCGGTAAAACCTATGTCCTGAAATACAGGCTGGTGGTGTTCAATGGAAAGTTTGACCAGGCCAGGGCTGAGAGTGCCTGGCAGGGTTTTGCGCATCCTCCACAAATAACCATCAACAAAAAATAAAACAATCATCGCGCAAGCGAAAAAAGCAAGTAAATTAGAGGAACAGTTCTAATTCATCATTGCCCACCCAAAACAATAGCATTGCCATGAAAAAATTTGACAAGGCGCAAAGCCGAAGAAACTTCCTCAGCAATTCCGCCAAGCTGGCCACGGGATCCATGATTTTCAGTGGGATGCCCACCATTGTTCCAGCCAGTGTATTTGGAAAAAATGCGCCGAGCAACATGATCAATGTTGCATCGATTGGCTGTGGAAGGATTTCCACTTCGCATGACATGACAGGGATTTCAAAGTATGCCGGTGCACGCATCATGGCGGTCTGCGATGTAGACAGGCTGCGCGCTGATGCAGGTGTTGCCGCAGTGAAAAACAATTATACCAGGGCCTCCGCTTTCAACGGAGGATTGAAGGGCGACTGGGACATCAAGGTCTATTACGATTACAAAGAGATGTTGAAGAACAAGGACATTGATGCGGTGCACATCAGCTTGCCTGATCACCAGCATGCCATTGTTGGCGTGCATGCGGTCAATGCCGGCAAGGATGTTTACCTGCAGAAGCCCGCATCACTGACCATTGAGGAGGGAAGGATCTTGAGCAATGCCGTCAAGAAAACCGGCAGGATTTTGCAAATGGGCAGCCAGCAGCGCTCGGTAAGCCCATGGCCACAGTTCAAGAAAGCCTGTGAGCTGGTGCGCAACGGCAGGATCGGTCAACTCATTACTGTTGAAGTGGGCCTTCCCGGCGATCCGGGCGGTGGAAACAAGACCATCATGCCCGTCCCTGCCACACTCGATTATGATGCATGGTTGGGAGCAACTCCCGAAGTTTATTATACCCAGGACCGTGTGCATGGTCAGGATGCCAGCCCCAGGGGCATTGGCAACAGGCCAGGCTGGTTGCGCTGCGAGCAGTTTGGTGCAGGGATGATTACCGGTTGGGGCGCCCATCATATTGATATTGCCCATTGGGGAATGGGGATGGAATACAGCGGACCGATTGAAGTCTGGGGCAATGCCAGCTTCCCGACGGATCAGGCCAATTACAGCGGGCTATGGGATGTGCATGGCATTTTCAAAACCGAAGCGCTCTATGAAAATGGCGTGCGCATGACCGTTTCCAACGAGCTTCCCAATGGTGTTAAGTTCATTGGAACAGAAGGATGGATCTGGGTGACAAGGGGCAACTACAGGGTCACCGATTCGGATCCGATTGCAGATGGATCTGGTGTGAAACCCATTGATGCCAGCAACCCCAAGCTCCTGCAGTCAGTCATCGGTGCCAATGAAACCAAGTTGTATGACAGTCCTGATCAGCATGCCAACTGGCTCGACTGCATCAAATCTAGGAAAGAACCTGTTGCGCCCATTGAAGTGGGTCATCGTTCCTGCAGCACCTGTCTGTTGCACCAGATTGCGATGAAGGTGAAGCGCAAGATTTATTGGGATCCTAAGACTGAAAAATTCAAAAAAGACGACAAGGAAGCAACAGCGATGTTGTCTCGTCCAAGAAGGAAGAAATATGATTTTTAGGCTCCCTTGCAATCCTACTTAAACATGTAGACCGTCTGGTTCAAGGATCCTGTTTTCACTAAAAGCCCCTTTTCTACCCCTTTCAGCAAATCCCTGCTTGCTGTTGCACTCGATATGTTTTTAAAACTGTTCATGTAATCCTTCCTGGTGAAGGATTTGGTTCCGAGGCTTCTGAAAAATTCAATTCTATCGAATGATGACAATGTCCTGTTGTTGACATTCAACAGGTCTTTTAATGCACCATTGATAATGCTTAACATGTATTCAATGAAGGCAGTTGATTTTCCTGATT
>JBIIQT010000087.1:0-7048 GCA_044341875.1 Chitinophagaceae bacterium | reverse complement strand
ATCGACAAGGGCGGCAGGGTTTTTGTTTCGGTAGACAATCCGCAGTTCCGTCAGATTCTTATTGACAACCTCAATAAGACCAGGAACCTGGGTTTGACACCAGCTGAAATGAAGAACTTCATCAATGCACCAAGTGTAGGTGTTCCATTCAGTCAACTGAAAAGCTTGCTTTCATTGGATCCTGAGTTGGAAAGCACCAAAAATGCGGTAAAACAGCAGCCTGGTATTCCATGTGCTGATTCTACCGGAGGAGAGCTCTATTTCTGGGTACGCGATGCCCTGGTAGCCTATTCCGGCAGAAAGTTGAACCTGTTGATCAAATCTGATAATGATACCAAGTATCCAGTTTTCAAAAATGTACTGAATGCTTTCAAGAAGAACGACCAAAACAAGTTCCTTCTTGTCACTGCACCTGAGGACGCCCCTCCCGGTACATCATTGTATGAAACGCGTCAGAACCAAATCAACAAGAAGTAATTTAATTGATCAACCGAAAATTAACCGAATATGGCAAGTATAGACGGAGGCGGAGATAGCGGCGGTCATAAAAAAGGACCGGGCGTTAAGAAAGCCAAGAAAATGTCTACTCGCGTAGACATGACCCCGATGGTGGATTTGGGATTCCTGTTGATTACCTTCTTCATCTTCACTACTACAATGGCACAGCCTACGGCAATGAACCTGTTCATGCCAAAGGATGTAGACAAGCCTGAAGACCAGAACAAAGTAAAAGAATCAGGCGCCTTTACCATTTTATTGGGTAAGCAGGATGTCGTATATTTCTATGAAGGACTTGATCCGGCTTCTGCAGGCAACTTCAGGACCGCTACTTTCAAGACCATCAGGGATGAGATTATACGCAAGAAGCAAAGCACCAAGGCAGATGATCTCGTAATCATCATCAAGCCATCAGAAGATGCCACCTACAAAAACACGGTGGATATTCTGGATGAGATGACGATCAGTGAGATCAAGCGTTACGCAATGGTCGATATTTCACCGGTTGAATTTCAATTGGTGAAGATCACTGAGGGCGCTGCCGGAATCAAGTGATTTTTTTGTGAAATTTGAACGAATCTGAATCTCTAATTAAAAGCATTACCATGGATGCAAACAAAATATTAAGCGCCGAACTGATCGACCTCGTTTTCGAGGGCAGAAACAAGAATTATGGTGCTTATGAACTGCGCACGCAGTACAACAAGCGACTCAGGAACTCATTGCTCCTGACCGCTTCAGTAGGACTGCTGCTTGTGTTGGTATCCTTCCTCTCTTCTTTGGACCTGGGCGATAAAAAAGGCCAGATTCAAATCAAGGAAGTAGAGCTGGAGGAAATCAAACAACCGGAGAATGAGCCACCACCGCCACCTCCTCCACCGAAGCCACCAGATCCACCAAAAGTAGAGATGGCGAAATTCACACCTCCCAAGGTTGTGAAGGACGAAGAGGTGAAGGAAGAAGAGAAGCCACCAGAAATTGAGAAACTGGAGGAAACCAAAATCGGAACCGTTAACCAAGAGGGTACCAAAGATGAAGGTATCATTGCTCCGCCAACTGAAGACAAGGGTGGTGTAGTGGAAGCCCCTAAGGAAGATGATTCTGACAAGATTTTCCAGAAGGTTGAAATCGATGCAGAATTCCCCGGTGGTGTTGCAGGATGGACACGTTATGTGACCAGGGAAATTGAAAGGAATATCGATGAATTGCAAGACGATGGTCGCTCAGGCACTGTTGTTATCCTTTTCATCGTGGACAAGGAAGGAGCTGTGAGTGACGTAAGAGCGCTACCATGCAGCGAAGCTGGTGTTGCCAGATGTCTTCCTCCAAACTCCAAGCTTGCTGAGATTGCAGTCAATGCCATCCGCAAGGGGCCAAAATGGAAAGCTGCCATTCAGAATGGTCGCCAGGTAAAGGCATACCGCCGTCAGCCTGTTACCTTCCAGCTTGCTGAAGAATAGCAGACAACCTCAATGTTATACCAGTCGCCCCGCTTTTTGGGGCGACTTTTTTTATGCCCGGATCCGTGATACTATTGCATCATCTCCGCAGATAAGAACGTAATTTTGCGTCATCATGCAGCAGAAAACCAATTGGAACGAAGTGATTGTAGCCCTCGCAACCCCTCCCGGCATCGGCGCGATTGGGGTTATACGGCTGAGTGGCAATGGATCAATTGCGTTGATCAACGACATGTTTCCTTCAAAAGACCTTTCGGTTCAAAAAGGGAATACACTCCACGTGGGACTCCTCATGGATGGCAGTAAACTGCTAGATGAGGTGGTGATTTCCCTCTTCAAAGGGCCACGATCCTATACGGGTGAGGATGTCATTGAAATCTCTTGTCATGGTTCGCCCTATATTCAACAGCAAGTGATGGAAGCATGTATCCGTCGCGGAGCAAGGCTGGCGAACCCTGGTGAATTTACCCTCAGGGCTTTCTTGCAGGGGAAGATGGACCTGGTGCAAGCGGAAGCCGTGGCGGACCTGATTGCATCTGGAACCAAGGCTGCACAGGAAACAGCATTGAACCAGATCAGGGGAGGGTTTTCCAGTGTATTGGCTTTTTTGCGGGAAGAGTTGATCAAGTTTTCCGCGCTCATTGAATTGGAGTTGGATTTTTCGCAGGAAGATGTTGAGTTTGCTGACCGTACTGCTCTCCGGACATTATTGGATCAGATTGAAACAAGCGTCAACGACCTGCTTGCTTCTTTCAAGTTGGGGAATGTGATCAAGAATGGCGTTAATGTGGCCATTGTTGGCAAACCCAATGCAGGTAAATCCACCTTGCTGAATGCATTGTTGAAAGAGAACAGGGCCATTGTGAGCGCCATCGCCGGTACCACCAGGGATACGATTGAAGAGGTGTTGAATATTGATGGCATCCTGTTCCGTTTGATTGATACTGCAGGCATCAGGGAAGGCGCAGATGAAATTGAAGCCATTGGTGTGGAGAAGAGCAGGGAGAAAATGAAATCAGCAGACATTGTGCTTTATCTCTTTGATGCCAGTGCTGATAAAAAAGCGGATGTTGAAGCCATGCAGCATGAGCTCAACCAAGTAGCTCGTTCATGGATCATGATCGGTAATAAAGTGGATGATGCTGCAGCTGTGGCATCGATCGCCTCCAACTATGGATTGAAAGATGCTGTATATATTTCTGCCAAGCAAAACATGAACCTGGATTCATTGAAAATGACCTTGACAGAAAAAGTGATCAGTGGTGGAGTCAATACAGAGAACACTATTGTGACCAATGCAAGGCACTACCAATCACTGCAAAAACTTTCCAGCATTTTGATGACCATCCGTACCGGTATGCAAGAGCATGTGCCCGGAGACCTCCTATCCATCGATATTCGCGAGTGTCTCTACCAGCTCGGAGAGATCACAGGGCAGATCTCAAATGAGGATCAGTTGGATTTTATTTTTAGCAAGTTTTGTATCGGAAAGTAACTTCTCGTTTATTCATGTAGAATAGTTTGAGAAATCATTTATCGAAATGATATCAATTCAACATCAAAAACCAGTGCACAGTTTGGTCCAATCACAGCACTAACTTGTCTATCACCATAAGCCAGATCGGGATGCAAAAAAAGTCGCCATTTGCTTCCTGCAGGCATTAGTTGCAATGCTTCTATCCACCCTTTTATCACTCCATTTACTGGAAATGAAGCAGGCTGTCCGCGTTTAACGGAGCTATCGAAAACCTCTCCACTGATCAATGTACCATGATAATGACAGGTAACCATGTTGTGCAATGCGGGTTTTTCTCCTTTCCCCTCCACTAAAATTTGATATTGCAATCCGCTTGTCAATGCCACAACTCCTGGCTTGGTGGCATTCTCAGATAAAAAGTTTTCAGCAGCAACTAAATTGGCAGCCGATTTTTCTTCTTTCAGTGCTTTTAAACGATCCGAAACAGACATATCTATGGGTTTACAAGGGGTAAAAATACAATTGAATTACATAACAATTTCAATAGACAATTGTTATCACCTTCATGAACCCAATCGACCAAGACCGCATCATTGAGATGGCATGGGAGGACAGAACCCCTTTTGAGGCCATTTTGTTTCAGTTTGGGCTTACTGAAGCGGATGTAATTGCCTTGATGAGGAAGTCGCTCAAACGCAGTAGTTTCAACCTCTGGCGCAAAAGGGTCAACAGTGGTGTGAGCCAAAAACATTTGCAGAAGCGTAGTACAGAAATTCAGCGTTTCAAATGCACATTACAAAGACAAATTTCACACAACAAAATAAGCAAAAGATAAAAGCTGTTTCCAATAAGTTCTAGAATTAATTGACCAATTTTCATCACGCGCAACCATGAAAGGAGTTAAAAAAGCAGATTTACCCACCAAGGTTTGTGTGCATTGCAACAGGCCATTCACCTGGAGAAAAAAATGGGAGAAGGTTTGGGATATGGTCAAGTATTGTTCTGACAGATGCAGGAAAAAGCATTGAGTTATTTACTTTTTGCTCACATCAGCCTCAATTGTATCTGGGTTTGGCCTGACAAGCACAATAAACAATGACGGAACGGAATGGTTTCTGCCCAAAGTGAATTATTTTAGAGTATCGGATTCCCTTAAACCCAACATATGCAAGTACTGCTCGGTATTATTTTTCATTTCATCGGGGGCTTTGCCTCTGGCAGTTTCTATATCCCTTACAAAAAAGTAAAAGGCTGGCAGTGGGAGTCTTACTGGATTGTAGGCGGACTCTTCTCCTGGTTGATTGTGCCGCCGCTTGCCGCCTATCTAACCATCCCCGGATTTGGGGAGATTATCAGTGGATCCGGAGGATCAATCCTTGGGATTACATTTCTCTTTGGCATCCTCTGGGGGATTGGTGGATTGACCTATGGCCTGGGTGTCAGGTACCTTGGGGTTTCGCTGGGAAGCAGCGTCATTCTTGGGCTTTGCATGGTCTTTGGTGCCATCATCCCCGCCATGTATTACGACATCAATCCAGTTGAAGGAAAGGATACATTCAGCGCCATGATCAGCTCCCAGTGGGGCTTGACGATCATTGCCGGACTTTTGATTTGTGTGCTGGGCATCATCGTCAGCGGAAAGGCAGGCATGATGAAAGAAAAAGAATTGAAATCGGTGGGGACTGATCCTCATGGGTCCGAAGTCAAAACCGAATACAAGTTTGCACTGGGCATGTTTGTAGGAATTGTTTCTGGTGTCCTCAGTGCCTGTTTTAATTTTGGATTGGAAGCCGGGCAATCCATGGCCACCATCGCCAATGATGCATGGAAAGCGGCCAATCCTGGAGAGGGTGAATTTTTGTACAGAAACAATGTGATTTATGTTGTTTTGTTGTGGGGCGGTCTCACCACCAATTTCATCTGGTGCATGATCCTCAATGCAAGAAACAAGTCCTTTGGTGACTATACCAATGCATCCACGCCATTGTTCAAGAATTATATTTTTTCAGCCATTGCAGGAACTACCTGGTTCCTGCAGTTTTTCTTCTATGGCATGGGAGAAAGCAAATTGGGCAACGGGCCAAGCTCTTGGATCTTGCACATGGCCTTCATCATCCTGGTGGCCAACATGTGGGGATTGCTGCTGAAGGAGTGGAAAGGTGTCGGACCCAAAACCATCCGCACCATCATCGCAGGAATTGCCATCATCATCATCTCTGTTTTGGTGGTGGGCTATGGCAACAGTTTACACAGTTAAAAAATTGAAAACAAAACATATGTCAGCAACAAGAACTTTTCAGCATGTGAATTATTTATGGGATGATGCAAAGGCAGCGTCCATGACAGGTGACGAAGTAGCCCTGCTACTTTACCGTTCCAATATTCTGGGAGCAGACCTCAGGATCACCAACTATGGTGGAGGAAACACTTCCTGCAGGACAATCGAGAAAGACCCTTTGACGGGTAATGACACAGAAGTGATGTGGATCAAAGGATCTGGTGGAGACATCGGATCCCTTACCAGGAGCGGATTGGCCGCCTTGTATGTTGAAAGGCTGAGAAGCCTTACCGGCGTGTACAAAGGGCTGGCAAAAGAAGATGAAATGGTGGCCCTGTTCAACCATTGCATTTTTGATCTTGATTCAAAAGCACCTTCCATCGATACGCCCTTGCATGGATTTCTTCCCTTCAAGCACATTGATCACCTTCATCCTGATGCAGCCATCGCCATTGCCGCTTCCAAAGATGGTGAACAAATCACCAAAGATCTTTTTGAAGGAACCATTGGATGGGTGAACTGGCAGCGTCCTGGCTTTGACCTTGGTTTGCAAATCAAGGACTGCCTGGAAAAAAATCCTGGCATCAGGGGCATCATGTTGGGCTCTCATGGCTTGTTTACATGGGGTGATACAGCGTATGATTGTTATATCAATTCACTGGAGGTGATTGAAAAATGTGCCACATACATCGAGGAAAATGTGGCGAAGAATGGCAGTGTTTTTGGAGGACAAAAAATTGAATCGCTGGAAAAGGAACAACGCCTTACTCAGGCGGCTGCACTGGCTCCCATCCTGCGTGGATATTGTTCCTCAAAGAACAAGATGATCGGGCATTTTACAGACAACGAGAAGGTCTTGGAGTTCATCAACTCAAACGATCTGGATCGCCTGGCACCCATGGGTACCAGCTGTCCTGACCATTTCTTGCGCACCAAAATCAGTCCTTTGGTATTGGGCCTTACACTTGCTCAGGATCTTTCAGATGTGGCTTCTATCAAGGCAGCCATTGCGCCGCAGTTTGATGCCTACCGTGAAATGTATACAGCTTACTACGATGCCTGTAAGCATCCGAACAGTCCTGCTTTACGCGATCCAAATCCTGTGGTGATTCTTCATCCAGGAGTGGGCATGTTCACCTTTGCAAAGGACAAGTCTACCGCACGCGTGGCTGCTGAGTTTTACATCAATGCCATCAACGTGATGCGTGGTGCTGAGGCCATTTCTTCTTACACCGCACTTCCTCATCAGGAAGCATTCAATATTGAATATTGGTTGTTGGAAGAAGCCAAGCTGTCAAGGATGCCAAAACCAAAAGCATTGTCCGGAAGGGTTGC
>JBIIQT010000086.1:0-7345 GCA_044341875.1 Chitinophagaceae bacterium | reverse complement strand
ATAGAAACTGAAAAATGAAGTGGTATCAGTAGTCTCAGGCAAAAGTTTTGAGTACGTGCTTCTGCCAATGGACTGGATGCCTCCCATGACCAATCCCACACAGGCTGCCAGGATGTAAAATTGGGTTTGGGAAGTGATGAAATAGCCCCAAATACAAATGGCCACCCAAATGACGATCCCAACCAGCATGGTAGGAATATTGCCAATTTTTTTTGACAATTTACTCAAAGCGATGGCACCAAAGATGGCAACAATCTGAATGAGCAAAATGGTAAGGATGAGTTTGGGCTCATCTTCTGGCTTGGGGAAGATGTGTTTTTTGCTGTACCCTGCAGCAACAAGCATAACAGTCTGTACCCCAACGCTGAGAAAGAAAAAAGCTGCCAAATAGCGCTTCAAGGCAGGAATCTGCTTCACCTGGTTCCAAACCAGCTTGAGCTCATGAAATCCATTGATGAGGATATGCTTCTTGAGTTTTTTATTGCTCTTGGTATTGGATGGGAGTACACGAAATGGGATCTGTGAAAATCCAAACCACCAAAGTCCGACCAATAAGAATGAAATCCTTGGTCCCAATGTTTTGTCTCCATTGTCCAATCCGAATAATTCAGGTTTTAAGATGATGACAAAGCAAATCAACTGTAACAATACGCTGCCAATATATCCCATGGCAAATCCCTTGGCACTCACGCTGTCGCGTTCTTCCGGGCTTGCAATATCAGGAAGATAAGAATTGTAAAAAACCCAACTGTTCCAGAAGCCCAATGCAGCAAGTGAGAAAAAGATGATGCCATATTCTATCCTGTCTGGCGTGAAAAAAAACAAGGCTGCGCAGGACATCGAGCCAATCATGGTAAATACACGCATGAAGGCTTTTTTATTTCCTCTGTAATCAGCAATCGATGACATGATGGGCGACATCAGGGCCACCAGAAAAAAAACAAGGGCCAGTGCATAGTTCTGCAGCGCTGTATTGATTACACGGATACCGAAGAAACTGACATAGGAAAGTTCATCAGGATTTTTGTTGCTGGTTACCGCCACATAATAAGCAGGGAAAATGGTAGAAGTGATGACCAGGTTATAGGTGCTGTTGGCCCAGTCGTACATGGCCCAGGCATTTTGAATCTTCTTCCTATTTGTATTCATTGTCTAAAGCTTGTCTGTTAAGATAAGCAATATCAAGACAGCCCCAAGCACAATTCTGTACCATCCAAAGATCCTGAAACCATTTTGTTGCAGAAAACGGATGAAAAACTTGATGGCAAGCAGGGCTACAACAAATGCTATGCTGCTTCCCAGCAAAAGAAAATTAATCCCCTGGGTATTCAGCAAGGCAGGCTCATCTTTCCAGATGTCGTAGAGGCTTTTCAGCGTGGCTGCTGCCATGGTCGGTACAGCAAGAAAGAAAGAAAAGTCTGCAGCCAATGAGCGGGTGAGTTTTTGTTGCATGCCACCAATGATCGTTGCAGCACTGCGGCTCAACCCTGGAAACAAGACCGCCAGCACCTGGTATATGCCAATGAAAAAAGCTTTTTTGTAGGTGATTTCTTCTTCTTTTTCAATGGTCCCATGTTTGAACCATTTGTCTACAAATAGTAGAATAACGCCTCCTGCAAAAAGTACAATGGAGATGAAAAGTGGTTTCTCCAGTACGGCCTCGATGTGTTTTTTGAACAAAGCGCCAAAGGCCAGGGCCGGAAGGATGGCCACAAAAAGCTTGAAATAAAAACTGACGCGTTTGAAGTCCATGAACTTCTTCCAATACAATACGACAACAGAAAGTATGGCTCCAAACTGTATCACCACCTCAAATAATTTGGTGAAAGGGTCATCTCCGATATTGAAAAACGCAGAGGCAATGACCATATGGCCTGTTGAAGACACGGGAAGAAATTCTGTAATGCCTTCGATGATGGCCAAAATAATGGCCTGGAATGTATTCATGAAAAAAAGGTGATAATGAGCAAACTACTTCTTGGATTTCTTCATGATGGCATAGACCTCAATGAGCAACCCTGCTACAATCATAAGCGGGGCCATGGTGATGCGCTTCATGCTGTAAACTTCATTTTCTGCAAATACATTGGGGTCTTCTCCTTTTCCACCTGCCATCAAAACAAGCCCTATCCCTATCACGACAAGTCCTATCAGCATCCATCTCAGGTTATCCTTTCCGAAAATTGTGTTGTTCTTCGTTTCCATGTAGTATAGTTTATCAATATAAATCGTCCAGTTTCATTTTGAGGTATTTCATCACACTCCTGTGTGTGCTGATGAAGGTAATGCTAATTCCAATAAGGATAAGACCTGTGAAAAGCAATGCCAGCATGCCGTTGTCTCTCAAGGCCTTGATTTCAGGCAGCCACCAGTTTTCTACGCCATAGATGATGAGGACAAGTGCTGCAATGGCAATGACGGCACTGGCCAGTCCATTCAGGATGGCCTTGGTATCAAAAGGTTTTGAGATGAACCACCTTGTTGCGCCCACCATTTGCATGGTTTTGATCAGGAAACGGTTGGAGAACATGGCCAGTTTGATGGTATTGTCAATCAGGATGATCACGATCAGGGCGAGTACCCCTGCAAGTGCCAAGAGAAAATATCCTGTTTTTTTGACGATATTGTTCAGGTTGCTTACAACGGCATCAGGATACTTCACTTCACTGATGATGAAGTTTTTGGTAATCTCTTTGGTGATCATTTTCAGGCTATCCTTGTTTACGTATGCTGGTTCCAGGTAAAAGTCGATACTTGCCGGAAGTGGGTTGTAATCCAAGACCTTGTTCCAGTCCTCATTGCCATCACCGATGAATTTTGCTCTTGCAGCTTCTTTGGTAACAAACTCTACATTGCGGGCATAGGGCTTGCTTTCAATTGATTTTCTTACGATGTCGATTTCCCGATCTGGGCTACCATCCCTAACAAATGCATTGACTTGCACGCTGCCTTTGAAATAGCTTTCCAATTTGCTGGCGTTGATGACAAGCCATCCCAGCATTCCAAGGATAAAGAGCACAAGGGCGACCCCTAAAATGGCCATAAAATAGGATGGTTTGCTGCGTTTCATCGATGCATTGCGCTGTGCTGTCATGTTCGGTTTGGATTTTGTTCCTCAGTTAACCAGTGTAATCATGTCAAAAATAGCAATTTTAAAGCGTTTGTGTATTTTTGCGGTTCCTAGAGGAAAGGTTAATTTTTTACAGGCCCGATTAAAGCAACAGAAATGGAATACGCATTCAGGAATATTGAACGGAAATGGCAGGAGAATTGGAAGTCAAGCAATGCGTACAGGGTATCCAATGATAGCACAAAGCCCAAATATTATGTGCTGGACATGTTTCCTTATCCAAGTGGGGCTGGTCTCCATGTAGGGCATCCCCTGGGATATATTGCCAGTGATGTGTTCAGCCGCTACAAACGCTTGAAAGGTTTCAATGTTTTGCATCCGATGGGCTATGATTCATTTGGTCTTCCCGCAGAGCAATACGCTATTGAACATGGCATTCCACCTGCTGTTTCAACCGATCAGAACATCGCCACCTTCAGGTCTCAGCTGGACAAGATCGGCTTCTGTTATGATTGGGAGCGTGAAGTGAGGACTTCTGATCAGAATTACTACAAATGGACCCAGTGGATTTTCCTGCAGCTGTTTGACAGCTGGATGGATCGCAGGTTGCAGAAAGCCAGAAGAATCAGTGAATTGATGGCCAGTTTTGAATCCGAGGGCAATACCTCCCATCCATGCCCTGGGGAGAAAAATCTTTCCTTTACCGCGGCAGAATGGTCGGTGTTTTCAGAAAAAAGAAAGGCTGAAATCCTGATGCACTATCGCCTTGCTTTTTGTGGGATTGGTGAAGTGAACTGGTGTGAGGCCCTGGGGACTGTGCTGGCCAATGATGAGGTCATCAATGGTGTGAGCGAAAGGGGAGGGCATCCTGTTGTAAAAAAGAAATTGCGTCAATGGTATCTCAGGATAACCGAATATGCTGAACGCTTGCTGGCAGGGCTCCAAACCGTAGACTTCAGTGAAAGCATGAAAGACATGCAATCCAACTGGATCGGAAAAAGTTTTGGAGCAGAGATTGATTTCGAACTCGACCTTGTTGATGCACCTGCTGAGGGTAAAAAACTCAAGGTATATACCACCCGACCCGATACCATTTTTGGTATCGATTTTATGGTCATTGCTCCGGAACATGAGCTGGTGGCATCGATCACAACTGCAGAACAATCGACAGCAGTTGCCAGTTACATTGACTATGTGAACAGCAGGAGTGAGCGTGAGCGGATGGCGGAAAAAAAGATAACAGGTGTTTTCAGTGGCAGCTACTGCAAGCATCCATTTGAGGATAGGAAAATTCCCGTTTGGATCAGTGAATATGTACTTGCAGGTTATGGTACAGGAGCCATCATGGCTGTGCCCTGCGGCGATGAGCGGGATTTCAAATTTGCCAACCATTTCAATATTCCCATCACCAATATCATTGGCTCTTTTTATGATGGCACTGAGGCCAACCCCACAAAAGAAGCCAGGCTTGAAAACAGTGGGTTCCTCAATGGTCTGCTCATGTCTGATGCCATTGCCGTTGCATTGGATAAATTAGAAGCTTTGGGGATAGGTAAACGCCATACCAATTACAAAATGCGCGATGCCGCTTTCAGCCGCCAGCGCTATTGGGGAGAACCATTTCCCATTGTTTGGAAAGATGAAGTGGCTGTTCCGCTTTCTTCCTCCGCATTGCCAGTTGAGCTTCCTCCCATGACAGACCTTAGGCCAGGACCGGATGCACAGGGCCCGTTGGCGAACCTTCCTGAGTGGGCAGCATTCGAAGGTGGTACAAGAGAGGTCAATACCATGCCAGGTTATGCCGGGAGCAGCTGGTATTTTTTGCGTTACATGGATCCCAAAAATACTGATGCATTCTGCAGCAGGGAAGCCAGCGATTATTGGGGGCAGGTCGATCTCTATATCGGAGGAACTGAACATGCTGTAGGACATTTGCTTTACAGCAGGATGTGGACCAAAGCCTTGTTTGATCTGGGCTATATTGGTTTTGATGAACCCTTCAAGCGCCTTGTGAACCAGGGCAAGATCGGTGGAGACTCAAGACTGGTCTACAGGATCAGGGGTACAAAACAGTTTGTCTCTGCAGGCTTGAAAGATCAGTACGAGACGGATGAACTGCATGTGGACGTTAGCATGGTGGATGGATTGGATCTTGATATGGAGGCCTTCAGGAAATGGAAACCAGATTTTGCTGATGCAACGTTTATTACAGAAGACGGGGTCTACAAATGTGGAAGCAGGCTGGAAAAAATGAGCAAGCGCTATTTCAATGTTGTCAATCCTGATGACATTGTAGAGCGCTATGGGGCAGATACCTTCAGGATGTATGAGATGTTCCTTGGTCCTGTGGAACAGGACAAACCCTGGGATACCAAAGGGATTGAAGGGGTACACCGCTTCATGAAAAAATTATGGCGCCTGTTTTTTGATGTCGAAAAAGGAGCTGTATTGACGGATGCAACAGCTTCAGATGCAGCATGGAAGGCGTTTTACAAGATGGTGAAGAAAGTGGAAGATGATACTGCACGTTTTTCATTCAACACAGCAGTGAGCAGCTTTATGATTGGGGTCAATGATTTGACCGATTTGCATTGTCATTCCAAAGACTTGCTTGCCCAATTCCTGGTGGTCCTCGCACCCTATGCTCCACACATTGCTGAGGAATTGTGGGCTGTTCTGGGGCAACCAGGGTCAGTGCTTGATGCCAGTTATCCAGCGGTAGAAGAAAAATACCTTGTTGAAACCTCCAAAGAATATCCTGTCGCCATCAACGGCAAAACCAGGACTACTTTGAACCTGGACATCAATGCTACGCAGGCAGATGTTGAGGCATTGGTTTTGGTAGATCCTATCGTCATGAAATGGTTGGAAGGGAAGCCCCCCAAAAAGATAATTTACGTAAAAAACAAAATGATCAATGTAGTCCTGGGATAGCAAAATGCAGTATTCAGGGGTTTCCTCAATGCCCATCCTTAATTGAATATTTTGCTTTCCTTCCGTTCTATTGGTGTAATTTCACAAGGCATGAACCCACATTTAGATCCTGTTGGAAAATCTTCGATTTCTCCTGATTCGGAGTACGAAAACACCATTCGTCCTTCCAGCCTTGAAGATTTTTCAGGTCAGCCCGGAATCATCGAGAACCTCAAGATCTTCATCAAGGCTGCACAGATGCGATCTGAGTCACTGGATCATGTTTTGTTCCATGGACCGCCAGGCTTGGGAAAGACAACCTTGTCCAGAATTGTGGCAAGGGAAATGGGCGTCAACATCAAGGAAACATCTGGTCCGGTGATTGAAAAGCCCGCAGACCTCGCAGGTCTTCTGACCAGCCTTGAGACCAATGATGTCTTGTTCATTGACGAGATCCACCGGTTGAGCAATGTGGTGGAAGAATACCTCTATTCAGCCATGGAAGACTACAAGATTGATATCATGATCGACAGCGGACCCAGTGCCAAGACCATCCAAATCAATCTTAATCCTTTCACCTTGATTGGCGCCACAACAAGAAGTGGATTGCTCACAGCTCCATTGCTGTCAAGGTTTGCCATCAAGTCCAGGCTGGAATATTATTCAAATGAAGTGCTGGAGAGAATCATCACAAGGTCTGCTGGCATTTTGAATACCAAAATCACTTCAGATTCTGCTGGTGAAATTTCCCGCAGGAGCAGGGCAACGCCAAGGATTGCCAATGGCTTGCTCAAAAGGGTCAGGGATTTTGCACAGGTGCTGGGCAATGGCGTCATCACCATGGACATTACAAAGCATGCCTTGAAGGCGCTCAGTGTAGATGAGCATGGGTTAGACGAGATGGACAACAGGATC
This sequence comes from Chitinophagaceae bacterium, assembly GCA_044341875.1. Lineage (GTDB taxonomy): Bacteria > Bacteroidota > Bacteroidia > Chitinophagales > Chitinophagaceae > Pollutibacter. The sequence goes on along the minus strand of JBIIQT010000086.1, from coordinate 447 downwards.
CTGACAACCATCATCGATAAATTCAAGGGTGGCCCCGTCGGGTTGGGGACCATTGCGACAGCGGTTGGTGAAGAAGCTGGAACAATTGAAGATGTGTACGAACCATTTTTGATTCAGGAAGGGTTCCTTCAAAGAACCATGAGGGGTAGGGAGGTAACAAGACGTGCCTATGAACATCTTGGGCGTACTCCACAAAGGCCCAATGACAATTTGCTGTTTTGATCACACACACCATTGAAGCCTCAAGGATTCAATGCAATGAATCCATTATTTGACGATGAGGCGAAATCCATTTCCATGGATATTCACGATTTCAACATTCGGGTCTTCCCTGAGGTATTTTCTCAGTTTTGCATTGTATACATCCATGCTTCTGCCATTGAAATAGTTGTCATTGCCCCAGATTTTCTTGAGGGCCAACTCTCTTTGCAACAAATCATTCTTGTA
>JBIIQT010000007.1:0-74821 GCA_044341875.1 Chitinophagaceae bacterium | reverse complement strand
CATCCCCGCCTTCAACGAAACAAAGGTCTTCACATCCACAAAAACAGAAGCACTGTTGATGCAGCCAGGAGACTGCGTTAAGGTAACCGTATACCGCGTGGGAACATCCGGACTCACCAAAGGATTCGAAATGCCCGTATTGCTGATGTTGTAGTTCGGAGACCAGGAATGAACACCAATGCCAGAAGCGGTGAGTTGTAAAGTATCAATGTTGCAGATCAAGGTATCCTTGGGAACAATCAGGGTTGGTTTATCGGCCACTGTGATTTGTTTCAAGACCGTATCTACGCATCCATTGCTGTTGGAAACAATCAGAGAGACAGTGAATACACCTGTCTGAGGATAAATATAGGATGAAGACGCATTGATAGAAGTATCATCATTGGCATTGACATTGCCAAAATCCCATTTCCATTTGTTGACGGTGCCGTAGATGGTTTTTGAGTCGTCTTTAAAAAAATAGGGGACTCCTTTGCAGGTTTCCTGGACAGTAAAATCTGTAGTAAAGCCTGGATATACTTTTGCCACTGTATATCCGGTGTCTGAGCACTGATCATTCTTGTTGGTGATCAGGCGGACGGTATAATCTCCCGCAGCGGGAAATGTAAATGAAGGCGATGGAGTTGTAGATACATCGGTTGTCGAAGATGCGATTCCAAAGTCCCAATCAAATGTCTTGATCAGTGGGCTTGTAGAATTGTTTTTAAAATTGACGGTAAAGCCATCGCATGAAATGCTTATGGGATCAAGGTCTGCACCGGCGATACTGCAATCGGCAATTTTCAGGTGAAGATCTTTTCTGTGAACATTGATAACCTGTCCATTTCTTTTTTCTACCACCGCGACAGTAATGACATAAATACCTGCCACCGGAGCAGTTCCAGTGATCATTCCTGTAACCCCATTGATTTGAACCAATGGCCCCAGTGGGTTTTGTGCACTGAATCCAAAATTATAATTCAAAGAATTGTAGGGTGGTGCGCTGGCAACAGTTGGTGCAGGTCCCATCGAAGTTCCACCCAGATAAGCTTCTTCAAACTGGTAGGTCAATTCATCCTTATCCGCATCGGTAGCGGCAAAATCATAATTGAAATAATTGTTTGCACAAATGACAACAGTATCGCTGGTTTTGAAAACAGGAGAACTGTTTACAGGAGCATTGGCGCCGCTGCTTGTACCGGGAATATTTGCGGTATAGGTTACACCGGCATTTTGAGAGTTGACAACATTAAAAATTCCGTCAATCCTGCAGCAACGCTGGTAAGAAATAGCATAACCCGATGCATTAAATGGCAGGTCAATTTCAAATGTATAATACCCGACTTCATAACAGATCACAGGAGGATTGCTGATGCATGGGTCGGGCTTAACAAGGGCAATCGTTTCCTTGAATGTCAGTGGTATACTTCTGTTGGCAAAAAAGTTAGAACTCCCGCCAGGATAAATGGTAATGGTAGCATTGGCATCGAGCTGGGCCCCATCCGTATTGCAATCACGGTACAACTTGAGCGTAACGCTGTATCTTCCGGAATTCGATGCGCTCCCGGATGGTCCGAGATAGATATAACTCATCTCTCCCCCTGCGATGTGTTTTGCGAAAGAGGGAAGCGAAATGAAAAATAAGGCAATCAGTACAGACAGGACTCGTTTCTCCACCAATTTGAGTTAATCGTATTGTTAGCGTGCTTTGCGATAAAATTAACCTTTTGTTTTTTCAAATGACAACTTCTCCAAAGAAGTATCCATGGGCTTCAATGCTTTAACATTTTTTTCATCCCTGCCCAGCATCCAAGACCTAAAGGAAAGCACCAGGATGAGGGGGAATAAACCAGTATTGATGATACCAGGCTGCAACAACACTGGGATCATCAAGAGCAAAAGCAGGAAGCTATAGTACCGGAGGTATATTTTCAGCCATTTCCGAGTTCTGTTGAGGCTGAATGCAACCAGCAGGTTGATCGGCATCGCCCAAACCAGGTTGATGTTGTTGGCAAAACTCTGGTGATCGGTTCCGAACCACATGAATAGCAACAGCAGGCCAAGCAGACCAGATAAAACAAAAATGATCCTGTCCATGATCGACTGAAATGAAACCATGGCTTTTGAGCTGAAAAAAGAAGGAAGGACAACCAAAAATGCAAGGAATGAAAAGAAAAACAAGGGTGTCTGCCAGAAAGGTAGTTTTATGGGAAGGTCTTGTGCATTCGGCAAATGTTCCTGATTCCTTTCTACAAGCTTTGCATTTCCTTTGTAGGCAAGTGAGACTCCTTGGGCAAGGTAATCGGGCAAGAACATACACTCAGCTGTCGTCATGGTTTTATCAGCACCAATACCCAACAACAGGTCAATGCCAAGGGTTGTCCATTGCATCTCGGCCCTCGATAGATAATTGTGCAGGTAATCCCGGAACGTTGTTCCTTTTTCAGCAAAGGCACTGGGCTCAAAGGCATTTTCTTTGTTGGTCTTGAAAATGATATCCCTCAACCTTGTGGCACAGTTGTCGTATAAAAAATCGTACTTATAATACCTATTCTCTTCCCTTACATTCTCAAAAAGACTGAGCTGTATTTCCTTTTTTTCAATTGGGCTCAACTGCAAAACCTGCTCAGTCACCCCTCTTTTGAAATACGCATATTCATAAAGAAAATCAGAGAAGCTTTGCTGGCTGAGAAAATACATCAGCTTGCCGCGAACAAATTTTGAATAGAAATCAGGATCATCAAAATTGAATGTGCCATAGTTGTAGATGATGTCTGTATTGGCTGCAGAGTCAACAATCCTCAATGCGGTATGACCAAACACTGAATACAGTTCCGCGCCTGGGGCACAGGTAATCAGGCTGACCTGCAGGCGACTGCTGTCTGTTGCAGCATGGCTTGAGCCGGCTGCCAGCAGTATCATACAGGCAATGAGATAAGCTTTCAGGATACGCATGACTAACGGCTATAATTGGGCGCTTCCTTGGTAATGGCAACATCGTGCGCATGGCTTTCCCTGATGCCAGCATGGGTGATCCTGATGAACTGTGCTTTCTGGAGTTCCTGCACATTTTTTGCACCACAGTAGCCCATACCAGCCCTTAAACCACCAACATATTGGGTAATCACTTCACTGAGATGCCCTTTGAAAGGAACCCTTCCTTCAATACCTTCAGGCACCAATTTCTTGATCCCTTCTTCGACGTCCTGAAAATACCTGTCGCTGCTGCCTTGCTGCATGGCGCCAATCGAACCCATCCCACGGTATTGTTTGAATTTTCTTCCTTCGTAAATAATGGTCTCTCCTGGGCTTTCCTCAACACCTGCAAATACACTGCCCATCATAACGGTGGATGCCCCTGCCGCAATGGCCTTGACAAAATCTCCAGTATACCTGATGCCTCCATCGGCGATGATGGGAACATTCATTTTTTTCAATGCGGAAGACGCTTCGAGAATAGCGGTGATTTGAGGTACCCCGGCACCAGCAACAATGCGGGTTGTGCAGATAGAACCCGGTCCAATGCCCACTTTCACACAATCAGCTCCAGCATCTGCAAGCGCTTTTGCACCTGCAGCCGTTGCCACATTCCCTGCAATGATGCGAAGATTCTTGAAATTCTTTTTCAACAACTTGAGTGAATCCACCACTCCCTTGGTATGGCCATGGGCACTGTCAAGACAGACCACGTCTACACCAATCTGCTGCAGCGCTGCTGTCCTGTCGAGCATGTCTTTGGTGATGCCCAAGGCTGCACCTACCCTCAACCTGCCGAATTCATCCTTCACCGCATTGGGGAAGCTTTGCAATTGCAAAATATCGCGGTAGGTAATCAGGCCTTTGAGTTGGCCATTCCTGGCCACTACTGGCAGTTTCTCAATCTTATAGTTCTGGAGTATTTTCTCAGCCTTCCTGAGGTCGGTTCCCTCGGGTGCTGTAACCAGGTTTTCACTGGTCATCACCTCACTTACTTTCTTCTTTTTATTGGTTTCAAACCTGAGGTCGCGGTTGGTAAGAATGCCCACCAGTTTGTTGGTTGCGCTCACAATGGGAATACCGCCGATCTTGTTTTCTTTCATCAACCTGAGGGCATCTGCAATGGTTGCATCCTCCTGCAATACAACAGGATCAATGATCATGCCGCTCTCACTTCTTTTCACCCGACGAACCTGTTCAGCCTGTTGTTCAATGCCCATGTTCTTGTGCAGGATGCCTATTCCGCCTTCTCTTGCCAAGGCGATGGCCAGTGTGGCTTCAGTTACGGTATCCATTGCTGCAGAGAGCAGTGGTATGTTCAAAACGATGTCTTTGGTAAGATGCGTAGCGATGTTGACCTCCCTGGGCAATACGTCTGAATATGCCGGAACGAGCAATACATCATCGAAGGTCAGGCCTTCTCCAAAAAATTTGGGGGGTTGTTGAGTTCTTGTTGCCATATGCGAAGATAAGAAAAATTTAAAAAATCCCTAGGGGTGACGAATTCCGTATAATTTTCCCGGCAAACTTGTGACCAGTCCTGTCATTTCCAAAGACAACAGATGCGCAGCAACCAGGCCTGGATTGAGTCCTGAAACATTTGTAAGCACATCTACCGGACAGGGATCATGGTGGCTGATGATGGATAAAATAACATTTTCTTCATCTGAAAGAGCTGCATGCATTCCAGGCTGAGCCCTGGATGATTTGGGCAAATCTTCGGCCCAGTTCATGAATTCAACCAGGTCCTGGCCACAAGTGATCAGGTTGGCCTTGTGGTTGCGGATCAGCTGGTTGCAGCCTTTGCTGCTGGGGTCGGTTGCCCTGCCTGGATAAGCCAACACATCTTTGTTGTAACTGTTGGCAATGTCTGCAGTAATCAGGCTACCCCCTTTTGATCCACTTTCCACCACCACAACAGCATCAGCCATTCCAGAAACAATTCTGTTCCTCCTGGGAAAATTTTGTTTTTCAGGCTTAACGCCCTGCATGAATTCTGAGAGCAGCCCACCCTGTTGCAACATTTCAGCCGCAAGCTGCCTGTTGGCATGTGGGTAAATTTTATCCAACCCATGGCCCAGTACGCCGATGGTAGCCAGCTTGTTTTTCAAAGCCTCTTTGTGTGCCATGGTATCAATGCCATAGGCGAGGCCACTGACCACCAATACATCATATTGCCTCAGTACCTCCATCATTTCTACTACCCTGTCTTTCCCATATAAACTGGGAGACCTGGTACCTACAACACTGACCACGCGCTTGTTCAACAGGTCTGATGATCCTTTATAAAACAATACATGCGGAGCATCAATGCAATGTTCGAGTTTTGGTGGATACCCTTGGTATCCCTTTACCAAAACCTTGATATGATTATGTTGTATGAACTGCCATTCTGCTTCAACACGCTGTTGAACATTGCAATGCCTGATGGCTGCAGCACGAACAGTGCCGATGCCCGGGACTTCTTCCAATGCTTTCGAGCTTGCACAAAACACTGCTGCCGGCGATCCAAAATGTTTCAAGAGGATGCCGATCTGGATATCCCCTACCTGAGGAATCATGGTCAAACTGAGGTGTTGCAAAAGTTCTGCTTCGTTCATGGCAGGCAAAACTAATTGCCCACAAGCCTGCACAAATGAGATTTACACGCTATCAAAATGTATTAAAACTGCTCAGCAAAAGAAAAACATCAATTGTTTGAAATCACTGTCATTTCTGTTCTTCGGTTCAGGGACCTCCCCTGTTCTGTTGCGTTGTCTGCAACCGGCTGAGCTGCACCAAACCCTTTGTGGGTCAATCTTACAGCAGGAATTCCTTTTGTAATGATATAATCCACCACAGCTTTGGCCCTGGATGCAGACAGAACAAGGTTATCCGTATCTTTTCCAACATTATCGGTATGCCCACTGATCTGAACCTTGAGTGTTGGATTCTCGCGAAGGATGGAAACAATTTTTTCTAACTCTGCAAGGGATTCAGGAAGCAAAACAAATTTTCCAGTTTCGAAAAGGATGTTGCGCAGTACAATATTGGCCCCTTTTACAAAAGGTTGTAATGGAATATTCACTTCAAAATGATCACCAGAAACCACCTCTTTCAGCATGAACCTGTTGGAATAAAAGAGGTATCCTTTTTTGTTTACGCTGAACGCATAATTACGGCCCAGCGGAAGGGTTGAAAGATAGTTGCCATCAACATCCGTCTGCAATTCTGTCACTACCCGTTTGGTACTGAGATCTATCAACTCTACAATGGCGCTCAACCCCTTTCCTGAAGCACTGTCATAGACCTTCCCCTGCACCCAGGTGGTATTGAGGGGGCGAAGGTCTTCTCTTAATTCAAAGGTATAAATGTCTTGACCACCCCTGCTATCAGCCCTGTCACTCGAATAAAAAGCATTGACACCATTGGCGGATACGATCAGTCCACCTTCGTTGTCAATCGTATTGATAGGATACCCGAGGTTCACTGCCGTATCAAAGCCACTCAATTTTTTCTTGGAAAAAAAGATATCCTTGCCCCCGTATCCCTGCAAGCCTGAAGAGGTAAAATAAAGGGTCTCATTGTCTGCATGCATGAAAGGTGCACTTTCGTCTCCTGCAGTATTGACAAGGGGTCCAAGGTTTTGGGGTGAAGACCATCGCCCATTAGGACGAAGCCTGGAAACATAGATATCCGATCCGCCATATCCTCCTGGTCTGTTGGAAGAAAAATAAAGTTCCTGCTTGTCTGGAGATAGGCAAGGTGTTGATTCCCACGCATCTGAATTAATGGCCTCTCCAAGGTTCTGCCTTTTGCTCCAACCTGATGCAGTCAGAAAAGAGATATAGATATCACAACTGCCATAGCCATCAGGGAAATTACAACCTGCATAGACCAACCATTTGCCATCCTGGGAAATATGCTGTGCACCTTCATTGAAAGGTGTATTCACAGTACCCTGAAGTGGTGTTGCCTGCGACCATTTGTTGTCAGCTGCATTTGCCTCAAAAAAGTCTTCATTGCTGCCATTGACCCGGCGGGTAAACACCAGCGTTTTTTCATCAATGGTCAGTGATGGAAAATATTCGGGGAAAATCGAATTGATGGCATCACCGGCATTCCTGAATCCGGAGCTGGAAAGCTGACTGTGCTGCTTGGATAGTTCAACTGCAAATGCATAATTTTTTTTCCTGAAAGTCCCTGCCTTGATGGCGCTTTCATTCAGTTTTGGGATGGCCAAAAAAAGGTCTGCTGCATGCAAGGCTTCCTTAAAATTTCCCATACCTGCCAGGTTGATGCTGTAAGGAAGCAGGTACTCCCTGGCATAAGCAGAATCCATGGCAAAAGCCCTGTTGTAGGCTTTTGCGGCCTCATTGTATCGCTTCAATTCTCCCAGGATGCCCGCTTTGGAAAGTTGTGCATCAAGATAGTCAGGTTCATTTTCCAAAGCCAGGTTGATCAGGCTCAATGCATCCTGGTAAAGATCCTGATCGGCATATTCCAATGCCTTGGCATACAAGGCCTTGTTCTTTTTCGAAATTTTTAATGGATCATATTGTTGGGCAAACCCAAATTGAATAAAGGAGGCCAATAAAATGATCATCAATGTGCGCATCCATAAAATTACTTGATTTAACAAAATGGATGATGCTATGATTTGTTAATGTGTTGATCTTGGGCTCATGTCACATCATCAGATGATTCAATCCAGCAATTGAAACTCAGGGAATATTCAGGAATTTATGGGTTTGAAGCGAGAGGATCCATTGGGGATTTGCCTTGACATAGTCAATGATCAATGGATTCATTTCAGCTGATTTGCTCCATTCGGGTTGCAAGTAAAGCAAACAACCTTTGGAAACTTTTGAAGCAAATTGTTCAGCCCAGGCAAAATCAGTCTTGTTGTAGATTACGGTTTTCAATTCATCGGCTGCGGCAATCAATTCCTCCAAGGGTGCCTTGAATTTTTTGGGTGAAAGACAGATCCAGTCCCAGGTACCTGACAATGGATGGGCCCCGGATGTCTCGACATGTGTTCGTATGCCTTTTGCCTTTAGCATTTCAGTAAGTGCATCCAGGTTATGCATCATGGGCTCCCCACCTGTGATGACCGCAATCTTTGTGCCTGAGGCAACTACAGCTGCAACGATTTCAGCGATGGGCACGAGCGGATGCTTTGAAGCATCCCAACTCTCTTTCACATCACACCATACACATCCCACATCACATCCACCCAAGCGGATAAAATAAGAAGCATGGCCAGTAAAACGGCCTTCTCCCTGAAGGGTATAAAAATGTTCCATCAACGGAAGCGCTGCAATTGGATTGGATTCCATTGATCAGTCTTTTGCGGCGCAAGCCTTGAATGTGTTCATCATCAATGCTGCAATGGTCATGGGGCCAACACCGCCTGGCACTGGGGTGATATAACTGCAGAGCGGTGCAACGTTTTCAAAATCAACATCACCCTTGATGGCAAAACCAGATTTTTTGGATTCATCTGCAACCCTTGTGATGCCTACGTCCACAACTACAGCACCATGTTTCACCATATCTGCTTTCAAAAATTCAGGACGACCCAAGGCTGCAATGATGATATCCCCTTGGAGACAAATTTCCTTGAGGTTGGGTGTATGGGAATGACAAACAGTGACGGTGCAATTGCCCGGATATTCATTCTTATTGAGCATGATGCTGATGGGCCGGCCAACAATATTGCTCCTGCCTATTACAACGGCATGCTTTCCTTTTGTTTCAATGCCATAATGTTCCAGCAACAACAAAATACCATAGGGCGTTGCAGGATAAAAGGCAGGCAATCCCTGTACCATTCTTCCAACGCTTTCCGGATGAAATCCATCAACATCTTTGGAAGGAAGAATTGTTTCAATGATCTTCTGCTCGGAAATACCTTTGGGAAGCGGCAACTGAACAAGGATCCCGTCCACATCAAAATCTTCATTGAGTTCATTGAGCTTGAAAAGCAATTCCTGTTCTGTAACACCAGCATCAAGCCTGATCAGCGTGGATTTGTATCCGATTTCTGAACAGGATTTTACTTTTGAAGCAACATAGGTTTCGCTGGCTCCGTTGTTGCCAATCAGGATGGCCGCCAAATGAGGAACTTTTTTTCCCAGGAGCATTCTTTCCTCCGTTTGGGTCTTTAACCGGTCTTTTACTGCCTGCGAAACAAGCTTACCATCGAGCAATTTCATGGCGCAAAGGTACAGACGGGGAAAATGACACCCAAATATGATGTTTTTCCCCTTTTTCATCAACTGCGGGAAAGCATCTTTACACCATGAAGTGGATGATGATGTGGATGATGACGCCAATAATGGCGGGTGCTCAAGCAATATACGGAACCAATGCTTTCTTGCCCTTTGGGTTGTTGGCATATAAAAAAACAGGCCAGCAGGCTGAGTCTTCCGTTGGGTTGGTTGCAGCCGGTGCTTTTCAGACCAATCCTCAAGTTGGGTTTCATGCTGGGAACAGGTTCATGATCAGGGACATGAACCATGCCGGCATTGCAGGTATTATCCCTCAAAAAAATGGTGCACTCGGGTTTTCCGGAAGGTTCAGTGGTGGGGGCATCTTTTCAGGTTTTTCAGGCAGCTCTTCGATGGGGCTGAAAATTCATCAACAACTGGGCATAGGCCTATCAATGGAATTAACCGGACTCAAGTGGTATGGCCAATCCGCAAGCATGGGCATGCAAGCGAAAGGAGGCATGCTATATTGGGTCAATCCCAAAACAGGATTGGGATTTCAGGTAAACCAATGGTTTCCATTGGGGAAAAGGCAGGAAAATTTCAATCGCATGGTTCGTGAGCTGATCACTGGCATTGGAACAACAGTCAATCAACAACTCTACCTCTCGATGGAAATACGAAAGCGAACCAATGAACTGACAGAAATATCAGGCCTGGTGGAATGGCAGGCAGTAAAATCTATCGGCTTGTTGGCGGCAATCAATTCTACAAGCCACTCCTTCATGATGGGCATCACAAAAAGCATTGAGAAGAAGAAATGGGGAATCATTTTTACCAATCACCCACAGTTGGGGCTTTCAGGAATGTTAACAGTGAACCATGGACTTGCGAAATAAGTATGTCGTTTTGATGGCAGCATTGATGATCACCAGCATTGCTACCATAGCACAAGAGGAAGAGATGGAAGAAATCGCAGAAGCCGCTGTTAGCCATGATCAGGTGCAACAGCAGGACATCAATGAAATGCATGGCGCAGGTTTTACCAACAAGTACAACATCAACAGCATTACAGAATCGGTGCTTGAAAATGTATTTTTTTTGACGCCTGTACAAATAAAGCAATTCATCCTCTATAGAAAAAACTTTGGTGATTTTATCAGCCTGATGGAATTACAGGCAGTTCCCGGGTGGGACGCATTTACCATCAGGAAAATACTGCCCCTGCTTACCCTTGAGACTGTTCTACCCCTTGTGCCAGCGCTCAAACAAAGGATCAAAGAAGGCGGCCACAGGATGCTGTACAGAACAGGAGGGCAAACCAAAAGCATGACTGAAAATGAAGAAAGATTAAAACAACAATACAAGCAACTGGTCAGTTACCGTTTTAATTTTCGGGACCTTTTGCGATGGGGCATCACGGTTGAAAAAGATGCTGGAGAAAAAAAAATTGCAGACCATTACAGCCTCTTTGCTTCCATCAGCAACAAAGGCATCCTGAAAAACATGGTATTGGGTGACTATACCGTTAACATGGGTCAAGGCCTGATCCATTGGCAGGGATATGCCCTGGGAAGAAGCAGCAACATGATGAGCTGTTACAGACAGGGAGCGCTTTTCAGGCCGCATACCGGAACAGATGAAAACCGCTTCTGCAGAGGGATTGCCGTTCAATTACAAAAAAACGCGATTGAATTGGCTGCATTTGTGAGCAACAAAAAAATAGATGCCAACATCATCACCGATACTGCGACCAACAAGGCCTGGGCGAGCTCGATGCTGCTTTCTGGATTGCACCGAACGAAAAATGAATTGATGGACAAAAAGGCTTTGCAAGAATTCATGGTGGGGGCAACCCTAAAAGTCAACAGCAAGATCGGCAGAACCAGCTTGAACATTGTTCATACTGCATTTGATCATCCGATCAAAAAAAGAGAGGCCCCCTACAACCGTTTTGCCATCAGTGGAAGACAGTGGCATAATGCCAGTATTGATCATTCAATTTCAACAAGAATGGGATTTTTATTTGGCGAAATAGCGATAGATAAAAAAGGCAATAAGGCGATGATTGTGGGCCTGATCAAGAGCCTTGGTCCGTCCTTGGATATTGCTCTGCTTTATAGGAACATGGGGGTCAAATTCCGTTCCCTTGCCTCCAATGTTTTTTCTGAAAACCAGGAGTCTGGCAATGAAAAAGGATATTTCTTCAACATCAATTATACCCCATCTCCTATGCACAGGTTTGAAATATTTGCGGACCAATACCAACAGGATTGGCCCACTTTCAGCACCCCAGGGAAAAAACTGGGAAACATCTATTCTTTTCAATATACCTATCGACCGAACAAAAAATCTGAATTGTATGGAAGGCTTCAAGCGGACAACAACAGCCTTAAACTCAGGATTCATGCCTCATTCATGCCCATTACCACCTTGACCTGCAGGTTGAGAAATGAAATGATCAGCATCCAGTCCGTTACAGGAAAAACACAAAGAGGACAGCTTGCCTATCTGGAACTGATCTATAAGCCCCCATTACAGCCTTTTTCAGCCAGTTTCCGCTACTCTTTTTATGACACGGATGGATATGCAACAAGAATCTATGCTTATGAGCGGGATCTGCCGGCATACTATGCCGTTCCTCCCCATTACGGAGAAGGAACAAGACAATACATTGTATTGCAATACAAATTGAGTAAATCGTTGCAATGCGCCGGAAAATGGAGCATGGACACGAGAAAGCATGAATGGAGGACCCAGGTTATTTGGCAATGGGGATCATGATTCCTACAAGAAAACGAAGCCTTATCTTTGCACCATCAAACTATTCACATGAGCGAACAACCAGAGAACCAACTCAACATCGAAATATCAGAAGAAGTGGCAGAAGGTCAATATGCCAACCTGGCCATCATTACCCACAGCCATGCAGAATTTGTGGTGGATTTTGTGAGTGTTATGCCAGGTACGCCCAAAAGCAAGGTAAAGTCAAGGATTATTCTTACACCACAACATGCCAAGCGCTTATTGCATGCGCTGACAGACAACCTGAATAAATTTGAGGATGCGCACGGCAAAATCAAGGATTTTGAAGAAATTCAGATACCATTCCAATTTGGAGGACCTGCCGCACAAGCCTGATCATCTTACTGCAGACTAGTTCAGTGATTCAACAGGGATGGTCTTGTTTATCTTGGAAATTAACCCCTGCAAAACTTTCCCTGGCCCTACTTCAGTAAAGCTGGTGGCTCCATCAAATATCATTGCTTCGATGGTTTGCGTCCAGCGCACAGGACCGGTCAATTGATCAATCAGGTTTTGTTTGATTTGCGCTGGATCTGTAACCGCTTTTGCAACAACATTCTGGTATACCGGACAGATTGGGCGGTGGAAGGATGTTGAAAGAATTGCCTGAGCCAGCTCCTCTTTTGCAGGCGCCATCAAAGGGGAATGGAATGCACCACCAACTGGCAATTTTATGGCTCTTTTTGCACCCGCTGCCTTCATTCTTTCACAGGCCAGATCAATGCCAGCATTGGACCCACTGATCACCAGCTGACCAGGACAATTGTAATTGGCAGGAACAACTTTTTCTCCGGTTTCATTTTGAATCTCCTTGCAGATATTTTCTGCAACATCATCTGCCAATGCCAAGACAGCTGCCATGGAAGATGGATTGGCCTCACAGGCTTTTTGCATGGCCATTGCCCTAATGCTCACCAATTTCAATGCATCCTCAAAGGGTAAAGTACCATTGACCACTAGCGCCGTAAACTCCCCTAAAGAATGCCCTGCAACCATGTGAGGTGTTGCAGATTCAATCATTTTGTATGCGATGACGGAGTGGAGAAATATAGCAGGCTGGGTAACTTTTGTCTGTCTCAAATCTTCTTCTGTACCATTGAACATGACGTCAGAGAGGCGGAATCCTAAAATGTCATTGGCCTGTTCAAAAAATCTTCTGGCAAAAGCATTGCCCTCATAATGGTCTTTCCCCATTCCTGGGAACTGGGAGCCCTGTCCCGGGAAAACGTATGCGTGAATCATAGATATTGTTGATGCTACGAAGGTAAATAAACTATTGAAAAAACGAACGGCAGTGAAATACCCATCGCAATAATCCTCAAACCATCAAAAATCAATGCAATTTGGACCCAATCAGCCTGATGAATTCACTTCTGGTCTCATTTTTCTCAAATTCTCCACAAAATGCAGAAGTGGTGGTGACGGAGTTCTGTTTTTGAACGCCCCGCATCATCATGCAAAGGTGTGAAGCCTCAATGACTACTGCGACGCCAAGGGGATTCAATGTTTCCTGAATAGCATTGAGGATTTGGGTAGTAAGCCTTTCCTGCACCTGTAATCTTCTGCTGTAGGTATCCACCACCCTTGCGATTTTGCTCAGGCCGGTGATCCATCCATTGGGGATATAGGCGATATGCGCTTTGCCAAAAAAAGGCAACATGTGGTGCTCACACAAACTATAGAGTTCAATATCCTTCACGATGATCATCTCGCTGACATCCTCATGGAATTTTGCGGAGTTCAGGATCATTTTCGCATCAACCTGGTACCCTTGGGTGAGGACCTGCATGGACTTTGCCACGCGTTCGGGTGTTTTGAGAAGTCCTTCTCTGTCAGGATCTTCCCCAAGCAGTGCAATGGATTCTTTATAATGGGTTATGAGTGATGATGTGATGTGCTCATCATATTGATCAACTTTTGTATATGCCATAAACTTAATTTAATTGGTATGGATACTCCACGAAATTCCGGGGTGTTTCATATAAACGCACCTGGAGGTCCAAATGTTCATTGATGAGCGGCCTCAATATCCCGAAGATGACGATGGCGATATTTTCAGCGGAAGGATTCAGGTTGGCAAAAGCAGGCACATCGAGATTAAGGTTCTTGTGGTCGAACTTGTCCAGGATATTCTCAGAAATCAAGTCTGACAGTACTTTCATGTCAATAACATACCCTGTTTCAGGATCTACCTCACCAACGACTTTTACAATCAGCACATAATTATGTCCATGGTAGTTGGGCAGGTTGCATTTCCCAAAAACAAGTTTGTTCTGCTCAGGACTCCAGGCTGGATTGTTCAGCCTATGTGCTGCATTAAAATGTTCTTCCCTGTATACTGCCACTTTTTCGCCCATATGCCCTGATTATTAAAGATGATAAATGAATAACACAACGAAAGAGGCATTGTTTGGTCACAAGAGGCTAGTCACCAAAATACTCCACATAAATGCGGGGCGTTTCAACCAACTTGATGCAGTGAAGCAGGACCCCAGTTGGCATATGGGGTGCAAGCTGACCCCATATTTCATACACCAGGTTCTCTATAGAACAGATCTTTCCTTGCATGAAAGGGATATCCAGGTTGAGATTGCGGTGATCCAGTACATCAACAACATATTCCTTGATGATTTTGCTCAGCAGCTTGGCATCGACAATAAACCCTGTATCTGGATCAGGAGCACCTTTGACTGTCACAAACAGTTCAAAATTATGCCCATGCCAATTTTCATTGGCGCATTTTCCAAAAACCGCATCGTTCTGCTCGGTTGTCCATTGAGGATTGTACAACTTGTGCGCTGCATTAAAATGCTCCCGTCTTGTCAAATAAAATGTTGGCATATGCTTGTTAGGGGTGCAAAGTTAAGAAGCAATATTAAAAATTCCGCTTGAAATCTGAATCCATACCCAAGAATGAATGCTATTCAATAGAATTGATGAACTTTGCTACATGAATATCCTGGTTATCGCGGCAACAGAGAGGGAGCTTACTGGCATAAAGGAAATCTCCTTTGACCGTCCATCCATGATGGTCCATACGGCAGTCAGCGGTGTTGGGCTTCTGCCTTCCAGTTATGCCATCATGCAGTTGATCTCAAGTTTGAAACCAGACATGATCATCCAGGTTGGCATTGCCGGTAGCTTCAACCCAACACTGAAGTTGGGAACAGCAGTAACCGTTAGCCGTGAGATAGTGGCTGATATGGGAGTCTTCGAAAATGATGGATACCGCGATATTTTCGCACTAGGACTGACAGAAGAAAATATGCCTCCTTTTGAGCAGGGCGCCATTGTGAACCACCATGACAGCTTGGTAGAATGTGCATCACTTCCTGTAGTTTCTGCTGTTTCCGTCAATGAAATCAGCACAAACCCTGATAAAATAGCTTTGTTTGCAGAGAAATATAAAGCAGACATCGAATCCATGGAAGGCGCAGCCCTTCACTATGTTTGTAAGATGCAGCAAATTCCCTTTATCCAAATCAGGGGGATTTCCAACATGGTTGGAGAGCGCGATAAAACGAATTGGAAAATCCCTGAATCTTTGCTTGCTGCAAATAATGCCTGTATCAACCTTATCAACAAGATCCAACTGCCATGAAACTGAGTTTGGGAATTTCACCCTGCCCCAATGATACCTATATTTTTGATGCCATGCTCCATGGAAAAATTGATACGGAGGGATTGGAATTCATACCCCGCCTGGAAGATGTGGAGACCCTCAATCACCTGGCCATTGAAGGATCCCTGGACATCAGCAAGGTGAGCTATGGAGTTGTTTTTCAATTGTTGAGCAAGTACAGAATCCTTGAAGCAGGCAGCGCCCTTGGAAAAGGAGTTGGCCCCCTTTTTGTATCAAAAAAGATTGGCCATGAAAAAGAAATTGATTCCTCGACAATAACTGTTGCTCTTCCCGGCATCAATACCACCGCTCATTTGTTGTTCTCCCTGGCCTATCCGGAGATAAAAAATAAAACATTCGTCCCTTTTCATGTGATTGAAGACATGGTGATCAGTGGGGATGTTGATGCGGGTGTTATCATCCATGAAAACAGGTTCACTTATCAGCAAAAAGGGCTGAACAAAATTTCAGACCTGGGAGATATTTGGGAGCAACGAACAGGAGCACCCATTCCACTCGGTGGTATCCTGGTCAGGAGATCCTTTGACCTGGAACTCGCCACCAAAATCAACAGGGTAATCAACAGGAGTTTGGCCTTTGCCAATGATCATTACAATGTTTTGCCGTCTTTTGTAACTGAAAATGCAAAAGAGATGAATGAAGAAGTGATGCGAAGCCATATCAGCCTTTATGTCAACGAATTTTCCCTTGCACTCGGCAAAGAAGGGAGGTTGGCTGTGTTGGAATTGATCAAAGCATCAGCAGCCTTGAACCAAAAAGAGCTCCCTGAAGGGCTGAGCATATTTTTGTAAGAAAACTAGAAAAGCCCATAGAGCTCAGCATCAATCTTTGCGATGATTTCGCCAAGATGCTCTTCATTTTCAACAAATTTGGTTTTGTCTACATTGATGACCAGCAAAGGTCCTTCCTTGTAGCCTTCTATCCATTTGTTATAATACTCATTTAAGCGCTTGAGGTAATCAAGGCGAATATTCTCTTCATATTCCCTTCCCCTTTTTTGTATCTGGCCTACCAGTGTAGGCACTGAGGCCTGGAGGTAAATCATGAGGTCTGGTGGCTTCACCATTTGGCGAAGGTTTTGAAAGAAATCAAAATAATTATCAAAATCACGCTTGCTCATAAGGCCCATCTCATGCAGGTTAGGCGCAAATATGTAAGCATCCTCATAAATGGTCCTGTCTTGGATAACAGTCTCGGTACCCCTGCTGATCTCTATCAGCTGGTTCAGTCGGCTATTGAGGAAATAGATCTGAAGATTGAAGCTCCACCGGGGCATGTCTTCATAGAAATCAAACAAATACGGGTTTTGGTCCACGTCTTCAAACTGTGGAATCCATTTGTAGTGTTTGCTGAGCATTTCGGTGAGGGTGGTTTTCCCAGCACCGATATTTCCTGCTATTGCAACATGTTTTGGTTTTCTAGCTTTGGCCATAATATTCTGATTGGATCCGGTGTTCAACGGTCAGACAAAGTACATATTCATTTTCAATAAACCAAACCCATTGCATTTCGCACCAGGTCCATGGTAGCGGCAGCACTTTTCCTGGCCTTTTCGGCACCCAGCTGCATGATATCCTCCAGGTATTTTGAATCATTCCTGATGGATTCTGCCCTTTCCCTGATGGGGGCGATAAAAGCAACCATGTCCTCAGCCAATTGCTTTTTCATGTCGCCATAGCGAATGCTGCAGTTGTCGTAGGAAACCTCGAAGGAGGAAATAACATCTTCAGCACTAACCAGGCGCATCAGCTGGAATATGTTTTCAATATAGTCCGGCTTCGGCATATTAGGACTGGTCGGGCCACCATCGGTCTTGGCCTTCATCACTTTTTTTCTGATCACATCATCCTCATCAGCAAGGTAAAGGGTGGCCAGTTGGTTTTCGCTTTTGCTCATTTTACCTGTGCCGTCGAGACTCGGCACCTTTACCAGGTCTTCCCCAAAATTATAGGCCAATGGCTCAGGAAACACTTCCCCATAGCGGTGATTGAAGCGCTTGACAAAATTCCTTGCCATCTCCAGATGCTGCTCCTGGTCTTTGCCAACAGGTACCCAGGTGGCACGGTGAAGGATAATATCTGCCGCCTGCAGCACAGGATAGGTCAGCAAACCTGCATTGATGTTGTCGGGCTGTAACCTTGCCTTGTCTTTGAAGGTGGTTGTCTTTTCAAGTTCTCCCAAATAAGCCAGCATGTTGAGGTAAAGATAGAGTTCGGAGGTTTCCCTGACATGGCTTTGGCAATACAATGCTGCTTTTTCAGGATCGATGCCGCAAGCTATGTTCTCAGCAAGAACACGGTGTACGTTTTCCTTCAGTTCCTTGGTGTCCGGGTGTGTTGTAAGCGCATGGAGGTCTGCCACCATAAAATAGCAGGTATACTCCTCCTGCAATTTTACATAGTTGCGCATGGCACCAAAATAGTTTCCCAGGTGCAGGAAGCCTGTAGGCCTGATCCCGCTCATAACGATCGCATTACCGTTTTTCATCCTGCAAAGATAATAAATGTAAAGGAGGGGATGAAGCCCCATGGCCAGGCATTCCATTCATCAATAAAATCCATGCAATGGTCCGAAATGGATTAATTTTACATTGAAATTGCGCAAATGGAACTCAACAGGGAAACCACCCAAAAACTCGCCGAACTCTCCAAGCTGGAATTCAATGACCAGGAACTGGCAGAAATTCAGGAAGACCTTGCCCAAATGATTGGTTTTGTTGAAAAACTGAATGAAATTGATACCACGGGTGTTCAACCACTGACCCATATCGGAACAGACGGGAACAGGCTCCGTGAGGATGAGATCAAAGGTTCAGTAGACAATGCAACTGCACTCAAAAATGCTCCAACCACTGAAGGGTCTTTTTTCACCGTACCCAAAGTGATCAAAAAATAATACCATGTCTGATTCAGTCATACACCTCGAAGAAATCAAGAAAAATTATATCATGGGCCGGCAGGAGCTTCAGGTGCTGAAAGGCATTTCCCTGGACATCCTGCGCAATGAATACGTGGCCCTGATGGGGCCCTCTGGTTCAGGCAAAAGTACCCTCATGAACATCCTCGGATGCCTGGACTCTCCTACATCTGGCAAATACATTTTGAATGGCCATGATGTAAGTACCATGCTGGACAACGACCTGGCAGACATCCGAAACAAGGAAATTGGATTCGTGTTTCAACAGTTCAACCTTCTTCCCCGATTGAGCGCGCTGGAAAATGTTGCGCTACCCCTGGTTTATGCCGGCATCAACAAAAAGACAAGGCTGGAAATGGCCCAAGAAGTATTGAGAAAGGTGGATTTGATGGACAGGAGCCACCACAAACCCAATGAGCTTTCCGGTGGGCAATGCCAAAGGGTTGCCATTGCCAGGGCATTGGTCAACAATCCCTCGATCATTCTTGCCGATGAACCCACCGGTAACCTGGATACCAAAACATCATATGAAATCATGAATATTTTTGCCCAGATCCATGACGAGGGGAATACGGTGGTTTTGGTTACGCATGAGGAAGACATTTCCAACTATGCCAAAAGGGTGATCAGGCTCAGGGATGGCGTGCTGGAAAGCGACAAAAGAAAGGACGCCGCCAGCGTTGTGTAAAAAAAAACATCGCTGCGGTGAACAAAAGCCGCTTTGCCACATTATCCTTGAAACCAATTGTGAAGATGGCATTTAAGATTTATACAAAAACGGGTGACAAAGGAACAACTTCTCTGATTGGTGGAACCAAGGTATCCAAAGCCCATGACAGGATCGAGGCATATGGAACAGTAGATGAACTCAATTCCCATATTGGCCTCTGCAGGGATCTGATCAACGACGAACATACCAAAAACATACTGAAAGAGCTTCAAGACAGGCTTTTTACCATAGGTTCTGCCCTGGCCTGCGATCCTGAAAAGGAAACCAAAATGAAAATTCCTGACCTGACAGTTGAAGATGTGCTCTTGTTGGAAAATGAAATGGACAGAATGGATGCCACCCTCCCGCCATTGCAGTTTTTTATTTTGCCGGGAGGCCACCCCACTGTATCCCATATTCATATTACCCGTTGTGTTTGCAGGAGAACTGAAAGGCTGGTAGTAGCACTATTGGTCTCTGACGAGCCCCATGACAATTTGATTGTTCAGTACATCAATAGACTCAGTGATTATCTTTTTATGTTGGGGAGATATATTGCACTACAACTCAACGCAGAAGAAATTCCCTGGAAACCAAGGGTTTAGAAATCAATTCCCCCATCGTCCATCCCGAAGATGAACCGTCCTGTTGCTCATGGCAGCCAATTCCTCATTATGGGTTACGATGACAAAGGTCTGATTCAGTTCGTCCCTTAATTGTTGAAAAAGCTGGTGCAACGAAGTCGCATTGGCAGAATCAAGGTTGCCGGTTGGTTCATCCGCAAAAATAATCCCAGGGTCATTGATCAGGGCCCTTGCAACAGCTACCCTTTGCTGCTCCCCACCGGATAGTGCCGAGGGCTTATGGCTGGATCTTTCAGCAATACCCAGCCGTTCCATCAAAGCCAAGGCTTTTTTCTCGAGTACACTGCTTTTTTTTCCAGCAATCCAGCCCGGTATACAGATGTTTTCCAAAGCGGAAAACTCCGGAAGCAAATGATGAAACTGAAATACAAATCCTATGTTCTCATTCCTGAATGCAGCCAATGCTTTTCCTTTTAGCTGATCGCTTCTCTTTCCTTCAAAATACAACTCGCCTTTGTCAGGAGTATCCAAAGTGCCTAAAATATGCAAAAGGGTTGTTTTGCCTGCACCAGAAGACCCTACAATGCTGACTATTTCTCCTTTTTGTATGGAAATATCCACACCCTTGAGCACTTCAAGGCTGCCATAATATTTAATTATTCCTTTCGCTTCGAGCATAATGGGAAAATTTCAATTGAAGTTAATCAAACAACTGTTTACTATCCTGTAAATCTGTTGATATCTTGGGATTTGGATATATCAAATTAACCATTACATTTGCCGAAATTCTAAAACATAACCCTATGTTCTGGACACTCGAATTAGCATCATATTTAGAAGACGCACCTTGGCCAGCTACCAAGGATGAACTGATTGATTATTCCATCAGGAGCGGTGCTCCTATTGAGGTTATTGAAAACCTTCAGGAGCTCGAAGACGAAGGAGACATCTTTGAAGGGATAGATGACATCTGGCCTGATTATCCAAGCCAGGATGACTTCTTCTTTAATGAAGATGAATATTAAAATATTTTGATACGCGAAAAGCCACCCAGAGGGTGGCTTTTCGCGTATCAAGAAGGTCTCGCTAAATCGTCTTGCTAAAAAGTCAGTTTGAAATACAACATCAACAGTGAGAGCACCAGGATGATTGAATTCGCCAGGATCATGGCCTTGTCCTTTCCTGTTATTCCATAGATTAGCCAGATCACTACATTGGTGAGCAGGATCAGCAGCATCCAAATGGACAAATCACCTACAGACCTGGTTTTCCAGGCCATCCAGACCTGAGGAACAAACGTCAAAGAACCTGTAACTACGCCAATGTATCCCAAATAATCTCTCCACTTCATAATATCTTATATTTATTTTTCCATCTGTTCAATGACAGCCTGCGTAACACCGGTGAATGAAAATCCTCCATCATGGAAGAGATTTTGCATGGTCACCATCTTGGTCATGTCTGAGAAAAGTGTCACGCAATAGTTGGCACAATCCTCTCCAGAAGCATTGCCCAAAGGACTCATTTTCTCCGCATAGTTCACAAACCCATCAAAACCCTTCACCCCACTGCCAGCAGTTGTTCTGGTGGGTGATTGAGAAATGGTATTGATCCTTACTTTCTTTTTTACACCATAATGATAACCAAAACTGCGGGTCACACTTTCCAGCAAAGCCTTGGCATCTGCCATTTCATTGTAGTCAGGAAAAACCCTTTGTGCAGCAATATAACTGAGGGCAACCACGCTCCCCCACTCATTCAGGGCATCCATGTCCCAGGCGGTGCGCAAGACACGGTGCAAAGACATGGCAGAAATATCAAAGGTTTTCTGGTTGAATCCATAATCAATTTCGGTATATCCTTTTCCTTTTCTCAGGTTAAGGCTCATCCCGATAGAATGAAGGATGAAGTCGATGCCACCACCAAAATGTTTCATGCTCTCGGTAAAGAGATTTTTGAGGTCATCCATGTTGGTCACATCAGCGCCAATAACGGGGGCATTGATCTGTTCAGACAATTTATTGATTTCTCCCATTCTCAATGCGATGGGGGCATTGGACAAAACAATTTCCGCACCTTGTGCGTGGCAGGCCAGTGCTGTTTTCCAGGCAATGGACTTCTCATCCAGCGCACCAAAAATGATTCCTTTTTTTCCTTTGAGCAGTTGATTGGACATAGCTGATAGATTTGGGGGCAAATATAGGGAAAATGTTTAGGGGTGGAAGGGTTAAGAGGTTTAGAGGTGGAGGGGTTTAGAGGTTTAGGGGGTTAGACTAAACCATTAAACCTTTAAACCCTTAAACCATTAAACCCCTACACCACTAACCCCTTCATCATTTCCCTTGCGGAAGCCAGCACAGCTTCGCTGGGATTTTCGCCAGCCAACATACTGGCGATGGTTTTGATGCGTTCCTGTTCATTGAGAACACGGATGCTGGTGGTTATGCTGCCATTGGCCTCTTGTTTGTATACATAAAGGTGCTGATTGGCACGGGCTGCAATCTGCGGCTGGTGGGTGATGGCAATGAGTTGGTGATTATTGGCGAGCTCTTCCATGAGAACGCCGACCTGCTTGGCCGCTTCACCACTGATCCCGCTGTCAATTTCATCAAATATCAAGGTGGGCATCTCCAATGATCCTGCCACCAGTGATTTGAGCACAAGCATCAACCTACTCAGTTCTCCCCCACTGGCCACTTTGTGCAATGGCTCAAAATGGCCACTTTTGTTGGCATCAAAAAGAAATGAAACTTCGTCTATTCCTGAAGCTGAAAGGGCAATGGGTTTGAGATCAATTTTCAATGAAGCGTTGGGCATCCCGACTCTCTTCAACAATTCGTTTGAAGCACCTTCAAGAATGGGCACCTGCGTTTTTCTTTTCTTGTGCAACTGAGAAGCCAGTGATGTTGCCTGGGCCTGTATGGTTTGCAATTGATTTTGGAGTATGGTCAATTGATCCTGAGATGTTTCAAATACCGCAAGTTCTTTTGATAATTCGATTCTTTTTTCAACCAGACCATCAATGGCTGCCAATGCATGCTTTTTTGACAAACGCTGGGCATTGGCCAGCCGCTCATTCAAGGCTTCCATTTTTTTATCATCAACTGAAATACCATCGAGCAAAGATTCCAGGTCATTGCTGATGTCCTTGATCTCTACATAGGAAGACTCCAGCCTTGCAAACAAGGCGGGCAGTGAAGGATGATGACTGGCCAGGGATTGTAACTGTGACACCATCGTCCTTAGTTGAGGAATCAGTGGCTGTTCCCCTTCGTTCATCACAAATCCTATCTTACCAATGCCAAGCCTGATCTGGTCTGCATGGGAGAGCAGGTCAAGCTCTTCTTCAATCAGTCTGGTTTCTCCATCGGTCCAGTTCAGTTCCTCCAATTCGTTCAACAGGAAAACTTTGTAATCCCTTTCCTGCTGAGCCTTTTGGAGCAAGGCTTCAATGGCTGCAATCTTTTTTTGAATGGCAGTAGATTGTCCATAGAGGTCGGTATATTCAACCATCTCCTGCATGCATCCTGCCCTTGCATCCAGCAAAACACGTTGAAAATGTTTATTGCCCAACTCCATTGTATCAAACTGCTGGTGGAGGTCTACCAAAATTGTTGCCAGTTGCTGCAGCTGAGCAAGACTGACGGGGGTATCATTGATAAAAGCCCTTGACTTTCCTGAAGACTGGATTTCTCTCCTAATGATGATTTCTTCCTCTGCCTCGATATCTGCCTCACTGAAAAACTGTAGTAATGAAGCTGTCAACGTGGCTTTGAAAACAACCTCAATAACAGTCTTCCTGTCCTTGTCCCTCAACTGGCTACTGTCTGCCCTATCTCCAAGCGCCAATCCCAACGCCCCCATCAAGATACTCTTGCCGGCGCCGGTCTCTCCGGTGATAATCACCAACCCCTTGGAAAATGAAATTTCCAATTGCGCGATGATTGCATAATTCTGGATGAACAGCCTCTCTAACATTCATCAAAAATAGATATTTTTAAATGCATTACCTTGCTGACTTAAACGGAAAAACATGTCTTCTTTACTGCTTTTTTCTTTCGTTTTAGGGTATTTTATCCTTTTATTGGGTGTGGCCATGTACACAGCAAGAAATGCCACCAATGAATCCTTCTTCATTGGCAACAGAAATTCAAACTGGATGCTGGTCGCATTTGGCATGATTGGCACTTCGCTTTCCGGGGTCACCTTTGTTTCAGTACCCGGCACCGTGGGAAACATCTCAGCATCAGGATTCAATGGATTCGCCTATTTCCAGGTCATCATCGGATATGTTTTCGGGTACCTTGCCATCGCCTACGTTCTGATTCCCCTGTATTATAAGCTCAACCTCACATCCATCTATCACTATCTTGACCAGCGTTTTGGAAAAGAAAGCTATAAAACCGGCGCCTTGTTCTTCATCATCTCAAGAACCTTTGGTGCAACAGCCAGGTTGTTTCTTGTGATCAATGTATTGCAGATTTTCATTCTTGACAAGATGAACGTGCCATTTATTTTTACAGCGGCATTGATCTTGTTGATGATCCTGCTCTATACCTGGAAGGGGGGAGTAAAGACAATCGTTTATACAGATACTTTACAAACAAGTTTCATGTTGATAGGACTGGTGATCTGTCTTGTCTATATTCTTACCAGCCTTGACCTTTCTTTCGGGCAGGCCATGGGGATGATGACAGAGAGGGGTTACACCAAAATTTTTGATACGGACATCAACAGCAAGGCATTCTTTGTAAAAAATATCATTGGTGGCGCTGTGATTGCCATCGCCATGACGGGTCTTGACCAGGAGATGATGCAGAAAAACATCAGTGTTCGGACCATGAAAGATTCCCAAAAAAACATTTTCACTTTCACCGCCATCATGGTGGTGGTGAACCTGCTTTTTCTCGTCTTGGGAGGGCTGCTCTACCTCTACCTTTCCAACAAGGGTGCAAGCTATGAAGGAAAACAATTCTTGTTTGAAGGCAAGAATGTGATCGGTGATGACCTGTTCCCCACCGTAGCACTTTTCCACCTTCCGCCTGCCATTGGTATCATTTTCATCATCGCACTGATTTCCGCATTGTTCCCCAGCGCAGATGGAGCCCTCACCGCTTTGACATCCTCCTTCTGCATTGATATCCTGGGCATCAGAAGAAAAGAGGGTCTTTCTGAAGCGTCCCAAAAAAAGACCAGGATTCTGGTGCACCTAAGCTTTGCTGTTATCTTTCTTTTCTGCATCATGCTCTTCAAATGGATTGACAACAAATCCATCATTGGCATCATCCTGGACCTGGCAGGCTATACCTATGGCCCATTGCTGGGCTTGTTCGGTTTCGGCATCCTTACAAAAAGAAAATTGGGAGCCGGATATGGTGTGACCGCCGTTTGCCTGATTGCTCCTGCGGCATGTTATGCACTGGGCAAGAATGCAGCAACTTGGTTCAATGGCTATCAAATCGGATTTGAAATGCTTTTGATCAATGGCTTGCTTACTTTCCTCGGATTGTTGTTGATTTCCAGGAAAGGCTGATAAAAATTTTCGCTTTTCTGCAACAGTTCTACCTTGTCTCTAAGGACTGAAGGGCGTAATTTTGCAAAATGGATTTTATCCTTCCTTTGGCCAATGATTACGCTGAGCAGAATAGTTCTGTAACAGATGTTCTGTTGCAGGAGATTCATGTGTTTACACAAACCAACCATGCCGAGCCGCACATGATCAGCGGACCCCTTCAGGGAAATCTGCTTTCGATGCTCAGCAGAATGATCAAACCAAGGCGGATTTTAGAAATTGGCAGCTTTACTGGCTATAGTGCCATTTGCCTGGCCAAGGGGCTTTCTTCAGGTGGGATTTTGCATACCATCGAACTGCGAGAAGAAGACGCAGCCATTGCACAATCCTATTTCGATAGATCTGAACATGCCCATCAGATTAAATTGCACGTAGGAAACGCCATGGAATTGTTGCCTTCGATGAATGAAGACTGGGACCTGGTTTTCATTGATGCCGATAAAACCGGATACCTTGACTACTATGGCTTGTTGATCGAAAAAGTTAAACCTGGTACTTTCTTTATCATAGACAATGTGCTTTTCCATGGGGAAGTGCTGAAAGAAAAAATCAGTGGCAAGAGTGCAAAAGCTGTCGCCGCGTTCAATGCATTTATTCGTGAAGATGATCGGGTGGAAAAAGTAATGTTGACCGTCAGGGATGGATTGAGCATCCTGCTTAAAAAATAATAAAAATGAATCCAAAGAACACAATCGTTTTAATATTTTCTTTTTTGTTTTCGATCAGCTCTCCTGCCTTTTCACAGGAAGCTCCCAATGAAAACATCATCAAATACATCGAGCAATATGCAGCGCTCGCGGTGAAGGAAATGGAAAGAACGGGTATTCCTGCATCCATTAAAATTGCGCAGGGCATCCATGAAACAAATGCGGGGAAAAGTGACCTTGTATTGCAATCGAACAACCATTTTGGCATCAAGTGCAAGAGCACCTGGACAGGAGAAAAAGTTTACCACAATGACGATGCGGAAGGAGAATGTTTCAGAAAATATGAAGACGCAACAGCGTCCTACCTTGACCACTCCAACTACCTCAAATCACAGCCCCGGTATGCGTTCCTTTTTGAATACGATGCCGATGACTATGCTTCCTGGGCATGGGGTCTGAAAAAGGCAGGATACGCCACCAATCCCATTTATGCCCAGACCCTGATCAAATACGTTGAGGCTTACCAGCTCAATGAACTGAACAAGTTTGCAGAAAACGAGGAAGAGGAAGACCTGGAAAACTTCTTTGAAAAGATCCGGAACAGGCCTTTACAACCCCTTGCAAACAACGGTAAGTTTATCGAACCTGATGATAAGGCAACTTCAGGAATTAAACAGGCAAAAGAAAAAGCTGGCAAGCGCATCAAGGCCAAAAAAACGCATGTGGTAAAACGGGGCGACTCACTGTACAGCCTCTCTAAAAAATATGGTACCACCGTGGAGGCCCTCAAAAAAATCAACCACTTGAAAAAGGAAGCCTTGCAGGTTGGTCAAAAAATCAAGATCCCAAAAAAATAAGATGGAAAAACAGGTATTGGATAAAATGTTTGTGCCTTACTTGAGCAAGGCAGATATTAATGCAGCGATTGAAAAAATGGCAGCAACAATCAATGCTGACTATGATGGCAAAAAACCACTCTTTATCGCCATACTGAACGGATCGTTCATGTTTGCTTCAGACTTGTTCAAGAAGATAGAAATCCCGGCAGAAATCAGCTTCATCAAACTTGCTTCATACAAAGGAACCAAGTCTTCAGGATCAGTGATTACAGCCATCGGTCTTGAGTCCGATGTTTTTGAAAGGGATGTCATCATCGTGGAAGACATCGTTGACACTGGAAAAACACTTTCGGAATTTCTTCCCCAGTTGATGCACCAGCAACCCCGCTCATTGAAAATTTGTGCTTTGCTGCACAAAAAAGAGGCTACAAAATTCCCCATCCAAATTGATTATATGGGATTTGAGATCCCCAATCTTTTTGTGGTCGGCTATGGCCTCGACTACAATGGATATGGCAGGAACATTGATCAGATCATGCAGATCAAAGAATGAGTTTTATGAAACTTATGATCCGAACATTTCCTTGACCTTAGAGAAAAAGCTTTTCTCGCTTTTATCCGGTTGGGGCTGAAAGTTTTTGGCATCTCGCATCTTCTCCACCATTTCTTTTTCTTCCGAGGAAAGCTCTTGGGGTATCCATACATTGACATGGATCAACTGGTCTCCCTTTTCATATGAATTGATGGAAGGAAAACCCTTTCCTTTCAACCTGAAAATTTTTCCTCCTTGTGTACCGGGTGGAATCTTGATTTTGGCCCTTCCATCAATGGTAGGCACTTCAAGATTAGCGCCAAACACAGCATCAGGAAAACTGATGTGCATGTCGTATATCACATTGAGGTTATCGCGCTGCAATTCTGCATGCGGCTCCTCTTCAATCAAAACAATCAAGTCGCCTGCCGCGCCGCCACGTTCACCAGCGTTTCCTTTTCCACTCAAACTCAACTGCATGCCATCCTGAACACCTGCCGGGATATCAATGGAGATCGTTTCTTCCGTATATACACGGCCCTCTCCTTTACAAGAAGTACACTTGCTGGTGATGGTTGATCCTTCACCGTTACAGGTTGTGCATGTACCCACTGTTTGCATCTGCCCCAAGAAAGTATTGGTAACCTTTCTCACCTGTCCGCTTCCGCCGCAGGTTCCACAGGTCTGAACGGCATTTTTGTCTTTCGCGCCAGAACCTCCACAGCTGGTGCATCCGGTATATTTTTTAACCTTGACCGTCTTGTTGGCACCCTTGGCAATCTCCTCATAATTCATCTTCAACTTGATGCGAAGATTGCTACCACGTGTTCCCCTGGCCCTACCGCCACCGCCCCGTTGACGGCCACCGCCTCCGCCAAAAAAACTGCCGAAAATATCGTCACCGAAAATATCCCCAAAATTGCTGAAGATGTCATCCATGTTCATGCCCTGTCCACCACCAAAACCTCCGCCACGGCTGTTCATTCCGGCATGGCCATACCGGTCATACTGGGCTCTCTTTTCCTGGTCACTGAGTACCTCGTAAGCCTCAGCGGCTTCCTTGAATTTCTCCTCAGCGGCCTTGTCGCCAGGATTCCTGTCAGGATGGTACTGCATAGCCACCTTGCGGTAGGCTTTCTTGATCTCATCTGCTGAAGAGGACTTGGTCACCCCCAGTATTTCGTAATAATCACGTTTGGACATATCTGCTGTTTAATTGGACAAAGCCATTTATTTTCCTACAACCACCTTTGAATACCTGATGATTTTATCGTTGAGGGTGTAGCCCTTCTCTACTTCATCAACCACTTTACCGACCATTGCAGGATCATTAACCGGAATTTCAGTGATGGCTTCATGAATGTCTGGGTTGAATTCTTCTCCAATGCTTTTCATTTCCTTGACACCCTTTGCCTGGAGGGTATTCCTGAATTTGGTAAATACAAGTTGTATGCCCTGCCTGATTTGTTGCAGGTCCTCGCTGGTCTGAAGCTGTTTTTCTGCCCTGTCGCAGTCATCCATCACTTCCAGCATCGACTGGATCACATCCCTTCCCGCAGTCTGGATCAGCTCAACCCGCTCCTTTGCGTTCCTGCGCTTGAAATTATCAAACTCAGCATACAGTCGAATGAATTTTTCCTTTTGCTCTTCCACATCCATCTTCAGCTGATCGATTTCGCTGATGGTTTCCTTCGCTTCAGTTTCATTATTTTCAGCAGGAACCTGTTCTTCATTTTGCGTCATTTCTTTTTCTTCCATGGTATTTGATTTGCAATTAATACTGCTCAAATGGCTTGCCATCTTCTGCCGACAAGCCAAATTGTCGCGTTTTCTACCTGAGAAATGCAAATTTCTGCCTTTTCCACGAAAGTTTACCTTTGCAGCATGAAGAAAGTGGTTTTAAATAGAAAAATCAGCAACAGGGTAGTGAGTGGACATCCATGGATATTTTCCAATGAGATCGATTTGATGGATGATGAGCTGGTGGCAGGAGACATTGCTGACGTATATACCTACGACCACAAATTCGTGGGAAGGGGGTATTTCAACCCTGTTTCAAGGATTCCGATCAGGCTCCTCACCAGAAACAAGGCGGAGGAAATCAATGCTGCTTTCTTTCACAGGAGAATCCTTGAAGCATGGGAGTACCGGAAAAAAATTGGCTATACCGAAAACTGTAGGTTGATTTTTGGTGAAGCAGATGAATTGCCACAGTTGATTATCGACAAGTTCAACGACTATTTTGTATTGCAAACCATTGCATTGGGGATTGACAAGTGGAAAAATGAGATCGTTGCAGCATTGGAAAACATATTTTCCCCCAAAGGCATTTACGAGCGAAATGATGTTGGGGTCAGGGAAATGGAAGGGATGGAGCAGAAAAAAGGATTTCTTTCCAAGCCATTTGATACCAAGATTCCGATTGTTGAAAATGGACTGAAATTCCTGGTAGATGTAGAGAAGGGGCAGAAGACAGGCTATTTTCTTGACCAAAGGGATAACCGGAGGGCCATCGAACATATCGTCAAGGGGGCTGATGTGTTGGGTGCGTTTTGCTATACAGGCACCTTTGAAATACATGCAGCCAGCTACGGCGCAAAACATGTCCTGGGCTTGGACATCTCAGAAAATGCAGTGGAACAAGCCAGGGAAAATGCAGCCCTCAACCAACTTGACAACATCAGTTTTCAGGCGATCAATGCCTTTGATGCATTAAAGCAGTGGAGCAAGGAAGACAAGAAATGGGATGTTGTGATGCTCGATCCTCCCTCATTTACCAAAAGCCGTGAGAATGTGCAGAATGCCATTGGGGGATACAAGGAAATCAACCTCAGGGGAATGAAACTCCTAAAGCCGGGAGGTTTCCTGGTGACATCATCTTGCACGAATCTCGTACAACCGGATGTATTTTATCAAACCATTGAGATGGCGGCCAAGGACGCAAAAAGAAACTTGAGACAGGTGGTATATCAATCACAATCTGCCGACCATCCCATCATCAGGGGATTGGAAAACACCAATTATCTCAAGTTCCTTATTGTGCAGGTCCTTTAGGATCAGTTCAGGCCAGAGAGGGTTTCTTTGATGGCATCGAAGTTGGGAAGATCGCCTGCGCTTTCAAGGACTTCAGCATATTGAACCACGCCATCCTTGTCAACCACAAAGGCAGCCCTGCGGGATACCCCTTTCATGTCGAGCACAAATTCATCATAGAAAGCACCGTATGCCTGGGAGGTTTCCTTGTTAAAATCAGAGAGCAGGGGGAAATTGTACTGTTGCTCTTCCTTGAACTTACCAAGACTAAAAAGAGAATCTACAGAAATGCCAACAACATCCGCATTGAGTGATGTATAAACATTCAGGTTGTCTCTTACTGAACAGAGTTCAGTTGTGCAAACACCGGTAAACGCCAGTGGAAAGAAGAGGATTACCAGGTTTTTACCTTTGTAATCTGCGAGATTTACCTTGTTCTTTTCTGTATTGAAAAGACTGAAATCGGGAGCAATTTGTCCTTGTTGAATAGCCATTGTTTCTTGTTATTTTAATGAAATTAATTTACCCTGCGAATTTACAACAGAGAAACAGTATTTTTTGTTTGCCGGGAAAAAGATTGTAGCTGGTCTAAAGAAATAAAAGACCGCCCATTGATCAAAACTTGGGACAAAGAATGACTTCGGCATGTTTGGGCTTGATGGCCAGGTAACCAAGCGAAATTTCAAAGCCTCCCCTATTGAGACTGGCAGGAGCTAAGGTTGAAATATTGATATCATAACTGATACCGATAGAAAGCTGGTTGACATCAAACTTCAACACCGGAACGATGGCATCATTGTAACGGTAATACATCCCGGCATGAACCGAAGTGGTTGAAGCATACTCGTCTCCCATTCGTTTTGAAAAGGTACCACCCGCCATCATCTCCCTGAATGGCTTCTGATCGGTTATATCGCCATGAAAGGTGATGTAGGTAACATCATCAAGATTGAGTTTCAATCCTCCTGAAGCCACCCATTTGGGCAAATGTGCGATGTTGCCATAAAATGAATTCATGGGTTTGTTGAAATGGTGATACGCCAATCCCCCAAAAATATAATGTTGGTCGTTGCTACCCAAGGTGGTATTGAAACTCAAACCCACCGACATATCCGCATAGGAGTACCCACCAGTAAAGGTCTCACCATCCGGAATGGAACCATTGTAATAAAACCCATCATACTGGCTGTTGGTGGTTACCCTTGAACGGTCAAGCCTGCGGTTGACCACTCCCCCCATGAACCCAAGGGATAAATAGGAAACCTTGTTGGTGCTAAGAGACTTGTGAAAATTCACCATGGGAAGCATGTGCACCGTTTGCAATTGAACTGTTCCTGCCTTGTCATATAGTACCTGACCTCCAACTGTCAGAAAATCTTCCCCCTTGCCGACTGGAAATTTGTATTCCGCATTGACAGAACCTGTTTGATAGGGGGATGCCACACTGTTCCACTGGTTGCGGTAGACCCCTTGAATACGCACATCCCCTTCATAAAGCCCTGCCAGTGCAGGATTGCGCAAGAGCGGTGCTTCATAGAACTGTGAAAAATGAAGGTCCTGGCCTTTCACCACATTGCTCAATATCACGAAAGAGACAAAATGAACCAGAAAGCGAAATGAAAAAATGTAATGGCGTTTTATCATCTGATCAATGTAACATCTCCTTTCAATGTGATGATATTGCCATTTTCACAAACCAAATCAATCATATAAACATAAACATCAGGGGTAACAAATTGCCCCTGGCGCTTTCCATTCCAAGCTGCATTCTGATCGTTGGCGAGGAAGTTTTCTTTGATGTAGATCAATTGTCCCCACCTGCTGAAAATCTTCATCGACCTGATCTTTTCTATGCCCCTTCCACGGGGATAAAAAACCTCATTGATACCATCCCCATTGGGAGAAAATGTATTGGGAATAAAAAGATTATCCCCTGTGCATGAAGCAAATACATTGATTACATCCTTGGACATGCAACCTTCTGGAGTGTAAGCAAACAAAGTATAGGTTGCAGAATAGGATGGAGTCGTGACAGGTGTCTTGCAATCGCTGCAATTCAGGAACAAGGCGGGAACCCATTGTACACGGCTCACATCGGGTGAATAAACAGGCTTTAGTTGGAGAGGATTACCGGCCATGATGGTGGTGTCCCTGCCGGCATTGACGGTTGGTAATGGAATGACAGTTACCACTACATCATCCTTGGTAACAAAACAATTGTAGGCATCCTTACCCGTAACGGTATATGTTGTGGTTTGCATCGGCTTTACTGTAGGACCAGCAATATCTGTGCGGCTCAGGCCGTTGGCGGGTGTCCAGGAATACAGCAGGGTACCCCTTGCCTGCAATCGTATGGCATCGCCAATACAAACCAAGGTATCGGCTGGAGCCACCACAGTAGTGGGCTGAATCACATTGATGTTGATTGAATCAATTGTGGAACAACCAACGGCAGAGGTTCCTTTGACAAAATAAATGGCATCTGAAACAGGATTGATAAATGGTTGTTCACAATTGGTGCAACTTAGGGTTGGACCGGAAAACCATTCATACGTGGCTGCTCCTTTGGGTTTTAGTTGGATAGGTTTACCCAGACAAAGGATTGAATCCGGTCCTGCATCCAATGAAGGAATAGGATGCACCACCAGATTTTGAATAAGTGTATCACTGCACCCTTTTTGATTGGTGGCATGAATGCGGACCGGATAATTCCCCGCTTTTCTGAACAGCTGCTTTTCGGGGTTTTGATCGCTTGCACTGTTGCCATTCGTAAAATCCCAGAACCAGGATACAATAGGCGAATTGTTGGGAGGCACCTCAATACCACTGAACTGTATAATATCCTCCTCGCAGACAGGGACCTTTGAAACATTCATTGCAATATCAGGCCTGGCCTGTATGTCGATATATTGTAAACGGGTCAGGGTATCAACACAACCAAGGGAACTGGTAACTGTCATCTTCACATGATAAAGCCCTGGAGATCCATAAAAATGATAGGGTCGGTTTCCACGCCCGCTATCCAGATCACCAAAATCCCAATTCCATTCTGTCAGCTGATCGTTGGAAAGACTGAGGTCTGTGAAATTGACACCACCCCGATCACAATAAAACAATACATCTCCCTTGAATACCGGGAGAATAGAAACAGCTTTTATGGATCCTCCCTGTGGCAAAAGCAATTTACACCCCAGTCCATTAGAAACAAAGATATTGGGTGTATACATCCCTGTATCACCATAGCGATAATTGAATTTTCCAGATCCCAAAAATATATCCTCGGCCAAATAACCATCGCCATAGTCGATGGTGACAAACTTTGCATTTTTCGATGCCACATTAAAAACCATATCATATGGTTCACAGGCCACATTGGGGTAATCAACTGTGCCAGTAGGGCCCTCTACATAAATGATGATTGACGCTGAATTGGCTTCGCATCCTCCAGGGCTGATCACTTTGAGCTTTGCAATATAGGTGCCGGGATCTGAATATGTATGGACCGGGCTTGGATTCGATGAACTTGAACCATCGCCAAAATCCCACTCATAGCTTTCTGCAAATTTACCCCCGAACAGAAACTGAGCAGGAAAAGGAGGGCAACTTGAAGAGTCTTCCAAGACGCTGATATCTGCAGCTGGCATATCAATTTCTACCAATTGCGGCTTTCTTACCGTTGATTCGCACCCGAAACCATCAACAACAGTCAGGCTGATATCTTTTCTGCCGATTTGGGTATAGGATACCCTTGGATTGGGAATGAATGAAACTTTGCCATCTCCAAGGTCCCATTTGAAACTGATATAATT
Source organism: Chitinophagaceae bacterium (assembly GCA_044341875.1). Taxonomy (GTDB): domain Bacteria; phylum Bacteroidota; class Bacteroidia; order Chitinophagales; family Chitinophagaceae; genus Pollutibacter. Next base: position 40,586 of record JBIIQT010000007.1, on the reverse strand, counting down.
GGTGGGAGAAACCACCTGCAACTGTACGATTTTGTTCAGACAGCTTGCATTTTGCAGTGGATAAAAATCAACGCCGGATTGTGACACCTTGACAACCGTTTTGGCAGTGATAGCGGAACAACCAATTGAATCAGCAATTACAAGTTTCACATTGAATGTGCCTGGCTTTGTAAAGATGTGTTGAACAGGGCCAGATAAAATATTTTCGATTGGACTTCCATCACCAAAATCCCAAAGACGGGACATGACTTTAATTATCCCATCACCGCTTGACCTGTCCTGGAATGAAACAGGAAGGTTTTCGCAACCAGAAATGGCTGATAAGCTGATATAATCTGCAATTGGGCCACCAACCATGAACTGTTGTTGAGGGCTGGTGTACACACAACCATTCAAGTCTATAATCCTGAGCTGCATGGTATATAACCCCCGCTTGGCATTCCCTGGATATTTGCAGAGATCCGCAATATTGACTTTCGGGTTGGCAGTTGATGTTTGGCCTGTGAAGCCACAACCATAATCCCAGTCATAAGACCTGATCATACTGGCATTTTCTGCAAGTGAGTTCAACACAAGAAAAGTATCCGCAATGCAGACTGGTTTACGCAGCGACTCAAAATTGATCCCATTTTCATTTGTTGCGTAAACCACAGTGGAATCAATGTAGGTACATCCTGCTCCAGAAACCTTCAAGGTTACTGTATAAGGCCCAGATTTTGCGTAACGATGCTGAAGTGTATCTTTTTTAACGGTATAATTCCGGGTGCCACCATCGCCAAACTGCCATTCCCATTGGTCAACCAGTCCTAAAGAACCATCAGTAATCACTTTGTCCAATGGTTTCACACAGTCAGTTAAGACTGAAAATAAAGCTACTACCCCACGTACTTTGATATACTTGGGCTTTTCAATGGTCCTTGGACATCCGTTTTGGTACACCGTTAGTTTTACATCAAGCGTATCAATTTTTTTGAAATTCTTTGTAAAATCCCGTTGGTCAACAGAGTCCCCATTAGAAAACTTCCACTTAAAGCCAGTAACATCAGGACCAAGGTAATTGAATTTAAAAGGGACGCTTGCACATGTATCAACTGGCGCGGCTGAAAAATCAAAGTCTTTTGGAAGTTCCCCCACTTTCACAACCCAGGTATATGACCTGTTACAGCCTGTAGAGCTTACGATATCAACAATGATATCATATTTCCCACTGTCTGTCAAAACAATACTGCCAGGATCTTTCAATATTGATGAAAAAATGATTTTACCTTTTTTGTCTTTGACCGACCATTTCCAGGAGATAATCAAAGCATCAATGTTGAATTTTACGCTTGGACGAACCGTGAGTGGTGCACATCCACTATCGGGCAAGTTGGTTTTTAAAATGATGGGGGGCTGAATAGAAATGAGGTTATTTTTAACCATGTTCACAAAGCATCCTTTTGCCGTTATAGCAGTAAGCACTACCGTAAAAACGCCAGCACTGTTGTAGGAGTGTTTTACCGTGTCTGCAAATGGCGACTGCTCTGTCAATGTAGTGCCGTCACCAAAATTCCATATTAGCTTGGTGGTGTTTCCAGAGGACTTGTTGTTGAATCTCACCTTGAGCGGATATTCGCAACTGGCTACCTGGTCTTCGATAAAATCTGCAACTGGTAATGGGTCGATCCTGATGCTTTTTTCAAATGATGTGTTACATGTTCCAAAGTTGGATTCAAGCCTAACCATGTATGATCCTGGAGCAGGAAACTGGTAGCTCAGGTCTTTGGTTGTCGCTTGTTTAACACCATCGATAAACCAGGCCTGATTTATGGGATCGGGGTTGGACTGGTTGATAAAATTTACTGTTGTTTTATCACAGGCAGAGTCAGGTGCAGCGAATACATTAACCACCTGGCTGGGAGGTAAAACGTAATCATAGTTCAACACATCACTGCATCCATTGGGCGTTGAAATGGTTAATGTAACCCGATAACTACCCGCTTGAACAAAAGTAATCAATGGTGCAAAATCAGTACTATTGGTAAGCACTGCAGGCCCGGTTCCAGTCACCTCCCATTTGTAGGAAAGACCTGTAGGAGAAAAATTTGCTGCTTGTACAGTGATGGGGTACTTACAGGAATTGGCAGGTGGGATATAGAAATCAGCAACCACATTATCGATAACCTTGATAAAATCGCCCGCTGACTCAGCAGTTGTTTTACAACCGAATTCAGTTCCCAGGGTAAGTATAACTCTTCTGTTCCCCGCCAAAGTATAGGTATGACTGGTTGAAGGCACTCCAGTTACCCGGTTGTTTCCATCTCCGAATTCCCATTGCCAGCTTGCAATCCTGTCCTTGTATATGACTCCTGTTGTTGGATCCTTGATTTCTGGCGTAGCGGTTTTGTCAGTTAAATTAACTTTTAACGGGCTACAACCTGAATTGACATCTGTAGTAAAAACTACATCAGGAGCAGGGTAAATGATGATTTGCTTGGTAATTGCGGAAACATCATTGGATGGATTCTTTGTTGTAAGATTGACATAATAAACACCGGGAGAAGTATAGGTCTTAACAGGGTTTAAGGCTTTAGAGATCGTGCCATCACCAAAACTCCAGTCGTTGGTATGTGCGCCACCTGTTGTTTCATCGGTAAATCTAACCACCAATCCCTCGCCTGCCTTCAAGCAAGTTGATTGCATATTTACAGAAAAAGAAGCAGTCAATTGGGCCTGTAATTGTGAGGATAAACAAAACAAAAAAACAGAAAGCCAAAGCAGTTTTAGTTTGCAAAGGCCATGATAAATACTGTTATTTATTTTTCGGTCCAATTGATTTTTTTAGATAATAACAAAAGGATGCTGAATCGAGGCTACAACGATTCCTGGGTTTTACTTTTTAATGAGCCTCATCGTTGAAATTGCTCCATTTTGCTCACTCCTGGCCTCAACAAAAGTGGCACCCGATTTTGTGATATTCCAGGTATAATTCAATCGCAGTAAGCTTGTGTTTCCAGGAGGAAAACTGGCTTGAATGGTCATGGCGGTCTTGTCACTCTTCCAGGTTCCTTTCACCGTGGTGGTCGACTTGATGGCTTCAACAGAACCATCTTTGAGGAACTGGAACTCATATCCAGTGAACTCCGATTTCACATCCACAGCAGCAACATTGAAAACATCCACTATCCATCTCCCACTTGTCATGATGGTTACAATCAAATCTTCTGCTACAGTTTCCTTTACCTGTTGCTTTACCTTCTCACATGATACAAATGTTAGCAGAATTGTTGCAAGGAACAATGTCAGGAAAGATTTATTGTAACCTTTCATACTTTTTGGCAGTTTATTTAAAACTTAAAACGATTATCCTGCCAATTTATTGCACGATGATTCTATAAAAAATGCTGATAATGAATTATTTGAGTACCCTTTGCCATCCCTCAAAAACACCATTATTTTTGGCTGCGATATTGTACAAGGGAACCAAATGACTTTCAATCCAGGGATAATCAGGCTCGACTTTCTTTCTCAGGATCAACCCAAAAGGCTGCTTAACCCCATTGGCATTGTTGGGGTAGGAAATAATTTCAAATCCTGTCATCTCAGGTGAGGAAAGAAATTTTTTCATCGCTTCAAGTTCCTGGAATTTAAAAAAGTAATCAACCAGTAAGGGTCCCTGCCTAATCAGTCCAGCCCTTGACAACTCCGCCAGGTTTCTCCGGCACTCAATCCTAAACTTATCCAATTTTCCTGGGTATAATACGCTGAAATAATTCTCCCATTTGGGGTCTTTTTTGGCCTGGCTCAGCCATTCATGCTCAGAAAAGGGTTGCATGGATTGGTTTACCCCCCTGCGAAACCCAAGGGTATCAGGAGCATAAAAATAAAATTCCCGAATGCCACGCTGCGTAAAACGCCCAGCCAGGGTAGCCCCAGATTGCCTTGCAAGCATCGTTACTAGGGCATCTTCCATCTTCAGCAACTGTTCAGCCTCAGCGTCGGTGGGCATCCCCCTGGTATCCAACTGGTTCATTTTTACCCTTAGGATGATGACAAAAGAATCCTCCAGCACAGGGGCAATGGCTGCCAATCCAAGGTCTACATTGATGGATACCGGTTTGCCATTCAAGGAAACCACATAATTCTCCCAGTCGTGGACAATTTTCTGGGAGAAAACAGGGCCAGATAGAAAAATCGCCAAAAAGTATAAAATTCTATGCTTCAATGATTTGCTGTTCAGAAAGTAAAGTAATTTCAATTCCTGAACAAATGGAAATAAATGCACCGTATTGCTGACATAATTAACTTTTTAGAAACACTGGCCCCGCTTCAATTACAGGAGGAGTATGACAATTGCGGACTGGTGTGTGGAAATTCCACCAATGCTGCGCTCGGAGCAATCGTCGCCCTTGACCTTACAGATGAAGTGATTGATGAGGCGCTTGAAAAGGGGTTCAACCTGATCATTGTCCACCATCCACCCATATTCAAAGGGCTCAAAAAAATCGATGCCAAGGATCCAGTCACCAGCATGCTCTTGCGCTGTATCAACCATGAAATCAATGTATACGCGATTCATACCAACCTCGACAATGTGATTTGGGGCGTGAATGGTGAAATTGCAAACAGGATAGGACTAAAAAATCTGCAGGTGCTCTCCCCAAAGGCCGGAACGCACAGGCAATTGACGACCTATGTACCCTCCTCCCATGCTGAAAAAGTAAAAAACGCAGTTTTCGAAGCAGGGGCTGGCGCCATAGGCTTGTATGCAGAATGCAGCTTCAGTAGTTTGGGGGAAGGGAGTTTTAAGGCATTGGAAGGGGCAAACCCCTTCATTGGAAGCAAAGGCCTGAGGCATCTTGAGCAAGAGCAAAAGCTCGAATTCATTTTTCCTGTACAACTCGAAACGCAGGTCATGATGGCCCTAAAGGCGGCACATCCCTACGAAACCGTTGCTTACAATATCCTGCCACTGGAAAACTATTTCCAAGAATTGGGTGCAGGGGCTTTCGGAACCCTTCCAGAACCTTTGGCTGAAAAAGATGTATTGCAGTTGCTAAAATCCATCTTCCAAACCGGTACCATCAGGCATAGCCCTCTGACGGGAAAGACCATCAAAACCGTTGCCCTCTGTGGAGGATCTGGCAAATCATTGATAAACAATGCATTAGCTATAAAAGCCGATCTGTATTTTACCGGAGACCTGGGCTACCATGATTTTTTTCTTCCGGCAGGACGAATGCTTTTGGCTGATATTGGTCATTTTGAGAGCGAACAATACACATCAGATCTTCTGGAAAGGGTGATAAAAGAAAAATTCCCTACCTTTGCCGTCCTAAAAACCGGTAGATATACCAATCCTGTCAACTATTTTTTATAACTCATTATGGCAACTGTAAAAGAATATTCAGTAGAAGAAAAGCTCGCTTCCCTGCTCAATCTTCAAAAGGTTGAAAGCAAACTGGATGAGATTGCAATCCTTAAAGGTGAACTTCCCATTGAAGTGCGTGATCTTGAAGACGAAATCCAGGGATTGCATGCCAGGGAAACAAGGATTGAAGAAGAGATCAATGGCATCAATGAGTTCATTGAGCAAAAAAAGGAGTTGATTGCTACATCACAGGAGCTTCTCAAAAAATATGAGAAACAAAGTGACAATGTAAAAAACAACCGCGAATACGAAGCCATCAACAAGGAAATCGAGAACCAAACACTCGACATGAAACTTGCTGAGCGTCATATCAAGGATGCAAACGAGGAAATTGCTGACAAGGCAAGAATCCTTGATGCCGCCAAAAAGAACATTGCAACAAAAGAAGGAAACCTTAAGGTAAAAAAGGGTGAACTTGACAAAATCATTGCTGAAACAGAGAAAGAGGAAAAAGAATGCAGGGCTGTTTCTGAAAAGGCCCGTGCTGCTGTAGATCCACGCCTCCTCACTTCATTTGACAGGATCAGGAAAAACTTCCGCAATGGATTGGCAGTGGTTCCAGTTGTGCGTGATGCCTGTGGAGGTTGCTTCAATGCTATTCCACCTCAACGCCAGAGCGAGATTCGCCAGCACAAAAAAATCATTGTATGTGAAAACTGTGGAAGGGTTTTGGTTGACGAAGAAATGAATACCACTAAATAAAATAATAAAGTAAATACAGCAAGCGATTCATCACAATGAATCGCTTTTCTTTTTTATTACCAGGCCACGCACTTCTTCCAACATTCTTTTGCATTCATTTTCGTGGATTTTAGGAACCCCAATATCATAGAGGGAGAACAGCTGCATCTCCTGTCTCAGGATGCTGCAATTGAATCTCCGCAGCGCCTTTAACACCTCATTGTTCACTGTATAATCAAATTGGATTTCGTATGGTATCTCAACGGATTTTCTGATCAACGGAGTCAATTGCAATGCCATAGAAGCTGCGCTCTTGTATGCATTGATCAGTCCCGGCACACCCAGCAAGGTTCCTCCAAAATACCGCACCACGATTACACAGGTATTGGTCAGCCCCTTGCTGTCAATCTGACCCAAAATGGGCCTCCCAGCAGTTTCTGAAGGTTCACCTGCGTCCGTCACGCGATAGGTCATGCCATCAGCACCAATCCTGTAGGCAAAACAATGATGAGAAGCTTTGGGATGTTCTTTTTTAACAAGATTCAACACTGACTTGAATTCCTCAATGGATGAAACAGGATAAGCCAAGCCTACAAACTTGCTCCCCCTGTCAGAAAATTCTGCTGAAGCATGTTGCTCTATGGTCTGATAATAATTTGGATCAAGTTCCATCGCATTCTTTGTGGTGTATGCCATCCAAAAAAAGGATTTATCACTTTTCAGCTGATAGCCCCCTAAAGGATTGTATCAGCAAAGTTAATTGTTTTACTTTTGGAACGTGCGCATCAAAGAAGCATACCATCAATTGCAACAATCCATTCAGCCCCTTTATGAGAACAGGGAGGCGTCTAATATCGCCGACCTCATCATGGAAGATATCACAGGATGGGACAGGTCGAAAAGAATCATCCATCATGATGCATTGCTCAGCGAAACACAGCTTGAACGATATACCCAATGCAAGGAATCGCTCTTGAATGGACGGCCAACACAATATGTACTCGGACATGCATGGTTCTGTGGTATGCGGTTTCAGGTAGACGAACACGTACTGATTCCTAGGCCAGAAACAGAAGAGTTGGTGACGGAAGTCAAAAAAATGTATGCCGACATTCCTGCTGAAAGAGACTACATGTTCAAAATAGCTGACATTGGTACGGGCAGTGGATGCATCGCCATTGCGTTGAAAAAATATTTCCCCCATTGGAATGTTTGGGCTTTAGACAAAAGCAATGGAGCCCTTGCAATAGCGAGAACGAATGCCGTACTCTTAGACACAGAAATTCATTTTGTCGAGTCAGACATCCTTAAAGAAGCCAAAACTGATCATCTGCCTGCATTTGACCTCATCATCAGTAATCCACCGTATATTCCTACTGAAGATAAATCGGACATGGATGATCGTGTACTTGATCATGAACCCCATGCAGCACTTTTTGTCACCAACAACGATCCACTGCAATTCTACAAGGCCATCCTTGCATTTTCTGACCACCATTTGCTCAGGGGTGGCATGCTATTCTTTGAAACCCATGAATTGTACGCACAGGAAGTAGCAGCCCTGCTGGAGGAAAATGGATTTGAAAATATTACTGTAAAAAAGGATTTTCAGGAAAAAGAAAGAATTGTTTTTGGAAGAAGAACAGGCGCTTCGCTTTGACTTATTGTTTCTCAGTAGAGAGCACGGTTTTTGCGCCAAGCTCTTTTGCAACCCGCATTACACCTACTACAAGATCAATCTCAACCGTCTTGTCAGCATTGATTACAATTGTTGGTAGTTCCGTCTTTTCTTTTGAAATGATGGGCAACAGTGCAGCCTTCAATGAATCCAAACTTACTGGAGTGGTTCCCACATAGAATTGCTTGTTGGCATCAATGGAGACCACCACTGTTTGCTTGGCCTTGGTATCACCTTGTGATTTGGGTTGAGAAAGTTTGATTACATTGGGATTGGCCAAGGTAGCCACAATCAAAAAGAACATCAGCAGAATGAACAATATATCATTCAGGGCTTCTGTGAAAACCTCTGCTTCGCCACGGTATGTTTTTCTGATTTGCATGACCGATTGAATTATTTGGTTGGCTCCTGGAGGATATCAAGAAAATCTGCAGCCGCTACTTCCATCCTGTTCGCTGTTTTATCAATTTGGGTATGCAGAAAACTGAAACCCAAAAAAGAAATCAATCCAATGATCAAGCCAGAAATCGAAGTAACCAGCTTAACATACAATCCGCCTGCAATGGTATTTAAAACAAATTCACCAGTGGTATTGATGTCAAAAAAAAGCTGCATCAAACCCGCCAGGGTGCCCACAAATCCAAAGATGGGAGCCGTCCGTGAAATCACACCCAATACACTGAGGTTTCGCTCCAGGTTATACATTTCAAGCCTTGCGATACTCTCCATGCTTCTTTCAATGGCATCAATGGGTTTGCCGATGCGTTGTATCCCTTTATCGATGATGCGTGCAACAGGATTATTGGTGTTTTTGGTCATGGCCCTTGCTGCGGAAATGTTTCCGTTGACAATATGGTCACGGATGATGCGCATAAAATTTTCATCAATTTTTCCTGCTTTCCTGATGGCGATATACCTTTCAAAGAAAAAGAATAAAGCAAGCACGAAGAGAAACGCCAATGGAATCATGATCGCACCGCCAGATTGCAAAACATCCCAAAGGTGCATGGGGCTTGATGTTTTTGCCGTGGCGGCAGGATCAACCGGAGCTCCTGTAGTGATCTGAAGAAAGTTGATTGACATAAATACTGTTTGAACAAAATTATTGAAAATCAGAATGCCAGATGGCGTCATGAAGATGCAACTTTATTTATTAAGAAGTTGGTAAAGTTGGCTGGCCCGCATAAAGCTCCCACCGCTCTACAAGCTTTACCAGCACATCAACAGCTTTTTCCATGTCTTGCACACTCACAAACTCATGTTTCGAATGAAGCGCCATTTCACCGGTAAATATATTGGGACAAGGAAGCCCCATGAAAGAAAGCCTTGATCCATCAGTTCCGCCTCGCACAGGATGAGACAATGGTGTCAATCCACATTCCCTGATGGCATCTGCTGCGTGCTGAACAACATCCGGATGTTGATCAAGAACTTCCCGCATGTTGCGGTATTGTTCCTTTACTTTATAATGATAGGTGGCACCGGGGTAATGGGCCATCACGCCCTTGAGAATGTCTTCCAATAAGGCCTCATGTTCCGCAAGCTTAGCAGTTTCAAAATCCCGGATGATGAATTTTATTGAAGCAGATTCTGCCCCTCCCCTGATATCCGTTGGATGAAAAAAACCCTGCCTTCCTTCAGTAACCTCTGGCGCCATGGTATCCTTGGGCAATGCAGCCACAAAATCTGCCGCTATCTTGATGGCGTTCACCATCTTACCCTTTGCACTGCCCGGATGGGCGATGATCCCATTGATGATGATTTCAACACCGTCAGCAGAAAAAGTTTCAAACTCCAATGAACCCAATTCACTGCCATCCAGCGTATAGCCGAAATCTGCCCCAAGCTTTTGCATATCTACATGTTCTACACCCCTGCCCACTTCTTCGTCTGGCGTAAACAATATTTTCAGCTTGCCGTGTTGGATGGATGGATCATTGACCAAACGACGAGCAAGCTCCATGATGATGGCAACGCCTGCCTTGTCATCGGCGCCAAGCAGTGTAAGACCGCTTGCAGTAATGATATCATCTCCTATCTTCTGAAGCAGATAAGGATGCTCTTTGGTGGTAATGACCTGGGTAGGGTCATCTGGCAGAATGATATCCTGTCCTGCATATTGCTGGTGCAATATAGGCTTGACATTACTGCCGCTGCAATCAGGTGCAGTATCCACATGAGAGCAAAAACAAATCACAGGGACGTCCTTCTCGGTATTGGATGGAATGGTCGCGTATACATATCCCCATTCATCCATGTGGGCATCTGCAATCCCCATTTGAACCAGCTCCTCGGCCAGCAAGGATGATAAATCTTTCTGCTTTTCAGTGGAAGGAAATGAATTGCTCTCAGGATCACTCTGTGTATCGATGGCAACGTATCGCATGAACCGCTCTGCAATGGACATATGTTCAGTTTAAAACAAAAATAGGTAAACTTCTGCACGAGCCTCTGTGGAGCAAGGGATATGAACCGAGGTAAATGGATAAAAATATCATCTGAAGCGATGGCCTCTCAGAAAAGAGGCAATATCCATCCGCTTCTTTCCTTCAAGCTGCAATTCAGTTATGGACAGCCATCCATCAGCTGCAGCAAACCGGAGGAATGACTTTCCATCTGTACGGTACTCCCCAGGAAGGGTACCAGTTGAAATGGTTTCGAAGGAGACTTTATACACTTTCATCATCTTTCCATCAAGGAAAGTAAAACATCCTGGGTAAGGCGACAATCCACGGACCAGGTTGTAGACTTGTTGCGCAGTTTTGTTCCAGTCAATCTTGCAGGTGTCGGTATGGATTTTGGGGGCTGATGGCAATTCCTCTGCAGCTGCGATAGCGGCTTGTGGAGTGGGAACCAATTTACCTGTGCAACATTGATCAAGTGTTGAATAAACGAGCTCAGCACCCAATGCCATCATCTCATCATGCAACTCACCTGCAGTTTCATCTTCCCGTATCTGTATCTTTTCTTGCATCAACACATCTCCTGTATCGATTGCATGCTGAAGCCGGAACGTTGTAAGACCCGTTTCCTTTTCCCCATTGATGATGGCCCAATTGATGGGTGCTGCCCCCCTGTAGTTGGGCAGCAAGGATGCATGCAGGTTGATGGTGCCCATGGGAGGCATGTTCCAGACGATTTCAGGAAGCATTCTGAAAGCAACAACCACCTGCACATCCGCTTTCAATTCCTCTAAAGCTGTAATAAATTCGGGATCTTTCAACTTGATTGGTTGAAGCACGTTCAGCCCTTTTTCAATTGCAAATTTTTTGACAGCACTCTGAGACATCTGCATTCCCCTTCCAGCTGGTTTGTCGGGAGCGGTGACGACACCAACAACCTGACAACCCTCAGTCACCAACTTCTTGAGTATGGCAACAGCAAAATCTGGTGTGCCCAAGAAAACAATCCTACAATGCTTCAAATCCATATTGCTGCAAAGGTAATTGATAAGTTAAGGGATTGATGATAGTTGGCTTAAAATACGCTACAATCATGGCTATTTGTAGATCAGATACTTGGCCCTGATTTTATTAAATGCCAACAAACCCGGAGCCCAACTTTTCCTGATGGTTTCCTCAGAAATCCCTGTTTTAAGCTGCTCCATCAATGTTGCATTTCCTGCAAGCTTGTTGAAGAAAGAGGCCCGGGAATCACCTGATTTTGGAAGGATAAAAAACTTTTCCTTCTCCGGAAACAGTCTGTAGGCTTCGATGAGATAAGAAAGATTCAACTGGTTATTGAGTGTTGCCCTGATGGAGGATGCATCACCGGAAACATTCCAACCATAACAAAGCTGATCCTTTAACTTCGGTGCATTGGCTCCAGACATTGCTTTGGGAGTAAATGCATACATGCTTGACGGCAATGAGGGATGACCAAAAATCTGAAAGGGAGCAATGGTACCGCGCCCTTCACTCAATACTGTCCCTTCAAAAAAACAGGTGGAAGGATACCAATAAATCGAAGATAGATTGGGTAGATTCGGAGATGGTTTGATGGGAAGATCGTACACGCTTGCCCTTGAATAGTTCTTGCAGGGTATGATTTTCATGGGTTGCTTTCTCTCCCCTTTCATTTGGCTGTAGGCTTTTATAGCAGCGGGTTTCAACCATTTTTCACCGACAAGCATTTGTGCATATTCACCAATTGACATGCCATAAACAACAGGCACTGGTTGCATACCAACAAATGAACGAAAAGCAGTATCCAGCACAGGCCCATCCACATAATGAATATTTGGATTGGGGCGATCGAGCACGATCAATGGTTTCCCGTTGATAAATGCAGCTTCCATATAGGCCTCAAGGGAAGAAATAAACGTATAAAAACGAACACCCACATCCTGGATATCAAACAGCAATAGGTCAATGTTTTCAAGATCCTCTTTTGAAGGACCGCGCTTGGGGCCATAGAGTGAAACCACAGGAATGCCTGTTTTTTCATCCACATAATTGCCAACTTTTTCACCAGCATCAGCCGTACCCCGAAATCCATGCTCTGGTCCAAAAATGAGCTGCACTTTAATGCCTTTACCCATCAACAGATCGACCAGGTGCTGATCCCCAACCATGGATGTTTGGTTGGCAAATAACCCTACCCGCTTTCCTTTCAACAATGGAAGGTATTGATCCAGGTTGGCTGCACCGGGCTGGATCAACCCTGGAGCAGTTTGAGCTGTTGAAAAAAGCGTGGTGAAAGTCAGCAAGATCAGTATGGTAAACTTTCTCATTGTTTTAGGGCTTTATTTCAATAAAAATAAAAGAATAAAGGTAGTTTTGCCGAATTATTTCTGCTGAAACATCCAGCGCCCAATGACTTGTTTTGTCATTTGCAGGCAGGTTCCCCAGTTGAAATGGAACATTTAAAAAACAAATTATGCAAGTTAAAAGCGGAGACGTAGTAAGAGTTCATTACACTGGCACATTGGAAGACGGATCACAGTTCGACAGTTCAGTAGGCCGTGCCCCATTGGAATTTACCGTTGGTGCAGGCCAAATGATTGCAGGCTTTGATGCCGGCGTTGTTGGCATGGCTGTTGGTGAAAAGAAAACCATTTTGATCGATCCAGATCATGGCTATGGTCAAAAAGATCCGACTGCCATCATTGAATTTCCATCATCCAATATTCCGGAAGGAATGACAGTTGAAGTTGGTATGAAGCTGAAACTTCAAAACCAATACGGACAGCCTGTTCCTGTTGTAGTGATGGAAGTGAAAGAAGAGGTGATTGTCATGGATGCCAACCATTTCCTTGCAGGGAAAGACCTCACTTTTGAAGTGGAGATCGTTGAGATTGTAAACTAAACTTCTTTGGTGATCATATAGCACCACCGCAACAACTTCCCTTTGAAATCAAATGGAGTAGTTGCGGTGGTGATGTTTTTGACTGTTCCGTTGATTCCTTCCTCATCCAGTTCAAACTTTCTGGCATTGGTACTGAAATACAGTACTCCACCTGGTGACAGCACCCTCAGGCATTCATTGATCATTTCGACATGCATCGGCTGAATATCAAGCACATCCTTCATTGATTTGCTGTTGCTGAATGTGGGAGGGTCGAGCACAATCAAATCAAAACTTTCTTTTTCAAGTGTGGGCAAATATTGCAGCACATCTACCCTTTCGTAGCTGAATTGTTGACCTGAAAAACCATTCAGTTCCATATTGTTCCGTGCCCATTCCAAATAAGTATTGGAGAGATCTGCGGAAACAATGCTTTTTGCACCTCCCGCAGCTGCATAAACGGAGAATGATCCGGTGTAACAGAACAAGTTCAAGACCCGCTTGCCTGCAGATGTTTTCCTGAACATATCCCTGGTGATGCGGTGATCAATGAACAACCCTGTATCCAAATAATCAGTGAGGTTGACCAGGAACTTTAATCCACCTTCCTCCACTTCAATAAATTCTTTCCGATCGTCTGTTTTTTGGTACTGGTCTTGCCGGCTCTCTTTTCTTTTTCGCTCTTTGAGGTAAACCTGGTCTTCCGTTTTGGCCAGTACATGCCTGACTATCTCTAGACTGTCTTCCAGCCAACGGTCATAATCTTCCTCAGAAAGCCGGTGGTTGCTCCTGTATTCCGTTACCAAAATATTCTCCCCATAGACATCAATGATCAGGGGAAACTCAGGCAAATCACGGTCATATAACCGATAGCAGGAAACGCCAAGCTGTTTTGCCTGCTTTTGCAAAATCCTGTAAACCTTCTTGAGGCGGTTGTCGAACATGATGAGTTTGGCATCAGACATGCAGGCAAGTTAAAGCAATTCTCTACTTTTGTAAAAATACTAGCATGAAATACTTCATCTCCGCTTTGCTGCTCATGATCACGGCCTGTTCGCTCAATGGCCAACAGACGGCCATCAATCCTGAAGCTTTTTCAAAAGCTATCGGTGCAGGAAAGATTCAGGTACTTGATGTCAGGACTGCTGATGAATACAAGAGCGGTCATATCAACAACGCCTTGCAAGCCAACTGGCTTGATAAAAACGAGTTCAACGACAGAACATCCCATCTCGACAAGAATAAACATGTTTACATCTATTGCCTGAGTGGTGGAAGAAGTGGTGCAGCTGCTGAAGTCTTGCGCGCAAAGGGGTACACCGTTACCAACCTGGAAGGAGGCATCAATGCCTGGAAAAGAGAAGGCAAACCCTTGGTAGGCGTTGATCCCAATGCCAAACAAACCAGCATGGCTTCCTACGAAGGACAGGTCAGGAGCACCAATATTGTGCTGGTTGATTTTGGCGCAGAATGGTGCCCTCCCTGCAAAAAGATGGAACCTGTACTTGAGGCGTTCATGAAACAGAACAGTAAAAAACTCACCCTGGTAAAAATGGACGGAGGCATTGAAACCGCCCTCATGAAATCCCTAAAAGTAGAGGCCTTGCCAACTTTTATCCTCTACAAAAATGGTAAAGAGGTTAAAAGAAAACAAGGCCTCGTGACGCAGGAAGAATTCAATTCCTGGTTAGATTAATCTATTTTTTTGCTTTCTGCATGGCATTGGTTGATGGACCGCCACCCCTTGGTGCGCCCAAACCGCTGATGGCAGAAGCTCCCTTGAACAACTGGAACCTGCTGGGCATCTCCCTCACAGGCCACATGCCATTGGACTCATTGATGTCGGCGGTTTCGCGCATTGGATCCAGTTTGATGCCAACAACTTCCTTGTTCTTAACAAACAACTTGGTCACTTTTTCTTCATTCAATTTCCAGATACCAACAGGAATCCTGTCCACTTCCTTGCTGCCATCCTTGAACGTCCATTCAACAATAATGGGCATGACCATTCCGCCTTTGTTACTGAATTGCAGCTCATAGAAATGCTTGTCTTCCCAGGCAGCATAATTGGCATTGTCTTTTTGTGCATCAAGTTGCTGTTGTGCCATGTCTTGAAACATTTTTACATCAGCACCCCTGTTGTAATAATAGTAATCGCGAAGGGTTGTATCAGTGTTGGTATAATAAATCAGATTCTTGTCTTCGCGGTTCCTGACCTTGCTGATGGTTTCAAATTCAGGCGCCTTCATGGAAGCCATGTTTTTGTTGGCATCCAACCTGAACCATTTTACTGAATCAATTGAAATATCTACAGGCTCAGTGCCATAATACCAACCTCTCCAGAACCAATCCAGGTCTACAGCACTGGCATCTTCCAGCGTCCTGAACAGGTCATTGGGTGTTGGGTGCTTGAAGGCCCATCTCCTTGCATACTCCTTGAAAGCATAATCAAACAACTCTCTTCCCATGATGGTTTCACGCAGGATGTTCAACCCTGTAGCTGCCTTTGCATAGGCATTTGACCCAACGCTGGCGACATTATCGCCCTTGGTCATGATGGGCTCCAGCATGTCTTTGGGAAGCTTCATGTAGTCAGCAATAAGGTGTGCAGGACCACGGCGTGAAGGGTAGTTGTTGTCAAACTCCTGCTCTGTCAGGAACTGCACAAAGGTATTCAAGCCTTCATCCATCCACCAGTATTGCCTTTCATCTGAGTTGATGATCATGGGGAAGAAATTGTGCCCCACTTCATGAATGATTACACCAATTGCGCCATATTTTGTGGCCTCACTGTAGGTGCCATCTTTTTCAGCCCTGCCATAGTTCATGGCAATCATGGGGTATTCCATTCCAATAGAAGCCTCCACAGAAATGGCCACCGGATAAGGATAGGCAATGGTGAATTTTGAATAGGTCTTGATGGTATGGTAAACAGCCTTGGTTGAATATTTTTTATAGATTGGATAGGCTTCCTTTCCATAATAGCTCATGCACATCACTTTCTTACCTTCAACATCGGCGGCCATGGCATCCCAGACAAGGCGGCGGGATGAGTTGAACGCAAAGTCGCGAACATTGATGGCCTCATAATTCCAGGTCTTCTTTCCTTTGGATTTATCCTTAGCATTTTCAATGGCTTCAGCCAGGGTTACCACTTCAATGGGTTCAGTGGCCGTTTGGGCTTGCTGCCAGCGTGCCATCTGTGCAGGAGACAATACAGCGGCAAGGTTTTTACATTCACCTGTGGCAGCAACAATATGATCTTCAGGAACGGTGATATTCACCTTATAGTTTCCGAAAGTCAGTGCAAACTCGGCACCACCGCTGAATTGCATGTTCTGCCAGCCTTGAAAATCGCTGTAGACAGCCAAGCGTGGGAACCATTGTGCAATGGAATAAAGGTTGTTGTCATCCTCCGCAAAATACTCATAACCGCCCCTTCCATATCGGGTAAGCTTATCAGGAATTTTATAATTCCAATTGCATTTGAAAACAAATTTCTGACCTGGCTTCAAAGGAATAGGCATTTCAACCCGCATCATGGTTTGGTTAACCGTGTAGCTGAGGGGCCGGCCAGTGGCATCTGTCAATGCAGTGATGTTCACGCCATAGCCATTCAGGTATTCTTTGGGATTCATCTGCAACAACTGCTGGTGCGTAAGCCTTGTGCTCATGCTTGAAGGCTTGTCATAATTGTTATCACTGTTGGGGTGATGAAAATTCTCGTCTACCTGCAACCAGATATAGGTGAGGATATCCGGAGAATTGTTGAAGTAGGTAACCGTTTCAGCCCCTGTCAATACATTGCTTTCCTCATTGATATCAACATTGATATCATAGTCAGCCCGTTGCTGCCAGTACTTTGGTCCTGGGGCACCACTGGCAGTCCTGTATTCGTTAGGATCCTGTAGCAGATAATCAAGTTGTTCAAACCTGTTTCCATGGTTTGAACCAGCATTGCGCAAGGGTTGTGCCTGGGAAGTGCCCAACGATAACGTCAGGAACAGGGCAATAAAAATGGATTTACTCATGATTGTGAATTTACATTTTACCAATTATCATCATTTAAAAATAATACGCTGCATATTTGGTATGATGGCATTGAAATCATAATTCAGGCTTTGTATTAAGGATAGGTTTGAATCAGTATTATGTCAATCTATCAACTTAAATCAATTCCTATGACTTCAGTAACCAAAAGAGCAGCTTTTCATTGTTTTCTCCTGCAATATATACTTTTAATCACTGTTTTTCTGATGATGGGATGCAAAAAAACAGCGGTTGATTCAATACCAAACCGCGTCCCAAAACCAGAGGGTACCATTGTATATTCCACTGCAATCCTGGACTCCGTTTCGCCGATCAATAAAACAACCTCTTGGCACAACACCAACAAGTCCTTTTCCAGCTTGTTCGACTTACAGTTCTCCCTTTATAGTGGATTTGAGTTGACCGCCGCGCAGCAATTCATCCCCTTCAATTATACCAATCAGCATACCTGGAGCGCCAGCAAGACTTACTATTGGCAAAGTCCTGGGGCCTATGTCTACACAGATCTAACCGGTGATGGCAAAAAAGACCTCTGGGCATTTTTCTATAGAAATCCATGGCCCACCAACGCAAAGGGGCTGAACCTGTTTACGGAATACGAAGCTGATTCCACCAGGTATACCGTACAATTGGGATTAACCGAAGTGAGGAAAATTGTATTGTCGGACCTTGATAATGACGGAAGCAAGGAAGTCGTGCTCTTTTCAACTGGTTTTGACGGCGACCCCTTTCCCGGAGATTCTATCAGCATCTTCTATCCCAAAGATAAAACGTATCAAAATCTCAGCTTAGACCTCGGTTACTTTCAGGGAGGTACCACCGGCGATATCAATGGAGATGGGCTGATTGATATCATCGCTTACTCAGGGGGAAGCAAGGCTGTACCCATCCACCCTACCGCATACATCAACCGAGGAAACAGAAACTTCAAATTGAGCAACCAGATTTTCAAGGGATTTACCATCACAAATGATGACAACTACTACGCTGTTGAGCTCTTTGACATGAACAATGATGGGTTGCTCGATCTCTTGCTGGGTGGCAAGGAAAAACTCAGGTTGATCCTCAATAACGCTGGTACATTCAACAGAGCTTCAGCCATCAATATCCCCATAGAACCCGGCTTGGGCCTGATAGACCTTGCATTCATGGATTTTGATGGAGATGGAAAAATAGACATCCTCGCAATGAACCACAAGGACGTTTATCAGGGGTATGCGTTAAGGCTTTATTTAAACAGGGCCAAATCTTTCGTGAACGCTACCAGAGATTATTTCAACAACAGTGAAGAAAAAGGATTGAACACCTGGATAAAATGGGTTCGCCTTTTTGACCTGGACAAGGATGGCGACGTTGACATTGTTGCTGACGGGCTGTATGGTGCATTGTTTGACAACAGAAGCAAAATTCACTGGCGGAACAATAGTGGCTATTTTACCATGGTAAAGCAATAACAGGATGCTTTGTTAAAATGGAAATCTTTCAATGGCAAGCTTCAGAGCAAAGAGCAAAACAAAAGATGAAACAAAGATTACCCAGCGCCGATGGGCGTTGGCATGTATCCTTGACGACCCCCATACGGTCAATAGCACAAGGCCAACCACAACAATTTGCCCAGCTTCAAGTCCAAGATTGAAGCTGAAAAGCCCCCAGACCAATTGCTGATCTGCTGACAACATCATACGGATATAATTGGCATAGCCAAGGCCATGAATCAGGCCAAATCCCAGGGCAATGGCATACTGAATTGTATGACTGACTGACTGTTGCTTTTGCATGAACAAATTCATCATTGCCGTGATCAGGATTGTACAGGGAATCAAAAATTCAACCATCTCACTCTTCACATTGATCATGTTGAGGACACTCATGAACAAGGTGAGGGCGTGTCCAACAGTAAATGCGGTAACCAGGACCAGGACCTTCTTCCAATCAGCAACAGTATAGATGATGGCCAATACTGTTATAAAAAACAGGTGGTCTGTTGCATCCAAGCTCATGATATGAGACCAGCCAATCTTAAAATAAAATATAAAATCCTTCATGTGCAGAAAGACTGAAAATAATCAGACTTTTGTGGAAGATGAAAAGATTGGCATATTTTTTTTCAATGTTGGCTATCCCTTTCTTAATGGGGAGCAGCCACCCCTTTTTTGTTTCCATTACAGAAGTGGAATACAGCAGCAAAACAAAAGAGCTGGGTATTGCAACCAAATTTTTCCCAGATGACCTTGAAGAGGCCCTGAGAAAGTCTACCGGAAAGAAATTTGATATCATATCCGGAGAAAAAAAATCCACCGGAGAAGCCATCAACAACTATTTCAGCAAGCATGTACAGGCAATCATCAATGGAAAGCCAAGACAACTCAGTTTCCTGGGATACGAGATCGAGAAAGAAGTGGTTTGGGTGTATTACAATGCCACAAAAGTTTCAGGAGTCAAATCCATTGAAGTGATTTCTACCTTGATGTACGATTATAAGGCAGAGCAGACCAATATCATTCACATCAAAATCGATGAAAAAAGGCAGAGTTTTAAACTCAATGCCCCTGAGCAGTCTGCAAAGCTTGCAAAATAGCAGCATGCCCATATCAATTGGATAAAAGGCAAAAAATTGCCGCAAAACCTCCAACAGCAATTACACCATGTTATTTCGCATTGGCTACTGCGATAGCCCTGATGGTTTCAGCAGCGAATGCTGAAAAGGCCTCCTGGGTTTGGGCATCACCCCCCAGCATGGCTGGTGCGCCTTTATCGCCACCTTCCCTGATGCTTTGCACCAGTGGTATTTGTCCAAGGAAATTCATGTCCAGTTGATCAGCCAGGTGCTTGCCGCCATCCTTTCCAAAAATATAATACTTGCTGTCCGGCAATTCTGCGGGGGTAAACCATGCCATGTTTTCCACCAATCCTATGATGGGAACCTTTGTTTGGGCCTGCGAGAACATGGAAATGGCCTTTTTGGCATCTGATAAGGCAACTTCCTGAGGCGTAGTAACAACAACAGCCCCTGTAACCGGGATGGTTTGTACCAGTGTCAGGTGAATATCTCCAGTGCCGGGGGGCATGTCGATGACCAGGTAATCCAGTTCACCCCAATGGACATCAGTTACAAACTGACGTATTGCACTGCTGGCCATAGGCCCTCGCCAAACCACTGCACTTTTTTCGTCTACCAGCAGTCCGATGCTGATCAGCTTGATGCCATGCTGTTCAAGAGGAACAATCTTGTCTTTTCCTTCGATATTTTCCATCAAAGGCCTTTGCCCGCGCACACCAAACATGATGGGCACACTGGGCCCATAAATATCTGCATCCATCAGCCCCACCTTGGCACCTTGTTGCGACAAAGCAAGAGCAAGGTTCGCCGCCACGGTAGACTTGCCTACACCGCCTTTGCCGCTCACTACAGCGATGATATTCTTTACTCCAGGCAATACAGACGTGAGGTCAACCCTGATGGAACTAGTATTGGCAGTAAAATTAACGATGACCTCTAGGCCTTCGTCCATGTGATCATGGATGGCCTTTTCACAATCCCTTCTGATCAACTCCTTCATCGGACAGGCCGGTGTTGTCAGCACAACGGTAAACTCAACTGCATTTTCACTGATGATAATGTCTCTTACCATGTTCAGTGTAACCAGGTCTTTCTTAAGATCCGGTTCCTGAACATTGCCCAAAGCCTTCAATACCTCTTCTGTACCCATAAATATAAATTGTTAAAAAATTCTAGGAACTGCAAAAATAACCAATCATGTGCTACTTTGTTTATGGAAAAGATGCACTTAATTTGTGAAAGAATGAATTGGATGAAAAAACTACTCAGGCAATCCCTATTGATCATGGTGTTTATGCCCTTTGCGGCGAAGGCACAGTTTGAAACTTTTAAGGATACTGTGGTACAGCTTTATGGCGTAGTGATGACAGCGGACAGCCTTAGGGGCCTTCCAGCGGTAAGTATTCTGGTAAAAGGTACCGGAAGAGGTACACTCACCAACGGCCAGGGTGTTTTCTCTATTGTGGTATTGAAGGGCGACGAAATTGAGTTCAGTTGCATTGGATTCAAAAATAAGATTACAAAGATTCCCACCAACCTGGAGGGCAATCAATTCAGCATCATCCAATTGATGGTCAATGATACCTCTTTCCTTCCTGCAGCCATCATCAAACCCAGGCCCTCAAGAGAGCAGTTTGAAAGGGATTTTGTGAGTACAGACGTACCTGATGACAACATTGAGATTGCCCGAAGAAATACTGACATGGCCACCAGAAGGATGCTCATGCGAACCCTCCCCAACGACGGGAAGGAGTCGGTAAACATGAACCTTGCCAGGAGTGCCCAAAAATACTATTATACCGGGCAGGCACCCCCCATGAACATTTTTAACCCCTTCGCATGGGGAGAATTCATCCGTTCCTGGAAAAGGGGTGATTACAAGAAGAAATAAAACAAATGACCACCCCAATACGCCAAGCAGTCGCCGTATTCTGTGGCTCCAAGCATGGGTCAAATCCAATTTATACCACAGATGCTGCAACATTGGCCAAGGAGTTGGCCCTTGGAGGGCTTGATATTGTATACGGCGGCTCGAAAAAAGGCATCATGGGAGCGCTTGCCAATAGTGCCCTTTCAAATGGTGCCAATGTTATAGGCGTAATCCCAGAAATGTTGCTCGCATGGGAACAAGAGCATGAAAGCCTCACCAAACTGATCATCACCAAAGACATGCATGAAAGAAAAAGAACCATGTATGAGATGGGTATTGCCGGGATTGTTTTACCCGGTGGCTTTGGAACATTGGATGAAATGTTTGAGATGCTGACCTGGAACCAACTGAGCATTCATGACAAAAAAATCTACATCCTTAACTCTGGAGGTTTTTATGATCACCTGATCAAACACATGGAGTTGCTTGCTGACAATGGTTTTCTCTATGACCCACTATGGAACAGGATCAATACATTCGATACCCCTTCAGCCCTGGTTGCGGCCCTTTTCGAAAACCTAAAGATCAAAAGCCAGTTGTAAAAGTGGGGCACATGCTCTGTCTCCCACCGCCATACATGGTGGAATAAATACCGTCATATTGCATGTACATTTCAGTGGCACCTCTGCTGTTGTTGAAGTATTTCAGAGGTGAGTTGGATACGTCATAACTGAACATGAATTTGAAACTTTTCCATTGGTAACCAATCATGGGAATATAAGCGTCTCCTGGTCTAAAAAACATGGCCCCAATGAGTTGCTGATCACCGGCACCAACAACATTATAATTCAGTTGTAGGCCTCCAACAAATTCCGAAGCTTTCGCCTGTTGACTATAATAGATGCTGGGTGTTAGAATAATCCGATTGTTCAACTTCACCACTGCATCTGCAAAAAAAATGGACCTTGGCGAGATGGTATTGTCATAATTGGGTGTGGATGCAAAAAAAGTTTCCTGGGGCTTGTTGAGATGGTGCATGCTGAACCCGGCATGGAGGTATACATGATCACTGGGGAAATAGGCATAATTCAACCCAGCCTGTAAATCAAAATACCCAATCGAATTGCTCTGAAAAATTTCTCCGCTCGGAGTGGCACCGTCAAAAAACCTTCCATTCCACTGGTTGTCAAAAGTTAATTTGTCTGCACTGATTTGTTTACCCGCATAACCAAGATTGAACCCCGCAGACAACAACCCCGTAGACCCCAACATTTGGTGATAAGCGACCGATGCATAGGCCTTTGTTGACCTGAGGTTACCTGTACCAGCAACATCTTGCAGGATCATCCCACCAAGACCCATCCAACCACTCCTGAACCTGTCCCGTAAGAACTGGAAATCACCAAATATGCTCATTGTTTTATAAGGAACGGGAATTGAAGTCCATTGGTCTCTGTAATGAGCGCCCAGGCGATAATCAGCAGCAGGAATGAAACCTGTGTTGGCAGGATTCGTTGAAAGCGGTGAATTGAAAAACTGAGAAAAATGAAGATCCTGGGCAAATGTCTGTGCATGCAAAAGCATGACAAATATTACCAAGACCATCAATTTCATTTTTTTCAACTTTATATCCATCATTTCAAATCCTTGAATTTTATGCCGCTACCTTATTAATGTTATATCGCCTTTTTTGTTGACGATGGTTCCATCACCAAATTGCACAATCAGCGTATATGCATATGCATCCATGGGTTGAAGAGCACCTTTGAATTTTCCGTCCCACCCATAGGAGGGAGAACCCGATTCAAAAACAACCTGCCCCAACCTATTATAGATCCTAAAGTTCATCTGCGCAATACCAAATCCCCGCACAAATACTTTGTCGTTCTTTCCATCTCCATTGGGTGTAAATGCAGAAGGAACATCTACCACCGGTTTGATGAGTGTAACAACCTTGGCGCATACTGTGTCAGTACAGGCAAATTCATTGTATGCAATGAGACAGGGAGTAAAAGTATCTGTTCTTTCGTAAAGATGAAGCGGATTCGTAAGACGGGAAGTATCGCCGTCACCAAAATCCCAATAATATGATTTTGCTCCGAATGAGAGATTGGTGAATTGGGTTGGCACATTCTCTTTTGGAGGATCTGGTGCAAAGCTGAATGAAGCAACTGGCTTGGGTTTTACTGATATGACGAAACGGGTTGTATCGTTAATGTTACAGGTGCCAGGATCGGTTACAATCAATGTAACCGTGTAATCACCAAGCCTGTTGTAGAGCTTAACAGGAGGATTAGGGCCTGTGAAGGAAGATCCATCCCCAAAGTTCCATCTGAAGGTTTGCCCTGCCAGGCTGGTATTCTTGAATGTTGCCCTGTAGGGTAAACAACCCAAAGCAGGGGTGCTGAAACCCGCCTTCACCAAAGGCGAAACAGAAATAATAAATTCCTTTACATCGTTTGCATTACAATACGCTGTGTCATTGAGGTATAACCTCACCTTGTAAGTGCCTACAGCTGGGAAAGTATGGTCAACATTGACTTTACCGGTTTTCACTTTTGGAGAGTTGTCTCCAAAATCCCAAATGAATGAGGTGTCAGTGAATGGCCTGGAAGCTGGTGCAATGGAGGTATTGGTAAACCGATATGACAGGCTTTGGCAAGGCGGAAGTTTTCCTCCAACGGCACTCAAAATAGCTTTGTCCGTTCTTACCCGGATGGTGATATAGGATGTATCCCTTGGGATGCACCTGTCGTTGTCTATTGAAACCAATCTTACCCTGTAATTCCCAGCAACTGTAAAGGTATGTCTTTGCTCAGGATCAGACCCTGTTACCAAGGGAGACCCGTCCCCAAAGCTCCACTCATAGGTTTTTCCAACGGCAATGCTGTCGGTAAAATCGACTGTCAATGGAAGGCAACCGGCGGTATCGTTGGCAACTCCCTCAATAATGGAAAGTGCTCCGGCCTTTACTCCATCAAATTCAAAATTAATCTTGAAAGCAGCAAGGTTGCACTCACCTGCACCTCCGGAACCCAGTGCGCCATTGGTAGGTGCTACAACCCCAGGAGTAACGATCATTGGACGCCTGATGGGATCACGTGCACAAATATTGGTGCCACCACAATTGGCACAAACCGCCTGGTAAATGGCCCCTTTGTTATCGAACCTTGAAGTGCCACCATCCACATGATCGCCTTCTCCACCTTGTTGTCCAAAAAATGAACCATATAATTGTTTGGTGGCATCTTTTTCCAAAACAAAGAAATAAAAATCCTTGTTGTCTGTATAGCTTTGGATGGGGTTCCCGGCCAATGGCATTCCCCCTGTACCGATGGTACGCGTATCAAATGCCCCATTGTAACAAAGGTTGAGTTTACCACCCCATCCTGAAACATAGACATTTTCACACCTGTCTACAAGAAATGCAACAGGCGAAATATTGGGTACAATGGCAGCAGTACCATAAACAGTAGAGTACACATAATTTGTAAGGTCGGGCCTAAGCTTTGCAATGAACTGCCTGGCACCGGGATTGCTGTATGCAGCATTGCGTACAGGCCAGTTGCCCAGTGATATGCCCATGACATAAGGAAATCCTTTCTGGTCAAACTGAATACCATACACAATGTCGGTAGCATCAGTGCCCAGGAAACTGCAAATACCCCTTGCGCCATTGTTACTGAAAACGGTCACGAAACCATCTACACCACCCAGCAGTGCAGGACCGATTGTGCCAGTTTTTATCCCTGGCAGATTGCCACTTCTTGTTGCGCCAGCAACGTAAATAGCATTGTTCAATGGATTAAGGGCCAGCACAAATGCTGCATCATCATCACTTCCTCCAAGATAAGTACTGAAAAAAATTGTTGAAAGGTCTGGGCTGAATTTCATCACCACACCATCCTGCCCACCACCGAAAGTGGGCTGGCTCGCATTCCTCATTGGGAAATCGTTTGAAGATGTGCTTGAGGCTATATATACATTGTTATCCTTGTCCAGGATTACTTCGCTCCTGGCATTGTCACCATAATTGTACAAAAGCGATTTGGGACCGGGGCTTATAGCGGCATCCATGTTGGCCCCATCAAGACCAGCTCCACCGACCAATACACCGCCCAATAAAATCGTGCCATCTGAGGAAAGCTTGGTTACAAAAATATCAGTGCCCCCCAAGGTACCCACCCTGTTGTTATTTCGCGTTGGAAAATTGGAAGATGTGGTTCTTCCAAGGATTACGGGATTTCCCTGTGGATCAACGAAAATGCTGTGCGGAAACTCATCCCCACTTCCACCCAAATAAGTAGAAAAAACCCTTGTTCTTCCATCCGGGCTAAAGCGAGTGATGCCGATATCTACACCACTCATGTTACCCTGGCCCGTTCCACCGCCAAAACCGGTTTGAAAGGCCCCAGTAGACAGGGGATATCCAGCGCCAAAAACAATTCCTCCAGCATACAGGCTTCCATCAGGGCCTGGTGCTGCAGTGAAGCCCCAGTTGCTGCTTCTGCTTCCAGTATATGTAGAAAAAACAAGTACAGGGTCAATGGTTAGGGGCGCGGATTTGTCATATTCCTTGACTGAAAAACTGACTTGCTTGCCTTTCAATGTATACGTACAGGCAACTTCTTTTTTTTGACCTCCGATGATTTGATACGCATAGGGTGGGAGCTCCCTTGATTCCCCCACAGAAGTGGAAACAACAAGGTGTCCGTTTTTGATGCTGAGCTTGTCAACGCCATCATAGGTCATGAGGATGTTGGCTGGATCTGCCCCGGGGGCAAGCAGCAAATCATATTTCATCCGATCGCCACTGGAATAGTACCGGATATCAACTCCAGGATAAAGTCCTTTTCCAAGGATGCTGCCGTAACTGCCAACGCCCATTTTCCAATTGGAAGGGTCGTCTCCCAAGAAATAATTGGACTTCTCGCCAGTGGGTTTTTCTGCAACAAACTGCACCGCCTGATTACTGCCGGTAAATTTAACCTGGTAAGCATGAGACCTGATAGCAACTACAGCTTCAGTTTCACCATCTTTGACAGTGGGCGTTATCTTTACGGGTGCTGTTTTTTCAACTTCGTGTCCATGGATGTATTCCATGATTGCAGAGAAATCTTCGGGATTGTTTTTCAAAACGGTATATCCCTGATTGCTGATAAAGAGTGTGCCATTCCCTGAAACTGTTTTGAACCTGAAATCCCCCTTCCACTGCCCCTTGTTTTCAATGAAATCCAACGCATAAAAAGATTGAGACTGAACAGTTTGCCTGCACAGGAACGCAACAAATACCAATATCGCAGGCAAGAAACTTTTCATACACTTATGACAATAGTTAAAAGTATAAGTTTAATACCTTAAAAGATGTTAATAAATGGCATTTATCCGGGGAATATGCTTTTTTGAAAAAATTTACTGCAATCCACATACTTTTTTGCAATGCCAGACGTTGGCTAAAGATTATTCTACCTAATGGATTCTATGCCCAATAAAATACTTTCTCTTTACTGCAGGTGCATGGCAGTCATTTTTTTGGCAACCATAGCAACAAAAATTGAGGCGCAACAAAAATTTGAATACGGTATTTCCATTGGTGGAATGAAATACGAGGGTGATATTGGTGGTCGGTATGGCAGTGGATTAGGTGCGCTCAACAACAGTACCTCAAGATCAAGCTTTAATACTTCACTTTATCTGGGTTACCGAATAGCTGAAATCTTGACAATTCGGGTGGCTGCTACCTATGGAGGCATTCAGGCTGCAGACAGCCTGCTTTCTGGGAATAGCCCGGCTATTTTAGCCAAAAAAACAAGGAACGCACATTTTAAATCCATCATTGCTGAGGGATCACTGATGGCAGAAATTTATCCGACAGTTTTATTAGAAGCAGATCCTTCAGTTGCAATGGGCAAGTTTCGTCCTTATTTTCTGGCAGGAATCGGGATATTCCATTTTGACCCAAAAGGTCTTTACCAAGCGCCCAATGGTACAGAAGCATGGGTAAATTTACAGCCCTTAAGAACAGAGGGGCAAGGAATGCCCAATCATCCCACGCGCAAAGAATATGCATTGATACAGGAAAACATTCAACTGGGATTTGGAATCAAGTACCATATTTCACAAAGGGTGGGTGTTTCCTTTGAATTAATAGGAAGAAAAACGCCTACTGACTACCTCGATGATGTAAGCACCAAATACATAGACAACAAAGACTTTTATACTTTTTTTGGACAAACTTCTCCAATCGCAAAAATTGCTGAGCAGATGGCCAACAATCCATTATACAAGAATGGCGGAGCTCCATTGCTTGGATGGGGAGCGGGTGGCCTCAGGGGCTCCCCACAATACAAAGACTACTTTTATTCATCCAATATAAGGTTGAGCTACAGGTTTGGGTTCAATAGAAAAGCAGAAGGAATGAACAGGATCAGGAGTGGTGCTATCGACTGCCCTAAACCGATATTTTAAGTATTGATATTGTTCAAGAAATTTTCCCCCAAACAGTACCGCCTTTTTCAGCCTTTAAAAAAAGTCTGAGAGACGTATTTCCCTCCAGGTTAAGATCTGGATCAATCACAAGAAGCTCCTCTGCGTAAATTTTTGCTTTTTCAAGAATTGCCCTATCGGCAACAAGGTCAGCAATCCGAAAGCTTAATGCCCCACTTTGTCTGGTTCCTTGTATATCTCCGGGGCCACGAAGATCAAGATCTTTTTCCGCAATTTTGAAACCATCATTTGTCATGCACATCACCCCCAGCCTGTCTTTTGCATCTTTACCCACCTGGCTGCCTGACAAAAGAATGCAATAGCTTTTTTCGCTCCCCCGCCCAACCCTTCCTCTCAACTGGTGCAGTTGGCTGAGCCCGAATTTTTCTGCGCTTTCAATGACCATAACACTGGCATTGGGAACATTCACACCAACCTCAATGACCGTTGTGCCCACCATGATCTGGGTTTCGCGGTTGACGAAGCGCCGCATGTTCATCTCCTTCTGGTCAGCTGTCATTCGGCCATGGACCATGCTGATCCAGTATTGTGGCTCGGGAAACCAGGCTTTCACATTCTCATAACCCTGCATCAGGTCTTCATATTGCATCTTCTCACTGGCTTCAATCAATGGGAAAATAAAATAAATCTGGCGGCCTAATGTTATTTCAGACTTGATGAAATCCATGACCTGCGGTCTTGCATCATCCAGGCGGTGAACTGTCAAAATGGGTGTTCTTCCCGGAGGCAACTCATCTATCACACTATAATCAAGATCTCCATAAGCAGTCATGGCCAGGGTTCTGGGGATGGGCGTTGCCGTCATAACCAGCATATGCGGTGGAATGGCATGTTTGCCCCAAAGCTTTGCCCTTTGAGCTACGCCAAACTTGTGTTGTTCATCAATCACGGCCAGGCCAAGGTTGCTGAATTGCACCACATCCTCAATCAGGGCATGTGTACCAATGATGATTTTCAAAGATCCATCCTGGATGCCAGCCAATGTTTTTTTCCGTTCGGCAGATTTTGTAGAGCCGGTCAAGATACCGACAGTTAACTCCAATGGGGCTAACATGGCAGTGAAATTATCAAAGTGCTGTCTTGCCAGAATTTCGGTGGGGGCCATAATGCAGGCTTGAAAACCATTGTCAATGGCAATGAGCATGGCCATCAAAGCCACAATCGTTTTTCCACTTCCCACATCACCCTGCAACAACCTGTTCATTTGCCTGCCCGTACCAGTATCCTGCCTGATCTCTTTCAAAACTCTTTTTTGGGCACCTGTCAGTGGAAAGGGTAAATGTTGATGGAAGAAATCATTAAAATAATCACCCACCTTTGAAAAAACCACCCCACGAGAAAACCTGTGCCTCGCAGAACGCAACATGCCAAGGCGCAGCTGTGCAGTAAAAAGTTCTTCAAACTTTAACCGGTATACCGCATGCTGATAGGCTTCTGCTGAAGAAGGAAAATGCACTTGCTTAAAAGCCTGCCAGCGGGAACAGAGATTTTCCTTTTGTATAAAAAATCCTGGCAAAATTTCAGGAATCTGTTTTTCGTCCAGCAACAAAAATAATTGCTCAGTCA
The DNA here is from genome assembly GCA_044341875.1 of Chitinophagaceae bacterium. Lineage (GTDB taxonomy): Bacteria > Bacteroidota > Bacteroidia > Chitinophagales > Chitinophagaceae > Pollutibacter. The sequence goes on along the minus strand of JBIIQT010000007.1, from coordinate 10,978 downwards.
ATTTTCCAATAGCCCTACCATTCAACCCTCTTGCCTTAAGCTTTTCAGTTACTGGATAGACCGGCTCCATTGACGGCTTGGCTGAAGCATTGGCATCCTTGACAGACTCCAACTCCGGGTGTGTCATTTGGGGTTTACCCAAAAAGAAACCCAGCTTGCCAAATGCAAAATACTCTCCCCCAACAGCTAGTGTTTTCTGTACCCAATTGATTCCCTGAAACCAGGTCAATTCAAGTATCCCCGTTCGGTCACGAAATTGTGCTACCAATCGCCTCGCCCTTCGCTCACCAATTATTTCCATGGAAACAATGAATCCTCTGACCTGAACATATTCCATGGAAGGGCTGATTTGTCCTATGGGCTGAACACTGGTCTTGTCAAGGTGTTTGTATGGAAAATGGCTCAGCAGGTCTTCAAAAGTAAAAATCTGCAGTTCCTTTTTGAGCATATCCGCCCTCAAGGGACCAACGCCCTTTAGGTATTCGATGGGATTTTGTAATATGGTAGACCTTGTTGTGATAGTATAATTGGTCTTACAAAATTAATTGTTTTCAAATGGAGTGGAAAACTATCTGATGAAACACTTCTTGTAAAGGTTTGACGTAATTTTGCTTCTTAACAAATGAATGGATGTCAGCAATTCAATGGACCATCAAATCCTTCCAAGAGCTTACCCCTGCAGAGCTTTATGACATATTAAAGCTAAGAAGTGAGGTATTTGTTGTTGAACAGCAATGCATTTTCCTTGACATGGATGACAAAGACCAGGACTCACGCCATTTGCAAGGCCGCTTGAATGATGACCTGGTTGCTGCATGCAGGATTCTCCCTCCAGGGCTTGGTTATGAAGAGCCTTCCATTGGAAGGGTGGTAGGATCTCCCAGGTATCGCGGAAAGGGCGCAGGAATTGCACTGATGGAAAATGCCATCCAAGAAACCATACGTCTCTATGGAACATTACCCATCAAAATTGGGGCGCAGCTTTACCTCAAACGTTTTTACGAAAATCTTGGTTTTGTGCAATGCAGCGAAACATATATGGAGGATGATATTCCACACATCAAAATGCTAAGAAAGGCGTATAAATACGTATTCAATCCTCTGCAATTGCCTTAATTTTTTTTGTTAAAGAAGCTTTAACATAATATTTCCATAAAGCTTCCGTTTCAATAAGGTCCCAAAGACCCTAATCCTAAAATCCATACCCATGAAAGCTATTCTGCACAGCCTGTGTAGGACATTATGTCTCATTGCCTTGATTGTCATATTCGACACAGGCAACACTAAGGCACAACAATCCCGATTCGAATGGGGCTTCACGTATGGCCCTTCCAATTTTCTTGGAGATCTTGGTGGCAACAGTGGCAAAGGCGCAACATTTCTCAAAGACAACATGGTTTCCCTCACCAAATTCATGACAGGGTTTCATCTTGGCTATCGTCCTGCTGAGTTCATCAACTTCCGGCTTTCCGGCACCATTGGAAAGGTTCAGGGTGCGGATAGTCTTATTACAGGTAATGGTGGTTTGGAAGAAGCGAGAAAATCAAGAAACCAGCATTTCAGGTCTGATATAAAAGAAGGATTCATTGCAGCAGAAGTTTATCCCACTGCATTGTTTGAATATGATCCGGAGGATGTTTTACACCGCATCAGGCCCTATGCTTTATTGGGTATTGGAGTATTCCACTTCAATCCACAGGGACAATATGAAACAGCAGATGGAAGCAAAGTTTGGGTAGACCTCAAACCATTGAGAACAGAAGGTCAGGGCATGCCCGCCTTTCCGGATCGGAAAGAATACAGTCTAACACAAATCAATGTTCCCTATGGCGTTGGTGTTAAATATTTTATGAGTCAAAATATCGCTCTCTCTTTTGAGATCATCAACAGGAAAACATTCACTGATTATATTGATGATGTCAGCACCAACTATATCAGCAATGAGGATTTTTACACTTACTTTGGTGATGGAACTGAGAAGGCCAAGCAGGCCGTCCAAATGGCCAACAAATCTGCCTTTGCAAATGGTGGAAACTACAGACCCGGATTTGGGATCGGAGCAAAAAGAGGAACCCCCACAAATAATGATGCATACTATGCTTCTTCCCTAAAAATCAGCATCAGGCTCGGTAGAAATGAGCAGTACAATGATTATGGAAGAGGTGGTGATTTGAAATGTCCTATCATACGGTTTTAGTTCGACAGGTTGGATACTGTACCCAGTGAAAATGTGAGAGGAGCCTGTTTCTTTTCATTCACAAGGCAAGGCATGACGCAGGAGCGCTCATGCCTTGCCCTATTGATTAAGCATCCAATTCAATTTTCAAAAACTTCGCAGTGTGGCTGCCTTTGACTTTGAGCAGCCCAATAGGATCACCCTCGTATAAAATAGTACCACCTCCATCGCCCCCTTCAGGGCCAAGGTCAATGATATGATCAGCCACTTTGATGACATCAAGGTTGTGTTCAATCACCAAAACAGTGTTGCCACGGTTGACCAATTTGTTCAACACATTCAGCAAGAGATTGATGTCTTGAAAATGAAGGCCTGTTGTGGGTTCATCCAAAATATAAAATGTCTTACCCGTATCTTTTTTGGAGAGTTCGGTAGAGAGCTTGACACGCTGCGCCTCTCCACCACTAAGGGTTACAGCGGATTGACCAAGGGTGATGTAGCCCAATCCAACTTCCTGCAACACCTTTACTTTTCTGTAGAGGTAAGGAATTTGCTGAAAAAATTCAACAGCCTCATCCACTGTCATGTCCAGCACATCGCTGATTGATTTTCCTTTAAAACGGATTTCCAACGTTTCACGGTTGTAGCGTTTCCCATTGCATTTTTCGCAATGCACATAAACATCAGGCAGAAAATTCATTTCAATCACCCTCAACCCTCCACCCTCACACATGTCGCAGCGACCTGCTTTTACATTAAAGGAAAAACGTCCGGCATTATAACCACGAATTTTTGCTTCAGGTACTGCTGCAAATAGCTGACGGATGTCTGTAAAAAAATTACAATAGGTGGCAGGATTGCTGCGAGGGGTTCTGCCAATGGGCGATTGATCAATTTCTATCACCTTATCAATATGCTCCAACCCAGTGATTTTTTTATAGGGCATGGGATCCTGCTTGGCATCATAACAATGCTTGTTCAGCAGTGGATAAAGGGTTTCGTTGATCAAGGTGGATTTTCCACTGCCACTTACACCCGTCACGAGGACGAAGGTTGCAAGAGGAATATTTATATCAACGTTTTTTAAATTATTTCCTGAGGCTCCCTTCAACTGCAGATAATTCCCATTGCCTTTCCGTCTTTCTGCAGGCACTTCCACTTTTTTCTTGTTGTTGAGATAGCCAGCTGTTTCTGAGCCGGACTTACAAACATCAGCAGGTGTTCCTTGCGCAACAATTCTACCGCCATGAATACCCGCCTTTGGGCCAACATCAATCAGGTGATCAGCAGCCAGCATGATATCCTTGTCGTGCTCTACCACAATGACACTGTTTCCAATATCCCTCAGGTTTTTCAACGCCCCAATCAGTTGCTGATTGTCTCTTTGATGAAGGCCTATTGAAGGCTCATCCAAAATATAAGTAATGCCCTGCAATTGCGATCCAATCTGGGTTGCCAGCCTGATGCGCTGTGATTCCCCGCCACTCAATGTTCTGGTGGGGCGACCCAAAGAAAGATAGCCCAAGCCCACATCCAACAGAAAACCCAAACGGCTTCGAATCTCCTTGAGGATATCTTTGGCAATCAGGTTTTGACGGACGTCCATGCGTTTTTCGAGGTTGGCAAACCAATCTTGCAAAGCAGAGAGGTTCATTTCAGACAGATCAGCAATATGCTTCCCATCTATGCGAAACCATAAACTTTCATTTTTCAATCTTGTGCCATGACATTCAGTGCAAGGCCTGAGCATCATGTATTTTTCTGCCCATTCGCGGATAGCATCACTGGTGCTATCTTTGAACCAGCGCACGACCATGTTGATGACACCAGGATACTCTCCCTTTTCCAACTGATCAATATCCCCCTGAATTCCATCCTCGTTGCCAAACAAAATAATGTTCATCGCCTTGGGGGAGAGCTGTTCAATGGGGGTCTTTAGGCTAAACTTGTGCTTTTTTGAAAGCTGCTCCACCATCTTGAAATAATAGGAATCCCTTTCCTCGCCCAAAGGCAGTATGGCACCATCAGCAATGGAAATGGACCTGTCTGGCATGACTGCATTGAGGTCAATCGCATGCTGCTGTCCCAGGCCTTTGCAAGCAGGACAGGCACCATAAGGCGAGTTGAAGGAAAAAGTATTGGGAGAAGGCTCTTCGTAAGAAATTCCAGTTGTCGCACACATGAGCTTCTTGCTGTACTGCACAACAGAATCATTGTCGTGCACAAGAATGAACAAGAGCCCCTTTCCTATCTGCATGGATTGGTTGATGCTCTGTCCGATCCTGATTTTCATGTCTGGTGTTACCGCAAGCCTGTCTACCACCACCTCAATATCATGCACTTTATAACGGTCTACTTGCATCTTGGGCACCAGGTCTTTCAATTCACCATCTACCCTTACTTTCACAAAACCCTTTTTCCGGGTCTCCTCAAACAATTCACGGTAATGTCCTTTTCTACCCCGTACCAGTGGTGCCAAAATGGTGATTTTCTTACCTGCTAATTTTTTGAAAAGATCAGTGACAATTTCTTCATCTGTGAACTTGACCATTTTCTTACCGGTATTCATAGAATATGCATCCCCCGCCCTGGCAAAGAGCAACCTGAGAAAATCATAGACTTCTGTTACAGTTCCAACGGTAGATCTCGGATTGCGGTTGGTGGTCTTTTGTTCTATGGAGATGACTGGCGACAAGCCGGATATTTTGTCAACATCGGGCCTTTCCATCTCCCCCATGAACTGCCTGGCGTAGGTGCCAAAGGTTTCCATGTACCTCCTGTGCCCCTCCGCATAAATAGTATCAAAGGCCAAAGAGGATTTACCACTTCCACTGATGCCAGTGATCACTACCAATTGATGCTTGGGAATGGTAATATCGATATTCTTCAGGTTATGAGCCCTTGCGCCGATTACTTCTATATTGTCTTTTTTGACCATTTCGTTCAAAATTAAAGCAAATCAGTTGAGCGCGTTGGATTTGTGGATATTAAAAAAATGTTTACCTTTGCAACAGTTCTTTAATATTCTTATCCAGAAAGGCAGAGGGATTGGCCCGATGACGCCTTGACAACCTGTTAACTAACCATTAATAAGGTGTCAACTCCAGCTTGCACAGGCAAGCACAGATAAGTCAGATATTTTCCCTTGACAAGATCAACGCTTTATAGTGAAAACCCATCTGACTTCAGATGGGTTTTTTTATGCCCTTTCTGGAAAGCATTGATCAACATGAACAAGACATTAAACACATATCATTACAAAGGGGTGCTGACCTTGGAGTCTGGGAGAACAATCCAGGATTTCAAGCTCGCCTATACCACATTGGGTGAAATCTCACCCAACAAAGACAATGTGGTTTGGATTTTTCATGCCATGACCGCAAACAGCGATCCTTCTGATTGGTGGGCAGGTATGGTGGGCGAAGGAAAATTCTTTGACCCCAGCAAGTATTTCATCATCTGTGTCAATATGCCGGGCAGTTATTACGGAAGCGTAAATCCCCTTGATAATAATGACGAGACAGGCATGCCTTTCCTTCAGGATTTCCCTTTCTTTACCCCAATGGACATGGCCAGGTCTTACGAACAGCTCAGGCTTTCACTCGGCATAGCAGAAATATTCATGGGAATAGGAGGGTCAATGGGAGGACAGCAGCTGATTGCCTGGGCTTGCATGCAGCCAACCCTGTTCAAATTCCTTGTGCCCATTGCCACCAATGCCTTTCATTCTCCCTGGGGCAAAGCATTCAATGCCTCACAACGGATGTGCATCGAAGCAGACCCTACCTGGAAAGAAAGAAGTCCGGAAGCAGGAATGGAGGGATTGAAAGTGGCTCGGTCGGTTGCATTGATCAGCTACCGGCATTATGACACCTACGGTAAAACACAAGAGGACCTTGATAAGGCTATTGAAAATACCAGAAGTGAATCATACCAAAAATACCAAGGAGAGAAACTGGCCAAACGTTTCAATGCCTTGAGTTATTATGTGCTGACCAAAAGCATGGACAGCCATCATTTGGGAAGAGGAGTAATGGAGGCGGAAGAAATGCTGGAAAGAATCAATGCTACAACATTGGTCATTGGCATTTCATCAGACTTGCTGTTTCCATTATCTGAACAACGATTCCTGCATAAGCATATACCTGGTGCGCGATTGGAAGTGATTGAATCCATTTATGGCCATGATGGATTCCTGATTGAACATGAAAAACTGAATGAACTGCTCAATAGGCTGATCAACTGATTAATATAAAATTTAAAACAAAGAAAAATGGGTTCTGAAAAAACACTGGTAATTGGGATGTTTGGATTTGGTGTTGTAGGTGAAGGATTGTACAAGGTACTGAAGCAAACCCCTTCACTCAAGGCCTCCATCAAAAAAGTATGCATCAAGAATACGAACAAGAAAAGAAATGCGCCTGCATCACTGTTCACTTCCGAAAAAAATGACTTGTTGTTCGATCCGGAAATCAATGTGATTGTCGAAGTAATCAACGACAGTGTAGCGGGATATGAGATAGTAACCACTGCCTTGAAAAATGGAAAAGACGTTGTGAGCGCCAGCAAGAAAATGCTTTCAGAGCACCTTCCAGAACTCATCGCGCTTCAGGAAACAACCGGCAGGTCTTTGCTGTACGAGGCCTCTGCATGTGCATCCATCCCCGTCATCAGGAACCTTGAAGAGTATTACGACAACGATCTGTTGCATTCAATCAAGGCCATCGTCAATGGATCAACGAATTTTATCCTTACCAAAATGTTTGACGAAAACCTGAACTTCAAGGAAGCTCTGCTGCTGGCACAGCAACTTGGCTTTGCAGAAACAGATCCTACACTTGATATTGAGGGGTATGATGCAGCAAACAAATGGGTTCTTCTATTGGCCCATAGCTATGGCATCACAACGACCATTGATAAAATGCTGTTCAATGGCATCACACAAATCAATGAGCTGGATGCAAAAGTGGCACAGTCAAGAAATCAATCCATCAAGTTGGTGGCTCAGGCAAAAAAATTACAAAATGGCACAGTTGCTTCCTTCCTGCTCCCACAGTTTGTAGACCATGCAGACCAATTGTACTTTGTAAAGAATGAGTACAATGGAGTGGTGATTGAAAGCGGATTTGCAGACAAGCAATTCTTCTATGGAAAAGGTGCGGGAAGTTTCCCTACAGCCTCTGCCGTATTGAGTGATATTGCAGCTTTGCGCTATGGATACCGGTATGAATACAAAAAGCTCAACCAACAAGTGCCCTCAACCCTTTCAGACGATTTCCATTTAAGGATCTATATCAGCTTTGAGGACCTTGCCAACATCCCCAAGGAGGAATTTGCAAGCATTGAAGAATGGCATTCTGGGAACGAAAGAAGTTACCTGATCGGTACCATCCCCTTCAAATCCCTTTTGCACAAAGACTGGTGGAAAAGCAACAATACCTCTCTTGTGTTGATGCCGGACAACATCATTGAAAATACAGCCCTGACTGAGCTGAAGAAGATGAGTTTGTCATTGGCAGGGCTATAGGAATTGCGGTGATGGATTATTGACCCAACATCCCGGAGGGTCTGTTGTTGGCCCCTTTACGGTTTTGCAGATCATCGCCCAGGTCTTTTCTGGCCTCTTCAGCAATGGCCTCGAGCTTTGCAACAATCTCAGGATAAAGTCCTTTGACATCGTATTCCTCACCCGGATCCCTTCTCAGATCGTAAAGTGCCTTGTAAACGATTACATTTTCAGGCGTTGGACCAGGAAAGCCATTGAAACCAGGCGAGCCGTTTTCATAGGATCGTGCGGGATGTTGAAAGATCAGCTTCCAATTGTCCATTCTGACTGCCTCAAGCGCATTTCGGCGGTAGTAATACAGGAAGGTTTTTCTTGGGGAGGCTGTTGGGTCTCCTTTCAGAATGGGAGACAAATCTACTCCGTCGATTTTCTTTTCCGAGAGTGGCGCTTTGGTCAGTGCAGAAATCGTGGGAAGTATATCGATGGTTGATGCAAGCTGGTTTGCGACGATACCTGCCGGAAGCATCCCTTTCCAGCGCATGATGCAAGGAACCCTTTGCCCTCCTTCAAATGAAGTACCCTTTCCTTCCCTGAAGCCTCCTGCAGACCCTGCATGGTTGCCGAAATTCAGCCAGGGACCGTTATCACTTGTAAAAATAATCAAGGTGTTTTTTTCCAACCCTTCATCCTTTACTGCCTGCATGATTTTACCAACATTGTAATCAACTTCTTGGATTACATCACCATACATTCCCTGTTTGCTCTTTCCACGAAATTCAGGAGATGCATTGATGGGCACATGAGGCATGGGATTGGGGATATAGGCAAAAAATGGTTTGTGTTTGTTTTTCCTGATGAATTGGATGGCGGCATCCGCAAGCCTTCCTGTTAGTGTTGCCTGGTCCTCCAGGTTTTGGATGGTATCAATGGGCCTGTCATTTTTAATCAAAGGAAGGGGTGGATGTTGACTTTTATTGCTGCCTGATTTAACAGGCTGTCCGTCATAGCCCATTGGCCACATGTCATTGGAATAGGGCAAACCAAGATACTCGTCAAATCCCTGGTTAAAGGGCAGGAACTCCCTGGCATCACCGAGATGCCATTTCCCAAAAATACCCGTAGCATAATTTTTTTGCTTAAGCAGGTCAGCGATGGTCATTTCATCTTTGGCCAATCCAACCTTGGCACCCGGAAACAAAGCACCTGAAATACCGACCCTGTTGGCGTAACAGCCCGTCATCAATGAAGCCCTTGATGCACTGCACACTGCTTGAGAAGAGAGAAAATTGGTAAACCTGATGCCTTCTGATGCTAGCCTGTCAAGGTTGGGAGTCTGGATATCCAAGGCACCATTGCAGGAAAGGTCTCCATAGCCCATGTCGTCCATAAAGATGAGGATGATGTTGGGGGATGAGGATGCAGCTGCCTCAAATGGTTTTGGGACAGGTAAAACAAGCGATTGTTGTGAAGTCAACAACATTGCAAGCATCGCAATGAATAGGAGCTTTTTTTTCATGACAGCAGTTTATGTTTATCAGGTCTATTCATTCAGGATTTATAATTGCCTTGATGATAATTACTCAGGCAACAATACATGATCAACAGCAAGTTGCTTGCAGAGTGCATTGAAACCTGCCACATCATGTTTCATGAGTTGATCCATGTCTTGCTTGAGCGACAACCATTCTGCATGCAATTCCGCATAGCGGGCTTTTTGCCCTGCAGTAACATAAGGCACATTGGAATTGACTTCGCCATGAACAAAAATAATATTGGCACTGAGCTTGTTTACAAAGTTGATCACATCATCGTAAGACTGGCTCTTGGGCTGAATGAGCTTGTCTTCGAGGGCTTTCAGCTTTTCGTTGATTTCCTTGCCCAGCTTAACCACCCCAGTTTTTGACGGATCGTTTTCAATCAATGCACTGAGTTGGTTGATCTGTTTTGAGAGGTTGCGCATGCGCGTGACCGATACATGAATATCTGTAACATCATGTTCAAGTTTTTTGAGCATCTCATCTTGTTCGACAAAATCAGCCTGCCCCATGTTCACCCTTGGATCTTGCTGAATCACCATTGGAGTGGAAAATTCCTGTCCATCAACCTTCAATACCACAACATAGATGCCAGGTACCGCCCTGCCACCACCATAGCTTCCTTCAATGTACACATCATCAATGGTTGGCATTTCTTGCCTTCTGAGGTTCCATACAAAACGATTCAGTCCTTTCTTGACTGTCAGCAGGGGCTCTTCCTTGTAGCTGTTGTTTGAAGTGGCTTTGGCGAAGGCCTTGTTGCTGAATGTCCTTATTACCTTTCCCTGCTGGTCTTTGATTTCAATAGACAGGTCCTTGATTGAATCTGCGTTATTGAAAAGTTGATAGTAAATGACCGCACCAGTGCTGGGATTGGCCCCAGTTGTGAGGGGATATGACTGTTTTATTTCCTCATTGCCATCAAACATGCTGTATCCGGAAACCCTGAAGGTTTCAGCCAGAGGCAATAACCTAACCTTGTCATTGGCCGCAGGATCAAAGCTCCTTATGGGCTGCAAATCGTCAAGGATCCAAAAAGCACGTCCTTGTGTAGATGCAATAAGATTTCCTTTGTGCACCTTCAGGTCAGTGATGGGTGTTACAGGAAGGTTGCGCTGGAAGTTTGTCCAGTTGGCACCATCGTCATAGGAAATATAGAGCCCGGTTTCTGTTCCGGCGAACAAGAGGCCTTTTCTTCTTTCATCTTCCCTTACAACCCTTAAAAAGGCACCGTATGGAATACCATTCACAATCTTGGTCCAGGTTTTTCCATAATCGGTAGACTTGTAGGCGAATGGAGTAAAATCGTTGGTTTTGTACTTGTTTGCAGCAATATATACAGTGGCAGGATCATGTGGAGAAACTTCGATGGCATTGATCAGTGCCTCTCCCAAATCTTTGGGGGTGATATTGATCCAGGTCTTTCCGCCATCTTTGGTGATGTGAACAAGACCATCATCACTCCCAGTATAAATGACGCCTTTTTCCCTTTCAGATTCCATCACATAGCTGATGGTGCAATAGTTTTCACCACCAGCACCCTCGTTGGTATAGGGATAACCACTGATGCCCATCTTGGTGGTATCATGTGTGGTCAGGTCTGGAGAGATGGGCTCCCAGGATTTGCCCAAGTTGGTGGTCCTGAACAACCTGTTACCGGCATGGTAATAGACATTTTTTTCATGCTTTGAATAAAGGATTGGTGCATTCCAGTTGAACCTGTACTTCATGTCCTTGGGCTGCATGGCCTGGTATTGTACA
>JBIIQT010000041.1:0-24737 GCA_044341875.1 Chitinophagaceae bacterium | reverse complement strand
CAAGCACCCCTTTCCTCATCTGACTTTGTGTATTTTCTATGTTCATGGTCCTGTTTTGAACGTGAAAGATCCAATAACAGGACAAAGATATGTACTATTAGAATACTATGCAATACATAGTACTAATTTTTTGACAGTACTTTAGAAAAATTTAACTAAAAGCATTTTTTGCTGCCTTCCACCGATGTACCTGAAGGTTTTGCCATCAAAAAAGCCATCTTCCTCCAGCATGATCCGGATTTCTTTGCCCCATTCGGGTATGAGGGTGGATGAATTCAGCTCGATGGAATAGGCTGTATTGGGGTAAAGCCTATAATCACCACTGCCCGGAACCCCTTCCTGCTTATCCCACATGCCGATGGTCGGACCAGCAGCATGGCCATGCAGTCCGAGCGGATGTGTATAGATGCTGGGCACAATTCCCTCTGATTTGGCCTGTTTTATTGCAGCAAGCAGCATTTCATTGCCACTCCTGCCCGTTTTAAACTGGTTGGTCAGGATGTCTTGCAGTCTGTTGCTGCTGGAAAAGGCCTTTTTGATGGAAGCCGGAGCATCGGTCTCTCCGGGTTTCAATACATAAGCGTGTTGTTGTACATCCGTGTTCAGCCTCAGGTAAGTGATGCCAAAATCCACGTGCAATAAATCCCCGGGTCGTATCACATCATCCTTGGGCCGATTGGAAAAACTTCTCAGGTGTTCGAAGTTCGCTGTATCGTTTCTTTGAACGGCGACAGAAGGATGAAACCAGGTAGAAAGCCCCAGCGATGTAACCTTCTGGCGAAACCACCATACAAGGTCATCGGTGGTGGTGATGCCCGGCGTGATGACCTTGGCAGAAAAACCTTCTGCAATGATATCATGCGAAATTTTGACGAGTTGTGGGTAGATCTGCATTTCCCTCTCCGTGCGGCTCTCCAGCCATCCAACCGCCAGTGGTTCAGCAGAGACCACCTTTGATTTGTATTGTGCTGGAAGCATGTTCATGAACATCTCGTAATGGGTATGGTCCAGCCCATCCGCATGGCCAAAATCAACCGAGGTATTCAATGCGATTTTTTTCGGGGCTCTGGTTTGAACGATATCCTTCAGGGCATCCCATTGGTCGGGAAACCGGGTCAGGTCCCAGGCGGCCTTGATCGATTCTCCTACATTATAACGGGCTATCGCTAATTTTTCCACCTGCTTCTTCACCGGATCGTTGTAAAACACCAGCATAGTGGTTCTCCTTGCAGACAACCAGGTTGAAGGCAACATGGTCTTTAGTACAGGGTCTTCATTGTATTCACGCGAAATGATCACCCACATGTCTATGCCTGTTCGCTCCATCAATTGCGGCAACAATACATTGAACCTTTCATTGAGGATTTCGTCCACTACGCGGGATTGTTCCCTTTCAGGTAAAACCTGTGCTTTTGAAAACTGAAGAATGAATAATGAAAGGAGTAGAAGAAGGTATTGCTTGTTCATGGTACAATTTACAAAAAGTTGAGATTAAGGCGGAAGGGATGAGGGCTGAAATATTTCAGGCATCATTGCAAATAGGCGTTTGAGTAAGATATTTGTAAAAGGCTACGGAACAATCACCCAATAAAATGGAAAAACAGCATTCATATAAAGCAACCATAAAATGGACAGGAAACAAAGGAACCGGAACTGACTCGTATAGCAGTTATGAAAGAAGTCATGAAATTGTCATTGAGAACAAAATGGATATTTTAGGTTCTTCAGATCCTGCATTTCGTGGAGACAAATTAAAACACAATCCAGAAGAGCTATTCCTTTCGGCTATAGCCTCTTGCCATATGCTTTGGTATTTGCATCTGTGTTCAGAAGCTGGAATTATTATTACTGATTATACTGACACAGCAATAGGAAGAATGGTTGAAACCTCAAATGGTGGAGGAAAATTCATAGAAGTCACTTTAAATCCATCCGTTATTGTTACCGATGAACAAATGGTAGTCAAGGCCAATGCATTACACAAAAGGGCGAATGAACTTTGTTTCATTGCAAACTCATTAAATTTTCCGGTGAAGCATCATCCGACAACTAGCATACACAAGCAGTAAAATGTATATTGTAAATGGTTTCCCTTTTTACAAATTTCTGAATTTAAATGTTTGCCCTCCTAAAGAGGCTTCGTACATGAGTCCACCTTTGGTTTGTGAAAATATCATCACTCCATCTTTGTATTTAGCATTCCCTGCTGCTCCTTCAGTTACCGCAACTGCGGATGCTTGTGCAGAAAGTTCAATTTTATTTTCCTTGAATCGGTTCAGGTCCTTTTCGCTTTCAAAAAAGATAACTTCTCTGTAGGACTGACCGCCCGCCTGAAATCCAATCGTGACCTGTGTTAATTTTGCTGTACCAATTACCTTACCCCGTTGAAAAACAGCACCATTACCAGATGCACCACCAACACCCAGACCACCTTTACCTACATTGGGAAAAATAACATAAGCATAGGCATTATTAAAAAGGCTACTCATTAATTTATCAGCTTTTTTGAATTCTGTTTTGGCTTGTCTAGAATCGTTGATGATGCGTTTGTTGTTTGAATCTGATTGAGAAAAAACTCCAGAACTCATCAGTAAGAAAAAATACAGGAAGGTAAAACTGGTTAACTGAAAAAATCTGCTGTTTTTCATAACATCTATACTTATTTGATTAAAGATTTCTTTCGCCAATTCCAAAGCTTAAAAGTAAAGCGTAAATAATGGTTGTTATTTAATCATTATCAGGATAGATGATGATAGTAATCAATCGAGACTGTCTAAGTGCGCTATTTAATTGTTGGGATGGATTTAGAAATATTTATACAACCTTTTTCTGTCTTCATTTTCCTTGTCGATCTTATGATACAACTCAATGAATATAATTTTATTTTGATCAGGAAAGTAGGCGTAGACGAATCTCAATCCTGAATTAACCCCTTTTCCTTTTAGTGACTTACAAGCAATCTTTTTGACTTTGATGATACAGGTTTCCACTCCTAAATTATCAATGCGAAAACTAAATGGAGGCCTTTGGTCAGGCAATACTTTCAATACCTTTTTAACCACGCTTAAATCGTCATTAAGCGTTCGATATTTCTTCAAAAGGGTTTTCAAGTCCTTTTTAAATTCGGCTAATTCATCAAAGTTCATTTTGCCTCAATTTCATCGCCATAGTTTCTCACAGAGAAAGGAGCCTCTCTATAAAAAGCCAATTCATAATTGATGTCTTCTCCCTCTTTAGAAGCAAGCCATGGGATATCCTTATGAGAATAATTGCTGATTGCTGCTGCAGACCAATCACTCATTTGCGCGATAACCCTGTCAATGACTTCTTTTTCACTTGCCCTCAATTCAGTTAAATCTGCTTTTTGCAAAGGCAAGTACCTTGTTTGCGGAAAACCATGATAATCTGTTTTTATCCTTTGCAACTGTCCGTCATCAATCATTTGCTTGATAATTGAATCTAATTTCTGCGGAACGGGTCCGTAAGGTAGTTTACGATACGTTGCGCCTGTTAAGTGCTCCTCATAGAGTTCGTAATAGTTGAAGTCAGCAAAATACAAAAGTTTGTAAAGAACAGTTTCACCCACATTTGGCTTGCCTGCGCACCTTTCAAGAATGTATAGCAAGACATTTTTGAATTTATGGAGCTGGAGCCTGGGAACAGCAATTCGCTCCTCCACTTTCTTTGGCTTCTTTTCATATTCGACAGACGGTTCCTGGCTTACAGAGAAATCTGTAGACATGAAATCATCCAGAGAAAAACCTAAAACCTGGGAGAATTTTTGAAGTTCAAGAACATCAACACTTCTGTTCCCTAACTCAATTTGAGCCAAGGATGGTCTGGAAATCTTGATGGTTTTAGCCAATTCCTCCTGAGACAGTCCTTTTACCTTGCGTATTTCAGCCACTCGCCGACCAATTTGCTTTTGTGACAAAGTCTTATTCATGTCAATGTCGAGTTTTGTTGCTCAATTGCACAAAGATAATAAATGTTTTATTTTATAACATTTTATTGTTCTTGTTTTGAACATTAATGAAAATTTGTTTTTAAAAGTAATGCCCAGTTTCAAGATTTAGTCTTTAAAAAGTTCCTTCGCTTTCTCCCTCTGTTCAGCAATCTTTCTCAGCCTGCTGTGAACCACATTAGCAATGATCTCCCTTCGAACTGCATCCCCTGAATTGACTAATTACCATACCTTTATTGTGCAATGAAAGAACTTGCAACCATAAAAGAACTCAAGCCAGAGCTAGAGAAAAAATTTCATGTCAGCTCAATTGGTATTTTTGGTTCAGTTGTAAGAAATGATTTTTCTGGAAATAGCGATGTTGATATTATCGTGGATTTTAGTCAGCCGATAGGTATTGAATTTATAGATCTTGCAGATCTCCTTGAAGAGAAATTCCATGAACAAGTTGATCTCGTTTCAAAAAAAGGAATCAAGCCCCAATATTTTTCTTCGATTGAGAATGAAATAGTCTATGTCAGACACTAGATTCGGTTATCAGAAATTTTGAAATTATAGGGGAAGCAGCAAATAGACTACCTGAGGATTTCAAAGATGAGCACATCAACATTGATTGGCTCAGGATTCGTGGATTCAGAAACAGAATTGTTCACGATTAGATAGGCATTGATTTCAGCATCGTTTGGGAAATCAGAAACAACTATCTGCAGCCGCTTATGGATATGCTGAACACTTTATAATTTCCCCGAAAGGATAGAATCTTCCCCTTCAACTTCCCCCAAAGTTCCTCACTCCACAATCCTCAACTTCGCGTAATTCAACATGATCTTTTTTTCACCGTTGAGTTTGAATTTGATGGTGGCAATCGGATTGTGGGCTGCGCCTTCCATTTTTAATACTTCTCCAAATCCAAATTTCTGGTGCTCCACCTGCTGACCCGCTTTGAGGTCTGTGGTATCACTGGGCCTGAAATCAGCTGATGGCTGGTGAACAACCGGCTTGGACACAGGTGGTTGAACAGGCAAATAAGTCGGCTTCTCGGGTTGCTTTTTGGGCTCATTAAAATAGGTCCGGTTTTGCGGTGTGGCACCACCGGATCCGCCCCATCCCCTCATGCGCTCTTGTGCAGATGGTCCGCCAGACGACTGGTTCCGGAATCCACCGCCAGCATAAGAACGATCCAAATGGTCTTCCGGCAGTTCATTGATAAACCTGCTGGGTTCGTTCTGCACCACCTGGCCAAACTTGTAGCGGGTATTGGCATAGCTGATCCAAAGCTTGTGCTTGGCGCGTGTAATCACCACATAAAAAAGTCTTCTTTCCTCTTCCAGTTCTTCGCGTGTATTGATGCTCATCGCACTTGGAAAAAGCATCTCCTCCAGGCCCACTGCAAAAACACAGGAAAACTCCAATCCTTTTGCTGCATGGATGGTCATCATTTTGACAGTATCTGCATGTTCGTCCTTGCTGTCTGAATCAGTCAGCAAAGTGATTTGCTGCAGGTAGGCAGAAAGCAACACATCTTCCCGCAGGGGTTTCTTTGCATTGGGATCTTCCGGACCATTTGCTTCAGCTTCAGGAACCCCGCTAAAAAGGTCTGCATTTTCATCCCCCTTAAACCCTTCACCCTCATCCCTCATCCCTTCATCCAGCATCACCCCGTCTTCATCAATCTGCGCGCGGTTCTGCTTGTCATCCACCCACTCTTTGATGGAGTTTAATAATTCCTGCACGTTTTCATAACGCTGAACACCTTCGGTGCTCTTGTCATTGAACAGTTCCCTGACCAAGCCCGTTTGTTTGCCCACATGAAACGCCACGTCATAGGCGTTGCTGTTTTTGAGCATGCTGGCAAAGCTTTTGATCATGAGCACGAAATTCTCAATTGCCTCAAGTGTTCCGGCTTTGAAACCAAAAGATTCCGCACGGGTAAGCACATCCCATAAGGTGATGGACTGTTCATTGGCTACAAGAATCAATCTGTCGAGCGAGGTTTTACCAATGCCCCTGACGGGAAAGTTAATGATGCGCTTGAGCGCCTCTTCATCTCTCGGGTTGACAATGATCCTGAGGTAGGCAACATAATCCTTTACCTCCTTGCGTTGGTAAAAGCTGATGCCCCCAAAAATTGTATACGGGATGTTCATCCTCCGCAGCGATTCCTCCATGGCACGGCTCTGTGCGTTGGTCCTGTACAGAATCGCAAAATCCCTGTTGAAAAAATGATTCCTGAGTTTTTGTTCCTGTATGGCGTCGGCCACAAATTTTCCTTCATCATTGTCAGTCATGGTTCGGACCAACCTGATCTTATCACCCTCACTGTTCTCTGTCCACAACTCCTTTGGTATCTGTCCCTTGTTGTTGCCAATCACCTGGTTGGCAACATTCAGAATCTGTTTGGTGCTCCTGTAATTCTGTTCCAGCTTGATGACCTTCACATCATCATAATCTTTTCTGAACAGGAGGATGTTTTCAATGGTCGCGCCGCGGAATGCATAGATGGATTGCGCATCGTCTCCCACCACACAGACATTCTCGTGCATAGCACCCAGGAGCTTGATGATTTCATACTGCGCAGGATTGGTATCCTGGTACTCATCAATCATGATATGGCTGAACTTGTGCTGGTACTTATGCAGGGCATCAGGATGGTGCTTAAGAATAAGATAAAATTGCAAAAGCAAATCATCAAAATCCATCGCACCATTCTTGAAACAGCGTTTTGCGTAAGCGGTATAGATCTGTGCAATCGCAGGACGGTTGGCGCGGGCATCTTCCTGCTGCAGTCCAAAATCTTTTGCATACTCCTCTGCCGTTACCAATGCATTCTTTGCAGATGAAATCCTGTTGTAAACCGTTGATGGTTTGTAGATCTTATCGTCCAGGTGCAATTCATTGATCACGGTTTTCAGTACACTCTTTGCATCATCAGTATCGTAAATCGTAAAACTGGTAGGATAGCCCACGCGCGAGGCCTCTCCTCTGAGGATTCTGGCAAATACGGAGTGGAATGTTCCGATGTATAAATTTCTCGCTTCGCGGTTGACCAATATCTTTTCAACCCTTTCCTTCATTTCCTTCGCAGCCTTGTTGGTAAAGGTCAGTGCGAGAATCTTGAATGAATCCACACCATTGGCCATAAGGTGGGCAATGCGCGTAGTCAATACCTTGGTTTTCCCACTTCCCGCTCCTGCAATAATCATGAGGGGGCCATCAAGATGCAACACTGCTTCCCGCTGTTGCGGGTTGAGCTCATTCAGGTAATCAAACATGGTTGCAAGTTAATGAATTCGCTTCTTGCTTTCGGGTTATAGGCCAGATGTTAAAATTTTGTTTAAGAGGATTTAGCGCTTAAACCATTATAATCCGCCTGGGTCTATTATATTGTGCGGGTGATGGTACCCCATGATCTTAAAACCTAAAAACAATTATGATGAAGACAAACAAAATTTTTCTCGGCCTGGCCTCTGCGGTCATTGCCATGGTATTGGTTTTCTCAGCCTGTACAAAATCAGGTGTCAATGGAAACTCTTCTGTAGCTGTTTTTCTGACCGATGGACCCGGAGACTTTGATGCGGTGAACATTGACATCCAAAAAGTGGAAGTAAAAGTGGACAAGGATGAAAAGAACAAGCGCGATGAGAGCAGAAACAGGTTGGATGATGATAAAGATGACCACCTGAAAAGAAAAGATGACTTCGGAGAGTGGATCGACCTGAACTTTACACCAAAAGTAATTGATGTGCTCAGCCTCAGAAATGGTATCGAGACACAACTTGGAACCGCCAATATCGATGCAGGTACCGTAAGAAAAATCCGCATCACCCTGGGCACAAAAAATTCTGTTGTGAAAGCTGGTGTTACCTATGACCTGCTTTTGGACAGCCAAACTTCCAACTTCCTTTATGTTAAATTGTTTGACGACCACAGGGAACGTGGTAACAGAAATGATGTGAAAGTTTGGGTTGACTTTGATATCGCCAGCTCTATTGTTGAGGCAAACCGCAAGTTCTACCTGAAACCAGTTCTTCGCCCTTTTTGCAACGCCAATTTTGGTGAAATCGAAGGAAAAGTACTTCCGCTGGATGCCAAGGCTGTGGTTCGTGTAAGCAATGGCGCTGGTTTCAATGCGGTAGCATTGCCCAGCAGAGATGGTTCGTTCAAGGTGCGCGGTTTGACAGATGGCACATACACTGTGACTGTTGAAGGAATTACTCCTTATATCATGCAAACAATCAACAGTATAGTGGTTAAGAAGGGAGAGAATACCAAAATTCGTACCATCACCTTGGTAAAATAAAGAGGGTTTTGTTAAAAATGAAAAGGGTCGTCCAGTGATGGACGGCCTTTTTTATTGGTTGCCCCTCAAGGCAATCCCGCTGCGGGTTCCGGTATGTTTCCCGTTGTTGATGACCAGCTTGCCGTTCACCAACACATATTCAATTCCTTTGGTGAACTGGTGTGGGTTTTCGTAGACCGACATGTCTTGAATGGTATTTTCATCAAAGACCAGGATATCGGCAAACTTACCCTCCATGATCAGGCCACGTTCTTTCAGGTTGAATTTTGTGGCGGGAAGGGAGGTCATCCTTCGCACGGCTTCTTCCAGACCAATCAGTTTTTCTTCCCTCACATATTTTGCCAGCACCCTTGCATTGGTTCCATAGCCCCTGGGGTGTGGCATCCCTTTCCCATTGCTCACACCACCATCGGCCGCAGGCATATTAAAAGGATACTTCATGAAATGGGCCAGGTCTTTTTCATTCATGGTATGGTAAATCATCTGGGCATTGGCCCTGGCCAGCATGTCCAAAATGGTATTGGCTTCGTTGATAAACTTTTTCTTCCTGCCAAGGCCTTGGTTGATCTGGCTGATGTTTTTCCCATTGAAACTGCTGTCCGGACCGAAATTGGCCACCACTGCATAGGTATAATCTTTTCGTTTGGCCGCCTTCAATGCTGTGGCCATGCCATCAATTATTTTTTTTCGCTGCTCGGCATTTTTTAGCCTTGCCCTCAATGAGTCCAGGCCTCCTTCAAGTGCCCAATCAGGAACAGTTACGGCAAGGTTGGTGCTGCTGGCAGTGTAGGGATATTGATCAATTGTCACATCATAGCCTTGCTTTCTGGCCTCTTCCACCATGGCCAGGGTTTCGGTGGATCGACCCCAGTTGTTCTTTCCCGTCACCTTGAAATGGGATATCTGGACAGGGATATTGGCTTCCTTTCCGATGGTCAGGGTTTCATTGATGGCTTCATCAACCTTTGTTCCTTCATAGCGCATGTGTGTGGCGTAAACCCCACCTTTTGAGGCTGCAACCTTGGCCAGGTCTACTATTTCTTGGGTAGGAGAATACATACCGGGGAGATAAATGAGTCCGGTAGAGAGTCCAACAGCCCCATCCTGCATGGCTTTCAGCATAAGGGATTCCATTTTTCTCATTTCTTCAGGCGTTGCCTTTCGGTTGTCCAGGCCCATACCCAGCCTTCTGATGGTATTGTGCCCCGCCAATGTGGCTACATTGATGGAAGTGGTTGTGTTGTCAATCTTTTTCAAGAAAACAGCAATATCATCTGCGGCACCTCCGCAGTTTCCGGTAACGACGGATGTAACGCCATCATAGATATAATTATCGGCCGTGGGCCTTTCAAACACGCCGCCTTCAATATGTGCGTGAACATCAATAAAACCAGGAGAAACAATCATGTTCTTTGCATCAATCGTTTTTGCGTTGGGATATTGGGCAACCAATCCCTTTTTAACCGCAACAATCCGGTTCCCCGTAATGCCAACATCTGCCCTATACCAGCTGTTGCCTGTTCCGTCAACAATACGGCCATTGGTGATGATGAGGTCAGGAGATTGTTGGGCAAAAAGCATGCAAGGGAGGAGGAGAACAATGATGATGAATTGTTTCATGATCTTCGGTTTTAATGACCGAAAAGTTAACCATTTTTTGGAATGCTGCCATATCAGGGTCATTTTGGCAAAGAATGCCTAATTTTCCATCAGGAACTGTGTATATGCCGATCAGAATTTTTATTACAGGAGGAACTTTTGACAAGGAGTACAATGAGCTCAATGGAGAGCTTTTTTTCAAGGATACCCATTTGCATGAAATGCTCAGGCTTGGTCGCTCCAAGCTTACACTTGACATCACCACCTTGATGATGATAGACAGCCTGGACATGACTGATACAGACCGGGAGCGGATTTCTCATGAATGCTCACATGCAACTGAAAAACGCATCCTCATTACCCATGGAACCGATACAATGGCCATTACGGCTTCAGTGCTTGCAGAAAAAGTGAAGGATAAAACAATTGTTATTACCGGAGCCATGGTTCCCTACAAGTTCGGCAGCTCTGATGGAATGTTCAACCTGGGCAGCGCCCTGGCCTTTGTGCAAACACTTCCTCATGGTGTTTATATTGCCATGAATGGTAAAATTTTTGAAGGGAAAAATGTAAGAAAAAATAAATCAACCGGAGAATTCGAAACCATTAACCCATAATCATACACGCCATGAAAAAGATTTTTTTATCCCTTGCTTTTGCCTCATTTTGTTTCTTCACAACACAGGCCCAGAAAAAAAAGAAAGAACCTGTGGCATCTGTAGTTGCTGCACTGGTCAAGGCTATGGAAACTGGGGATCGTACGGCTTTGGAGAAACTTGCATCCGATCACCTCAGCTACGGCCATTCAGGCGGTCACGTTGAAAACAGGGCTGAATTCGTTGAAGCGATTGCCAGCGGAACATCTGACTTTTTAACCATCGACATCAGCAAACAAAGCATTGATATCACGGGCAAAAATGCCATTGTAAGACACCAGCTTGATGCCAAAACAATGGACAAAGGCAAGCCTGGAGAAGCCCACCTCAATGTGCTCTATGTTTTCAGGAAAGAAAACGGAGAGTGGAAAATGTTGGCCAGGCAGGCGGCGAAGATTGTGAAGTAGGTTGAAACTTTGCCTGTTTCCATAACAGTTAACATGTTAGCTGAAACAGGTACATACACACTTATTGCGCACTGATCTTCAAAATGCGACCGGGACCCTCCAAGGCCACGTAAACAGAACCATCTGGAGCCTGTCCCACATGACGCACCCTTCCCTTGATGCCATCAATTGTTCCGGCAGCGCTGATGGTTGAGCCATTCACAGTCAACCGATGAAGTTGTTGCGAAGCAAGTCCGCCAGCCAAAAGACTTCCCTTCCATCCTTTGAAAGAATTGTGCGTGATGAAGGTCATTCCTGCTACACCGATAGAGGGTGTCCAGGAAAATGAAGGCTCCGCGATACCGGATGCGGTATGTCCCTGTGAAATGACTGAATTATCATAATTCGTTCCCAATGAATAAACAGGCCAGCCATAATTGGCACCGGAGGTGATGATATTGATCTCATCTCCACCCTTGGGGCCATGTTCTGATTCCCAGATCGCACCGGTGGTTGGATGGATAACCATTCCCTGCGGGTTACGGATGCCATATGCAAAAATTGTACTGCCAGTAGTTTGTCCGGGCAACACAGGGTTGTCGGTAGGAATACCTCCTGAAGCAGTGATGCGGTGGATCTTCCCCCAAGCTGAGGCCGTACTGGAGGAATTTCGGTTGCTTGCCGCAGGCCCTCCATAACTCCCTGTTCCGCCTTCTCCAACAGATATATACAGCATACGTTTGGCATCAAACGCTAAACGCGATCCGTAATGACCATTCCAGGTATTGCCACCACCGGTCTGAAAAACCGTCTCTATATTTTGAACTGCATTGCCTGCAATTTTGAACCGAATGACGCGAAGCTCTCCACTGCCATTGGTTGCATTGGCTGCATAAGAAGCATAGACCCAACCATTGCTGGAATAATCAGGATGCACGCGAACATCCATCAATCCGCCCTGACCACTGCTTCGCACAGATGGAAAACCTGTTAGTTCAGTTACAGCACCACCGGTCTGACGATAGATCTTACCTCGCTTTTCAGTGAAAAGCATATCCCCATTGGGAAGGAAATCAAATCCCCAGATGATCTCATAACCGGTGAGCACTGTGCTGGTCGTGATCTGAGGTGGCGTATTATCATCAACAGGTTTTGAGGGCGTACGTTTGGCGCAAGCTGTGATAGCAATAATCACTACACTGCATATCGCAAGTCTTTTCAGGGTGTTAAACATAAGTTGCTTTTGATTGTGAATGATAGACAAAATTTGGTAATTATTGATCATAGCCCCCCTTTGCGTTTTGATTTTATTGGCGCGGGCCAAGCTGCCTTATTTGCTTTTTCAGTTGAACTGCGCTCTGGATCTTCGCATGCCATGTAAACAAGAATGGCAGTAACGATAGCATTGTTGCGCAAATCATCAAACACAATCTTATCATATGTATCCCTGTTGGTATGCCAGGTATAATTGAAATAGGACCAGTTCAATGCGCCCAATGAAAATGCAGGAGCACCGACGGCTACAAATGATGCGTGGTCAGATCCGCCACCACCGGGCATTCCAGGGAAGCTGGTTTTAATGGAGTCTTTGTATTCTCCTGGTATCGCGCTCAACCATCGGCCTACATAGTCTTTAGATTTTGCATAACCCGAGCCACTGAGGTTTACAATCCTGCCTGTTCCATTGTCCTGATTGATCAATGCTTGAAGATTGTTTACGATTTCAGGATGATCTTCCACAAATGCACGCGAACCATTCAATCCCTGTTCTTCACTGCCCCAATGGCCTACCAAAATGGTGCGCTTGGGATTGGGGTATATTTTTTTGAGGATGCGCATCGCCTCCATCATCACCATCGTGCCGGTACCATTGTCTGTTGCGCCTGTTCCACCATCCCAAGAGTCGAAGTGAGCAGACAACATCACATATTCATTTGCTTTGCTTGTGCCTTTGATTTCTCCGATGGTGTTAAAAGTTGGCACTTCACCAAGCTCCTTTGATTTGGCAAGAACACTGATTTTGGGCGCAGCCCCTGATTCAGTCAGACGGTACAACAAGCCATAATCTTCCAACATCACATCAATGGTTGGAATTTTCTTTGTGTAGGCGTCAAAAATTTTATTCACACCAAAACCCTGGCTCCAGTTGCTGCCCACAATTCCCGCTGCACCTGCTTTTTCAAGTGCTAAAGCGAGCGTGCGGTTGTTGTATCCGGTTTTGCTGATGCGTTTGCGCCAGGCTTCAGTAAGCTCTTTCCTTTCCTGCACCATTTTATCCATCGAGGCTTTGGTAGCAAATTCTTTCCAATTGTAATCGGGTCTTCCTGTAGGCTGAGGCATTGCGACCAAAACAAATTTTCCTTTTACATTGGGCAACCATTGTTGGAAGGCAACTGAATCTGCTACATCAGCAAGAATAATGGTTTCTCCCTTTACTGCTTTTTTGGTAGATGGGGAAAAAGCCAATTGTGTGGCTTCCAAGGATTTGGTCCAGGGGCTGATCATGTCTACATGTGTAATGCCACGATCCCATCCTCTCCATGTACCATAGTTTTCTCTTTTTGCAGATATACCATATTGCTGATACTGTGCGATGGCCCAATCGCTGGCTTGCACCATTTTTGTAGAGCCAACCAAACGCGGCCCTACACCATCCATCAATTCATGACTCATTCTTTTCAACTGCGAATTTTCATTGGCTTCTTTGATGATGGCGGTAACCATTGGATCTTGTTGTGCAAAGGCAGCAAGACAAAAAAATTGAGCAGTGAAAACAGCTGTAAAAAGGATTGAACGTAAACGCATGAGAATTGATTTGAAACTAAAGTACCGAAATTCATGGAAACAGTTTGCACAAGACATAAAAAGGGCCCAAGCAATAATGCATGAGCCCTTTTCTATTGGTAACTATCACTCTCTTCGACTACTTCTTCTCCAGCAACTTAAAGAACTGATCCAACTGGGGAAGGATCACAATCCTTGTCCGGCGGTTGGCGGCACGTCCTGCTTCGGTTGAATTGTCGGCCAATGGGCGGAATTCAGCACGGCCTGCTGCAACCATCTGTGCAGGGTTCATGTCGTATTGCTTTTGGAGCAAGCGAACAATTGTGGTTGCGCGCTTCACACTGAGGTCCCAGTTGTCCATCAGGTCCTTGTCGCCTTTCATGGCAACATTGTCTGTATGACCTTCAACCATGAACTCAATATCGGGTTGGTTCTTCAACACCAATGCCACTTTTCCAAGAACGGTCTTGGCCCTTTCGCTGAGGTCAAAACTTCCTGTCTTGAACAATACCTTGTCTGAAATATCAACATATACCACGCCCTTGTCTACCTTGATGTTTACATCCTGGTCGTTCAGGTCTCCGATGGCTCCTTTCAGGTTCATCACAAGGGCCATGTTCATTGAATCCTTTCTTGCCGCAGCAGACTGGATGGTTTGAATATAGGCATCTTTGGATCCGATATTGTCCAAAGATTTCTTGATGCTTTCTGCCTGAGAAGAAGAAATGACTGAAAGATCTTCCAGTTGCTTCAGGGTTTGGTTGCTGCTTTTCTTCAAGAATTCAATTTGGTCTTTCAATGACCCAATTTGTGCTTCGCGCTGTGCATCCGCAATAGAACGCTGTCGCTCAGCTTCGGCCTTTTCATCACGGCAGGCCTTTGCTTCCTTTTGTGCTGCAATCAATTGATTGTTGAGGTCACCATATTTTCCTGTCAGTGCCTGAAATTTCTTGGAGCTTACACAAGAAAATAGTGTAACGACCATCACCAGAGGGAGAACAAAGAATTTGCTTTTCATCGTTTTGAATTTTAATTGATAATGTCTGAAACGCAAATATAATTTCTCCAAAGCAATTCCTCCCCATTAATAATCCACAACGGACAAGAACTTTTATTTCTCGTCCGACTCAATGGTGCGCACAAAAGCACTTCTTCTTGGTGCGGGCATTGTGCTGTGTTCTCCCTTGATTGCCTTCCAGATTACTTCACTGAACTCCAGGTCATTGACCCTGTCTTCCTTGCTAAAATCAAAAGACATGCTTTTTTTGGAAAGGGCATTGACCTTTACATTCTTGTCATTCAAATCAACCCGGGCAGGCAAGGAATTGAAAACGGTAAGATCCGGTGTCTTGCTGAAACTCCTCCACATTGGCGTGGCTGCTGCATCATACTGAGACATGGGAGGCAGTCCCAAAATCAGCTCCATGGTTCTGAGCATAGACGAAGTACTATAGGGGGTATGGTCTATAAATCCCCTTTTCACAAAGCCGCCAGCCACATAGGCCGTGGTACGGTGTGCATCCACATGATCAGGTCCGTTTTGTGCATCATCCTCTACAATAAAGATGGCCGTCTCTTTCCAGATCGGCGATTTGGAGAGGTATTCAACAAACAATCCAACAGCCAGGTCATTGTCGGCAACGTGAGCAAAGGGGGTTGGCCTGCCAATACTGGTTCCTTCGGTATGGTCATTGATAAAACGCAGTGTATTCAATTGTGGCACTGCTTTCTTGGCGAGCAAAGAGTCAAACTCTCGCCTCCACTGGCTGAACCTTGTGGTATCACGAACGGTCTCATCCCAACTGGTAAAATAGGGGCAGAAATGACCCTCCAACACCGGGATATTGGCCTTGTAATCATCAGCAAACTCCCCATAGGTTCTGTAGCTGACTCCATGGCGTTGCGCCAGGTTCCAAACAAAGCCGCCCTTGTTGTTGGCCACCGCCTTGGTGCCTTCTGCATTGTAGTCTCCGCCGCGGCCTCCGTAATTGGTAGGCCAGGTTTTCTCCAGGTAATCTGTGGCATAGGCCCCCAGGCTCCAGTTGTGTCCATCCGCACTGACCTCACCATCCACATAAAAATTATCAAGCAGAACAAATTGTTTGGCCAGGGCATGTTGGTTGGGGGTGATGTTCTCGCCAAAAAGCAAGAGGCTTGTATCGCCGTTGCCGCCAGGAATATCAGACAAGACCTGGTCATAGGTTCGGTTTTCCTTTACGATATAAAACACATGCTTGATGGGAGAAGGATCGCCAACCTTCATCGGTATGGGGTTGCCGGGCTCACCGGAGGCAAGGGTTTCTTTTTCTTTTGTATAGGGCGTATTCGCATACACCGCTTTAGACAGAGAAGCAAGCTGGCTGGTTGTTGGCTCTTCAAAAATGCTCATGGTACCCTTAAAAAGTCCGCCGATATATTGTACATCCTTGGGTTTGGCAGCATCTCCTTTCTGGTAGATGACCTGTTGTCTTTTCTGCACCGGATTGGGGCCAAAGGGATTGGCCATCGACGTGAACCCTTTTCCATTGCTCACAAAAACTTTTTTACCAACAATGCGCACATTGGTAGGATACCAGCCAACAGGGATAAAGCCCATGGAGTGGCTATTGCCAGCATCTTCAACATCAAACACTGCAAGACAATTGTTGTCTGCATTAGCGATGTATAACCGCTTTTCATCCGCAGACAAAGCCAGTCCGTTGGAAGCTGAACCACTCGGCGCATCCGGATAAAGGGCGGCATTTAATGTTTCTGTCACTTTCATGGTCGCAGTGCTGATCACTGAAACGGAGTTGTCATTGGCGTTGGCAACAAAGAGCCGGTCGCCTTTTTTTGAAAGGATGATTTCGTTGGGATTGTCGCCGACCAAGGTTGACGCTTGTATTTGACCGTTGTTTGCATCCATCTTCAAGAGCCGATCTCCTCCCCAAACTGAAACATAAACAGACTTCCTGTCCCTGGACAACAAACAACCATACCCTTCTGCGCCGATCGAAATTTTCCTGATCACCTGATTGGAAACCAAGTCGATGGTATAGAACGCACTATCTTCTCGGGTGGCTACAAACAATTTTTTATTGCGTGAGTCAACAGCAATGCCTGAAGGGCCAACACGATTGGGCCAAGGCTTACCAAGCAAAATGCTGTCTGCCAATACCAGTGTGTTCGCAGCAACATCGTATTTATTGATGCGGTTGTCGTGCCCACCTGAAACATAAAGGAATTTCTCATCTTCTGAAAAAGCCAATCCATACCAGGCCTTCGGGAGAACCAAAGTGTGAAGCACCTGCTCTGATGCAGGATCTATCAGCTGAATGGAGTGCTGACTCTGCCCGTTGTTGGTGACAGCCATTTTTTTGCCAGATGCAGAAAGGGCAATGTTCAGGGGCAGGTCTCCGAGAGGGAAACTCCTTCCATAAGGAGAAAGCGACCAGCCATTGGGAAGCCTGACCGGTGCGGTATCCTGGGCTAAGATTGCCTGTGCAAGAGCCATGATGCACAATAAGACGCCGACGAATTTCCTCATGTGGATTGTTTTTAACTTCAAAAATAACCATCTCATATGCAAATAATTTTGGACAGGTATCAACAAATTATTATTATATTTATATGGATTTTTGTCACCGGTCGCTTGCCGGACTTTCTTGTTTGTTTTCTCATGTACACCCTGCTGTTTGTCTAAATAGCAGGGTTTTTTGTTGAAAACACCATCCTAAAAAGAGGAAAACACTAATATTTTTAGTGGAAAAAATGCTAAAAAAATTAGTTTGTCATTTCAAATCCCCCTATCTTTACTTTCTCAAAATTTAAAAGCTATGTCAAATTCAGAAAAATTAAAAGCGCTGAAACTCACGCTGGACAAGATCGAGAAGGATTATGGAAAGGGAAGTGTGATGATGATGAATGAAAAAGGGGAGGCGCAACTTGAAGCAATTTCAACAGGTTCAATTGGTCTAGACAGCGCACTGGGGATTGGCGGATTGCCAAAAGGCAGGGTGATTGAAATCTATGGCCCAGAGAGCTCTGGAAAGACCACCATTGCCACGCATGTGATTGCAGAAGCACAGAAAAAAGGCGGAATGTGTGCCTTCATCGATGCAGAACATGCATTTGACAGCGCCTATGCGAAAAAACTGGGTGTAGATGTTGACAACCTGCTGATTTCCCAACCCGATTATGGAGAGCAGGCTTTGGAGATTGCCGACAGGCTGATCCTTTCCGGTGCATTGGATGTGGTGGTGATTGACTCAGTGGCTGCACTTGTTCCCAAAAGCGAACTGGAAGGTGAAATGGGTGACAGCAAGATGGGATTGCATGCCCGCTTGATGAGCCAGGCCCTCAGGAAACTGACCGCCACCATCAGCAAAACCAATACCATTTGTATTTTCATCAACCAGCTCCGTGAAAAAATCGGTGTCATGTTTGGTAACCCTGAAACAACAACCGGTGGTAATGCCCTCAAGTTCTACGCATCTGTGCGTCTCGATATCCGCAGGGCAGCCCAGATCAAAGATGGTGATGAGGCCATTGGTAACCGTGTAAAAGTGAAGGTTGTCAAGAACAAGGTTGCTCCTCCTTTCCGTTCTGCTGAGTTTGACATCATCTATGGAGAAGGGATTTCCAAAACCGGAGAGATCTTGGACATGGGCGTAGAGTTGGGCATCGTCAACAAGAGCGGTAGCTGGTACAGTTACAATGGCGACAAGTTAGGACAAGGCCGTGATGGCGTAAAGCAACTCTTGACTGACAATCCTGAAATGGCCAATGAAATTGAAATAAAAATCAGGGAAAAAATTAAGGAAGCGCAGGCATCATAATTGCAGTTGGTGCTTTTTGTTTAGAGGCCGCATCCCGCAAGGATGCGGTTTTTTATTTACTTTCACCCTGATAAAAAACAACATGGAACAAACACGAATCCTGGGTGCAAGGAAACGCATTGCACTCGTAGCACACGACAACAAAAAAAAAGAACTCATCGATTGGGTCGTGTACAACAAAACTGCACTCTCAAGGCATGAACTCCTGGCAACAGGCACTACTGGAAGGTTGATTGAGGAAGCACTCGATAGGTCTGTCAAAAAACTGCTCAGTGGACCACTGGGTGGCGACCAACAAATTGGCGCATTGATTGCTGAAGGTCATGTGGATGTGCTGGTGTTTTTTTGGGACCCCATGGAAGCGCAACCCCACGACCCAGATATCAAGGCATTGCTACGGCTGGCAGTAACCTGGAACATCCCATTTGCCTGTGACCGTGCTACAGCAGACTTCCTGCTTACCTCACCCTTGATGCATGAAGCTTATACCTGCAGCATTCCAGATTATTCTACCTATAACAAAAGGGAAATGAAATAAACCAAAAGCCTTTAGGATGAAAAGACTGTTTTTTGCATTGACCCTATTGATGGGAAATGTTTGCATGGCCCAAGACAGCATCAAGCCATTTGATGTGCAAAGGATGTCCAATTTGCTTGATCTGAAATATTCAGACAAGGAAGTGGAGATGATGCTGCCTGACCTGAAGGACAATATCGCCGATTATAAAAAAATGCATGCCCTTCCACTCGACAACAGCATCGCCATGAGCATGGCACAGCGATTGACAGCAGACGCCGTCAAACAAGAGAAGCTGAAATGGAAATATGATAAAAAAATCCAACTGCCAGCAAACAAGAATGAACTGGCATTTTATTCTATCCAAGCCCTTGGATCACTGCTTCGCAACAAATCCATCACTGCTGTTGAATTGACAGGGTTTTTCATTGGCCGCTTAAAGCAATTCGGCGACACACTACAATGCACAGTGAGCCTCACCGAATCGATTGCTATGGAACAAGCAACAAAGGCTGATGAAGAGTTGAGCAAAGGCATTGATCGCGGACCGTTGCATGGTATTCCTTACGGATTGAAAGACCTGTTTGCGGTAAAAGGTACAAAAACTACCTGGGGCGCAGCACCCTATAAAAATCAAACCATTGATGAAGATGCTTATGTGTATACCAGGCTGAAAGATGCTGGTGCAGTCTTGGTGGCAAAATTTACACTGGGTGCTTTAGCCATGGGAGACTATTGGTTCGGGGGCAGAACAAAGAATCCCTGGAACCTTGAAAGGGGCTCCAGTGGCTCATCCGCAGGATCTACTTCAGCAACAGTAGCAGGTTTGGTTCCTTTTGCTATTGGTACTGAAACACATGGATCCATCATTTCCCCAAGCCATACCTGCGGGGCAACAGGCTTGCGGCCAACTTTTGGAAGCGTGAGCAGAAGCGGTGCAATGACCCTGAGTTGGAGCCTCGACAAAGTAGGACCCATCTGCAGATCCGCTGCAGATGCAGCTACAGTTTTTGCTTATATCCATGGAACAGACGACAAGGATGCAAGTGCTGTCAATGCTGCTTTTAACTACAACAGCAAAACAGATGTAAAAACATTGCGCATCGGTTATGCAAAAAATCATTTTGATAAACTGGACTCTTCTGCACAGGAATGGTCTGTGCTCAAAGCACTAAAGGCGGAGGGGCTTGAAATCAAGCCCATGTATTTTCCAGATACAGAAGTATACGCGTTTGATATGATCGGACAAGTCATCGGCGCAGAATCTGCTGCAGCATTTGATGCCTTCACCAGAACAGGATTGGACGACCAGATGACAAGACAAACCCGTTTTGACTGGCCCAATTATTTTCGGGTATCCAGGACCATTCCTGCTGTAGAATACATCAATGCCAACAGACACCGCAGCATACTGATGCAGCGCGTCAATGAAGCAATGCAAGCGTTCGACGTGATCATCACACCAAGTTTTGGCGGAAGGCAATTGGCCATCACCAACCTGACCGGTCATCCGGCCCTTTGTATGCCCATCGGCCTTACAAAGCAAGGCGTGCCCAATAGCATAACATTCTTGTCCAACCTTTTCAAAGAAGAAGACCTGCTGGCATTGGGAAATTACTTTCAGGAAATAACGGATCATGATAATATCCATCCAGAAAAATTCAGATGATAAATTGGGTTAATTTTGCAGGATGCAATTCAAGCTGCATTCTCCCTATTCCCCTGCGGGTGACCAACCCAATGCCATCCGGCAACTGGTAGAAGGCATACAAGAAGGAGAGCAGTACCAAACCTTGTTGGGCGTAACCGGCTCCGGAAAAACCTTCACGATGGCCAATGTCATCCAACAGGTCCAAAAGCCTACCCTTGTCCTGACGCACAACAAAACACTGGTTGCGCAACTGTACGGCGAGTTCAAACAATTCTTTCCTGAGAATGCTGTTGGTTATTTTGTTTCCTATTACGATTATTACCAACCAGAGGCCTACCTGCCTGTCAGCAATACCTATATCGAGAAAGACCTTGCAATCAATGAGGAACTCGACAAACTGAGGCTGCAGGCCACTTCCGAGCTCCTGAGTGGCAGGAGAGATATCATCGTTGTTGCGTCGGTAAGCTGCATTTATGGTATGGGCAACCCCACTGAATTTGAAAATGGAATCGTGCGCATCCACAAAGGTCAGGTCATCAGCAGACAGGGTTTTTTGCACGCGCTGGTCAACTCTTTGTACCACCGCACGCAAATCGATTTCAAACGTGGCAGCTTCAGGGTAAAAGGCGATACCATCGACATCAACCTCCCTTATGTTGATTTTGGATACCGCATCAGTTTTTTTGGTGATGAAATTGAATCGATTGACACACTTGAAATAGAAACCGGAAAACGCATTTCTTCTGTTGATACTGCGGCTATTTTTCCTGCCAACCTTTATCTGGCGCCAAAAGAAATCATCAACCAGGTCATCTCTGAAATCATCGATGAGCTGGGTCAACAGGTTCAATACTTCAAAGACTCTGGTAAGTTTATTGAAGCACAGCGCATCAGTGAAAGGGTCAACTATGACATTGAGATGATCAAGGAACTGGGTTATTGCAACGGCATTGAAAACTATTCCAGGTTTTTTGACAGGCGTACGCCGGGAGCAAGACCCTTCTGTTTGCTCGATTATTTTCCAAAAGATTTTATCTGCATGATTGATGAAAGCCACCAGACCATTCCCCAGGTCAGTGGCATGTATGGTGGCGACAGGAGCAGGAAAATGGTGCTGGTAGATTATGGATTTCGCCTGCCTGCCGCCCTGGACAACAGGCCCCTCAATTTCAATGAGTTTGAGAACATGCTCAACCAGGTGGTTTTTGTATCTGCAACACCCTCTGATTATGAATTGAACAAAACCGAAGGAGTGGTGGTGGAGCAGGTGGTGCGCCCCACAGGACTGCTTGATCCGCCCATAGAAGTGAGGCCGAGCATCAACCAGGTTGACGACCTCTTGGATGAAATCGACAGGACGGTTAAAAAGGGAGACCGGGTACTGGTGACAACCTTGACCAAAAGAATGGCAGAGGAAATGGACAAATACCTGCAGCGGATCCACATCAAATCAAAATACATCCACAGCGAAGTGGATACCCTGGAAAGGGTAGAGATATTGAGACAACTTCGGTTGGGTGTAATCGACGTGCTAGTTGGCGTCAACCTCTTGAGAGAGGGACTTGATCTGCCGGAAGTATCGCTGGTGGCCATTCTTGACGCAGACAAAGAAGGCTTTCTAAGAAATGAAAAATCACTGACACAGACAGCAGGAAGGGCGGCAAGAAATGTTGATGGCAGGGTTATTTTTTATGCTGACAAGATAACAGGCAGCATGCAAAAAACCATGGGCGAAACCGAAAGAAGAAGGGCCAAACAGGTTGCCTACAATACCCTTCACAACATCACCCCAACAACGGTCAATAAAAGCAAGGAAGAGGTTTTTGCACAAACAGCGGTCCTTGACATCAAAGGATTTGACGAGAACAATACGCTCGCAATTGTTGCAGAAGACCACCTAAGCGCAAAGGCTGCAGAAGATCAAAACGACTATGTTACCATACCACAAATGGAAAAACACATCGCCAAACTCAAAAAAACCATGGAAAAAGCTGCCAAAGACCTTGACTTCATGGAGGCTGCACGGTTGAGGGATCTGATGTTTGAGTCCAAGAAAAGAATGGAGGAGATGAAAGCATTGCCATAAAGAAAACTATTCCCAATCTGTTTTTCAATCGGCATAAAATGTGTTTATTTTCATTGAATTGATTAAATTCACCATTCAACAATCATTTGTCATGCGTTACAGAATCATCGTTCCCCTCGCTGTGTCATTGCTGCTATCTGCTTTTACTCAAGCACAGCGCATCAAGCCACGCCTGAAAGAAATTTCATTGAACAACCTCGAATCTTTTCAAGCGCCCACTGCCAACTGGAAACTCATTGGTGATGTTATGGCGAGCTACAATGATACTGCGCTGAACACAGCAAAAGGATTGGGCATACTGCACAACGATTTCAGCCGTTCCATTCAGAACAAGCCTGTCCATAACCTGGTGACCAAGATGGAACATGGCGACATGTTGCTTGAATTCGATTTCATGATGGCCAAGGGTTCCAATTCCGGCATCTATTTTCAATCCAGGTATGAGGTGCAGCTGTTTGATAGCTGGGGTGTGAAAACCCCCAGAAGCAGTGATGTGGGGGGTCTTTACCAGACCATTAAAAAAGGAATGAGCGGAAAGGCTCCCATGAAAAATGCTGCATTGGCTCCAGGCCTTTGGCAACACATGGAGATCTCTTTCCAGGCACCAAGGTTTGATGCCAACGGAAACAAAACGGCAAGTGCCAAATTCATTTATGTGAAACTGAATGACATCACCCTGCATGAGAACATCAATGTAGACGGACCTACCATATCGGCAAGCTTTTCAGATGAAAAGCCCTACGGCCCCTTGATGATTCAAGGTGACCATGGAACCTTCGCCATAAAAAACCTGAAATACCTTCCACAAGATGACCTGAAAGTGGATCTGAACAATATCAGTTACCAGTACTTTGAAAAGACCGCCACCAGTTTGGCAGAAGCCAAGACCGCAAAGCCAACCCTTCAAGGGAAGGCCAGTGTTATTGATTCAAGGGTTGCACCAGCAAGAGATAAATTTCTGTTGGTGTTTGAGGGAAAATTGAACATCCCAACCGCCGATAGCTATACCTTCACCACGCTATTCTCCGGCACAGGAAGCCTTGAAATTGATGGGAAAAAAGTACTCGAGGCAAAGGACTTGTTTTTGAACGGAACGCCTGTTTCGGGAACAACAGAACTGAAGGCTGGCGAACATGCATTCAAATTCTGGATCAACAAGTACTTGGATTGGGCAAGACCAGGGCTTTCCTTGTACATTGAAAAAGCCAACAGCAAATCAATTGCCCTCCATGCTTCAGGCTCTATACCAGACCGCTCACCTGCTCCATTGATTGCAGTAAAAGCAGAAAGCGGACCCGAAATGATTCGCTCTTTCATGAACCACAACAATAAAAAATTGACCCATGTGGTTTCAATTGGAGATCCTTCACAGGTGCATTATTCCTATGATCTCATGCAGGGAGGAATCCTTCAGGCCTGGAAAGGTGATTTCCTCAATACCACAGACATGTGGCACGAAAGAGGTGAACCGCAAACGGCAACACCATTGGGCGCTCCCATTGTGCTCGCAGGAAACTGCCCGATCTATGAAAAGCCCCTCACCAAAGACTCCATCGCCGATTACCAATACAAGGGATATACCCTTAAAGCAGGGTTGCCAACCTTTGCTTACACATACAAAGCCCTCAGCATCAAGGATAAGATTCAGCCTGAAGGAAAAGGCTTGAAACGCAGCATCACTGTTACTGGTGAAGGAAAAGAAAAAACCATGATCAGGATTGCCCAGGGCAGTAGCATCACACCTTTGGGAAAAGGTTTGTACAGCATCGGCAACCAGGCCTATTTTGTGCAGCTTGCAGCAGGGCAGTATCCCAAGATCGAGGGCTTTCTTGGTCAGCAGGTGCTTTTGCTTCCTGCGGGCGAAACAATAGAATATCAATTGATTTGGTAGGAAATCTGGCATTTGTTGGTATTTTTGCAACAGATGAGACCCGATTTTCCCTTCAAATTGTTCAATGACAAAAGCGACACCTATGC
>JBIIQT010000085.1:0-7608 GCA_044341875.1 Chitinophagaceae bacterium | reverse complement strand
CGCAACCAATCAAGGCAACCTTGATTTCATCACTTGCTCCTGAATGAAAATTTGCATTGGTGATCAGTGGCGCAGCAAGTACCCCACCTGAGATGATTCCGGTCTGTTTTACAAAGTCTCTGCGACTTTTGCCGGAAAATGGCATGTTGTTTTGCATCGTTGTTGTTTTAAGATGTTATTTACCGAGATACAATTTATAAAATTTTTCGGCTTCTTCAGCACTTGGTTGCTTAACAGGGCGAACAATTCTGAAACCTGCAAACATTCCATCTGTGAGCCACCACCTGCTTTTGGGAATTTGAGGATCGCGCTGGTTCCAGAAAGGTTCAGAAAATTTACGGGTGTATACCCTGAGATCGGTGGCCATGTCAAGATAGGAGCCGCCCCTGATGCTCCTTGGATACCTTGCAGAAGGTGGATTGGTAGGATCCAGCTGGCCATCTGTGATCTGCTTCAAATAATCCGGTGCATATTGATCTATGGTCCATTCTGCAACATTGCCCAGCATATCGTACAGTCCCCAGGCATTGGGCTTCTTGGTGCCCACCCGCTGGTATTTTTCCTTGCTGTTGGCCTTGTACCAGGCATATTGGCCCAACAAGGCAGGATCATTTCCAAAAAAATAATTGGTCTTGCTGCCTGCCCTGCAAGCATATTCCCATTCTGCTTCGGTGGGCAATCGGTAGAAAACTCCGGTGTTTTGGTACATCCACCTACAGAACATCATGGCAGCATCCACACTCATGCTGTTGACTGGAAAGCCACCTCCTTTTCCCATGTCCCAACTCAGGTCAATGTATTGTGCAGTGGGTCTTGTAACGGCATCTACCTTAGATCCTTGTGAAGTATTTTCATCCTTGAAAAAAACATCGAATTGGTCGTGGGTAATTTCAAAAGCGCCCATCCAAAATGCTGAAATCTTTACTGTTTTGGCAGGTTTTTCATTGGGCTTGGTGGAGCTGTTGCTGCCCATCAGGAAGGTTCCTTCTGGAATGGAGACCAACTTGATTTTGAGCTCTGACAGCGGCATACTGATTTCTTCTGTTTTGGAAACATTGGTTTGCGTGAAACCAGTTCCTGTTGATATCCATTGCACAAAGAGCAGGGCGACAATAATTTTTTTCAATGCATTTGATTTGATGCAATTTTAAGTAAATTGTCCTTAGTATTTATTTTTCATACGATTAAATTTCTTCACATATGGAACGCAGAGGATTTCTCAAAAGATCATCCATGGCAGGAGCTGCATTGATACCAGGATTGGCAGCTTTTTCAGCCTATCAACCTACAAAAGAATCAGGCAAAACATTCAACCTCAACTATGGGTTTCATGACGGGATGTTTGCTGCTCATGCGGGAAAAGATTTCATCGAACAGATCAAATGGGCGCATGATCAGGGTTTCAGGTCAATTGAAGACAATGGCATGATGAACCGCACACCTGAGATGCAGGCTAAGATTGGCGATACCCTTGCCAAGCTGGGCATGCAAATGGGTGTATTCGTGATCACCACTGATGGCTGGCATTGGAAGATGAGCCTTGCCACCGGAAAGCAGGAGTACAAGGACCTGATCATCCGTGATTGCAAAACTGCTGTTGAAGTAGCCAAGCGGTGCAATGCCAAACACATGACGGTTGTGCCAGGAAATTTTGACCGCAGCTTGCCCATGGACATACAAACTGCCAATGTCATTGAAGCATTGAGGGGTGGTGCTGGAGTCCTTGAAAAACATGGACTGGTCATGGTGTTGGAGCCCTTGAGTGATAATCCAGACCTTTTCTTGCGGTATTCCAACCAAACATACATGATTTGCAAGGCGGTAAACAGCCCATCCTGCAAGATTCTTTTCGATATGTACCATATGCAGCGCAATGAGGGAAATATCATCGCTAATATCAACCGTACCTGGGAAGAGATTGGTTATTTCCAGATTGGGGACAATCCTGGAAGAAAAGAACCTACGACCGGTGAGATGAACTATAAGAATATTTTCAAGCACATTTACAACAAAGGCTATCGTGGAGTCATGGGAATGGAACATGGAAATTCAAAACCTGGAACTGAAGGCGAATTGGCGCTGATCAAAGCCTACAGAGAATCAGACTCCTTTCTTTAGTTGGGGCGATGAACATTTAAGGCAGGCTGATGTTTTAATACCATGAAGAAGTTTTTGTTGCTGTTGATTGGTTCATTTATTGTTGGATTGTCATTTTCACAATCTGCAGAAGAGATGGCTTCCAAACTCAAGTCCAAGCTTTTGTCTGTAAAGGATTATGAGGCAAAAGGAATGCTTAAAACCGATGTAGCGTTTCTTAAGTTACCTATTTCTTCGGTGCGTATTTTCTACATATTCCCTGATTTGTTCAGGATCAAAAAAGATGGAGGTATTTCAGTATTGCCCAAGGGTGGAATTCGCATTAACATGAATTCTTTGATCACGGAAGGCAACTATACTTCACTTTCGGCAGGCCGTATCGTGTGGAAGGGTACTGATCTGGCTGTTTTGAAGCTGATCCCCAATGGAGAATCTTCTGATATTGTGTTGACCACTTTGTATGTTGATGACAAGGCCATGTTGATCCGAAGAGCGATCACCACTACAAAAGACAATGGTACCTATGAAATGGAAATGGAGTATGGTAAATATGCCAAGTGGGGTTTGCCAGATAAAGCCATCATGATTTTCAATACAAAGGATTACAAGTTGCCCAAAGGAATAACCTTTGAGTACGATGCAAGTATTTCACAGAAATCAAAAGAAAAGAAGCCTTTGAGCAAGCAGGGAAGGATTGAAATTTCTTATGCTTCTTACGAGATCAACAAAGGATTGGCAGCAGATATATTTGGCACCAAATAAAACTATTCCTCAATTTTTTCGTCTTCTGCATTGGCCATCACCCTTGCAGAAATTTTACGCATGGGGTTCTTCCTCATTTCTGCATAACCCATCCTTGTATCAAAAATATCAACAGCCGCAAAAACTGCAGCCCTGAAGGAGGATTCGTCAGCAATGTTCTTCCCAGCGATATCAAATGCTGTTCCGTGATCAGGCGATGTTCTGATGACAGGAAGACCAGCAGTAAAATTGGTTCCTTCACCCAGCGCAAGTGATTTAAAAGGGATCAATCCCTGGTCGTGGTACATGGCCAGTACTGCATCAAATTTTTCATGGTTTCCCCTGGCAAAAAAAGCATCTGCACTGTAGGGCCCCATGACAACACAATCATTTTTCTTTGCCTCCAGCACTGCCGGGCGAATGATTTCTTTCTCCTCTCTTCCAACCAATCCCTCATCACCTGCATGGGGGTTTAGGCCAAGGACGGCAATTTTTGGCCTGTCGATACCAAAGTCTTTTTTGAGACTGGACTTGAGGAGATTTATTTTTTTGATGATTTGTTCTTTGGAAATGTTTTTGGCAACATCACCAATGGCGACATGTTCAGTCAGCAAAGCCACCCGCATGTTCTCCGCCACCATCAGCATCAATACTTCATCTGCCTTGAAAACTTCCTTTAGATAAGGCGTATGCCCTGTAAAATTGAAGGCATTGCTTTGCATGGCATATTTGTGCAAGGGTGCTGTGACCAGTGCATCGATTGTATTTTCTTTGAGCGCCTTCACAGCGGCCTGTAGTGATTTCACACCATACGCGCCACCAGTATCGGTCATTTGGCCAGGATTTATTTCTACATCCTCTTCCCAAACGGTGAACACATTGAGTTGCTTTGGATTGGCTTTTGCAATCTCTTTGATGTTGTTGTAACTGATGTTTAATTCTGGCATCAGTTTTCTGTAGAAGTTGAGCACCTTGTTGTTGCCAAAAACCACCGGGGTACAGAACTCAAGGATGCGTCCGTCAGAAAAGGTATTGAGAATCAGCTCGATTCCTATCCCATTCAGGTCCCCAATGGAAATTCCAATTACCGGTCTTTTTTGAGCACTCATCTCTTCTGCTTTCATTTGAACAGTAAAGGTACAAGGAAAACGGGGATCTTTGTCTTAATTTTGGCCCACATGTATACCCTCAAGAAATCCCTTGGTCAACACTTTTTGAAAGATGAAACGGTCTGTATCCGCATCATTGAAGCCCTTAATGGTCACCCATACAACCAATTGCTGGAAGTGGGCCCAGGTGGTGGTGCCCTGACCAAGTACCTGAAAGGATTGGATGGCGTAGACCTCAAATTGGTGGAAATTGATGCAGAGAAGGTTGAATTCCTGCTGAAAGCCTATCCTCATGTGAGGGGTAAAATCATTGAAGCCGATATTCTTGAGATTGACGCTCCCTTTAGTGGCCGATTTACCTTGATCGGAAACTTCCCTTACAACATCTCCACGCAGATTGTTTTTAAGGTGATTGAATGGAGAGACCAGGTGGAGACCATGATCGGGATGTTTCAGAAGGAGGTTGCCGTCAGGATTTGTTCAGGTCCGGGATCAAAAGAGTACGGAATTTTAAGTGTTCTTTCCCAGGCCTACTACAAAACAACCTACTTGTTTGATGTGGATGAAAACTGTTTCAATCCACCACCAAAAGTGAAAAGTGGGGTCATCATGTTTGAGGATGCAGGAAACCCATATGGGATCACCAACCACAAGAAATTCATGCTCTTGGT
This sequence comes from Chitinophagaceae bacterium, assembly GCA_044341875.1. Classification (GTDB taxonomy): domain Bacteria; phylum Bacteroidota; class Bacteroidia; order Chitinophagales; family Chitinophagaceae; genus Pollutibacter. The sequence continues at coordinate 2,990 of JBIIQT010000085.1, read as the reverse complement.
AAAGCTGGCATTTGGTCAAAGAAGAAAGCAGTTGAGGAATCCATTGAAACCCTATTTCAAAAAGGAGGACCTGTTGGATCCGATATTTACCAAACGCGCTGAACAGCTGTCTGTACTGGATTTTGTAGAACTCTTAAACAAAATGAATTGATGCCCAAAGTGATGATCACGGCCCAAGCCCATCCCTGCCTAAAAGAAGGTTTGCAGCAAAGGGGCTATCAAGTCGATATACTTGAAAAAATCAGTTACCAGGAATTAAAGGAACTTATTCCAGGCTATGAGGGCCTGATTGTAGCCAGCAGGATCTCAATAGACAAAACCATCTTGGCTGCTGCCCAATCCCTTAAATGGATTGGCAGGCTGGGGAGTGGAATGGAAATCATCGATGTTGAACAGGCAAATGCACAGCAAGTTGTTTGCATGAGCAGCCCGGATGGCAACTGTGCATCAGTTGGTGAACATTGTCTGGGTATGCTACTTTCCCTGATGCACAACATCTGCAGTTCAAGGGATGAAGTGAGGGAAGGTAAATGGCTGCGAGAGGCCAACAGAGGATTTGAGCTGGCAGGGAAGACAGTTGGCATCATTGGCCTGGGACATACCGGATCGGCCTTTGCTCAATTGCTTTCGCCTTTTGGTGTCAGGGTTCTAGCCCATGATAAATACAAGACGGGGTTCAGTAAAGGCCACATCGTAGAATCCAGCATTGACGAGATCAAGGAATTGGCTGATGTGATCAGCTTTCACCTGCCCTTAAATGAGGAAACGCAGCATTACGCAAATGACCTGTTTTTCTCTTCTCTCGAGAGAAGACCATATTTTCTCAATGCCAGCAGGGGTGGTGTGGTAGATACTGCTGCCTTGCTGCAGGCTTTGGACAAAGGCCTGGTTACCGCTACTGGATTGGATGTACTTGAAAATGAGGATCTTACAAGTTATTCTCCCCAAGCGTCTGAGATGTTGAAGAACCTGCTGGGGCGAAAGAATGTGATTGTTACCCCACATATTGCGGGCTCCAGTCATGAATCATTGGCCAGGCTGGCCCAAAGCCTGCTCAAAAAGCTGGATATGTTGCCCAGGCCTTGATTTCCAAAAATTATTTACATTTGCAGTGCAGCAACGCTTCAGCATCAACTGAGGCGTTGCTCATTTTTTTTCAAACCGACCACCAACTGAAAGATGTCCATATGAGCATAATGTATGTAACGAAAGAGACCTTGGAGCAAATGAAGGTAGAACTGCAACACTTGAAAAGTGTTGAACGCCCCGCCGCTTCCCGCGCCATTGCAGAGGCAAGGGAGAAAGGTGACCTCAAAGAAAATGCAGAGTACGATGCCGCAAAAGAGGCACAGGGTTTGCTTGAAGCCAAGATCAACCGCATGGAAACAGAATTGGCCAGTGCCCGTATTCTTGATGCATCCACCATTGACACCAGCAAGGTTTCCATTCTCACCAAAGTCACCATCACCAACAAGGCCACCCAGAAGTCGGTTACCTACCAGATTGTGTCTGAAAAGGAAGCGGATTTGAAAATGCAGAAAATATCTGTTACTTCTCCCATTGGCAAAGGCCTGCTGGGGAAAAAAGTGGGAGAGGTGGCTGAAATTGTTGCGCCCAATGGTAAGGTGATATTTACGATCGATCATATTGCAGTCTGATAAACATGGCAACCATTTTTTCAAGAATCATTGCAGGAGAAATTCCATCCTTCAAAATTGCAGAGAATGATCAGTTCTATGCTTTCCTGGATGTTTTTCCACTTGTTCCAGGTCATACCCTGGTGGTTCCTAAAAAGGAGACAGATAAATTGTTTGACATGGATGCGCAGGATCTCGGCGCTGTTTTACAATTTGCCCAACCCATTGCTAGGGCCATTGAAAAAGCCTTTCCCTGCAAGCGTTGTGGAATGGCGGTGATTGGACTGGAAGTGCCGCATGCCCATGTACATCTGGTGCCCATTGATACAGCAGATGACCTGAATTTTACAAGACCCAAGCTGAAGCCTTCTCAGGATGAATTGAAGGAAGCACAACAGAAAATACTTCAAGTACTCAACCCATGACCCATCCCTCCAAGTTAGAAAACAAGCAACTTTTTTTCATGATCCTGCTGGGAGGTTTGTTTGCATTGGGATTGTTTGACCTCGTCTATTCTTTTACCGGAGCCTATTCTGTTTTTGGAATCTTGTATCCTGCTGCGCATGCGCTGTTGAACATCATCCTTTTTCTTGCACTCTCTTTCATCTGGTCAAAAGAAAGATGGGCGGCATGGCTGTTTTTGGGAATTGTGGTGGCTCACTTGGGGCTTGATCTTGCCGTGGGGGCATTTGAATTTTTCAAGCTGATCCTGTTTCTTCCAGCCATTTATTTTCTCATCAAGATTAAGTAGTTTTCTGATCAGTAGTCAACCAATCCTTCCCGGATTGTTCTTGATAAAATCTTCCCATCCCCCTGATTTTTTGCTACGGGTGTTTTTCTTTGTTGCCGCAACTGTTGTAACCAGGCCATGTGCATTGAAATGATGACAAACCGCCACTGCCAGTGCATCTGAGGCGTCGAAGTATTTGATGGTATTGGTCAGGGGCATGATGCTGTTGAGCATTTTCCAGATTTGTTCTTTGTTGGCATTGCCATTGCCTGTAATTGACTGCTTGACCTTTTTGGGAGAATATTCTGCTACTGCCAGGCCGTTAGACATGGCAACAGCAATGGCTACACCCTGAGCACGGCCGAGCTTCAACATACTTTGCACGTTTTTTCCAAAGAAGGGTGCTTCAATGGCCATGTCGTCTGGCTTGTATTTGTCAATGATCTCCTGGATAACTTTATTGATGGTGCCCAGGCGCTCAAACATGTCCTTTTTTCCATTCAACTTGATCACATTCATCTCCAGCATCTTGATCTGATTGCCTGTCACAGACAGAATTCCATAACCCATGATCACGGTTCCCGGATCAATCCCTAAAATAATTTTACTTTTCTGTGCCAACT
>JBIIQT010000006.1:0-77553 GCA_044341875.1 Chitinophagaceae bacterium | reverse complement strand
GCCATGGCGTAAGTGTTCTCGCCATTTATTGGTTTCGAATTCAGATTAAAGTGCTAATATTCGCAATGCACTGCATGCTTACATTCAAAGATCTACGCTGTCAATACCGGTCAGCCCCGATTGAACATACAAAACTACCCCATTTCCAGACAGAAATTGATAATTCTTTGAACAACTATTGTTAAAACGAAGAAGTTGCAATAAATTCGCATCCCAATCATCGCCCAGATGGCGGAATTGGTAGACGCGCTAGACTCAAAATCTGGTTATCGCAAGGTAGTGCAGGTTCGATTCCTGTTCTGGGCACAAAAAACAAAACCCCTGTAAATCACTGATATACAGGGGTTTATTAATACAAGCCACCTTAAAATGGAACTAAAAGTATACCAGGTTGATGCTTTTGCGGAAAAATCATTCGGTGGGAACCCTGCCTGCGTTGTTCCGCTTGAGCAATGGTTGGATGAAACGCTGATGCAACAAATCGCATTTGAGCACAACCAGCCCGAGACGGTATTCTTTGTTAAAACGGAAAATCAATATCAAATCCGTTGGTTTACACCAACGGTTGAAGTGGATATTTGTGGACATGCAACTATCGCATCGGCTTATGTACTGTTCAACCTGCTGGGATATGAGGGCGAAAAGATTGAATTCTTCTCCCACCGGAGCGGCCCACTATCCGTAACACGAAACGGGGAATTATTGACCCTGGATTTTCCAACAGATACAATTACTCCTGTAGCCATCGACGAAACACTATTGAACTGTTTTACAGAAGTCCCTTTGGAAGCATATCGTGGACGCAATGATTTCATGGTTGTATTTTCGGATGAAAAAACAATAAGGGAAATGCAACCGGTTTGGTCAGAGATCACAAAGCTAAATTCAAGAGGTTTGATTGTGACGGCCCCTGGAGAACAGGTTGATTTTGTCTCACGCTGGTTTGGACCACAAAGCGGCATCAATGAGGATCCGGTAACTGGTTCAGCACATACCACTTTGATACCTTATTGGAGAAGTGTGCTCCAAAAAGATGAAATGAATGCGTTACAGGTTTCTTCTAGGTGCGGTAAATTGCATTGCCAATTCAAAGGAGATCGTGTGCTGATCAGCGGTTCGGCGGTACTCTATATGATTGGGACAATCTATCTCTGATGAATCAATAATCTTTAGATCAATCACGGCTGATTGCATCATAGCTTGAATTGCTACCCGCAATTTTCATGTTATCAAAATAACAAGTCAGGTCGCTGCCTGCAGCACTTCCTATTCCGAGGTAAATGCCCCATTTGATGCGGAAACGATTCAACGCAACAGCATTTATACCTGACAGGTTGATATGCTTTACGCCATCCTTCCAAACTTCTATAACCCCATCGGTTGCTGTGCTGTATTTACAGTGGAACACAAACTTTTCCCATTTTCCGTAGTTCGGCTTTGTGAAATTATTGTCCACCACCAATGTTGCAGGCGTGTAGACATTGGAACCAAACACACGCCAGTTCCAATCATCACCCGTTGGGGTTGTTCCATTTCTCATCCTTAACTGGCAGAACCCAAGACTTGAAACCGGAGGGTTAAATGACGGATTAGAGACAGGACCAAATTGAAAAATGCAGGGCTTGATGCCATTGGTATTCTGCTCCTGGGGTTTGAGTATTTTTATACTCGCCCATACCTCATTGCCGAGGCTGGTAGCATCAGCCATGGCATTGCCTTTGTCTCTGAATCCTTTAGCAGCATCAGCATAAAAGTAAAGGATCGTTTTTAGGTCACTTCCAGACAAGCTCACTTCTGCCCTGTCCAACCCTTTGAGCAAAACAGTTTTCATCACTTTATTGGCAGCATTCAATGGATCAGCCACAACAGTAACAGCGTTTTTAAGTGGAGAATCATCTTCCAGAATCAGGTTTTTAAGGGGGTCATTGCCTTCAAAATCCCATGAATACAACACACTGGAAACAACTGGTGGAGTTGGCGTAACCAAGGGTGCCTTCTTGGAAGAACATGCACATGAAACAGTGCATACATAAGCAACGATCAAGAGTTTTTTTATATCCATCTTATCCCTGTTGATTTTATTTCGCAACATCAATTTTCACCTTCTTGTTTTTGATCCTTTCCTCTTTGATCAATTGAAGTGTAGGACCTGCCTTTGATTTACGAATGGCTACAAAAGAAAAGAAATCCTTCACTTCTATCAACCCGATTTCTTCTTTTTTCAACCGACCCTTGTTGGTTAGAAATCCAACAATATCAATCTTGTTCACCTTGTCTTTTTTGCCAACACTCACGTAGAATGTTGTCCAATCAGGTTTTGCAGGCAATCCAGCATCTGCATTCAATTCAATTTCAATGGGTGCTGGGTCTATATAATCAGGAACTGTTTCTTGCGGCGCAAGCAATAAAATCGCGGTTCCGCTGGCTTCCATCCTGGCCGTGCGGCCGTTGCGGTGGATGAATGATTCCTGGGTTGTAGGAAGTTGAAAATGAATAATGTAACGGATGTTAGGGATATCCAATCCTCGTGCAGCCAGGTCTGTAGTAACCAATACATTGGAGCTGCCATTCCTGAACTTGCACAGCGCAATATCACGCTCTTGCTGCTCCATGGCGCCATGGTAGAAGACATTTATAATTCCTTTCTCTTTGAGAAACTGGCTGGTTTGCTCAACAATCTCGCGTTGATTACAGAAAATGATGGTAGACCGATTACCCAGGGTACAAATCAGGCTGAACAAAGTGCTGGATTTGTCGGGATTTGCACTCCTGACCATTTGAACGGCAAGGGCCGGAGACTTCTCACCTGTCAGGAAATTGATTTCAACTGGATTCTTCAATCCAACAAAATCAGGTATTTCCACTGCTTCTGTTGCAGATGTGAGGATGCGTTTTTTCAGTGCTGGGAGGGATTCAATAATGAATGACATTTCCGCTTCAAAGCCCTGTTCCAGTGACTTATCGAATTCATCCAAGACCAGGGTCTCAATATGTGTGGTAACGATATTTCCTCGCCTGATATGGTCTGCAAGCCTGCCTGGAGTACCTACGATCAGTGCGGGAGCCTGTTTAAGGTTGTTTTCTTCCGTTTCTCTCAAGTGCCCACCATAACAACAGGTCACCTTGAATCCCGTTCCCATTTTTTTGAACACCTGCTCAATTTGCAAGGCCAGTTCACGAGATGACACAACAATCAAAGCCTGGGTAATCGACTTATTTTTATCAAGCAATTGTGTAACTGGAAGCAAAAACGCCAAGGTTTTTCCAGACCCTGTATCTGCCAGCAAGACTACTGCATTGTTGGTTGAGTTGGCCTCCAATGAAGCATGTTGCATTGGATTCAAGGCCTTGATCTGTAAATTGGAGAGCGCATCCGCAATGGAAAAAGAAGTTGACTGCATGGTGCAAAAGTACACCAATTCGACTGGTACATATGGACAAAAAAAGGAACTGGGGTTTGCCCAGTTCCGCGATACAGCAGTTTTAAACCCTTTTACGGAATCCTATTGTCTGCTTTAATCAACCGGCATGGGACAATGTCCTTTAACCGACTGATGCGAAGATAGTAGGCACGGCATGTGGAATTCAATGAGAAAGACTTCTATTGTAGATGATATAAATCATCCCCAAAATACCACCCTCAGATTAGATTGCATGCATTAATCATCCATCAAAATTCAGGTCATGGCAATCATCAAAGTAATCGAGATCATGTGCAACTCCACAAAAAGCTGGGAAGATGCCGCACAGCAGGCCATATTGGAGGCATCAAAAACAGTAAAAAACATCAGGTCAATTTACATCAAGGAGCACAGTGCCACCATTGACAAAAACAACAAGATTGCAGAGTACAGGATCACTGCAAACCTGAGCTTTGAAATTGAAGGACCTCAAAAATCTGTTTCCAAAAAATAGGTATGGACATCAAAAACAATATCCTGGAAACCATTGGGAATACCCCACTGATAAGAATAAACAAAATTACCCAAGCCCTTCCTTGCCAGGTGCTTGCCAAGGTGGACTATTTCAATCCGGGAAATTCTATCAAAGACAGGATGGCTGTCAAAATGATTGAAGTGGCAGAGAGAGAAGGAAAATTAAAGCCCGGTGGAACCATCATTGAATGTACATCGGGCAATACTGGTATGGGTTTGGCATTGGCGGCTATTGTAAAGGGATATAAATGCATTTTCACCACTACAGACAAACAATCCAAGGAAAAAGTGGACATCCTCCGTGCAGTAGGAGCCGAAGTGATCGTTTGCCCAACCAATGTTGCACCAGAGGATCCCAGAAGTTATTACGCTATTGCACAAAGATTGGCCAAAGAAATTCCCAATGCATTTCATGCCAACCAATATGATAACCTTGCCAACAGGTTGGCTCATTATGAATCAACGGGGCCAGAGCTTTGGGAGCAGACTGATGGAAAAATAACCCATCTTGTTTCTACTGCTGGTACTGGAGGAACCATCACAGGAACTGCGATGTTTCTGAAACAAAAAAATCCCAACATCAAAATATGGGCCATTGATGCATACGGATCATTGCTGACCCACTATTTTAAAACCGGAATCATTGACATGACCCAGGTTCATCCTTATCTGTCTGAAGGGTTTGGAGAAGATTTTGTGCCAGAAAACTTTGACATGTCTTTGATTGATTATTTTGAACAAGTCACAGACAAAGATGGTGCACTGATGGCAAGAAGGATTGCGAGAGAAGAAGGAATTTTTTGTGGATACAGTGCTGGTAGCTGTTTACAGGGATTGATACAACTCAAAGAGCATTTGAGAAAAGATGATATGGTGGTCTGCATTTTTCATGACCACGGCAGTAGGTACATTGGTAAAATTTACAATGACCAATGGATGATTGATCAGGGATTTATGCATCAAGCAGTCAATATTGCCCCTGAACTCAAAAAAGTATCGTAGATCTACGATACTTTCTACACGTAGTTAAACAGGATTGGGAGTAATTACTGAAGACCAATAAAAGGGTTGTTTTGCTCTTGTGCATTGACATGGGGCAAGGTATCTTTGTATTGTTGATCGAAAGAGCAACATATCCAGAAAAACCAAACCAAATCCAATTTCCAAAAGAAAAACCTCCAATTCCTAAAACCAAAAAATCCAAATTTCCTACACAAAAACCAACTATCCACCTGTCCGAAAGCCGTATCCAACATCCGAAAAACCAAAAACCACTCATTTAACCATCAAAAGGCTTTAGACATAAAAACCCGGTGATCTCACCGGGTTTTTTATTTTGCTACAACAATCCTTTGGTTGTGGGAAGTGCATCATGCATCGGGTCTTTTTTCACAGCCATGCGTATAGCTTTTGCAAAGGCCTTGAAGATGGCTTCAATCTTGTGGTGCTCATTATCGCCCTGGCAAAAAACATTGAGGTTGCATTTGGCTGCATCGGAAAATGACTTGAAGAAATGATAAAACATTTCAGTGGGCATATCCCCTACTTTCTCTCGGGTAAATGCGGCATCCCAAACAATCCAGCTCCTGCCTCCAAAATCAATCAATACCTTGGCCTCTGCATCATCCATGGGCAAAGCAAATCCATATCTTTCCATCCCCCTTTTATCACTCAAACCCTTGTATATGGCTTCTCCCAGGGCTATTCCCGTGTCCTCTATGGTATGATGCTCGTCAATGTGCAGGTCACCTTTCACTCCAATTTCAAGATCCATCTTGCCATGCCTTGCAATCTGGTCAAGCATATGATCAAAAAAACCCAGGCCAGTAGAAATGGATGATTTTCCGCTTCCATCGATATTAACCTTGATCTCAATCCTGGTTTCATTGGTTTCCCGAACATGATGTACTGTTCTCAGACCATGTTTGAGAAACTTGTATACTTCCATCCAATCACCTGTGGCCAAGACAACTGTACTTTTCAAACTGGTATCCAGGTTGTCCAGGTCAACAACACCTGCACCATCCTCACTGGTCATTAGAATGCAATTGGCACCAAGGTTGAATGCCAGTTGGATATCTGTCAACCGATCACCAATCACAAAAGAACCCTGAAGATCATAGGCCGGATTATTCAAATATTTACCCAACATTCCAAGGCCGGGCTTCCTTGAAGGTGAATTTTCCTCCGGCATGCTTGGGTCAATAAAGCTCTCATCAAAATGGATACCCTCACCAGCAAATGTTCGAATGATATGGTCATGGACAGGATGAAAATCAGTTGACGGAAAAGAAGCTGTTCCCAGTCCGTCCTGGTTGGAGACCATGGCGACCTCAAAATCAAATTCCTTTACAATCCGTGCAAGGGACTGAAAAACGCCAGGAAAAAAAACCAGCTTTTCAAAATGATCAATCTGGTATGTTGGTGGCGCTTCCTTGATCAATGTGCCATCCCTGTCTATGAACAATACTTTTTTCATCTATCTATTTTGAAATGAATTATTGGAATGAATTAATAGCATCAATCAACTGAAGATTCTCAGCATCAGTTCCCACAGTGATACGAAGGCAGTTTTCACAAAGCAATACATTGCTGCGATCGCGCACTACAATACCCTTTTTTACTAGGTAGTCGTACATGCCCTTAGCATCTGTAAATTCAACGAGCAAGAAATTGGCGTCGGAAGGAAAAATCCTGACAACTGAAGATGAGCGAGCAAGCTCATCTTCCATTTTTTTTCTTGAGGCCACCAATTGAAGAATCATGTCATTGACCTGACCAATTTCATCAAGGGCTTTCAAAGCCAGCTCCTGCACAGGTTCACTGATGTTATAGGGTGGCTTTACCTTGTTCAAAAAAGCAACGATAGCGGGTGAAGCAAATGCCATGCCCATCCTCAATCCAGCCAACCCCCATGCCTTGCTCAGTGTTTGCAATACCACCAAATTGGGATAATCGGCCAAATCACTAACCAGAGATTTTTGACGGGAAAAATTGATATAGGCTTCATCCACCACCACCAGACCATCAAAATTGTTCAGGACCATTTCAATATCATCTCGGTGTATGCTATTACCGGATGGATTATTGGGAGAGCAAATCCAAATGATCTTTGTATTGGGTTTGATGGCTGATTCAAGTGCTTCGAGATCCAGTTGAAACTCCCTTGTCAATGGTACTTTAGAAAGATGAACATTGTTGATGTTGGCAGAAACCTCATACATGCCATAGGTGGGAGGAAATACAATCACTTCGTCAACACCGGGCTCACAAAAACAACGAAACAACAAATCAATGGGCTCATCACTTCCGTTTCCCAAAAAAATCTGATGCACCGGTACCTGCTTGATGACAGATAATTTGTCTTTTATCTTCCACTGCATCGGATCCGGATAACGGTTGTACCACTTGAGCAGCGGGGATCCCAGGGAATTTTCGTTGGCATCCAAAAATATGTTGGCCTCACCCTTGAATTCATCCCTTGCAGAGGAATAAGGCTTCAAGTTCCTGATATTGTTTCTTACAAGATTGTCTGGATTGAACATTACAGTTGGTTTAATCGGATTTTGACAGCATTGGCATGTGCATCCAGCCCTTCCGCTTCTGCCATGGTGATGATGGTTTTTCCAATGTTTTGTATACCCTGTTTGCTGATTTGCTGGAAGGTGATTTTCTTTACAAAACTATCAACACTGACACCACTGTAGGTCCTTGCATAGCCATTGGTGGGAAGTGTATGGTTGGTTCCGCTTGCATAATCCCCGGCACTCTCTGGTGTAAAATTGCCTAGAAAAACAGAGCCTGCGTTGATGACCATTGCTCCATAATGGTGTGCATTATCTGAGGCAATGATTAAATGTTCAGCAGCATATTCATTGACCAATGCCATAGCATCATCCATGTCTTTCATGAGAACAGCTTTGCTATTTTCCAATGCCTTAGAAGCAATCTCTTTTCTTTCCAACAACTCAAGCTGTGCATTAAGGGACCTGATTGTTTTATCAATCAAGGTTGCATCATTGGTAACCAAGAGTACTTGAGAGTCAGGGCCATGCTCTGCTTGGGACAAAAGATCAGCGGCAACAAAATCAGGATTAGCAGTATCGTCAGCCAACACACAAACCTCACTGGGGCCTGCTGGCATATCAATGGCAATGCCATCCATCTGCACCAGCTGTTTTGCTGCCGTTACATATTGATTGCCCGGCCCAAATATCTTGTCGACTTTTTTGATGGATCCTGTACCGTATGCCATTGCAGCAATGGCCTGTGCTCCACCACAGCGGTAGATTTCAGTGACTCCAACTTTCTTTGCTGCGTAAAGAATGGCAGGATGGATTGAACCATCCCTGGCTGGTGGCGTGCAGAGCACAACCTCAGTGCATCCTGCAATTTGAGCAGGAATACCAAGCATCAATACGGTGGAAAACAAGGGCGCTGAACCACCAGGAATATAGAGGCCTACCCTTTTCATGGGGGTGGGTCGACGCCAACACTCAACCCCTTCCATTGTTTCGATGTTTTTTATTTCCTCCACCTGAATGCTGTGGAACCGTTTGATGTTCTCAATGGCAATGTTGATGGCGAATTTCAAAGACTCTGAAATGTTTTTTTCTGCAGCCAGTATTTCTTTCTGACCAACGGCTAATTTTTTCAAATCAACCCCATCAAACTTCTTGGAATAGCGCTTGAGTGACCTGTCTCCACTTTTCCTCACATCAGCAATGATCTTACCGACTTGCTTTCGAAGCATCCCGTTTTCTATAGCCGGTCTTTCGGTGATTCCCGCCCAGTTTTCTATTGATGGATAATGTATGATTTGCATGATAAAAATTAAAGAATCATTTTTTCAATAGGCACCACCAAAATTCCCTCTGCACCTGCGGCTTTCAGCTTCTCAATGATCTCCCAGAACTTGTCTTCACTCAACACACTGTGCACGCTGCTCCATCCTTCTTTGGCAAGGGGCAGAATGGTTGGGCTTCGCATGCCTGGCAAAAGAGAAATGATATTTTGCAACTGATCATTGGGCGCATTCATCAGTACATATTTGCTTTTCTTGGCTTTTTTCACTGCCCTGATCCTGAACAGGAGTTTGTCGAGAATAGCGATTTTTTCTTCATCCAGGTTTTTCCTGGCAACCAATACCGCCTGGGATTCTAGGATAATCTCAGCTTCCTTCAAACCATTCATGAACAAAGTTCCCCCACTACTGACCAAATCAACAATCACATCAGAAAGTCCGATTCCAGGAGCAATTTCAACTGAACCACTGATTTCGTGGATGCTGGCTGTAACCTTCTTTTCAGCCAAAAATGATTTTACAAGGTAGGGGTAACTGGTGGCAATGCGCTTTCCTTCAAGGGATGCAACACCCTCATAATCCAACGACTTGGGAACAGCAATGGAAAGACGGCATTTGCCAAACCCTAGGGCCTCAACGGTATCAACCTTCCGGTTTTTTTCTGCCAGAACATTTTGTCCTACAATACCAATGTCTGCTACGCCATCCTCAACATACTCAGGAATATCATCATCACGCAGAAAAAACACCTCAATCGGAAAATTTTCAGAAACCGTTCTGAGTCTGTCCTTTACATTCCTTAATTCAATGCCACATTCTTTCAAAAGCTGAACGGATTCTTCATATAACCTTCCAGATTTTTGAATGGCAATCCTCAATACTGTTTCATTTTGCATGCTTCCCTATTTAAAAAATAAAAAAAGGCTTACCAATGGCAAGCCCGAATTATGTATATACCAATACCAGGCTTCCCCTAAGGCAAGTTGTGATGATGGTGGATATGAATGTTTGCGAACATGATGCAAAAGTAGGTCCCAAAAACATTATCGCCAAAAATCAATGTGTTTTTATAAAATGGCATTAATTTCGGAGAAATAACCATTGTTTATGAGGAAAATTCAACTTGTTGCTGCATCGGCAGCATTTTTCTGCCTGATTCTTGCTGAAAATGCTCTTTTTGCTCAGGCAGATCGCTGGCAGCAAAAAGTAAATTACAAGATGGATGTTAAAGTAGATGCTGAAAACAATAGGTTTTCAGGTAAACAACGCCTTGATTACTGGAACAACTCTCCCGATACATTGAAAGTGCTCTATTATCACTTGCAATGGAATGCCTTTCAGCCAGGCAGCATGATGGACATGCGCAGCCAAGAATTGGGAAAGCGGCTGATCAGGGGACGCGCCGATTGGGATCAACGCGTGCGGGACAGGATCTCCAACCTCAAGCCTAATGAAATTGGCTACCAAGAGGTCAAAAACCTCCGTGTCAATGGTCAAATACAAAAAACCACGGCCTATGAAACGATACTCAAGGTGGAATTGTCAAAGCCCATCCTGCCAAAATCAAAGGCACTGGTAGAACTTGATTTTGAGGCCCAGGTTCCTGTTCAAATCAGAAGAAGTGGAAGAGACAATGCCGAAGGTGTCCGCTTCAGCATGGCCCAATGGTATCCCAAATTGGCAGAATACGACCAACAAGGATGGCACCCAACACCTTATATTGCAAGGGAATTTTATGGGGTATGGGGCGATTTTGAGGTCAACATTACTATAGACAAAAACTATGTTATCGGAGGAACAGGCTACCTTCAGAATCCACATGAAATCGGTCATGGATATGAGAAATATGCGAGCCTGCCATTGAAACAACCACAAGGCAATACCCTTACCTGGAAGTTCAAGGCTCCTAATGTACATGACTTTGTTTGGGCGGCAGACCCCGGATATGTGCACAATTCAAAGCAGGTAAGAAAGGGCCTCATCCTTCACTCTTTCTACACCATCGATACAGCAGCATTGACTGCCCAATACAATGCAATACCAGCCCGGATGAGGCAGGGATCTAACCTGAATGCCTATATCAACAACTACAAATCACAGTGGGACAGTGTTCTGGAACTTGCGTCCAAAGCATTGCCTTTCATTGACAAGCATTATGGTGAGTATCCCTACAAACAATATTCATTTATCCAAGGCGGAGACGGTGGCATGGAATATCCCATGGCAACCTTGCTCAAAGGAGCCGGAGAAGGTGTGGTCATCCATGAATGGATGCACAGTTGGTACCAGATGATGCTTGGAACCAACGAATCATTGTATCCATGGATGGATGAGGGCTTCACCAGTTTTGCGGAATCCAATGTCCAGAACTTTTTGCACAACAACCAGGATTCATTTCCACATCTTGGAGCCTACAATGCCTACATCGCCCTTTCAAAAAGCGATTTCAATGAACCCCTGACAACGCATTCAGACCATTACAGCACCAACACCGCATACAGCACCAATGCCTATTCAAAGGGTGAAGTGTTCATGGAACAACTGGGTTATATTGTAGGAGCTCCTGTAAGAGATAGTATCTTGTTGAAATATTTTCAAACATGGAAATTCAAACATCCCAATGTGAACGACCTGATCAGGCTTGCCGAAAACGAAAGTGGGATTCAGCTGGATTGGTACAGGGATTTCTTTGTCAACACCACCAAAACAATTGATTATGGGATTGATAGCCTATGGGATGAAGGGGGTAAAATGAAAATACGGTTGAGGAATGCAGGGACCATGCCGATGCCCATTGATATTGAAATGGTATTCAAGGATGGATCGAGAGAAACTGCTTATATCCCACAATACCTCATGTTTGGCAGCAAGCAAAATGAAAAGCCTGCCATCAAGCGCACCGTTGGAGAACCCTGGAAATGGACCCATCCCACCCATGTGATCACCATAGACAGGAAGCTGCTTGATTTAAAAAAGATTGAGATTGATCCTGGTAAAAGAATGGCAGACAATGAAAGAAGAAACAACAAACTTGAGCTGACCTGGTAGACTTATTTTTCGCTGATTCTTTTTTGCAAATTGTTGAAAAGGTCAATGAGCTGAGAAAACATCAGGGTCATTTCGGTTTCGTTTTTCTTGATGGTATCATCCTCAATTTCCCGGATCAAACCATCAAAACCATTGATGCCGATAGACTTGATCATCACTTTCTCCCTGTGCAATGTTTTCTTGGCACTTTCCCAATCCCTTTCAGGAACACTGACCTGCCATTCCCCTAATGCATGAACCACTTCTTCCAATAGATACTCCATCATTTTCTTGATCTGGCCGGGTTCATTACCCACCATTTCAGCAATATTGGAAACAATTTTTTTGTGGATGGATTGATAATACTTTCCCTTCACCGAACCGGTCTTAAAGAAAAGACACAAACGATGCTGAAGATTTTTTTGGTCTATGGGCTTGGTGATACAATCGGCAAAACCTAGGTTCAACATATGATTTACCTCTGACTTGAAGGCAGCTGCAGTGAGGGCAATTACAGGAATGGTTTCTCCATGGTTTTTTAAGATCAGTGCCAAAGCCGTGGGTCCGTCCATGATTGGCATCTGAATATCCATCAGCACCAAATCGTATTTATTCTTGCTGATCATCTGAACCGCCTCAAGTCCATTTTCAGCCTCTTCCGGAATGCCTTTTATGTTCTTGACCATCATGGCAAAAAGCATCCTGTTGAGTTTATTATCGTCCACAACAAGAATTTTCTTGCCTTCAATCAATCCACAGTCTTCAAACTCAACAACATCTTTCATCAATTCATCAGGACCAACCATCTCAAATGCTATTTCTATCATCACCTTGGTTCCAAAGTCTTTTGTGCTCTCAATCCAAACCTTGCCTCCCATCAGATTAACAAGTGTTCTGGTGATGGCTAAGCCAAGTCCTGATCCGTTATGGCGGTGATTGTTGTCATTGACCTCCTGATAAAAATCGTCAAAAATATGTTTGAGCCCTTCTTCAGAGATGCCAATTCCGGAATCTTCACTGGTAAACAAAACACGTTGCGTCTGGTTGATCTCTTCCACCATTTTGGTGGTTAGAGTAATTGAACCAGAATCAGTAAACTTGATGGCATTCCCAACAATGTTGATCAATACCTGCCTGATGCGCACTTCATCAGCAAAAAGATTGGGATCTATTTCGGGGTCGAAATCCGTTTCAAAGCTGATGCCTTTTTCCTCGGCTTTGGGCCGCAGAATATTTTCAACACTTTTATTGATGTCTTTCAGGGAAACGATTTCCTTTTCAATGTTCATCTTCCCAGCTTCAATCTTGGACAAATCCAGTATATCATTGATGATGCCCAGCAAACCATGGGCTGCATCACTGATGTTTTTTACAAAATAATGCTGTTGTTCATTGAGCTGGGTCATGGACAACTGTTCTGCAAGCCCCATGATGGCATTCATGGGCGTACGGATTTCATGGCTCATATTCGATAGGAAAGCAGACTTTGCCTTTTCTGATGCGATAGCCCTGTTTTTTGCATCCACAAGGCTTTTTTGCAACTGCCTGTTTTGTGTAACATCGGTATAGCTCCAGAGCTGTCCTTTGAAAGTATTTTCAATGATGATGGGCACATAATCCCTTTCAAGGATGCGGCCATCTTTTAAAACCACTTCCTGTCCAATTAGGGGTTCCTGTTTCCCCATCATGCTGAAAATATCATTTTTGACTTTTTCTGCATCCTTGAACAGTGCAAGAGATTGTTGCAAGGAGTCCAGACAATTGACTCCAATCATTTCGTGTGGCTGGGCGGGGATTTGAAAAAGATTACAAAACTGCCTGTTCACCAAGACAACAGCATGATTCTCGTCTTCCACAAGAATTCCCTTACCGAGGTTACTCATCAGGTACTGCAAACGGTTTGCATTAATCGCATTTGAATTATCCCGGCAGACACAAACCAAACCACCATCAGGAAGGCTGGTGAGCGAAACGTACTGCATCACAGGCTTTTTATCTTTGCTGATGCCTATGGTTTCACCAGACCAATTGCCTTTTTTTCCCAAAACCGGAAATACTTCTTTTTGTAACCTGTCTGCTGCTTCCGTTGTATAAATACTCTGCCATGATTTTCCATACAATTCATCAGCAGAATCATAGCCGAACAAATCTACATGGGCCTTGTTCATGTAGGTATAATTGCCACTTTTATCAAGAAGGGCGATTCCGTCGAATGCATGTTCAATGGCAGTCAACTTTGCAGGTGTCAACATGGTGCTTGTATTTCTAACTCAAACGCTTCCAATGCAATTTTATTTTTTTTAGCGTTTAGAAAAGAGAAAAAAACCTAGAAAAATGTGAAAACCCACTTTTGTTATTGTTTAACAATCGGAAGCTTCAACTGTCCGAATCTAGAACAATATAAATGAAGAACTCAATTAATTATGAACCTGCTACTATTTTAAGTTGTATTTAGTAGTTAAATACAGAATAAATGAACCTTATTATTAAAAATAATAATAATCAACATTACCTTACGTTTGAGAGCTAGATTATGACTAGAATTGGTATTATAGAAGACAATATTTTTTTGCTGAAAAGCTTTAGGGATTACCTGAACAGCGCAGAAGGAATGACCGTTGTCTTTTCATGTGCCTCCATGGAAGAAGCCAAACAGCAAATCGAAATAAAACAATCCCTCTCACCCGATATCATTTTATTGGATATTTTCTTACCCGGTGAATCCGGTAAGGAAGGCATACCTTACTTGAAGGATAAATTCCCAGCTGCCAAAATCATCATGCTAACCACATACAATGAAGACAGCCTGATCATCAGTTGTCTCAAGCAGGGAGCCTCAGGTTACGCATTAAAAACGGCTCAGCTCAATCACCTTATTGAAATCATCCATAAAACAACCAAAACAGGTGCATTTATTGATGACATGTCAATAGGAAAGATTATCAAAAATCTTCAGTCCAAAAAGGAATCAAGTTTTACGGATGCCCTTACATTGAGGGAAAAAGAGATCGTTTCATTGGTTGAAAAAGGGTACAGCTACAAGCAAATGTCTGAATCACTATTTGTGACAACTTTTACCATCAATTATCACCTGAAAAACATCTATAAAAAGCTCAACATCCACTCCAAGTCAGCGCTCTTATCCAAAATCATGGATGAAGGTAAATCCTGAGCAATTATCAACAACATTTTCGCTGTATCTTTGAGGCCATTCAAGTTCTCGCCACATGCCGAATTCAGCGCTTCCCATTAATTTCAACAACACAGAAAAAGCATTTGCCTACAAAACTAATTTCGACCTGAAAAGAGCCCGTTTTTTATTTTCAGCCATGCAGTTTGCTCCCTTGGTAAAACTGGGAACAAAAATCACGCCATGGGCCATCAAATCAGGTCTTCCGATAAAAGGAATTATCAAAAATACCTTGTTTAGGCAATTTGTGGGTGGTGAATCCCTGGAGGAAACAGTTAGGGTTGCTGATATGCTTGAAAAATTCAACGTACAGGTGATCCTGGATTATGGAGTTGAGGGGGGAGAAGGTGATGAAAACAAATATGAGGCTGAAGCCAATTATTTTATCAAAGTCATCCAATTTGCTGCGACCAGAAAAAACATACCCTTCATCAGCATCAAAATAACAGGACTAATTTCCACTTCACTTCTCGAAAAACTGGATACTACACTTTCATCAAATAGCACCAATTCTTTGGGTAATCGATTTAAGAGCAAATTTGAACAATTGAGCCCTGAAGAGCAGACCCAATGGGAACAACTCATCGACCGAACATCACGATTGTGCAAAGCAGCATCATATGCAGGCATTGGTATCATGATCGATGCTGAAGAATCATGGATTCAAGATGCTATTGATATAGTGGCAACCCAAATGATGGCGCAATTCAACCTGGGAAAAGTAGTGGTGTACAATACCATTCAACTCTACCGCTCAGATCGGTTATCATACCTCTCTGATGCCCTTGAGGAGGCTGAAAAATCAGGATATATCGCTGGATTAAAACTTGTCAGAGGGGCATACATGGAAAAAGAAAGGGCAAGGGCTGAGAAATTAGGCTACCCCTCTCCCATCCAACCCAATAAAGCGTCAACAGACCGGGATTATGATACAGCTGTCAAGATTTGTATGTCTAAAATAGAGAAGGTTTCGATTATCATTGCAAGCCACAATGAGAAAAGCAATCTATTAGCAGCAAATGAATCCGGATCTAAAGAATTGTCGCCATCCCATTCTCACCTGCATTTCTCGCAGCTCTATGGCATGAGTGATAACCTCACTTTCAATCTTGCGGATGCAGGATACAACGTTTCAAAATACCTTCCGTTTGGCCCTGTTCATGAAGTGATTCCTTACCTGATGCGAAGGGCAGAAGAAAATAGTTCCGTTTCTGGTCAAACAGGAAGAGAACTCGAACTCATCAAACGAGAGTTTGTAAGAAGAAAAATCTGATATCCTACATAAAACTAACATTGCGTATAAATACGTAATGAAAATGATGGTAATTACGCCTTGCCGATAAAAAACATTCAAGCTGTTTTAGGGAACCATTGAATATTGAGTAGATTTATATTTAATAACACATTTACATGTACGGTATTATCAATCAATCGATTCAAGACCTCGTTGTCAAAGAATTTGGTGAGGAAACCTGGTTAAAAATCATTGCAAAAAGCAGGATTGATGTACATGAGTTTCAGAATCATCAGGTTTATGATGATACGTATACTTACCGATTGGCGACAGCAGTTTCTGAAGTTTTAAACACCGACCTCAACACGGTTTTAAAGATGTTTGGTGAATTCTGGATCCTGGAGATTTCCATGAAAAAATATCCCTCCATGATGGCTTCGGGAGGATTGAGCTTCAAAGAATTTATGCTAAACCTTCCCAACTTTCACAATCGGGTCTATCTGACATATCCTGAGCTTGTTGCCCCCGAATTCAAAGTCCGCATGGATGGTGATTCCATGTTGGTTGAATACCATTCACAACGTCCCGGACTAACGGCGATGATGGAAGGAATGCTGCATGGCATAGTTAAAATGTTCAAAGAGCAAGGCATTCTTGTTGTACTGGAAACTGAAAAGATAAACAGCGATCTTGATCATGACCTATTCAGGATCATATGGGAGAAATAATGCTTAACGATACAAAACCTGCAGTTCAATTAACAGAAATAGATAGGCTTTTCCCATTTTATTTCATTGTGGATGAAGGTATGTCCGTCATAAAAAAAGGCCCTTCACTTGAAAAAATTCTCTCAAGAATCCAAACACCAAGTGATGAATTCCAAAGTATTTTTTTCATCATAAAACCAAAATCAAAAACCAATCCAGATTTTAGACACCTAAAATCGATTTGTTCAGGATTTGTTTTGATCGGAATCCATGGGCTGAACAACACCATACTAAAAGGTCAGTTTGAATACAGGACTGATGAAAATCAAATTGTATTTTTCGGCTCCCTGTGGGCAGAAGAACATGAGAAATTGCTTGAGTTGGGTCTGACCTATTCAGACTTTCCTGCCTACGATGCAGTTTTTGATATTCAGCAGATGAGATCTGTATTGAAAAATGAGCAAGAAGACCTCGAAAGATTAAAGCAGGAACTCACCATCATCAATCAATCTTCCGATCTCTTTCTGAATATTCACAGCAGTGGGTTTATTAGAAAGTCATCCCCAAGTTCCAAGGAAATGTTGGGATATGAACCCTCAGAAATGATTGGACTAAAGTTTGAGGATCTTTTTTTAGATACTGAAAGAATTGATATAAGGAAAGAAATTGCTGATATCATCAGTACAGGCAAGTCAAAGAATTTTACAACCTATATTGTTTCGAAGCAAAACCAAAAAATAGGTATCAGTATTTCATTGTCCCCCGTATTTAACAACACCCAAAGTAGTTCCCAAATTATTTGTGTAATAAGGAACATCACAGAACGATTAAAAAATATTGACGAGATCAGAAATCTTGCCTCTTTCCCCAATGAGAATCCCAACCCTATTTTCCGCATCGATTTTGATGGCAAGATTTTATTCAACAATAACAATGCAAGGTCTATTTCAAACATAATTTATGAAGGCAAAATCTTCAACATCAATAACTTTTGGACGCATATTCTACATGTAACCCCTAGGGAAAACCAAAGAACGGTTGATCTGATAGCCAATGACAGAAATTATTCTTTCAAAATCGTCAAAAGAGAAGAGAGCGAAGAGTATAACGTATATGGGTCAGACGTCACCGACAGGGTAGAAACAGAGCAAAGGGCACAAGATAACTTTAACAAGTTGAATAATTTTCTTGAGTCAACAAACGATGTTTATTACCTCATTTACCAAAAAAATAAAACAAAGAACTTTTTCACCTCAAGGTGGCCGTTGTTTATGGGATTCAATCCCAAGGCAGGAGATATTTGGGAAGAAAAAAGGGATTGTATCCTTGATGAATACAAGAATGTATACGATGATGCCATGCGAGACTTCCATCTCAATGGCAGCATGACAGTTCGATACAAAGTTAAAAACAAAGTATCTGGACAGATCAGGTGGATATTGGAAGAAGGCAAGATAAAATTTGACTCAAACTTGAATGATGAGGTAATCTCCGGAAGATTGACCGACATCACCGCAAGCGAAACCTATAGAAACCAGGTTCGGGAATCTGAAGAGCGATTTCAACTTATCACTGAATCAATGCCTGTGATGATTTGGGTTTCTGGACAAGACAATAAAGTCACCTACACCAACCAGGCTTCAAGAGATTTTTTTGGATTTGACCTTAAGGAAATTCATGACCAATCTGGATTTGCCGAGGTTGTACACCCAGACCATAGGAAGATTGCCATTGATGATTGGATGTTGCATCTGCTTGCAAAAGAGAAATGTGAAATGCAATACCTTGTCAAAAATAAACATGGTGAGTACAGGTGGATATTTGAAATGGCTGTCCCGCGCTTTACCCATGAACATGAATTCCTTGGATATATTGGAACAGCTTTCGACATCACTTCAGAACGAAAAATGTTCTATACCCTGGAGGAAGAAAAACGTAAATATGAGATGATATCAAATAAATCTGCAGATATCATTTTTCTTATCAATAAAGAAGGTATTATTGAATATGTGTCATCCTCCATCAAAAGGATTCTTGGTTATACCGAAAAGGAAACTATCGGAAAATCTTTTTTCAGCCTCCAAGCAGATGACAGTACCATCAACATTAAAGATTTCTCTGATAATAACCCGGAAACACAGCGTGCATTGAGCTTTCAAATGCAAGACAACCATAAAGAGTTGAAATGGATTGAGGCAGTATACAGCAATTTTAGTGAAGATGAACTTGGAGGCGACAAACTGCTCATTCACGTTCGTGACATCAATGAACAATACATGGCACAGACCATGGTCATCGAAAATGAGGCAAAATACAGGAATCTCTTTTCAAACATGAACCTTGGAATCATGGAAGTGGACAATGATGAAAGGATTCTTTATGTCAACCCGTCATTTGAGCGCATGTCTGGATATGGACAGGATGAGTTACTGGGCAACAAGGCAGACAGCATGTTTCTTTCCGATCTTTCAGAAAAAGAAATCAACCTACAGGAACGCCGGAACCGTCAGCATGGCAAAGAGGGTCTTTATGAAATCAAGATAAAAAAGAAGAATGGAGATTTGGCCACATGGGTTATCAGTGGTGCGCCCACATTTGACCTGAAAGGAAAGATTCGTGGCTCAATTGGAATCCATTGGGATGTAACAGATATAAGGGATTTGGAAACCAAGATACTTTTTGAAAGTGTACAAAAAGAGAAAGAATTGATGGAAGCCAGGCTACAAGCTGAAGAAGAACAGCGTGACGTCATCGGCAGAGACCTCCATGATGGGGTTGGACAAATGTTGGCATACATCAGTGTTTATTTCAATATCCTCAAAGAAAAAGAAACAATCAGTTCTGAGGATATTGATAAAGCACAGTCGACCATCAAAAAAACCATTGAAGAGGTCAGAAGACTTTCAAGAAACCTAGCCCCTCCTGCAATCAAAGACCTGGGCTTCAGAGAAGCGGTAATTGAACTGATTGCAAGTTATTCCATTATACCCAAGCCTTCCTTCAACCTTAAAATATACAAAGGAAAGGATCCAGAAAAATTCCTTCATGAACACAAAATTATGATGTTCCGTGTACTACAGGAATTGAGCAGCAATACATTTAAATATGCCAAGGCCGATAAAGTTGAGATCAAAATAGAACAAAACAAGAAGGGAATTCAGATGCTGTACAAAGATGATGGAGTGGGATTTGAGATGGCTACAGTTAAGAAAGGAATAGGATTGAAAAGCATTCTGTCCCGCGTTGAATTCTATGGTGGGGATGTAAAAATAAAAACCAAACCAGGAGAAGGTAACGAAGTATTCATTAATTTACCATTTGAATTTACATTATGACCAAAAAGATCCGAATTATCATCGCCGATGACCACTTGCTGATTGCTGAAACATGGGCTACCCTGATCAACATGGATCCAGAGTTTGAGGTCGTAAAAGTATATGACAATACAAAAAGTCTCATTGACGAAATAGCAGACATTAAACCAGATATCGCCATCCTTGACATCAATATCAATCCTTTTTCAGGTATTGAGGCCACAAAAATGATCAAGAAATTGGCTCCAGGCACCAAAATCATTGGTGTGTCTATGCACAACCAACCATCCTTTGCAAAGAAGATGATCAGAAATGGCGCAACTGGCTACGTAACCAAGAACTCCAGCAAGGTAGAAATGTATGATGCTATCCGTGCGGTCATGAAAGGTGAAAAATACATCTGCGCTGAAATACAAAGAAATATCACCAATCAATTGCTTGCGGATGAAGACGACAATAGGCTTAGCAAATTAACCGAAAGAGAAATCGAGATCATTAAACTGATCAAAAACGGTAGCACCAACAAAGAAATTGCTGAGTCATTGTTTCTATCACCAAGAACTGTTGAAACCCATAGGGCCCGAATCCTAAAGAAATTGGACCTTAAGAACTCATTGTCACTGGTAAAGTATATCAATGAGTCTTTCATGGATTTTTAGGTAATCTCTCTAGAAATCAGTCTCCCCAAATATTGTCCTTGCCCTCAAGCCATTCTTTCACCAACATGGTCGTTACAGATTTAGGCCTTTCAAGTGGCATGCCAAGAGCCCTGTCCCAACAAAGACTGGCCAATACTCCCAGAGAACGACTTACCCCAAACAAAACAGTATAGAATTCATACTCTACCATACCGTAATGTACGAGGAGTGCACCACTGTGTGCATCAACATTGGGCCATGGATTTTTCACTTTTCCCAAAGCACTTAAAATTTCTGGCACTGTTTCATAGATTGACCAAACTGTCTGAACCAGTGGGTCATTGGGCATATGTTTCTTGCCGAACTCCATTTGTGCTGTAAATCTTGGATCGGTTTTCCTCAACACAGCATGGCCATAGCCAGGAACGACTTTGCCTTCAGACAAGGTCTTTTTAACATATTCGGCTATTTGTTCTTTTGAAGGAAGATCAACTCCCAATTTTTCACGCATTTCAAATATCCACTTGATTACTTCCTGATTGGCAAGACCGTGCAAAGGACCTGCCAAACCATTCATACCAGCTGCAAAACTGAGGAATGGATCACTGAGGGCAGAGCCGACCAGGTGGGTTGTATGGGCTGATACATTACCACCCTCATGATCAGCATGAATGGTCATGTACAACCGCATCAATTCCTTAAACCCGGCATCATCGTATCCCATCATATGGGCAAAATTCCCAGACCAATCAAGCAATCCATTGGGTTCAATATGTTGGCCATCCCTGTACTTTCTTCTGTAGATATAGGCGGCGATCCTTGGCAAACGGGCGATCAGATCAAGGGTATCATCAAAGGTCGCATCCCAGTAATCTTTCTTGTTCATGCCGGAAGCGTAGGCTTTGGCAAAATGACTTCCGTTTTGCAAGGCCATGATGGCCACCACAAACATCGTCATTGGGTGAGTAGAAACGGGTAATGCCTCTATTGAGTCAAAAACATAGTTTGGAACATGTGATCGCCTTTGCAAAGTTGAGGTAATGATTTCAGCTTCTTCCTGTGTTGGAAGTTCTCCCAACAACATCAAGTGAAACAAACCCTCTGGAAGGGGCTCTGAACCACCAGCAACTGTTGGCAACTTTTCCTTCAATTCTGGGATTGAATAACCACGAAAACGAATCCCCTCGTTGGCATCCAGCAAGGACGTTTCAGTGACCAAACCTGTGATGCCTCGCATCCCCTGGTAAACCTGGGACAGCGTCACTTCTCCGATTACCTTGTTTCCATGTTCTTTTAGCATTTGCTTGATCTCTGCCCCAAGGAGGTCTGCCTTTTCCTTAAAACGCTCTTTTATTGAATCCATCGGAAGAAATTATGAATTTGTAGTCTGAATTTTTGGATGCGTAAAGGTAAAACAAAGCGACTGAGGTGCACAAGCTTTTGGAAAAAATAATTGAATTATTTTGGGGCCTTTTTGTACAAATAGATGGTCAGTACTCCAAAAATCACATTAGGTATCCAGGCTGCCAAATAAGGGTCAAGATCGCCCTTGGTAGAAAATATCGTAGAGAACCGATCTGCCAGAATGAAAACTGCACAAATGATAATGCCCATGGCGAGGTGAACCCCACTTCCGCCCCTGATTTTCCTGCAAGCCAGGATGGCGCCAATCAAGGTAAGTAGCAAAACAGCAACTGGGGTGGAACTGCGATGGGCATTTTCCATTTCAAGCTCCTTGACTGTTTCCGAACCGCGCAATCTTTCCTTTTCAATTCTCCTTTTCAGGTCAGGAGAAATCATCCTTGCCTGCAAATACTCATCGCGCTTGAGCTCAGAAGGAAGAAATGGTAATTTCTTAAATACCTCGTATTCGAAACTAACGGCCTCATTCATGCCATTGATTTTTCGCTCCACAACACCATTCAGTTTCCATTTCCGTTTTGAAGTATCCCATGTAAAATTATCAGCCCTAAGGTTGTAGATGACCTGGTTGCCACTGATGGTTTCCATGAACAAATTCCCCCCAGCCTTATTCGTTGTGTCATAATAGCGCATGCCAGCATAGCTGAAAGAGTCTGTTCTCATGTATATACCGCCACTGGTTGTTTGTGGCATGGCCATCTTGGTATATTTCGCTTCAAAAGTTGTACGGATCGCATTGGCCTTGGGAATGATGTAGGCATTTGCATACCACAGTATTGAACCAAGCAAGATTCCCCCAACCCAATAAGGCCTTAGAATCCTTTGTAGGCTTACCCCAGAGGATAGAATGGCAATGAACTCTGAGAGATTGGCCATTTTTGATGTAAAAAAGATGACTGAAATAAACACAAAAAGGGGGAAAAGCATGGCGACTATATGAGGGATGAATCCCACATAATACTGCATGATGATCTGGTTAGCGGTCAGCCCGGATTTCGCAAAATCATCCGTATGCTCACTAATATCGATCACTGTGCTGATCGTTGTGAGCAGAATCAGTGAAAAGAAAAAAGTGGTCAGGAACTTTTTGAGAATGTACCAGTCTATCTTCCTCAACATAACCCTGCAAAAGTATCATTTAATCCTTACCCAAGTACTTGGCATAGGTTTCAAGGCACCTTTTTCTTGCCACTTCATGTACAACCATCGGTGGTGGATACTGGAGTGTATCAAATTCAGGGACCCATTTTCGGATGTAAATACCCTGCTTGTCAAATTTTTCGGTCTGTAGGGCCGGATTGAAGATCCTGAAATATGGTGCGGCATCGCAACCTGATCCAGAAGCCCATTGCCATCCACCATTGTTCGCTGCTAAATCATAATCAAGGAGTTTAGCTGCAAACCAGGCCTCGCCCCATCGCCAATCAATCAAAAGGTGCTTGGTCAGGAAGCTTGCTGTAATCATCCTGACCCTATTGTGCATGAACCCGGTAGCCAGAAGTTCACGCATGCCAGCGTCAACAATAGGATAGCCTGTTTCGCCCTTACACCATTTCTCAAAATCCGCTTCACTATTTCTCCATTCGATAGCATCGTAGGCCTTTTTGAAAGACATCCCCTGCCCTACATGCGGAAAATTCGAAAGAATCATGTGATAAAAATCCCGCCAAATCAGCTCATTTAAAAAGGTCTCGTTCAGACCCTTTGCACGTTCAACCAGTTTCCTGATGCTCATGGTTCCGAACCTGAGGTGAACGCCAAACCTGGAAGTGCCGTCTATAGATGGAAAATTGCGATCATCCGTGTAGCCCTTGATCAAATCATCTGGAACTGTGGTTTTGGGAAAAACCCAGGATTGCGCAGAAAATCCCATGGATTCAAGCGATGGAATGGCTTTTTCGGTATTTCTATAGCAATTATCCAACAACGCCTCTGAGGGTGAAAATGAAATGGGATTAGACAATAAACATGATTTCCATTTTCTGGAATAGGGTGTGAAAACAGTGTAAGGAGATCCATCATCCTTGCTCACTTCCAATTTCTCAAAGACCACTTGGTCTTTGAATGTCTGGAATCCTACTCCACTGTGCTCCAATAAAACCCTGATCTTCTCATCCCGCTGCAATGCATAATGCTCATAATCATGGTTGGTGAATACTGTTCCAATGTTATAACTGGATGCAAGATCCTCAAAAGCCTTCTCTGGTGATGAATGGTAAAACTTTATGGCGCATCCAAAACTGTTGAGCACCTGTTGCATGGCACTGAGCGAGCCATGGATATATTGAACACGAAGGTCATCGGGCTTTTCAAGTTTATCAAGGATACTTTTATCAAAAATGAAAACAGGAAGTACCGGCTTTCCGCTGCTCAGGGCTTTAAAAAGGCCTGTGTTATCAACAAAACGAAGATCACGGCGGAACCAAAAAATATTAACCTCAGGTTTATTAGACATGCTTCTTTAACAAACCCGAGGGTGTTTGGTTGAATGAAAAGCGATTTGTGGACTATTTTCCCTGAACTGCTGAAACAAAGTTTAATCAATTGGCCATTGGTCGGTTTTCGATGATGCCAGATTTTACAGCATACATAACCAACCCGGCCAAGGATTTGGCACCGGTTTTAACCTTGAGCTTGTCCCTAATGGCTTCTACTGTTCTCGGGCTTAGTTCTACCAAGTCTGCAATTTCTTTCGTGCTTTTCTCTTCACAAATCATACGGAGGATTGAAATTTCCTTATCGCTGAGCTTGGCATCAACAGGCAAAGATGCCTCAGCCTGTCGTTTTACACGTAGACCATCTATGAGTGCTTTATTGGTCAGTTGATTAAAAAAATATTCCTGCTCGTGTACAGTTTTAATGGCTTGGTAGATGATTTCAGAATCAGAATTCTTCGTCAAATATGAATTGGCTCCCAGTTCCATGAGTTTGGAAATCATGGAGTGGTCATTGTGCATGGTGAGCATGATTACCTTAATCTCAGGATACATTTTTTTGATTTCAGGCAAAGTGTTGATGCCATCCATGATAGGCATTTGTATATCCAACAAGATAACATCAGGTTGGATATGTTTAAGAACAGTAAGCAATTGCATTCCATTGTCTGCCTCAGCGATCATTTTTATGTCTTT
This sequence comes from Chitinophagaceae bacterium, assembly GCA_044341875.1. Lineage (GTDB taxonomy): Bacteria > Bacteroidota > Bacteroidia > Chitinophagales > Chitinophagaceae > Pollutibacter. The sequence goes on along the minus strand of JBIIQT010000006.1, from coordinate 52,151 downwards.
GTGAACAGACAAGGCTGTCTTTACCCCTGCCCTGAAAAGGACGTGATCATCGGCTATGGCTACTTTAATGGGTTCGTTCATGATAGGGCGATTAGGTTAATCCAGGATACAGTTTGCTGAATATTCACAAAAGTAGATGAAATCAGGATGCAGATATACCGTAGAATTACCCTTTTATTGAATTGCAGAAATTACGGAGATGGAAAAAATACATCTAAAAGAAAAAAGAGAATATATAATATTCTGTATATCAATATGATGTAAATAGATTTGAAATAAGGTCATTTAATTTTAATGAGAAGGTGTTTTTCTCTTTTTAAATGGTGTTTTTCACAACCTTACTATCATTTAGTAAATTAAATTCGTACAAAATTGTGAGGTGATAATTTTAAAGATACTGACAACCATTGCTTTCATAAATATGAACATATTTAGTTTGTCATTAGCTATTTATGGTATTCTGAACATTAAAAAAATTGGAAATCTTAAGATTTTTATTTTGCTACCAATCTTATCATTCATTGATAGTTTTAGCTTAATTCTACTCACACAAATACTTGATCAAAAAAACGCTTTCCTACTGTTTGCAGAATACTTTCAGCTAATTTTTTTAAACTATGAATTGGCTATCATCATTATTTTTTACTTGAATACTATTTTTAAAATAAAAAGCAATTTTATTTATTCAGTACCCATTATTACAGCTTCGCTGCTATTAGCTTTAAGATATTATAGCGGTCAAAATATTGTAGATAATTACCTACCAATATTTGTAGCCATTGAAGCACTAATTATTGATATATGTTTTGGATTTTTAATTTCTAAAAAAATAAAAGAAGATAAATTAATATTGAGCAATAGTGAAAACCAAATAAACAAAGGATTTTTTCTTTTTGTCAATACAACAGCTCCTTATTACCTAGTAATTAATTATATTAACAACCTTCAAGAAGCGCCATCAACATTTTTGAATTTTATCGGAAGCTTTGGTTATATAATATTATTTTATCATATATACAAAGCAATCAAATGCTCCCTATTGAAATAAGGATAATATTAACATTAATATTTATTACAATAATTATTCTAGCAATATCCTTACTTGCCATTTATTTGAATTCTAAATATAATTATAGTGTAAGAGATTTTAAGTTAAAATTTGAAAATTTAAAATCAATAACCGAAAAAGAAATTCTAAAAGCCCAACTTGAAATCCAGGAACAAGTATCAAATAAAATATCCCGTGAAATCCACGACAATATTTCACTTGGACTAACACTTTCGAAGCTACAAATTACCAATTACCTGGAAGTAGATCAATCAAATAAACATCTGCTGACTTCCTCGGTAGAACTTATCACAAAATCGCTTGTTGATCTCAATGACATTTCCAAATCCCTTGATTCCAGTCAACTTTTCGCCCATGGATTGATTGATGTGCTAAAGGCAGAAACTGAAGTAATTAGCCGCTCTAAAATTCTAGATGTTGTGTTTGACGTGAGAGGAGAAGTAGTCTTTCTCAATTCAGAAAAAGATCTCCTTATTTTTAGAATTTTCCAGGAAGCATGCAACAACATTCTGAAGCATGCCAAAGCCAGAAACATTACCATTGATCTTACTTATGAAAGCGATTATGTACACCTAAAAATTTCTGACGATGGAATAGGCTTCAATATTGAAGAAACAATGAAAGCCAAGGAAATCAGAAAAATGTCAGGACTCAAAAACATCCACCAAAGAGCTGAAATCATTGGTGCAGAAACACATATTTACTCCACTCCCAATATTGGCACAACCATTCACATTAAAATTCCTTTAAATCAAATTGAACCATGAAAAGTGATGTTATAAAAGTAGCCATGGTAGACGATCATGTGCTGTTGCGCAATGCGCTTTCTTCCTTAATTAATAATTCTGGCAAATGCAAGGTTATTTTTGAAGCATCCAATGGAAAAGAACTGATTACACAACTTGAGAACAAGAATTTTCCGAATGTTGTTATTCTTGATGTAAATATGCCTGAAATGAATGGGCATGAAACAGCTTCTTATCTTCAACAACATTTTCCTGAAATTAATGTATTGATGCTAACCATGTATGATTCAGATTTGGCATTAATCAGGCTGTTAAAAGCCGGCGTAAAGGGATTCATGAAAAAAGACATTCATCCAAATGAACTGCTGGCAGCTATAGAGTCAGTTCATGAATTTGGCTACTATTATTCAGCTCAAACAAGCAGCAAACTCGCTGGACTGTTTCGAAACAACCAAGACCATCAAAAATTGGACAAGGTAATGTTAACAGAGATGGAAATTGACTTTCTCAAATATGCCTGTTCTGAACTTACCTACAAGGAAATAGCGGGCAATTTAAAAATGAATCCAAGAGCAATTGACGGCATGAGGGACAATCTATTCACAAAACTGGATGTAAAAAGCAGGGTTGGTCTGGCCATGTATGCCATAAAACATGGCGTGGTGACGATTTAGTCAATCAATTTGTTCCTGGTACCATACATGATTAAACCTGCGATGGTCTTCACACCTACCTTGGTTTTCATGTTTTGCCTAATCGTTTCAATTGTTCTTGGAGAAAGGAAAACCTCTTTCGAAATTTCTTCAGTTGTTTTATCCTGGGCGATCAATCTAAGTATGCTGATCTCTTTTTCGGTGAACTTGACAGCATTGGGATAAAATTGTCTTGTCGTCTTTTTTTGCTGCAATTTCATCAACACAGCTTTGTTGAGGAGATCATTGAAATAGAAATCATCATTCATGCAAGTAAGGATTGCATTATAGATTTCTTCAGGATCAGTAGTCTTTGTCAGGTAGGCATTGGCTCCCATTTCCATCATCTTTGAGATCATCTCCTGATCATCATACATGGTCAACACAACAATTCGAACTTCCTCATATTCTTTCCTGAGCAATGAAATGGCATTGATACCGTCCATTTCAGGCATCCTTATATCCATCAAAAGAACATCCGGTAATTTGATCTTCATTTTATGTATCAAATCCTTTCCATCCTCAGCCTCCCAAATGATTTTGAGATATTCTTTTCCGGACAAGGCCATTTTTATACCATCCCTAAAAATTTTGTGGTCATCTGCAATGGCTACCTTAATCGTTTCAATAGTTGACATATTTCACAGGGATTTAGCTTCAGTGATGAAATTCAATAACAAACCTTGGGAATTTTACGCGTTGTACAACTAGTAAAACTACGAACACCGATTTTTTAAAAAACCCAATGAATTGGCAGGAAAATGCTAATCCAGAATTCTTCAAAAACCCAAAGACGTTGGCATTAAATAGGATTGTAATCAGAAGAAAATAACAAACAAGAATTCAGTGACATGAAAGCGAAGTGCGCTGCTCAATGGATCTGCTTTAAAACAGATTTCCTTGTTTTTTTTAACTCTTTTGGTATTGGAAACTCAAAGTTGCAATAAATTTTATCATTTAAAGAAATCATGTGATCATAACCAAAGGATAAAAAACATCCAAAATTGCGTTCAAGTAGATTTTCCTCATTTTTTTGGGGAAAAACACGAAAATAAAGACCGTAATTTTACGCATTTGAATACGTACATTTCCCCTATATTTGAACAAGTAATAAACGCACAAAATTTGTAAATATATGTATTTCAATAGATTACACCATTTTAAAACAAGCTTTTTTATCGTAAATCTACGAACCCCATTTCACCATGGATAAATTTTCACTCAATTTCAACTTCTGAAACAAATTAGCTTTTTATCCACAAAAAATATAAAAACATGTTAAAAAGTAATATAGAAATCCAGGAGCAAAAGTTGGTTGATGAGACAGTTGGTGAACATATTGGATACGACCTGGGGGTTAAAATGGTCAAGGATTACTTTGATAGATTTGGCGAGGGTGGTGCTCAGTTTGTTGGCAAGAATATCATTCAAGAAATAATTTCTCAGCCCGGATGTATTGGGATCAATATTTATAAAGCCCTCAACGAGAAAGGTTCAAAAACTTATGTTTTGGTTGGTCTTGACAAAGAAAACAATCCAATCTTAAACTATACTGCCGTCAACATCGATGGGCAAATTAAGACTAATGAGGGTATTGTTGCAGATAGAAATTTCGAATTCGGCTGGTTCGATGATGTAATAAAATAGCAAATCACTTCCATTTTAACTACCAAGTGGTTATATTTGGGCTGTATAAACACATACCCTATTATTACTTACTTATTATATCTATCTCTTTTATTGGGGTTTGCTCCCATATTAATTTCAATTTTCTTTCCAAAGAAAACTAGAAATCTTAGATTAATTTCAATTTACCTATTTGCAGGTCTATTTACAGATCTATTCTTGAATCCAATATCAAAAATTTATTTCAACTCACCGTTTTTTGCTTCAAAAATTTTTACAGCTACAGAGTTCGTTTTAGTTTCATTTTTTTTATTTCCTTTAATCCAGCTAAGGCTAAAAAAAATAATTTTTTTAGCCTTTTCATCCCTATTTTTTCTTACGGTATTCACTGAAAACGTATTAATCAATAATCAAAATTTTGATTCTGTTTCAACTGGAGTCAGTGCTCTTTTAGTTCTGATTTATTCTATAACATATTTATTTTCAAAAGTCAGTTACGAGTCAAATCAAGAAAGCTTTGAAATAGATTCAACGTTTTTAATTGTCTCATCAATCATTATCTATTTTTCAGGCACTTTCTTTATCTATATTCTAACAAAAAATAATTTTATAGATCAAGATTTCAGATCATCATACTCGTTAATTAATGCTCTAGTTCTGACAAGTCGGAATTTAATTTTTGTTTTTGCGTTTATAAAGAACTTGAAAGCGTCTTTCAATCAAAATACATATACATCACCTTCCACTAAGTATTCGATCTAATGCCCCTCCTCCAGGCCATATCATCATCTTCAAACGTTTCAACCGTGCTGTTCTTCGGCACCTTGGGGATGTTGGTGCTTGCTATAGGGCTGGTGATATTCATTGTTTTTCATCAAAGGAAGGTCATCAAGTACCAGCAGCAGCTTCAACGATTGGAAGATGAACAACAACAGATTCTCCTCAATGCTTCCATCAGGTGGCAGGAGGAAGAAAGGCAACGCATTGCGGCTGATCTTCATGACGATGCCGGTCCTCTATTGGCTACTGCACGTCTTTACCTAAACGACAACCTAGTACACCAAGACATCGCTACTCAATTGCAGAGTATTTACAACGCTAAGCAAATCATTGACGATACCATCCAGCTGATCAGGAATATCTCACATAGTCTGATGCCCCCTACCTTAAAGAATTTTGGTCTGGAGTCAGCCATCAATGACCTTTTCCAAAAAATCAGTGGATCAGGTGCTATCAATGCAAGCTGTCGTTTTCATGACTACCGTGAGAGAATGTTACCACAGCGAGAATTGCTGATCTTCCGTGTAGCTCAAGAGCTGGTCAATAATATTCTTAAGCACAGCAATTCAAGCTTTATTCACCTAACCCAAAATACGAGTGACGGTATATTCTATATCCGTTTGCACCATGATGGTAAAGGAATTACCCAGGCTGACTTTGAAAAAATGAACAAAAGTTCTGTTGGATTGGGCCTGAAAAATATCCAAAGCAGAATGAAAGTTTTGGACGGTACTGTATTTTTTGAAAAAGATGCCTCTCAAACTTTCTACAAAGTTACCCTTGAAATGCCCATTTCTGATACTACTCTCTGATCACCTATCTTTGTAATGGATCACTGAAAAAGCAAACCATTGCGCAATGAATATTATAAAGGTTGGAATAGCCGATGACCATAAAATCTTTCGAAAAGGAGTGATTCTCTCCTTAAGGCAATACACCAACATTTCCTTCATATTTGAAGCTGAGAACGGCGAAGAACTATTGACCAAGCTGAGTGAAGAGCAACCCGATGTTGTACTGATGGACCTTCGCATGCCTGGCAAGGATGGAATCGAAGCGACCAAAGAGGTCAGCAAAAGGTATCCAAACGTGAAAGTCCTTATCCTCACCATGTTTGAGGACGAAAGATTTGTTTCTCATCTCATGGAAAATGGCGCCAACGGCTACCTTCTTAAAAATGCAGATCCGTCAGAAATCAAGAAAGCCATCATGGAAGTAATGGTGAAAGGCTATTACCTCAACAATTTCGTCAACAGGGTTTTGCTCAGAAAATCAAATACAAGAAACAAGGCTATTCCATCCCTCAATAGTGAAATTGTCATGTCAGACAAGGAAAAAGAGGTGGTCAGGCTGCTCTGTATGGAGTTTACCGCGGCAGAAATCGCACAAAAAATGGAAATATCCCCAAGAACCGTTGAATCCATCAAAGACAGGCTGATGGAACGTTTTGGGCTCAAAAATACCGCTGGATTGGTATTTTTCGCAGTAAAAAACAACATGATTGATTAACAATTCCCAATGGAAATGTCAAAATTATGCTGTTTCTAAAGCAACCTCCCTTTTTACGTTAACTTTGTAAAAAAAGATGAGCAGGCACGGAAAAGTTCTTGTGGCAATGAGTGGTGGTATCGATAGCACTGTTGTGGCATTAATGCTGCATGAACAAGGCTATGAGGTGATTGGCATCACCATGAAAACCTGGGACTACGCCAGTTCCGGAGGAAGCAAAAAAGAAACGGGCTGTTGCAACCTGGACTCTTTCAACGATGCACGTGCTGCGGCAGTACACCATGGTTTCCCACATTACATACTGGATATCCGAGAAGAATTTGGAGGTTTTGTTGTCGAGAATTTCGTTGACGAATACCTGGCGGGCAGAACACCCAATCCATGTGTCATGTGCAATACCCATATCAAATGGCGTGCGCTGTTGAAGAGAGCCAACGCTATGGATTGTGAGTTCATTGCCACTGGCCACTATGCCAAAGTAAGGGAAGAAAATGGCAGACACCTGATCAGCAAAGGGGTTGATGAAACCAAAGACCAGAGCTATGTATTATGGGGCCTTCAGCAAGATTTGTTGGGAAGAACCCTGCTCCCACTGGGAGGATACAGGAAAACCGCCATTAGGCAGATGGCACATGATTTTGGCTACCCTGAACTTGCCAAAAAAAGTGAAAGCTATGAGATCTGCTTTGTGCCTGACAATGATTACCGTGGATTCCTGAAACGCAATGTGGAGGGATTGGAAGAAAAAATGAAGGGTGGCACCTTCGTTGACAAAAATGGTAAGATCCTTGGTCAGCACAAGGGATATCCTTTCTATACCATTGGGCAAAGAAAGGGGTTGGATATAGCACTAGGAAAGCCTGCTTTCGTAACAGCAATTGATCCTAATACCAATACCGTGGTACTGGGCGACGAGGAAGACCTCCTTAAAAAAGACATGCATGTTGCCAAAATGAATTACATCAAGTATGCTGGCATCGATGATGGAATGGAGGCAACCATTAGAATACGCTACAAAGACTTGGGAAGTTTAGGCACATTGTATAATAATGATACCGGTATTCGCGTTTCATTCTATGAAAACGCCAAAGGCATTGCTCCGGGTCAATCTGCAGTATTTTATGAAGGAGATGATGTGATTGGCGGCGGTATCATCCAAAGAACATAGCAATAATGCTGAACAACAAAAACAAAAGAATAATTTATTTTTTTATCTTCTTTCTGCAGATTGCATGCCAAAAAGAGTCAGTTTCCTTCAAAACAGAAAAGATCAAAGACTACTACCCGCTTAAAGTGGGAAAATACATCAATTATAGACTGGACTCAACCGTTTACCTCAACCTTGGCACAAAAAAAGAAGTTCGATCATACCTCATTCAGGACAAGATTGATGCAATCATTACAGACAACTTGGGCAGACCTTCCTATAAAATAAAGAGGACCATCAGAAGCACCACGGATACCACAAAATGGAAAGACCTGATGTCTTTTCTGGTTACCTTCGACAGCACCAGGCTTGAGTTCGTTCAAGACAACCAACGCTACCTGAAACTGGTTGAACCCATTTCCAACGGATTCAACTGGAAAGGGAATTCCTACATCAATACAGCGGGTATTCCTTCAATGCAATACCTCGCAGACTGGAAGTATACCTATGAGAATGTAAGGCGACCGTTCACGGTGAATGGAATCTCTTATACAGAAACCGTAACGGTCAACCAGAGAAATGATACATCCGGTAATGCCAATGACAAGAAATCCTATTTTGAGATCAATTATTCAAAAGAAGTCTATTCAAAAAGCATAGGGCTGATATTCAAGGATTTTTTGCATGAAGCTTGGCAACCACCTAATGCAAGTTCTCCAGGAGGATACTACGAATCGAACAGCTATGGTGTAAGACTAACCATCATTGGTCACAACTTTTAATTCAATATGAAAGCTATTTTTCTAGCCATCTTGCTGCAGGGAATATTTACCATTGGTCAAGCACAATACACAAGGCATATCATTGAATTAACAGATAAAAAAGGAACCAGCCATTCCTTATCCAATCCCCAAACATTTCTTTCTGCTGAGACCATTGCCAGAAGAAAACAATTTAATATCGCGATTGACAGCACAGATCTTCCTGTTTCAAAAGTTTATCTTGATAGCATAACCAAGTCAGGAAAGGTAGAGATACTCAACAGTTCAAAATGGCTGAACCAAGTACTCATCAAAACCACAGATCAGGCTGCACTGAACAAAATAACCCAGTTCCCCTTCGTCAAAAAAAGATTCCCAATTGCAAACCGCCCCAGCACAAGCAATGATGAGAAGTTCATTGAAACAGTCACAGAAATAAATGTTTCACAAACGATTACTTCAACAAATGCCTCAACACTCAACTATGGCAACAGCAGCAAGCAGGTCAACATCCATGAAGGTGAATTCCTTCACAACAAAGGGTTTCAGGGGAAGGGAATAAAAATTGCGGTGTTTGATGCAGGCTTTTTCAAATACCAAAACATTGCAGCATTCGATAGCCTCAAAATGAACGGACAGCTAAAAATGACCTGGGATTTTGTTGACAACAATGCCTCCGTGAATGAAGACGATGCACATGGGATGCAATGTCTTTCCATCCTTGCAGCCAATCTTCCTGGCGCATTTGTGGGAACCGCGCCAGCATCATCTTACTACCTTTTCCGCACTGAAGATGTGGCTTCAGAATTTCCTGTTGAAGAACAAAATTGGCTGGCAGCTGCTGAAAGAGCAGACAGCATTGGTGTTCAAATGATCAGCTCATCACTTGGATACAATACATTTGATGATGCCAGCTTCAATTACACTTATGCAGACATGAATGGCAAAAAAACAATGGTCACCAGAGGAGCTGCCATGGCGAGCAACAAAGGGATGATTGTCATGAACAGCGCTGGTAACTCAGGAAGCAGTGCCTGGAAATTCATTATTGCTCCTGCAGATGGTGTTGATGTTTTAGCCGTTGGAGCAGTCAACAGCCTAAAACAAATTGCACCTTTTTCAAGCTTTGGCCCTTCATCTGACAACAGGGTCAAGCCAGATATCGCTTCTGTGGGTTGGAATACCTTTCTGATCAGCACCAATGGAACTGTGGCACAAGCAAATGGAACTTCTTTCTCCAACCCTAATATTGCCGGACTCGTTGCTTGCTTGTGGCAGGCATTCCCAGAGTTTTCCAACAAGGAAATCATCGCTGCAGTTAGAAGGAGCGGAGACCGATACAGCAACCCTGATTCCCGCACGGGATATGGCATTCCGAACATGCGTTTAGCATATGAGATGCTTGAAAAGGAGAAGATTACTAGAAAAGCAAAAGCCATCCTCAAAACTGATCGGCTCAAACTTTATCCAAATCCCATAACAGACCAATTTACCATTGTTTACAATGGCAAAACGAATGGAAAATTATCCCTTCAATTGCTTTCAATGGAAGGTAAATCAATCAGAACCCTCTCTTACGATGTTGTGGAAAATGAGTACTATTTTTTCAATGTGACTGGGCTGGGCTCACTGGCATCCGGTCAATATATATTGACTTACCAAGACGGTGTTGGTGCAGGCACCCTGAGGATCATGAAGTAAACAGGGCTGCAAACAAATGATCTCCGCCTTCATTGATTCCGGAAATCATTTCCTTTCTGACCAAAGTAAGGCCTAAAGATTGCTGAATATAATCAACCACCTCATCATTTTCTTCCTTGAAAACAGAACAGGTAATATAGAGCAAATGCCCGCCAGGCTTTAATTGTGCAGGAAGCCTTGATACGATACTCTTTTGCATGAACTGGTATTCGCTGATCATGGTTTCATCAAAGGATCGCAACAACTCCGGGGTTCTACCCCATGTACCTGAGCCACTGCAGGGAACATCAGCGACAATCAGATCAACACCGCCTTCAGGAAGATTAGACTTGGCAACTTGGGTTGACATGGGATGCTGCAGATCTGTGCAAAATAGTTTTTGGGCGGCAATACCAGCAAGCTTGAAACGGCGTTGCAATTCCTCCAATATTTCTTCGCGAATGTCTGAAACAAAGAGCCCAACTTTCCTATAGCGGTCTGCCAGCATGATGGATTTTCCGCCACTGCCTGCACAGGCATCCCAAATGGTGGAGGGTTGAGCAGGCAAATCAGCCAACAGGTTGATTGTTTTTTGGGAACTGATATCTTGTACCACGGCATCAACATCAAGATCAATCAGTTTTTCAACATCCACGTTCGCATCAATCCTTATGGCGATATCTCCTACCAGCTTTGCAGGTATGGATGCGGCTTTGAGTACAGCAAGCACCTTATCTCTTTTGAGTGGTCTTACACGAAGAAAAAAAGAGGGTTTCCTCAGATGATGCAAAGCAAAATCATGTTGATTAATATCTGCTGAAATGGAGACCTGACAGGGAAAAAGTTCATCCAGCTGGAACCCACTGAACTGGGATTTGATGATGCCAATTTTAACATCGATGGTCTCTCCTATTGTTTCCACCAGAGCAGGATTGGCGAAAGCCAGGTAACCTCCATCGTGATCATGGGTAAGAAAATAGCCCATCACCATTTGCTCATTGAGGCTATATGTACCGGCAGCATTGCCAATGCGGAAAAAGCCAAAGCATAGGTCTGCAATGATCTTTCGGTCGCGCGAACCGTATTTCTTGTGCTGCTTGAAGAATTTCTTCAGGTATACAGGAAAAGACTCCTTAAATGAAAAGGATCCGAGAATAGATGAGGCAGTACTTTGATATGAATGGTAATATGCACTCATCTTTCTATTTTAGATTGTTCAGGATCTAATCATAGCTCCAAAAGGGTCTTGACTGGATCCTTTCCGAACAGCAACAATTCTGGGTTTTCAAGCAATTCCTTCACCTTCACGAGGAATCCAACGCTTTCCTTTCCGTCGATGATGCGGTGATCATAACTCAAGGCCAGGTACATCATTGGCCTTGCAACAATCTGACCCTTGATGACCACTGCACGCTCTTCTATCTTGTGCATGCCAAGGATGGCAGACTGAGGAATATTGATGATGGGAGTGCTAAGCAAAGATCCAAACACACCACCATTGGTGATGGTGAAAGTACCGCCCTGCATTTCTTCGAGGGTGAGCTTGTTGTCTCTTGCCTTAGTTGCCAATTCCACTACCTTCTTTTCAATATCAGCCATAGACAAAGACTCTGCATTCCTGATCACAGGAACCACTAACCCCTTGGGAGCTGAGACTGCAATCGATATGTCGCAATAGTCATGGTAAATAAGCTCTTCATTGCTGATATAGGCATTTACCGCAGGGAATTCCTGTAAGGCATAGGCACAGGCTTTGGTGAAAAAGCTCATGAATCCTAGATTGACACCATGCTTTTCTTTGAACTTGTCCTTGTACTTTGCCCTAACTTCCATTACAAAACTCATGTCCACTTCATTGAAAGTGGTGAGCATGGCTGTGGTATTTTTCGCTTCAACCAAACGGCGTGAAATGGTCTTGCGCAGTTGTGTCATTTTTTCTTTTCTCTCTCCGCGTGTAAACATTTCTGCACCAGGCTTTCTGCCAGGATTTGAAATAGCATCCATCACATCCTGCTTGAGGATTTTACCACCTGTTCCTGAAGGGGCAATGCCTTTGGCATCAACTTTTTTATCAGCAATGATGGCAGCAGCAACAGGACTGGCCTTCACATCTGCCTTTGCAGCAGGTGCTGCTTCAACAGGAGCAGCTTTAGCTGGTTTTTCTTCCTTCGCTGTTGCAGGAAGATCGGCAGGCCTTTCAGCCTTATCATCAATAGAACAAACAATATCGCCAATAGCCAATGTATCGCCTTCCTGCACCTTGATTGTCAGGATACCGGCCTGCTCTGCATTGATTTCAAAGGTGGCTTTTTCACTTTCGATTTCAGCAAGCACTTCATCCCGCTCAACCCATTGTCCATCTTTTTTCAGCCATTTGGCAAGGCTTACTTCGCTGATCGACTCTCCTACTGTTGGCACTTTAATTTCTATCATAACAAACGTTTGAAAATTTTGGTCATCCAAATTTAAAATGAAAAGGCCTTTTTAATGATTTCCTCCTGCTCGGCAGCATGCACCTTGTTGAAGCCTGTAGCGGTAGCAGCACTGGCAGTTCTTGCTACAATATTGAATTGAACAGTGTCGAGGTTCATCCTTAAGAATGAAGCAGCTCCCATGTTCATGGGTTCTTCCTGCACCCAGGTCCAGGCAGCATTGCCGTACTTTTTCTTAACTGCCTCAAGTTGATTGACTGGCAAAGGATAGACCTGCTCAATGCGAACAATCGCAACATTCCCGATGGCATTCTTTACCCTGTAATCATGCAGGTCAAAATATATTTTACCAGAGCAGAACAATACTTGCTTTACATCTGCTGCAGAAACTGTATCATCAATCAGTTCCTGAAATCCACCACTGGTAAATTCAGCAACGGTTGAATAAGTTCCTGGATGCCTTAGGTTGGCCTTGGGTGAAAAGTTGATCATGGGTTTCCTGAACTGCCATGTCAATTGGCGCCTGAGTGCATGAAACAAGTTGGCTGCTGTGGTGATATTGGTAATCACCATGTTCAATTCTGCACACATTTGCAGGAACCTTTCCATGCGGGCACTGCTGTGTTCTGGGCCCTGTCCTTCATATCCGTGCGGAAGCAACATGACCAGCCCGTTCATCCTGTTCCACTTCTGCTCAGCGGCGGAAATGAACTGGTCAATCATGGTTTGGGCACCATTTGAAAAGTCTCCAAACTGTGCTTCCCAAAGCACCAGCACTTCCGGATTTGCCAATGCATATCCATATTCAAATCCAAGTACACCATATTCACTCAACAAAGAATTGTAAATCCTGAACTTCCCTTTGGCTCCTGGGATATTTGCAAGCCTGTTGTGTTGCTGATCTGTATTTTCATCCAACAATACAGCATGACGATGGCTAAAGGTTCCGCGCTTCACATCCTGTCCGCTCATCCGCACTTCTTTCCCATCAGCAAGCAAACTTGCGTAAGCCAACAACTCTCCTGTTGCCCAATCCACTTTGTTCTCTTTTTGCAATAATATATGCTTGTCTTGCAAGAGCTTCTCAATTTTTTTCAATGGTTTGAAACCTTCTGGGATCAACATGATGGCTTCAAAAAGTGATTTGAACTGCGCATCGTTAATAGCGGTTGCTGGTGATGCATCAAAATCTGCGGCAACAGCCTTTTTCATGGTTTTCCAAACCAATTCAGGTGCCTGATAATGGTATGGAAGAGGGTGTTGCTTTACTTCATCCAGGCGCTCCTGCAAATCACTCCAGAACTTCTTCTCCAGGTCATTGGCCATGGACTGTATTTCTGGGTTTTCATGCTTTTGCAAATGAGCAACATAATTTTCCCTTGGGTTGGGATGCTTCTCGATGATTGAATAAAGATGCGGTTGGGTAAATTTGGGATCATCACCCTCATTATGACCATGTTTTCTGTAACAGACCATGTCAATGAAAACATCACTGTTGAATTGCTGCCTGTACCGTGTGGCAATTTCCATACACTTGACAACCGCTTCAGGATCATCGCCATTTACGTGCATTACAGGAGCCTGTACCATGGCTGCTAGCGAAGTACAATAGTCTGCAGTTCTCGCATCCTCAAAATCAGTGGTGAATCCGATCTGGTTATTGATGACAAAATGAATGGTCCCGCCTGTGGAGTAGCCATCCAAACCAGACATCTGAAGGATCTCATATACAATGCCCTGCCCGGCAATGGAGGCATCGCCGTGGATAAGAACCGGCAAAATAGAATCATACTGGCTTGAATACATTGCATCGGCCTTGGCCCTTGAAAAACCAAGCACCACCGGATCAACTGCCTCAAGATGTGAAGGGTTGGGCATCAATTTCAGAGAAATTGACTTTCCGGCAAGTGTAACTACCTCACTGCCATAGCCTAGATGGTATTTCACATCACCGCTTCCCATGGTTTGGTCTGGCTTTGACTTGCCCTCAAATTCGCTGAAGATGTGTTCGTAAGTCTTGCCCATGATATTGGCCAGCACATTGAGCCTGCCCCTGTGGGCCATGCCAATCACCACTTCCTGAACCCCTTGCTCACTGGCAATGTTGATCATGGCATCCAACGCAGCAATGGTTGTTTCTCCACCCTCGAGTGAAAACCGCTTTTGTCCGATGTATTTGGTATGCAGAAATTTCTCAAAAATAACGCCCTGGTTCAGCTTCTCCAGGATCCTTGTTTTCTTGTCCAATGAAAGCGAATGGGGAAACTTATTCTCCATTTCATCGGTCAGGAAATTGATTTTCTCCTGGCTGCTGATATATTTAAACTCTATGCCAACATGGTTTGCATAACACTTTATCAAATGGGATTGTATCTCTCTCAGCGTTACCGTACCCAGGCCAATCAGGTTTCCTGCGTAAAAACTAGCATCCAAATCGGCTTCAGACAGTCCGAAAAATCCAAGATCAAGGTTTGCGCCCCTGTCCTTTCTCTCACGAATTGGGTTGGTCTTTGAGATCAGATGACCTTTGTTCCTGTACCCCAAAATTAGACGGTAGACGCCCAATTCTTTTTTCCAATCGATGTCTCCACCTGCTGCAACGGCAGAAGTGGATGTTTTACCCTGAAGCTGGTTCACAGCAAAATCAAATCCTTCAAAGAATTTGCGGAGGTCTGGGTCAATGCTTTCGGGAGAGCGGGAAAAGTCCTGATACAGCTGCTCAATATAGGACGGATGCGATGAGGTTATGTAAGAAAAATCCTTCATGGGAAGATGCTAAAAGGTTGAATGACAAAACTGTGCGCAAATATCGTTCATTTGAACTGAAAAAATAACAGGAATCTTCAACTATAAATCAATGAATTTCTTTTAAAAAAGGCTTAATTTTGGAAGATATCGGGAATTGTATTACATTTGCATCCCGTTTAAAAGAAAAAATAAAGATGGCAAATCATAAGGCAACCAAGAAGGATGTACGTCAGGTAGCTAAGCGCAGAGAAAAAAACCGTTACCAGGGTAAAACTACCCGTAACATGATGCGTGATCTCCGCGCAACTACTGATGCAGCAGCGGCAACAGAAGCTCTTCCAAGTGTATTGAGCAAAATCGATAAACTTGCAAAGAAGGGTGTAATCCACAAGAACAAGGCAGCTAACCTGAAGAGCAAGTTGACCAAGGCCGTTTCCAGCAAGAAAGCAGCTTAATCAGGCTCCGTAAATATTTTTGAAAAGAACATCCATCCCGGATGTTCTTTTTTCATTTCCCCTACCCTCCAGTTCCGCTAAATCTTTACCTTCGCTTTTATCTATGACTGAAAAAATTCTCATCCTCGATTTTGGCTCCCAATACACCCAATTGATCGCCCGTGCTGTAAGGGAAGCCAATGTATATTGTGAAATTGTACCCTATCACAAGAATATCGAATACAGCCCAGACCTGAAGGGGGTTATTCTTTCCGGATCACCTTTTTCTGTAAATGAACCCAATGCACCAGCAGTGGACATCAAGGCTATCGCGGCTCAGCGCAATGTATTGGGTATTTGCTATGGGGCACAGCTCACCGCTAAAACTTTTGGGGGCCGGGTTGAGCGATCTGAAAAAAGAGAATATGGCAGGGCTATCCTCCAAACCAATATTGAAAATGTCTTGCTGGCTTCAGTCCCTGAAACCTCACAGGTCTGGATGAGCCACGGTGATTCGATTTTGGAACTCCCCCAGAATGCAGCCTTGCTGGCAACAACAAATTCCATTCCGATTGCTGCTTTCAAGGTTGAAGAGCCTGGCTGCAATGAAATATTCGGTCTTCAGTTTCACCCTGAAGTTTATCACTCTGAATACGGAAAAAAAATCATCCAGAATTTCCTCTATACAGTTTGTGGATGCTCTGGAGACTGGACACCCGCGCATTTTATCACCGATACTGTAGAATCACTTAAAAAACAAATCGGTGACAAAAAAGTGGTGATGGCCCTCAGTGGCGGTGTTGACTCTACTGTTGCTGCAACCCTTATCCACAGGGCCATTGGCAAAAATCTGTTCGGAATTTTTGTAGACAATGGCGTGCTGAGGAAAGACGAATTTGAAGCCGTACTCAAAACATATGAAGTCTTGGACCTCAATGTAAAAGGAGTTGATGCAAAGCGTGAATTTTATGGTGCACTCAATGGCTTGAGCAATCCGGAAGAAAAAAGAAAAGCCATTGGCAGAACTTTTATAGAAATTTTTGACCAGGAGGCCCAATCATTGACCGATATTTCTTTCCTTGGTCAGGGTACCATCTATCCTGATGTTATTGAAAGTGTATCTGTACACGGCCCTTCAGTCACGATCAAGTCTCATCACAATGTAGGAGGTCTGCCCGAAACCATGAAACTCAGTCTGGTGGAGCCATTGCGCTATCTCTTCAAGGACGAAGTCAGAAAAGTAGGATTGGAGCTTGGCATACCGCACGATCTCCTATTCAGGCATCCATTCCCGGGTCCTGGATTGGCCATCCGCATCCTTGGTGAAATCACGGAAGAAAAAGTAAGGCTGTTGCAGGAAGCAGACAATATTTATATAGAATCGTTGAAGAAACATGACCTCTACAATAAGGTTTGGCAAGCGGGTGCGATTCTGTTGCCAGTCAAGTCTGTAGGTGTTATGGGGGATGAGAGAACCTATGAGTTCACCGTAGCACTCCGGGCAGTAACGTCGGTTGACGGCATGACTGCTGACTGGGCACACCTCCCCTATGAATTCCTTGGAGAAGTATCCAATGAAATCATCAACAGGGTCCGGGGCATCAACCGGGTGGTCTACGATATTTCCAGCAAGCCGCCTGCAACCATTGAATGGGAATAATGCAGTAATTTAGTTCAATGAAAAAGACGTTCCTGATGTTCTTTGCCCTATTCTGCATGGCTTTCGCCAACGGCCAGGGTAAGAAATACATCAGGGTTGGGCTTTTTACTTCCTTATACCTCGACTCTGCTTTCGATGCATCAGGCCAATACAAACTCCAAAACAGTTTTCCACGCATGGCCATCAGTGGCCTGGAATTCTATGAAGGTGCTGTAATGGCGATTGATTCCATCAATCACTCAGGTCTCAAAGTCAGCATGGAAGTGTTTGACATCCAAAGCAAGACTGGGTCCATTTCCTACTTGCTCAACAATAAAAAAATAGATTCCATGGATATCATCATCGCTCAAGCCAGCGGGAGCGATTACCTGGAACTGGCCCAGATCGCCAAAGAAAAAAACATACCCATGGTCAGTGCTACCTATCCCAATGATGGCGGCATAAGGGAAAGCCCAATGGTATTCATTGCGAATCCTAAAATCAACTCCCATATTCAGATCATCCACAACCAGCTGTTTAAAAAATGGCCTGATGCCAATGTGATCTGGTTCAAAAGAAGTGGAGATTTAGATGATAAAATTGAAGCGCAGTTCAGAGAAATCAATACAGCCTCGGTTTTTAGAAATAAATTCAGAACAGCCGCGTTGAATCCCGAATTCAAGTTGGAAGACTTGGCTCCATTCCTGGATACCACAAAAACAAACGTTCTGATTGCAGGGAGCCTGGATGATAAATTTGTTATCCAGTTTGCCAGAGCGATTTCAACTTACCCCAAAAAAGGAATTATTCATGTAATTGGCATGCCTGGATGGGATGGCTTGAAAGAAATTCAGGCGAAAAACTATGCAGGAATCCCGATATATTTTACCACATCATTCTATATCCCTTCCGGCCATCAATGGGCCACGCAGGTTGAAGACAAAATAAAATCGATTACTGGCGTAAAGCCTTCAACATCATTGATCAAGGGATTTGAACTCACCTTTTATTTTGCCAATATCATGCACAAATACGGCCAAATAAAAACTGAGGGTCTTGAGGAAAAAACCTTTAAAGTGCTGAACGATTTTGATTTCAGACCAATCAAATGGACAATAATGTCAGCCGCTCCTGATTATTACGAAAACAAGCGGATTTATTTTATACGTCGCCTCAATGGCGTTGCTACAGTACAGTAGTTCAGTCTACCCAATCTGCTACAAAAATATTGGTATCCCTGGTTCCCCCGTTGTTCCTGTTAGAGCAGAAAACAATTTTCTTGCCATCAGTACTGAACATTGGGAAAGCATCAAAGCCCTTGTCTCTGCTGATTTTTTTCAATCCTGATCCATCTTCGTTCATGGTATAGAGGTTAAAAGGAAATCCTCTTTTGTATTCGTGGTTAGAGGCAAAAATGATGGTCTTGCTGTCTGGCATATATGCAGGGGCCCAATTGGCCTGTCCCAATTGGCTTACCTGCTTTGGATTTGATCCATCGGCATTGGCAATCCATACCTCCATCTTGGTGGGCGCTACAAGGTTTTCACTGAGCAAGTCTTTGTACTCTTTCACTTCTTCGGGAGTGGTGGGTCTTGAAGCACGCCAGATGATTTTGGTACCATCAGGGCTGTACCAGGCGCCACCATCATACCCCAGTTGATTGGTAATTCTTTTGACCAGACCAGATTTCAAGTCCATGGTATATAGATCAATATCCCCATCCCTTGTAGATGTGAAAAGCATTGTTTTTCCATCAGGAGATATGGTTGCTTCAGCATCGTATCCGGGATGATTGGTCAGCTGCTTAGTAATCTTGCCATTGAGATCTGCAACAAAAATATCATACCCTGCATAGAGCGGCCATATGTACTTGTTGCCGTACTTGCTGCGGTCAGGTACCGGTGGACAATTGACATCTGCAAGATGTGTTGATGCGAAAACCACATGCTTGTTGTCCTTCAAAAATGCGCCACATGTGGTCCTGCCTTTGCCTGGGCTCACCAATTTGGGTTCAAACTTTTCACCCGCCTTTGTGGGCAGTTTGCCAATGTAAATCTGATCGCAAGGAATATTTTCTTTGGGATTTGTTTTTTGAAAAACCAGCCATTTCCCATCAAAACTGAAATAAGCTTCTGCATTGTCTCCTCCAAAGGTGAGTTGTTGGATGTTCTTGAAATGGGACTCATCCGCATATTGAAGGCTGTCTTGGGCGAAAATGCTGCTGAAACTGGTTATCAACAACAATACGAAACACTGAAAATAGCTTGTTTTGAGGATTGCCATGGAACTGGTGATTTGAATGAATGCTAAAATAACAACTCCGCCCTGTTGTTTTATCATTAAACTGTAATAAAACGGCACGATTTCATAATTTTGGGAATGCGCATGCTGTTTCTTTTTTTAATGCTAGGCCTTTCCACCTTTTTTTACATGTCTTGCGACGGTAAAAAAAGCGATGAAGGGATAACAAACAATAAGGCTGCCGATTCCACCTCACTGCTTTTGGAGAAATATCCAGACTCAGTGGAGTTGATCAATCAAATATCCTCGAGTGCCCTGGAATTGGGTGATACAGCAAGATCCATCCAACTGTTGAGCCAATCCCTTGGTTTAAAATTGGACCAGCCAGAAGTAGAGAACCAGCTCGGATTCCTATTGGCAGCCATCAAAAGCGAACAGTCTCTCCTGATTGCCACAAGAATGACCCAGAGCGAAAAAGCCCTGGATGCTGCAAGGGGCCACTATATCAAGGGCCTGTTCTATGCCAATACGGGGAATGACAAAGAGGCCATCAAGTCATTTGATTCTTCCATTATCAGCAACTTTACGTTTACCGATGCATATATAGAAAAGGCTATATCCCTTTATCATTCGGGAGAAATCAACAAGGCCATTGATCCATTGTCCAAAGCCATGGATCTTGACAGCAAAAATCCTGATGTATACTTCTGGCTGGGGCTTTGTCTAGAACAAAAAAAAGAAACTGAAAAAGCTACTGCTTACTACCAAGAAGCCCTGAGGCTTTCTCCAGACCATGAAGGCGCCATCAAATCACTCAATAACTTAAAAAAATAATACCATGCCTATTGTTGCCCCATCGTTTCTCGCTGCTGATTTTCTTCATTTGGATAAGGCATGCGAAATGGTAAACCAATCTGCAGCGGAGTGGCTACACCTTGATGTAATGGATGGCCGGTTTGTACCCAATATCAGCTTTGGGATTCCGGTAATATCTGCCATCAGAAAAGCCACCACCAAGGTTTGCGATGTTCATCTCATGATTGAAGAGCCTGAAAAATATGCCGAGGCCTTTAAAGCGGCAGGGGCCGATGTGCTGACCGTTCACGCGGAGGCATGCAGACACCTGCACCGCAACCTGCAACAAATCAAAGACCTGGGGATGAAAGCTGGCATAGCACTGAATCCACATACACCCATATCAACCATTGATGAAGTCTTGGCTGATGCTGACCTTGTATGCATCATGACCGTCAACCCTGGATTTGGAGGCCAAAAATTCATTCATTCCATGTTGAAAAAAGTTGAAAGCCTGAAAGATTCCATCATCAAAAAAGGCGCCAATACCCTCATCGAAATTGATGGTGGTGTAACACTGGACAATGCATCGGCACTTGTCAGGGCTGGTGCAGACGTACTGGTTGCCGGCAACACCGTTTTCGCAGCAAATGACCCCATGGCTACCATCGCAGCCCTGAAGGCCATGCATTAATGCTATTTCATTGCCTTTATATTCCCTAATCGTTAAATTTTAGGGAATGGTTTGTTTTCCCACAGTTGTTGATAAGTAAGTTGAAGGTTATTCGTCAGCAAAGAATTAAATTTGAATAGAACGAGAACCGATCAACTAAAAACCTAAAATCCGCCACTTTGACTGAAACCATCATCAACCTCGACTCCATCAATCCCATCGAATTTTTTGGCGTCAACAATGGGAAACTGGACCTGCTGAAAAAACGATTTCCGCTTTTAAAAATCCTAAGCCGGGGCACACAAATAAAACTGAGCGGCGCTCAGGAGCAGATTGCACAGGCCAAGGAAAAAATTGAAATGCTGGTCCAATACCTGGAACGGAATGGCAATGTAAGCCATAATTATTTTGAACAAATCCTTGGTGGAGACGATGCAGAGGTGGTTGACAATTTTGTAGAAAAGAATCCACACGATGTGCTGGTCTTTGGTCCGAACGGAAAATCAGTTCGTGCAAGAACACTGAACCAAAAAAGAATGGTAAGCCTTGCAGAAAAGAACGATGTGATTTTTGCCATTGGCCCTGCAGGAACAGGAAAAACCTATACCGCGGTAGCCTTGGCTGTCAGGGCTCTGAAAAATAAGATGGTCAAAAAAATCATCCTGACCAGGCCTGCAGTCGAAGCAGGTGAAAGCCTGGGATTTCTTCCTGGAGACCTGAAGGAAAAAATTGACCCTTACCTGAGGCCATTGTATGATGCCCTGGATGATATGATTCCGGCAGATAAACTGGGTTATTACATGAGCACCAGGGTCATAGAAATTGCACCTCTTGCTTACATGAGGGGAAGAACACTGGACCATGCCTTCATCATCCTGGATGAAGCGCAGAACACAACCGACCTTCAAATCAAAATGTTCCTGACAAGGATTGGCGCGAATGCAAAAGCCATTATTACAGGAGACCTTTCTCAGGTAGACCTACCTAAGAACCAGAGAAGTGGATTGATCAAGGCAACAAGAATTCTCAAAAATATTGATGGCATAGCCCATATTGAACTGGACGAAGAAGATGTCGTCAGGCACAGGCTGGTTAAAGCCATCATCAAGGCATATGACAAGGAAAATGAACAACATGATGCAGGTTAAATTATTATCCAGATGGTTTTTTTGCCTGCTCGTTTCAGGATTGGTATTTGCATGCAACGAACCGGAAGGTTTTAAAACGCCTGAGGACCCTTTGGATGCAGGCCGTGAGTTTGTGCGGGCGGTACTGGATGGCAACTATGAAAAAGCCAACCTTTATTTGCTCAATGACCCAGAGGACATCGAATTGTTCGGGCGTTACCAGGCTTACATGAAAAAGCAGCCCCAAAAGGAAAAGCTCCAATTGAAATCGGCCTCCATCATCATCAATAAGGTTGAAAACCAAAATGACAGTGTTAGCATCATCAGTTTCTCCAATTCCTATTCCATGAAACCCATGGACCTCAAGGTTGTCAGAAGTGAGAAAACCTGGAAAGTTGATTTCAAGTATACATTTTCCGGAAATCTTCCACTTGAATGATTGACCTGAAAAACATATTGCTTGTTTTGGCTGGAAGTGCGGCTGGTGGGTCAGCACGCTATATCACCTCAATGTTGATCCAGTCAAAGAACAACACCTCATTTCCAATGGGAACTTTTGCCATCAATATACTGGGTTGTTTCATCATAGGAATGGTTTATGCTGTTGCTGCCCGCAATGCTACCACTGGTTCCGATATCAAGCTCTTGCTCGCAACAGGTTTTTGTGGCGGCTTCACCACATTTTCAGCCTTTGCTTTTGAAAACCTAGAACTGTTCAAATCCGGACAGCAGCTGACCGCCCTCATTTACATTATCCTTTCTGTAGTCCTCGGAATCCTGGCAGTTGTCCTCGGCGCATACCTGATCAAATAAAATGGAATCCAAAAAATCAACAATGGAAACAATCATATACCTAATCCTGATCGGATTGGCTGCTGGATTTTTGGGTGGAATGGTTGGCATAGGAGGCGGTGTCATCATCGTTCCTGCACTGGTGCTGTTGCTCGGGCTCAGCCAACACCAATCACAAGGCATATCCCTTGCCATGTTGCTGTTCCCTGTCGGCGTATTGGGTGTCATCAACTATTACAAAAAGGGATATGTGGATTTCAAATATGCAGGGCTTCTGGCTGTAGGTTTCTTGGTCGGGAGTTATCTTGGCAGCAAATTTTCACTCAGCTTGCCTCAAGACACCGTAAAAAAAGTTTTTGCGGTAGTGATGATCTTGCTTGCCCTTAAACTTCTTTTCTCAGGGAAAAAATAATATGCAATTCCTTCATTTTTGCATCTCCATACCAAGGCAACATTGAAGATCTGATGCATTCCCATACTACATATTCCGATACTGAGCTGTTGCAGCACTTCAGGAAAACTGCAGACAGCCAATGGCTGGGATGGCTGTTTGAGCGCTACAGCCTGCTTGTGTTTGGCGTTTGCATGAAATACCTTCGCAGTGCAACTGACGCGCAAGATGCCACCCAGCATGTATTTGAGAAGGCATTGGGAGAAGTAGGCAAATACGAAATCCCATTTTTCAAAAGCTGGATCTACAGTGTGGCCAAAAACCATTGTCTGATGCAGTTGCGGAGCAGGTCCTCAAAACCTGGGACCACCGATGAGCTGCCTGAAGTAACCAGTGCAGAACTGCTCACAGACCATGAACTAAAAATGAAAGAGCTTCTGATGGAAGAACAGTCCCATCACCTCAAAGCAGCATTGCATGAGCTCAATCCGGAACAAAGGATTTGTGTTGAAATGTTCTACCTCGAGAAATCATCCTACCATGAAATCGAAACCAAGACCGGCTTTTCATTTGCACAGGTAAAAAGCCATATCCAAAATGGAAAAAGAAACCTGAGAATCATTCTCGAAAAAAAAATCAGGGAAAATGTCAACTAAAAAACCTCATATCCTGCCAAATAAGTCAGTTCCAGACAATGCAGTTGTGCTGGGATACCTCAACAATGACTTGGGAGATGAAGCGAAAAGACAACTGGAGGAAATGCTCACAGAGGATCAATTGCTGGGTGATGCCATGGAGGGACTAAAGCAGTTAAAGGATGGCAATGAAGCTGCCATCATAAGCAACCAACTCAACAGAATGATTCAGGAAAAAATCCGAAAAAGAAGGAAGATCAGATTGAAATCAATTTCATTTCCTTTGTGGATAATTTTACTCATCACTACCCTGCTGTTGCTCATGCTGGCAGGATATGTGATCATCAGCAAACTTCCTTGATAGCTACGCTTACTGGTATTGAATATACATTGGGGCAGGCTTCAATGCCAACAGTTCTTTTGGCGTCAACATTCGGTGCGGCGGCTCTTTCAGGTCGTTTTTGTAAAACAATTTGAACCCGGTAAACTGCAAGGGCTCTGAGAATACGAATTGCTTATAGGTATTGATCTTTCTTGCGGGAGCACCCCATCCATCCATATCAACCACCAATTGAACTTCAGGTTGTACGCGAATAGCCTTGTAACCTTTGACCATTCCCTGTGTAAATCGGTGAATAACCAGCACTTTGGGAGGAAGGTCGTTTTTCAATACAAGATCAGCTAGGTACTGGCTGGCAAAATTGATATCGGCAGCATCAAAACTTCCGATGACTGAACCAGGCTTTTGACCCCCTTTCATAGAAAACTCAGGATCAATTCCCAGGTGTACACGAGGATGTTTCAAATATTTTTCCAAGACAGGTATTTCTTCCCTCAGGTTGCTAAGGCCCACCTGGATATCCAAAAAAACAATTGCATTGATTTCTTCTGCCATGGCCATCACTTTGTCTATTTGGGCATTGGGCATCCGAAGCCTGTACTTGCCCGAAACCCCTGGATCGTTTTGAGCAGTAGCTACGATATAATGCAGGGCCGGAACTACAGGTGTTGTTGGATCTGCTTTTTCCCAGGCCGCCACCTCACCCTTCAACTTAGCAAACATCTGTGGTTTGGGAAGCTCTCCAAGAATACCCATGCGGGTGGAATATAAATTGCCATAATAAGCAATGATGCGGCTCATCGGAAGAATGGCACCAGGCTTTGGATAATGCTCTTTGAATCTCCACTTTGCTGAGCTGTCGCCATTGGCCATGGCAATCATTTTCTTTTTAAATGCCACAGAATCAAGGACCGGCTTGGGATCAGGCTTCACGACCTTGGTTTCGGTCTTCTTCACCATTGTCTGGGCGGATGGATCTGACTGGGCATTCCCACAGCCTGAAATCAGAATAAAAAGACTGAAGCTGAAAATGATTTGTGTAGTGCGTGATGCTTTCATTGGACTTTATTGTGGTATAAAATTAGCAAAGAATATGCAACAGGCTTCTTAATAATTGTCATAGCTGCGAATTAGCCTACCTTTGCATGAACAACAAATCAGCGCATATTGGACTTTTCTTCTTTTAATTTTCACGAATCCCTTGCAGAGAGCATTGCATCGAGTGGTTATAAAAAAGCCACCCTTATACAGGAAAAAGCCATCCCGGTCATCATGGATGGAAAAGACATCATCGCATCTGCACAAACCGGCACGGGCAAAACCGCAGCATTTCTTTTACCCATTCTGCATAAGCTCATGTCTGAAGAGCACACAGACAGTGAGGTTCATGCACTCATCATGGTTCCCACAAGGGAATTGGCCATCCAGATCAGCAGCCACCTTGATGGGTTAACTTATTTTTCATCAATCAGTTCCATCGCCATCTATGGTGGTGGAGATGGAGGTAGCTTTGTAAGGGAAAAACAGGCCCTTTCAACAGGAGTCGATATTGTGGTTGCCACACCGGGAAAGCTGATATCCCACCTCAACATGGGATATGTAAAAATGAAGGAACTCAAATACCTGATCCTTGATGAAGCCGATCGCATGCTGGACATGGGATTTCATGATGATATCATGAAAATCATTTCATTTTTGCCTGTCAAAAGGCAGACCCTGATGTTTTCTGCTACCATGCCCCCAAGGATTTTGCAGTTGGCCAAATCCATCCTGCATGAGCCAGTGGAGGTCAGTGTTGCCCTGTCTAAGCCGCCTGAAACCATCAAGCAGCAGGCATATATCGTTTACGATACGCAAAAGATTCCCATTATTCAACACATCCTTGCTGAGAAAGAATACAAATCTGTATTAATTTTTTGTTCAAAAAAACAAACCGTCAAACAATTGGCTGCGCAGCTACAGCGGATGAAATACAATGCCAAAGACATTCAATCTGATCTGGACCAAAGCCAACGAGAAGATGTATTGTTGGAGTTTTCATCCAAGAGGCTTCCAATCCTCATCGCAACGGATATCCTGAGCCGCGGCATCCATATTGACAACATTGAGTTGGTCATTAATTACGATGTTCCCTCAGATGGTGAAGACTATGTTCACCGCATCGGAAGAACGGCAAGAGCAGAGACAAAGGGGGCTGCCATCACTTTTGTAAACAATGAAGATCAACATAAATTCCAACGCATTGAAAAGCTGATTGGAAAAATCGTGGAAAAAGTTGAACTGCCTGCAGCGCTGGGAAAAGGACCTGCATATGAGGTTTCATCCTCTCGAAACAGGGGTCATAAAAAAGACATGCCAAAACCCAATGGGCAAAAGCCCAGGACTCAAGCACCTCCTGCACCTCCAGCAGCGCCAAGGCCAGCAGGTGGTCTTAAAATTGAAAAAAGGGTTCAATAAACCATTGAACCCCTTCTTAGGATTGATTTTTACAATCAAACAACTTGTTGGGCTTTTTCGTTCCTAAAAACAACGACACCGTCAAATACATCCACAAAGACAGGTTTTGTTTTATCTATATCGCCTGCAAGGATCCTTTTGGACAGTTGGTTGACAATTTCCTTTTGAATCAAACGCTTCAGTGGTCTTGCCCCAAATTGTGGATCATAGCCATTTTCGGCCAGGAAATCCAGCGCATAAGGGGTGAAATGCAGTTCAATCCCAGCATCCTTGACCAAATGCTGTAGCCCTTTCAGTTGTATTTCAATGATCTTCCTTACTTCCTTTCTGCTCAATGGCTGGAACATGATGATCTCATCTACCCTGTTCAAAAATTCTGGCCGGATGGTTTGGCGGAGTAAATTCATGACATCAGTCCTTGCACGTTCTGCAGCCTTTTCCATTTCATCAGGATCCGCCTTATCATATGCATCCTGTATGAGGTGGCTTCCAATGTTGCTGGTCATGATGATGATGGTGTTCTTGAAATTCACCACACGTCCTTTGTTGTCTGTCAACCGTCCATCATCCAATACCTGCAAGAGAACGTTCCAAACATCAGGATGTGCTTTCTCGATTTCATCCAGGAGCACAACACTGTAGGGCTTTCTCCTTACTGACTCTGTCAATTGGCCACCTTCATCATAACCGACATAGCCTGGAGGGGCACCTACCAACCTCGATACGGTATGTTTTTCCTGGTACTCACTCATGTCAATGCGGGTCATCATGCTCTCGTCATCAAACAGATATTCCGCGAGGGTTTTGGCAAGTTCTGTTTTACCTACACCCGTTGTACCCAAAAATATGAATGAACCAATGGGTCTGCGGGGGTCTTGCAGTCCTGCCCTGCTGCGCCTGATGGCATCTGCAACAGCTGTAATGGCCTCTTCCTGACCTACCACCCGCTCATGCAGGTGTTCTTCCAACTGCAGGAGTTTTTCCCTATCTCCTTGCATCATTTTGGCTACGGGGATGCCTGTTGCCTTGGCAACGTTTTGTGCAATATCTTCCGCATCCACTTCTTCCTTCAACAACCTTTTTTCTCCGGTTTTGGCCAACTCTTCAGACAGCAGCACAATCTCTTCTTCCTTTTTCTTGACTTTGCCATAGCGGATCTCAGCCACAGTTCCATAGTCCCCTTCCCGTTCTGCTTTTTCTGCTTGAAGTTTTAGCCCTTCAATTTCGGCTTTGGCCGTTTGTACTTTTTCAACAAGCTCCTTCTCCTCCTTCCATTTGGCTTTAAGGGTATCCCTTTCTACAGCCAAGTTGGCCAACTCGGTATTGAGTTCTTTCATTTTCACATCATCATTCTCCCTTTTGATGGCCTCCCTTTCAATTTCAAGCTGTCTGATCTGGCGCTCCAACTTGTCCAGTTCTTCTGGCATTGAATTCATTTCAAGCCTCAGCTTGGCCGCACTCTCATCGATGAGGTCAATGGCCTTGTCTGGCAGGAAACGGTCTGTAATATACCTGTTGGACAATTCAACTGCAGCAATAATGGCTTCGTCCTTGATGCGCACATGGTGATGGGTTTCGTACCTGTCCTTGAGACCTCGTAAAATGGAAACGGCATCTTCAACACTGGGCTCCTCAATCATCACTTTCTGGAACCTTCTTTCCAACGCCTTGTCTTTTTCAAAATACTTCTGGTATTCATTGAGGGTGGTGGCACCAATGGCCCTCAGTTCTCCCCTGGCAAGTGCGGGCTTGAGAATATTGGCAGCATCCATGGCCCCGTCGCCTCCACCTGCGCCAACAAGTGTATGAATTTCATCGATGAACAAAAGGATCTCACCATCACTGTTGGCCACCTCCTTGACGACGCCTTTTAGCCTTTCTTCAAACTCTCCCTTGTATTTTGCTCCTGCGATCAACTGACCCATGTCGAGTGCATAGATCAATTTGTTTTTCAGGTTATCGGGTACATCACCATTGACAATCCTCATGGCCAAACCTTCTGCAATAGCCGTCTTACCAACACCTGGCTCACCCACCAGAATAGGATTGTTTTTTGATCGCCTGGTGAGGATATGTAGGGTTCTTCTGATCTCTTCATCTCTTCCAATCACAGGATCCAGCTTTCCCTGCCGGGCCATCTCAATGAGGTTCTTAGCATATTTGTTCAGTGCATTGTATTGGGTTTCCTGTGTCTGGCTCTTTACTTTTTCGCCTTTCCTCAGTTCCTTGATGGCTTGCATCAGACCCGATTCTGTCAGACCGGCTTCCTTCAGCATTTTGGCAACAGGATCATTTCCTGTGAGCAATGCCAGCATCAGGTGCTCAGGCGTTACAAACTCATCTCCAAACTTTCCCAGTAGCGAACCTGCACGCAACAAGGCATTGTTGGCTTCCCTGCTCAGTGCCTGCCCGGGCTCATTTTGAGATTTAGGTAATTTTGCCAATGCTTCCTTTAACTTTGTGTTGAGGACCTGAATGGATACATTGTTCTTTTTGAGCAGGTATTCAACAGGTGAGTTTTTCTGTTCCAATAACCCTTGAAGCAGATGATCTGTCTCAATATTCGGATTGCCAGCATTGAATGCCGCTTGTTGTGCTGATTGCACCGCTTCGGATGCTTGTATGGTAAAGTTGTTTAAATTCATGATCCAGGATTTTAATGTTATCGTCAAATCATTCACCACAGTTAAAAAAAGGTAATTATGACAGCATTTTTCAACAAAACATGTCGCAAATGCAGTCTGGCACTGATTTTCCTGCTATTCTTGCAGTCCAGCCAAGGCCAAACAGACTTCAGCGGATTGAATGCAATAATAAAACGGAATGAGAAGATCCTTGGCAAGGAGTATGTAGTGGTTGTTCAAAAAGCAGGAAAAAACATTTTCCTGAAGGAGTCTGAAGAGTTCAAACTCAAAACACCTGGACCTATTGCCAGTTCAAGCAAATGGCTCACCACTGCCATGGTCATGATTTTAGTAGACGAAGGCAAAATCAGCCTTGACGATCCTGTCACAAAATACATACCTGTATTTGCAAAATACATGAAGGGTTACATCACCATCAGGCATTGTCTTTCCCATACTACAGGGCTGGATACGGAGCCTTCGGGGATCATGAAGGTTGCACAAAAAACCAAATTTGCCAGCCTGGAAGAAGAGGTGAATAATTTCGCAACAAAAAAACTCATTGTGGACAATCCTGGTGAGGCATTTGCTTACGGTGGTATTGGCATCAACATTGCAGGAAGGGTCATTGAAGTGGTCACCAAAAAAACATTTGACAGGGTAATTACTGAAAAGCTGTTTCGCCCAATGGGCATGCGAACCGCTACTTTCTACAATGAGAATGGCAATGCACCCAATCCATCAGGAGGTGCCGTCTGTTCAGCATTTGACTACCTTAACTTTATGCAAATGTTGCTCAACAAAGGCACCTTCAACAACAAGCGCATCCTCAGTGAAAAAGCGGTTCAAGAGATGTTGACCATCCAATTTCCAGCGCTTAGGGTGCGTTACATACCAGCATTGGCCAAGGATTTCAAATATGCTTTGGGAAGCTGGGTGCAAGAAAGGGATGATGCTGAAAAAGGATTTGTATTTTCATGTCCAGGCCTTCTGGGAACCTGGCCATGGATCGATACCAAAAGAAACTATGTTGGTATCGTGTTTTCAAAAGAGCTGATCACAGGCCAGAAAAAAGAACTCTCCATTCAAATCAAAGAAGCTGTTGATACAGCGCTGGACCAATAAGCATCTTTCTCATGATTTCACCCAAGGAAAGTGCATACCTCATCAAAAGCATTGCTGCAGCAATGGGATTTGATGATTGTGGTATTGCAAGAGCCATGCGACTGGATGAAGATGCGCGCCGGTTGGAAAACTGGCTCAACAAAGGGCTGCACGGGGAAATGAAGTACATGGAAAACCATTTTGAGTTGAGGACAGACCCTACAAAGCTGGTTCCTGGTGCTCAATCTGTGATCACCCTGCTTTTCAATTATTTTCCGGAACAACATCAGGTTGAAGGTGCTCCTAAAATTGCCAAATATGCCTATGGCAAAGATTATCATTGGGTCATCCGCGAAAAACTGCAGGAATTTCTTTTCCGGATCAGGGAAAAACTTGGACAGGTTGAAGGGCGGGGATTTGTGGATTCTGCACCTGTGCTGGAGAGAAGCTGGGCGAAGCACAGCGGATTGGGATGGATTGGTAAAAATGGAAACCTGATCAACAAGAAAAAAGGGTCTTTTTTTTTCCTTGCCACCCTGATCACAGACCTTGAATTGACACCAGACCTTCCCTATAAGCAAGACTACTGTGGATCCTGTACCAAATGCATTGATGCCTGCCCGACAGCTGCAATTCTGCCCAACAAAACCCTGAATGCATCCCAATGCATCTCCTATTTTACCATTGAATTGAAAGCAGACAAGCTTCCTGATGAGCTGCAGCAAAAAGCAGAAGACTGGGTATTTGGCTGTGATATCTGTCAGGATGTATGCCCATGGAACAGGTTCAGCAAAACCCATCAACACGCAGAATTGGAACCAATGGATGAGGTCCTGGCGTTCTCCATCAATGACTGGTTGTCACTTGACAAAACCACCTTCAACCAACTTTTCAAAGACTCTCCCATCAAAAGGACCAAATGGGAAGGGATGCAAAGAAATCTTCGTTTGTTCAGTAAAAAAAGTGATTAATTTTCAAGATCAGCTTACTCCCATTTGAAAACCTTGATGGCTGCTGCATAGACCACAATACCCCAGATGAGCAAGTATTGTAATTGTGGCCAACATTCATTCAAATGTGCCCCTTCGAAAGCAACATTGCGCATGGCCTGGTTAAGGTGTGTCAGCGGAAGAATCTTGCACAGGGGCTGAAGCCATGCAGGAAAATTTTCTACAGGAAAAAATGTACCTGCCAACAGAAACTGTGGAAGCGTTACAAGATTCGCAAAGGGAGGAATGGTGCTTTCACTGCTGGCCAATCCACTCACAATGAAACCAAATCCCATAAATACAATCAACCCTATCAAACTCAATACCATCAACTCAATGAACGTAACCATGCCATTCACCAGGGTAAACTTGAAAGCAAAATGACCAATAGAAAGGATGACCACTGCGGTGATCATTTGAAAAGCTATCCTTCCAAGCCCTTCACCAAAAACGATGTAGGTCCTTTTGATGGGCGTTGCAAAAAATCTTTTGAGCACAAGTGTTTGGCGAAGATTAAAGAAAATGAATGCCACACCAAAGACCCCGGCACTCAACAACGAAAAACCAAGCTGGCCCGGCAGAATGAAATCAATGGTACGGTATTCCCGTCCTGGCAAGGTTTCCTTTTGCATATAAGCATAGCTGGGTCTTTGCGGAAAATTGACAAGATCCAACTCAGCAATGGCCTGCTGTATGATGGATTGCAGCAAACCAATCCTGTCTGCTGCTGCAGTTGAAGTGGTGATCTCAACAGCATATTTCGGATAGGCGGCAGGATTGATTTCCCTGATGTTGATGATGGCAGTAATATGCCCTTTCTCCAGTTCTTGCCGGGATATCAGTATGGGCTGGGTAATGACTTTGAGGTTCGACTTTTCAATCAGCTTTGTGTACAACGCATTTGCATTGGAGGATGCAGGATCAAAGGTAACCCTGATGACCGGCGTGGTTGAACTGAGAAATCCGAATACAAGAATAAAAATGATGGGGAAAAGAAAACTGAAAATCACCGCAGAAGGACTTCTGAAAATTGACTTTAAGCTGGCTTTTGCAATCGCGAGCATTGCCCTCCACTGGTTGTATTTCCCTTTAGAATTGTTCATGTATTCCGTTTCTCAGTTTTGGTAAAAATAACATCACTTGATGATGAATTCAAATGGAAGCTGGCTTTTGATTTCACCTGTTTCTGCCTTCATTGCTTTGATGCGCTTGAAGAGCTGGTATTCTTCGACGCCAAGTTCCTTTTGGAGGGTTGATGTTGCGAGGTCGCTACTTCCCTTGTCCATAAAATATTCAAGGATGGATTTGGGCTCAGGATATTTCCTGACCTTGAATTCTTTTACACCAGCCATTTTTGCAGCCTCGGCAATGGCCTCTTCCAGTCCACCAATCTTGTCAGCTAACCCAAGCTGAATAGCCCTTTTTCCGGTCCATACCCTTCCCTGAGCGATGCTGTCAATATAGTTGATATCCTTTTTGCGGCCTTCAGCAACACGGGTCTTGAAATCAAGGTAAATCTGGTCCACCTGACCCTGAATGAATTGTTGCTCATTCTCCGTAAGGGGTCTAGTAACTGAAGGCATATCTGCATATTCACCAGTCTTTACACGGTCAAAACTGATGCCCAGCTTGTTGTTCATGAAACTAGAAAAATCTGGCACAATGGAAAACACGCCGATAGAGCCCGTAATGGTATTGGGCTGCACCATGATTTTATCGGCATTACAAGCAATATAATAACCCCCGCTTGCAGCAACATCTCCCATGGAAACAACTATTTTTTTCCCTTCCTTGCGGATGAGTTCCAGTTCTCTCCAGATGATCTCACTGGCCAAGCTGCTGCCTCCAGGAGAATTAACCCGCAACACGATGGCCTTTACGGATTTGTCTGTGCGCAGCTTTCGCAGCAAAGCCAGGTATTCATCAGAACCGATCTGATCTGGCGATCCTTTTCCATAAACAATTTCTCCTTCTGCCAACACCAGTGCAATCTTGTCTTTGGAATAGGTGCCTGCAACATTGACTGCTTTTGAATATTTTGCAAGGCTGATAAAATTGATCTTATCTGTTTTTCCAATTTTCAACCGTTGCCTGATTTCATCCCTGACCTGATCATCATATTTCAATCCATCCAATAATCCTGCAGCAACTGCTTTCTCAGGTTTATCCAAGGTGAAACGATTGGCATAGGACTTCAGTGAATCAATGCTTTTATTTCTTGATGATGCAATAACTTCAATCATCTCATCATAAATATCATTCAACCAAACACTGGTCTGTTCTTTATTGGCCTCCGACATGGAAGTTGTCCTGAATGGCTCGGTTGCACTCTTGAATTTTCCTGCATAAAAAATCTGTGGCTTGATTTCCAGTTTGTCTATCAGGTTCTTGAAGAAGGTATATTCCACTGACATGCCCTGCCATTCAAACATTCCCTTGGGATGGCAATAGACCTTGTTGGCCACACTCGCTACGTAGTAGGCCTTTTGAGAAATATAGTCCCCATATCCTATGATGAATTTGCCTGAGGTTTTGAACGATGTCAATGCTTTGCGCAACTCTGAAGACCCTGCAAATCCATTGGCATTGTCTTTGGATAAAATATATACACCACGGATGGATGAATCCTTTGAAGCTTTTTCAATCAATTTGATGGCCGTGTTCAAATCTGGTTGAAGATCATCTCCTGTGATCTCTGCAATGGGATCTTCCATGGTTCTATCGTTGTACCCTTTTGAAAGATCAATCACCAAAACCGATTTTCCTTCTACCGATACTTTTTCAGATGCAAGAAAAGCTCCTGCAATTCCAAAGAACAACAGAAAGATCAGGGCAAAGAAAATGATCAGTGCCAAAAAGGATGCAAAAAAACTTTTGAAAAAACTTTTCATTGCAAATGGGTTTAGAAGGCGAAATTAAAGAACTTTACCCGCCGAAGCGGGATCTATTTATGAAAGAAGTGTATTTACTGATAGGTGGCAATATTGGAGACCGTTTCTTCTTTTTAGGGGAAGCCCATGGGCTGATTTCCCAAAAATGTGGTCCTATTTCCAGGAGCTCTGCTGTTTATGAAACAGCAGCCTGGGGCAAAGAAGACCAGCCAGCTTTCCTTAACCAGGTATTGATCATCCATACAGTCATGGGTCCGGTGGAGCTTATGGCAGCTATTTTGGAGATTGAACAACAAATGGGAAGATTGCGCAGGGAAAGGAATGGGGAAAGGAACATTGATATCGATATCCTTTACTATGAAAATGATGTGGTTGAACTGCCGGACCTGACCATTCCCCATCCCAGAATTTACATGAGAAAGTTCGCCCTGATACCCCTATTGGAGTTGAACGCAACAAAAATTGACCCTGTGCTGAACAAAACCATCCAGGCACTTCTCGAGGCATGCCCTGACAGCCTTGAAGTAAAACGATTTTCAAAATGAAGTATACATTCATCACCATTGAAGGAAATATCGGGGCCGGGAAAACAACACTGGCCAACCTGCTGGCAGAGCGTTTGAACGCCAGGCTCATCCTCGAAGAGTTTGCGGACAACCCATTTCTTGCCAAATTTTATGACAACCCCGCACAGTATGCATTTTCCGTTGAGCTCTTCTTCATGGCAGAACGATACAAACAACAAAAAGACCTGGTTGGGCAACAAGACCTGTTCAGAACACTCACTATCTCAGATTACCTGTTTACCAAATGCCTGTTATTTGCCAAAGTAAACCTTCCGGATGACGAATTCAGGCTCTACCAACGGTTGTTTGAAATCATGCACCATCAGATGATACAACCGGAACTGCTCATCTACCTGCACGCACCGGTGAGCAAATTGCAGGAAAACATCAAGAAAAGAAACCGGCCCTACGAACAAAATATCCAAAACGATTATCTCTACAATATACAGCAAACCTATACGCATTACATCAAACAGCACAACATGAAAACGCTGTTCGTTGACACCAGCAATGCTGATTTCACTGGCAATCCAAAACACCTTGACACCATCTTGAATGCACTTGAAAAAGAATATGAGGATGGGCAACATTTTATTTCCCTTCCCTGATCAAGGTCAGCGACAATAACCGAAATTCGCAGGGATGTTCAAATTTGTTAAACACCATAGTTTTGGCTCCCTTCGCTATCCTGAATTCAGGAGTTATCTCCTGGCCAGGTTTTTCTTCATCTTGGTGTTGACCATGCAGGCCACCCTGATCAGCTGGAAGGTTTTCGAAATCACCAAAGACCCTTTCAGCATAGGCCTGATAGGACTGGTTGAGTTTGTTCCTGCAGTGATCATGGCCATTTACTCCGGCTACATCATCGACAGAACAGACAAAAAAAAATTGCTGCACCTGAGCATTGCAGGAAACCTGCTCCTTACCATCCTCTTTACCTATATCACCAGTGAACATGCGTCAATGCAGTTCAGCCAAACTGCCATCCTGATCAACATCTACCTCATCGCTTTTTGCACGGGCATAGCCAGAGCATTCAGTGGCCCCACCTCTTTTGCACTGGTGAGCAGCCTGGTTCCGAAAAAAGAACTACCAAACGCCATCAGCTGGCACAGCAGTTCATGGCAAATTGCAGGTGTAGGGGGTCCGGCAATAGGCGGAATTCTGTACGGAGCGATGGGCATCACCTTTACCTTTTCATTAATGGTAATACTCCTCTCAGTTTCCATTGCCATCCTTTTTTTGATTGGACCAAAACCACCCACCTTCAGCATTCCACGAGAACCCATGCTGAAAAGTATCCAAGAGGGCTTTCGGTTTGTCTGGAATGCAAAAGAAATACTGGGTGTATTGAGCCTCGACCTTTTTGCGGTTTTTTTCGGAGGCGCCACCGCACTGCTTCCCTATTTCTCAGAAATCATCCTGAAAACGGGTGCTGAAGGGTTGGGCATTCTTCGTTCAGCTCCTGGAATAGGAGCCATTGCGATGATGTTGTTCATCAACTTTGTGCCGATGCGCAAAAACCAGGGCAAGATCATGTTGCTCTGTGTTGCAGGATTTGGGATGACCATGATCATCTTCGGGCTTTCCACTGTTTTTTGGATATCCTTTGCTGCCTTGTTCCTCTCGGGATTGTTGGATGGCATTAGCATGATTGTACGCTCCACGATTCTCCAAACCAGGACCCCTGAAGAAATGAAAGGAAGGGTTTCTGCCCTGAACAGCATATTCATCATCTCTTCCAATGAGCTTGGGGCTTTTGAAAGTGGCTTTGCATCAAGGATGATGGGGGTTGTTCCGTCTGTTGTTTTTGGTGGCATGATGACCATCAGCATAGTGGTCTATACCTGGTTCAAGACACCAGCCATCAGAAAAATCAACTACTGATCTTTATTTAATCTCTTGCATCAGGCGTTCCATCACAACATAAGCAGCAGGGCAAAACGATGTGTTCTTTAGTGTAAGGGCCTGTCTTTTGACAAATACATCCTCATCGGTATACGGAAATCTTCTGCAATCAGAGGGCCTGTCCTCATAAATGGAGCAAAGGTTATCGGCCCCGAGAAATGGACATGGTTTGGTTTTCAGCACATAGTCCCCATCTGTGTCAATTTCAAGATATGTATCAATAAAAACACCTTCCCGCAAACCCAGTACTTTGCTGATTCTTTTGATGTCTGGCGTCTTGAAGCGGGGAGAGTAATTTTTGCAGCAATTGGCACAAGTCAGGCAATCCACCTGCTCAAAAGCTTCCTCATGCAATCTGGGAAGCAACTTCAATGCCTGGTTTTTGTTTACCCGCTGCAGGAATGCTTTGTAGGCTTTTGCATGCGCCAAAGACTGCTTTTCCCAATTGATCAATAATCCATCCGCCATACCCCAAAAGTAAAACCTAAACAAACGCCAAACTACTGTTTCACCATTTAATCCACATTCCGTTTTTTTAGTCTACAAAGTCGTCATATACTGCCTGCTTCTGATTAAATTTGCAACTTGACAATTTGCGGCATTTCAATTAGCATTTCTAACGAATAAAGACCCATCCATGAATCTTTTGACGCAGCAGGAAAACGAATTCAGCAGCAGGCACATAGGCCCTTCAGCGAGCGAGGAAAAGGAAATGCTCGCCACCATTGGTGAACCAAGCCTTGCCACATTGGTGGAAAAGACTGTTCCACCCAATATTGTCAACCACAATGCATTGAATGTTCCCCCAGCCATGAGTGAGGCTGCTTATCTTGAGCATGTTCGCGCCATCGGAGAAACCAATATCGTTGCCAAAAATTTCATTGGCCAGGGATACTATGGCACCCATACACCCAGTGTCATCCTCAGGAATATTTTTGAAAATCCAGGTTGGTATACCCAATACACCCCCTACCAGGCAGAAATTGCCCAGGGACGCCTGGAAAGCCTTTTGAACTACCAGACCATGGTCAGCGAACTGACAGGCTTGCCCATCGCCAATGCTTCTTTATTGGATGAATCAACTGCAGCAGCTGAGGCAATGACCATGTTTTTCAATGCCCTCAATAAACAGGACCACATCGAGCGGCCAAGGTTTTTTGTGGACCAAAACTGCTTCCCTCAAACCATTGACCTACTGATAACAAGAGCATTACCAATTGGCATTGAATTGGTTACAGGGGATTTCTCAACCAGCACATTAGACAATTCCTACTTCGGCGCATTGGTTCAATACCCCAACAATATCGGCGGACTGAACGATTACAAAGCATTTATCGACCATGTACATGAAATTGGCGGATACGTAGTGATGACCACTGACTTGCTGGCACTTACCCTGCTCACCCCACCGGGTGAACTCGGCGCTGATGCAGCCTGCGGTTCAGCCCAGCGCTTTGGCGTACCATTGGGATACGGTGGCCCACATGCCGCTTTCTTTGCCACAAAAGACGATTTCAAACGCAGCATTCCTGGCAGGATCATCGGCGTCAGCATTGATGCTGATGGAAACAGGGCCCTGCGCATGGCCCTCCAAACCCGTGAACAGCACATCAAAAGAGAAAAAGCCACTTCCAATATTTGCACAGCCCAGGCACTGTTGGCCAATATGGCTGCCATGTATGCCGTTTATCACGGAGCGGAAGGTCTCAAAAACATTGCGACCAGAACGAGTATGTTTGCCCATGCGGCAGCAAGCACCTTGCAGGAGCTTGGATTCCAATTGGCTTCGTCCACCTACTTTGATACCATAGCGGTTATTACAGATCATGCTGAGGCAATTGTTGCGTCAGCAGCAGAAAAACACATCAACCTGCGCCTGATTAGCCCTTCAATGATAGGCATCAGCTTTGATGAAACAAGCAATACCGACAATGTGACGGCTGCACTCTCTTGCTTTGATCAGCATGCAAAAGCTTCATTGAACTTTGCGAAGTCCGCAGACCTTCCGAATATCCCTACAGGCTTTAAGCGCAGTTCAACTTATTTACAACATCCAGTTTTCAATACTTATCACAGCGAAAGCAAAATGATGAGATATATCAAATCATTGGAAAACAAGGATTTATCGCTTAATACCTCCATGATTTCTTTAGGAAGTTGCACCATGAAATTGAACGCGGCTTCAGAGATGATGCCATTGAGTTGGGCCTGTTGGGGACAGATTCATCCCTTTGCTCCTGCAGCGCAGACAAAGGGATACCAGTTCGTACTGGATGAGCTTTCAAAATACCTCTGTGAGGTAACCGGTTTTGATGCCTGCAGCCTTCAGCCCAACAGCGGGGCGCAGGGGGAATATGCTGGCCTGTTGGCCATCAGGGGATACCATCTGTCTCGCGGAGACCATCACCGCAATGTGATGCTGATTCCGATTTCTGCTCATGGCACCAATCCTGCCTCAGCAGTAATGGCTGGCATGAAAGTGGTCGTGGTGAAAGCACTTGAAAATGGATACATCGACGTAGAGGACCTCAATGCAAAAGCCATACAGTACAGCGAAAACCTCGCTGGAATCATGATCACCTATCCCAGCACATACGGCGTATATGAGGAGACTGTGATAGACATCACCTCCATCATCCACAGCCATGGCGGTCAGGTCTACATGGACGGGGCCAACATGAACGCCCAGGTTGGTCTCACTGCCCCTGGACTAATTGGTGCGGATGTGTGTCACCTGAACCTGCACAAAACCTTTGCCATTCCTCACGGCGGTGGCGGACCTGGCATGGGGCCCATTTGCGTAAAGGCTCATTTGGCGCCATTCTTGCCTGGACATACCCAAACTGCTGGAGCTGATTTGGACATTACCAAAGGGAACACTGCGGTCAGTGGAGCACCATTTGGAAGCGCAAGCATTTTGTTGATCAGTTATGGCTATATCAGGATGCTGGGTGGAAATGGCCTGAAAGCCTCTACTGAATATGCCATCCTCAATGCCAACTACATGAAGGCGAGGCTTACAGGCCACTACGATGTCTTGTATTTGGGCAAAAACGGCACCTGCGCACATGAATTCATTGTAGACCTTCGTCCTTTCAAGAAATCTGCTGATATTGAAGCAGAAGATCTTGCTAAGCGACTGATGGATTATGGATTTCATGCGCCAACCCTTAGTTTCCCTGTACCCGGTACCGTTATGATAGAGCCGACAGAGAGTGAAGACAAAGGCGAGTTGGACAGGTTCTGTGATGCAATGATTGCCATCAGAAACGAGATTCGCGAAATTGAAGAGGGACAGGCAGACAAAAAAGACAATGTCTTGAAAAGAGCTCCCCATACCATGGCCAACATCTGCGGGAATGACTGGGACAGACCCTATTCAAGGGAGAAAGCAGCCTTCCCCGAAGACCGAATCTGGAGCAACAAGTTTTGGCCAAGCATAGCCAGGGTTAACAATACCTATGGAGACAGGAACCTGGTATGCACCTGTGAACCTGTCAGCAGTTATGCCGAATAGACGGGCGCATTGATATTTTTTTAGATTTTTTTATTCATTTTATTCAGAAAATGGGTGAGTTGTCGTAAATTCAAACGACAGCTTGCCCCTACCTTAGAATTTATTTACCCAAAAGATCTATTTCATAGATTTTATCAAAAAACTGCTTTCTTATGGCAAGAAATCGGGGATTATATCGTCCAGAATTTGAAAGAGATTCTTGTGGCATTGGCTTTGTAGCCAACATCAAAGGAAACAAAAATCATCAGGTGATTTCTGATGCCCTGACCATTCTTGAAAACATGGAACACAGGGGCGCCTGTGGATGTGAAAGCAATACCGGAGATGGCGCCGGTATCTTGATCCAAACTCCGCATGCTTTCTTTTTTGACGAATGCCTCAAAATGGGGGTACATCTTCCTGCTTTTGGCCGATACGGGGTTGGATCCGTTTTCTTTCCAAGGGAAATAAGGCTCAGGGAAGAATGCAGAGACATCTTTAGCAGAACCGCAGAAGAGCTTGGCCTTGAGGTACTTGCGTGGAGAAAAGTTCCTGTCAATCCAGAAGACATTGGCTTTACCGCCCGTTCGGTTGAGCCTGAGATAGAACAGGTTTTCGTTGCCTGCCCCGATCATATCAGCGACCCAATGGCCTTCGAAAGAAAGCTTTTTGTGTTGAGAAACTACTCAAGCCATCTGATCAACAACAGCGTAAAGAAGGATCCCATTGGATTTTATATTGCTTCCCTCTCTTACAAAGTGATTGTTTACAAAGGACAACTCACAAGCAAACAAGTAAGAACCTATTATCCAGACCTCAACAACAAAAAAGTTGTCAGTGCGCTCGGCCTGGTGCATTCTCGTTTCGCCACCAACACTTTTCCTTCCTGGAAACTGGCCCAACCTTTCCGCTTCATTGCCCATAATGGCGAGATCAATACCCTTCAGGGAAACCTGAACTGGATCAAGACAAATGAAAAAGGCTATACATCCCCCTATTTCTCCAAAGAGGAAATGGACATGTTATTGCCGTTAATTTCAGGCAGCCAGAGCGACTCTGCAAGCCTCGACAACATGATGGAACTGCTCACCATGACCGGCAGGTCCCTGCCCCATGTCATGATGATGCTGATTCCTGAAGCCTGGGATGGCAATGATAGCATGGATCCACAAAAAAAGGCCTTCTATGAGTTTCATGCCTCCGTCATGGAACCCTGGGATGGACCAGCCTCCATTTCCTTCACCGATGGAAGGATGATTGGTGCGACCCTGGATAGGAATGGACTGAGGCCCTCGCGGTACTGTGTAACCTCAGACGACAGGGTCATCATGGCCTCTGAAACAGGTGCACTTCCAGTAGACCCTTCTTTGATCATCGAAAACGGTAGGCTTCAACCCGGAAAAATGTTCATTGTTGACATTGAAGAAGGCCGCATCATCAGCGATGAAGAAGTAAAAAAGAGCATATGCAGCCAGAAACCATATGGCGATTGGCTGAACAAATACAAGATCAGGCTGAACGAACTGCCTGAGCCAAGGGTCATGTTTACCCACCTGGAACATGAACAGGTGTTCAAATACCAAAAGGCCTTTGGTTACAGTTCGGAAGATCTGGACAACATCATTGCCCCCATGGCCCTGGATGGCAAAGAGCCGATTGGTTCGATGGGCACAGATGTGCCTCTTGCAATATTGAGTGAGCAACCCCAACACCTGAGCAGCTATTTCAAACAGTTGTTTGCACAGGTAACCAATCCTCCCATTGATCCGATCAGGGAAAGACTGGTCATGTCATTGGCCTCATTTGTGGGCAACAATGGAAACATGCTGATCGAGGATCCGTTGAGCTGTCATACGGTTGCCTTAAAGCACCCGGTGTTGACCAACAAGGACCTGGAAAAAATCAGAAGCATTGATACAGGCATCTTCCAGGCCAAGACCCTGCAATGTTATTTCAGGGCAGATGGAACACCTGGAACGCTGAAAAAAGCCCTGGACAGGATTTGTCGCTACGCAGTTGATGCTGTAGAAGATGGATTTGAAGTGCTGGTCTTGCAAGACAGGGCTATCGACTCAGACCATGCCCCTATCCCCTCGCTGCTTTCCACTGCTGCCATCCATCACCACCTGATTAGAAAAGGTTACAGGGGCAAGGTAGGCATCATTGTAGAAGCTGGTGATGTTTGGGAAGTACATCATTTTGCATGTCTTATAGGATTTGGCGCTACAGCCATCAACCCTTATCTGGCATTGTCTTCCATCCGCGACATGCGTTTGCATGGCAAGATAGACACAGACCTTGATCCAGAGCTGCTCAAGAAAAACTACATCAAAGCAGTCAATGAGGGCTTGCTAAAGGTCTTCTCAAAGATGGGCATCTCAACACTCCAATCCTACCAAGGGGCACAAATATTTGAAATCATTGGCCTCAACAAGGAAGTAGTTGATAAATGTTTCACAGGTGCTGTTTCCCGCATTGAGGGAATGGGCCTTGATGAAATTGCCAGGGAAGCGCTGGTAAAGCATTCTCTTGCATTCAGCAAAAAAAGCATCCCTGTTGACAGGCTGCCAGTGGGTGGAATTTATCAATGGAAAAGAAAGGGCGAGTTCCATCTTTTCAATCCCCAGACGATTCATTTGTTGCAACACTCCACACGTATCGGAGACTACTCCGTGTTCAAAAAATATTCAAAGCTGGTCAATGACCAAAGCGAAAAAGCCTGTACCCTCAGGAGCCTTTTCGAGATCAATCCCCTCAGGCCTTCCATTTCCATTGACGAAGTTGAACCAGCAGAGAATCTGTACAAAAGATTCGCTACAGGAGCCATGTCTTTCGGCTCTATCTCATGGGAAGCCCATACCACACTGGCCATTGCGATGAACAGGCTTGGTGGAAAAAGCAATACAGGTGAAGGTGGCGAAGATGAAATCCGCTACCAGCCAATGGACAATGGTGATTCCATGCGCTCTTCGATCAAACAGGTGGCTTCCGCCAGGTTTGGTGTAACAAGCCAATACCTCACAGAAGCTGATGAGTTACAGATCAAGATGGCCCAGGGAGCCAAGCCCGGAGAGGGAGGACAGTTGCCCGGCCATAAGGTAGATGACTGGATTGGAAAAGTTAGGTATTCAACACCTGGTGTAGGATTGATTTCTCCACCACCCCACCATGATATTTATTCCATTGAAGATCTGGCCCAGCTGATCTTTGATTTGAAAAATGCCAACAGAAAGGCCAGGATCAGCGTAAAGCTGGTATCCAAAGCAGGCGTCGGAACCATCGCAGCTGGGGTTGCCAAAGCCAAGGCGGATGTGGTATTGATTTCCGGCAATGACGGCGGAACGGGTGCCTCTCCGGTGAGTTCCATCAGGCACGCAGGATTGCCTTGGGAACTGGG
The DNA here is from genome assembly GCA_044341875.1 of Chitinophagaceae bacterium. Taxonomy (GTDB): domain Bacteria; phylum Bacteroidota; class Bacteroidia; order Chitinophagales; family Chitinophagaceae; genus Pollutibacter. Next base: position 8,462 of record JBIIQT010000006.1, on the reverse strand, counting down.
ATTGGCCGAGGCTCACCAGACCCTGGTAAAAAACAAGTTGCGTAGCAGGGTTACGGTACAAGCGGACGGACAATTGAAAACAGGAAGGGATATCGCCATAGCCACACTGTTGGGTGCGGAAGAATGGGGCGTTGCAACAGCTGCGCTGGTAGTGGAAGGCTGTATCATGATGCGCAAATGTCACTTGAATACCTGCCCCGTTGGTGTTGCCACACAGGATCCTGAACTCAGAAAAAGATTCAATGGAGCAGCAGAATATGTGGTCAATTTCATTCAATTCCTCACAAGGGAACTGAGGGAAATCATGGCGGAACTGGGATACAGAACCATTGAAGAAATGGTAGGACAATCAGATGTATTGAAAGTAAGAGAAGGCATCAACCATTGGAAATACAGCAAACTCGACCTATCCCCCATCCTTTACAAAGAACCAGCTGACTCCTTTACAGGCTTGTATAAACAAGAAGAACAAGACCATGGCATTGCCGGAGTGCTTGACTGGAAATTGATTGAAGAGGCTGCGCCTGCATTGGAAAAACAAGAAAAAGTACTGATCAGTTCTCCGATAAAGAATACAGATCGAACAACCGGGACCATGCTGAGCAATGAAATCACCAAAAAATATGGTGCGGCCGGTTTACCAGAAGATACTGTTCACATGAAGTTCAAGGGAACTGCCGGACAGAGTTTTGGCGCGTTCAATACCTGTGGCGTAACACTGGAACTGGAAGGCGATGCAAATGACTATTTCGGAAAAGGATTGAGTGGTGCAAAGATGATTGTTTATCCCCACAAGGAGTCAGGATTCGTGGCCGAAGAGAATATTGTTATTGGGAATGTGGCATTTTATGGAGCTACCTCAGGAAAGGCCTTTATCCGCGGTAAGGCAGGAGAGCGTTTTGCGGTAAGGAATTCAGGCGCTATTGCCGTTGTGGAAGGTGTTGGCGATCATGGTTGCGAGTACATGACAGGAGGAACTGTAGTTGTGCTGGGAAGTACTGGAAGAAATTTTGCTGCAGGCATGAGTGGCGGTATCGCATACGTTTACGACATCCTTGGTCAATTCAGTGAAAACTGCAACATGGAAATGGTAGACCTGGATCCGATTGGTGATGACGACATGGAAACATTGAAATCATTGCTCAGTGAACATGTGGCCACAACCGGAAGTGTGGTGGCAAAATTCCTTTTGAGCGATCTGGAGAATCAAAAAAACCAATTCATAAAAGTATATCCGCGCGACTACAAAAAAGTGATGGAAATGAAGAAAGCCGGAAAAACTGCAATCATCAAATAACCTTATCAATGGGAAAGCCTACAGGATTTTTGGAATATACCAGGGTTAGTCCATCCAAAACAGCTGCAACAGACAGGGTTCATCATTTCAATGAATTTGTAAAACCTTTCGAACCGAAGGAGCTAAACAATCAAGCTGCACGATGCATGAATTGTGGTGTTCCTTTCTGCCACAGCGGATGCCCCTTGGGAAACATCATACCAGAGTTCAATGATGCCGTTTACAGAGAGAGTTGGGAAGAAGCCTATGAAATACTCAGCTCAACCAATAACTTCCCTGAATTTACGGGAAGGATTTGCCCAGCCCCATGTGAAAGTTCCTGTGTACTGGGCATCAACCAGCCACCGGTCAGCATTGAAGAGATTGAAAAACACATCATTGAGATCGCTTTTGATAAAGGATATGTAAAACCCAAGGTACCCGTACTGCGTACCGGTAAGAAAATTGCGGTGATTGGCAGCGGACCTGCTGGACTTGCTGCGGCTGCACAACTAAATCAGGCAGGGCACCAGGTAACGGTTTTTGAACGTGATGAAAAACCCGGAGGATTGCTTCGCTATGGCATTCCAGATTTTAAACTGGAAAAAAACATCATAGACAGGAGAATAACCTTGATGGAGGAAGAAGGTATCGTATTTAGGTGCAATGCCAATGTAGGTGTGAACATCAACATCAATGATCTCACCAGAGATTACAATGCCATCGTATTGGCTGGAGGATCCACCATTCCCAGAGATCTTCCGATTCCGGGAAGAGAATTGAATGGTGTGCATTATGCCATGCATTTCCTAAAGCAACAAAATAAAATGGTAGCTGGCAGCGACCCATTGGCCCAAAAAAATATTGAAAGCAATGTACTGGATCATCTGCTGTCTGCAAAAGGCAAACATGTGGTGGTGATTGGCGGCGGAGATACTGGAAGCGATTGTGTTGGAACCTCCAACAGGCAGGGCGCAGCAAGTATCACACAGTTCGAACTGATGCCCAAGCCCCCTGAAAGCAGGACCCCCATCATGCCATGGCCAACGTACCCAATGGTCATGAAAACAACGACATCACATGAGGAAGGTTGCGAAAGACAATGGGCGGTTGCCACAAAAGAATTCATTGGAGATGAAAACGGCAACCTGAAAGCACTGAAAACAGTTGAATTGGAATGGAAGTCAGAAGATGGAAGACCAAGCAAATTTACCGAGCGGGCTGGTTCTGAAAAAATCATTCCCTGCGAACTGGTATTGCTGGCAATGGGATTTGTGGCCCCTGAAAAATCAGGAATGCTCGACACCCTGGATATTGAACTGGATGAAAGAGGCAATGTTAGGGCAACGGAAAAAGAATTCAAAACCAATATCGGAAAGATATTCTCCTGCGGCGACATGAGGAGAGGTCAATCATTGGTTGTTTGGGCCATCAGTGAAGGACGAGAATGTGCAAGAAAAGTAGATGAGTTCCTGATGGGGGTATCCTATTTGGAATCAAAAGACAGCAGCTTGCTCGTCTGATTTCATATATAAAATATTTATTATGCAGGCCGGTTTTTAACCGGCCTGTTTTTTTTCAATAAGTTACATATTGTAATTATATATATGTATATATAATTATATTTTACTTTTCCACATATTAATTGCTATATTTTCATAATTATTTGTTTTTCAATGATTTGATAGAAATGTAATATCATATTATATTTATTTATATGTATATTATTTATTCATTTTTAGTTCATAAATAATATATTTGTTTTTATAAATGATCTTTTAACCAAAATTATTCAACAATGAATTCAAAATCACTAAGAGACAAACTTCCATTCCTGGTGTTGGCAATCATTGCCATCGCCGCAATCTTCGTTCCGGTATTGCCCAACTTTGAGGACAAAGAAGGGGTTTATAATGGAGCAGACATCACATGGATTTTGATTGCTACAGCGTTGGTATTTCTGATGACCCCCGGCTTGGCTTTTTTCTACGGTGGAATGGTTCACAGAAAGAATGTTATTTCTACCATGATCAAAAGCACCGTGGCAGCCGGAGTGGTTACTGTGATTTGGATAACCTTTGGTTACAGCCTCTGCTTTGGTGATTCTTTAGGCGGCTTTATCGGAAGCCCAATGACAAATTTCTTTTTCAAGGATGTAGCCAATTCAGCCCCTTGGTCATTGGCTCCCAGCATTCCGAAATCACTGTTTGCGCTTTTTCAGCTGATGTTCGCCATCATTACTCCAGGCTTGGTGGTTGGTGCGTTGGCTGAGCGTGTAAAGTTCACCTCCTATATTCTTTTCATCATTTTGTTCAGCATACTTGTATACGCTCCCCTCGCCCATTGGAGCTGGCATCCTGAGGGATTCCTATTCAAAATGGGAGCCCTTGATTTTGCAGGTGGGACCGTGGTACATATCTCTGCAGGCTGTGCGGCATTGGCGGGAGCCCTTGTACTCAAGCGCAGGAAAGCACATTTGGATGGTGTTGAAATTCCCCCAGCGAACGTTCCTTATGTATTGATTGGAACCGGACTGCTCTGGTTTGGTTGGTTTGGCTTCAATGCAGGTTCTGCTTTGGGAGCCAATGGATTGGCGGTATCTGCCTTTGCAACCACCAACACCGCTGCTGCTGCTGCTGGTCTTTCTTGGATGTTCTTTGATGTGATGAGAGGAAAGAAGCCGTCAGTGATGGGATTCTGCATTGGTGCTGTTGTAGGTCTGGTTGCCATTACTCCTGGAGCAGGTTTTGTAGGCATCCCTCAAAGTATTTTTATCGGTGTGATTGCAGCAATCATTTCCAATATTGCTGTTCATTACAAACAAAAATCAAGTCTTGATGACACATTGGATGTATTCCCTTGCCACGGACTGGGTGGTATCGTTGGAATGATCCTCACTGGTGTATTTGCTACAAAAGCTGTGAATGGAGCAGGCAATGATGGATTGTTTTATGGCAATGCTGAATTCTTTCTCACTCAGTTGAAAGCAATGGGTATTGCAGTAGTATACTCTTTCGTGGTATCCTACGTCATCTTCAAGTTCATCAACCTCATTCAACCACTCAGGGTTTCAGAAGAGGAAGAGGAAATGGGATTGGATGCTTCACAACATGATGAGAAATATGGCAGGAATCCTCAAAAAAGTTAAAATGATCAAATAACAAACAAGGGTACAGCGCAAGGCGGTGTTGGACTAGAACAATCGCCTCTGCCATACCCTCTTTTTAGAACTAAAAACCACAACAATGTTACGAAAACTTTACTTAATGGGGGCCGTAATGGCACTGAGCTTCAATGCAATCGCACAAACAGATTCAGCAGCAGCAAAGAAATCCAACTTTAGTTTTAGCGGATCCGTCGATGGTTATTTCAGGACTGACTTTGCCGAAGACGCAGGAAACAACAGGACCAGCTTTACCAACAGCACAGGAAAACTTGCCCTGGGCATGGTTTCAGCTAAACTGGATTATACTGCCAAGAAATTTTCCTTTACTGCAGATCTGGGCGTTGGAAAAAGAGCAAAAGAATTTGCTTACAACGACAAGGGTATCCTGGCCAGCGTAAAGCAGCTTTATGTCGCCTATGCAGCAACAGACTGGCTAAAACTGACTGCAGGATCATGGGCTACACACGTTGGATATGAACTGGTAGATCCTTTTGGAAACAGGAACTATAGCATGTCTTACATGTTTTCTTATGGACCATTCCTTCATACAGGTGCAAAAGCTGATCTCACTTTTGGAGGAACCGGATTGATGGTTGGTATTGCCAGTCCAACAGACTACCGCAATGCACCAGATCCCAACAAAAAGGCCTTGCTTTTCCAATTCAGCCAGGCCATCACCGATGATATAAAACTATACCTCAATTATGTTGGTGCTCAACGGCCATCAGACTCGGCCAAAACAAGTCAGTTTGATATGGTACTGACAGCAAAACTCAGTGACAAGTTCAACATTGGACTGAATGGTACCGTTTGCAACATCAAAACACAAAAACGCAATGTTTATGGAGATGCCGCATCATGGTCTGGCATTGCCACCTACCTCAATTTTGATCCCATTGAAAAATTTGGCATAACGCTGAGGTCTGAAATCTTCAACGATAAAAACCAATTGGCCGCATTGGGCGCCGCCAAATCAGGTGCGAGCATATTTGCCAACACCATTTCCGGCAATATCAAATTGGGAGGTTTCACTATCGTTCCAGAGTTGCGCCTTGAGTCTGCAGGGGAGAATGTTTTCTTCACCAAATCTGGTACTGCTACTGGCTCAGCAACGAGCTTTCTACTGGCGGCCTACTACAAATTTTAGTCTATAGTTTTGGGTCATAAAAGTACGGAGGCGGCTTTCCAGTCGCCTCCTTTTTATTTATTTCTTCCTGAAAAAGATCCTTACGGGAACACCTTTGAAATTGAATTTTTCCCTCAGTTTATTCTCAAGGTAATTCCTATATGGAGCTTTGATATCATCAGGGTAATTCGTAAAAAATGCAAAGGAAGGAACAGCAGTAGGCAATTGGGTGATGAATTTAATCTTTACGGAATTCCCCCTGACAACAGGAGGATGATATGCCTCAATCACTGGTAACATCTCCTCATTGAGCACGGAGGTCTGGATTCTTCTCTTCCGGCTTTCATAAACTTCCAACGCAGTTTCTACTACCTTGAATACCCTCGTTTTTTCTTTTGCTGATATAAAAAGGACAGGAATATCGGTGAAAGGTGCTAACCGGGCTTTGAGCTCCTTTTCGTAGTCTTTTGCAGTATTGGTAGCCTTTTCAACAGTATCCCATTTATTGACAAGAAATACGATTCCTTTTCCTTTTTTGACTGCCAAGGAAAAAATGTTAAGGTCTTGTTGGGCAATTCCTTTTTCAGCATCAATCATCATGAGGCAAACATCTGCCTCATCCACTGCCTTGATGGCACGAATGACAGAGTAGAATTCAATATCCTCATGCACCTTGGTCTTTCTTCTGATACCTGCCGTGTCGATGAGAATCAACTCCTTTTGAAACAGGTTATAATAGGTATGTATGGTATCCCGCGTGGTTCCTGCAATTTCACTTACGATTGTTCGTTCCGTTCCCACCATTGCATTCAGCAGTGAAGACTTTCCAACATTCGGTTGTCCAATGATAGCAATGCGTGGAAGATTTTCATCGGGCAGTTCCACATCTGCATCAATGAGCGATGCAATATCGTCCAACAACTCCCCTGTCCCACTTCCAGACATGGAGGAAAGAAAATGGGTATGCTCAAAACCCAGTGCATAAAATTCTGTGGCATCGAGCTGACGCGCATTGTTATCCACTTTATTGACGGAAAGGAATACCGGTTTTTTTGAAACCCGAAGGATATCTGTCATGGCTTCATCCAGCGTAGTAATTCCGGTTGTTACATCGGTCATGAAAATGATGGCATTGGCCTCTTCGACTGCAATCATCACCTGCTCCCTTATTTCCTTTTCAAATATCTCAACGCCAAAGGGAACAAATCCACCTGTATCAATGATATTGAAAGTCTTTCCGTTCCATTCAGACACGCCATACTGGCGATCCCTGGTAACGCCAGGTGTATCTTCCACTATCGCTTTCCGCTGCTCAAGCATACGGTTAAAAAATGTGCTCTTTCCCACATTGGGTCTTCCTACTATTGCTACTGTAAATCCAGACATAATTGTATTTTCTATCGTTTATTGTTGAAGGAAGCATTCCATTGTTGCATCAATGCCAATACACCCTCTTCCCTCTTCAGGTTTATTTTATTTTTCCTGGCCCAATCTTCCAACTTGCCAACTGCGGGCAAGGCGGTAAATACAGCGTCTTCGGAAAGTTTTTTCAATTGATTTACGCGTCCATTTATGCCAATGAAATAAGCATATGTTGTACCGAAATAATATCGTTTCAATGTACCAAAAAGTGAATCGGCCGTTACAACATTTTTTTTCTCCACCTTGTACAAAATAGCATTACCGACATTCAACTGCTCTGCATATTCACCCAATGGTTTACCGCTGGGTGATGTAAAATCCAAAGTCCTCACAAAAACAGCTCTTTGAAGAGATGTATCTGATTTATCATACACCACAATCTTCCTGGCAAGATCATTGGGCACTACCATCTCAGCCTTGTCCTTTCCTAAAAAATGAAACTCCTGTGTTAATAAATTAAACTTGACCATGTATCGCCCCAGGCTTCTTCCATCAGCCATGAATAATTCAGCCTGTTGAAAGTCGTCATTGTAAAAAGGACTTCCTTTTACCTGATCATAGGTCAACCTTTGTTTACCCAGATTGGAAACACCTTCAAAATTTATTTCATGCACGGCCAGGGTATATGCTGCCGCACTAAGATCCGGAACAGGCAGATAAGACATACCACCTTGCGCTTGGGCAATTGTGCAGGTACCCAATAACAAAGCAACAATATGCATCGCAGTTAACTTGACCAGATGTGTCGAGCCGTTGTTACGCATTGTATCCGTATTCGTTTAGATAAAGTTCATTGTTGCGCCAGTTGTTCCTCACCTTGACATGCAATTCAAGAAAAATTTTACTGTCCAGAAAACTTTCAAGGGATTGCCGTGAAAGGGTACCCAATTTTTTGATCATCGCACCTCCTGTTCCCAGAATGATTGCTTTCTGTGATTCACGTTGCACGATGATCTCTGCGGATATTTTGATCAAGGTGGTCTTCTCTTCAAACGCATTGATCATCACGGTCGTTTGGTAAGGAATCTCTTCATCAAACAACTCAAAGATTTTTTCACGGATCAGTTCACCAGCAAAGAACCTCGTGGGCAAATCGGTAAGGTCTTCCTGATCATAAAATGGCTCTCCCTCGGGAAGCATTTCGATGATCGCGTTTTGCAATTGGTCTACATTCAGCTTTGAGGCAGCAGAAATAGTAACGATTTTTTTACAATAAGGCTTGTCGCTGAAATAGGCTTCTGCCATGTCAATACGGTCTTTTTTTACCATATCGCATTTGTTCAGCACAAGGATGGCGTTGCTTTTTATTTTAAGGGACGAAAAAATATTATCAAGCTCTAACATGTCATCCCTGAGATCGGCTACCAACAAACAAACATCTGCATCTTCCATGCTGGATTTTACCGCATGCATCATTTTTTCATGCAACTTGTACTTGGGTTCTATCACCCCTGGTGTGTCAGAAAAAACAA
>JBIIQT010000005.1:0-77727 GCA_044341875.1 Chitinophagaceae bacterium | reverse complement strand
CTTAGATAGCTTATAATTTTGAAATATACATGCCAATTTTTAATGATTTTATAAATTGCATTTATTAAAGCATATCTAGAGAAACAATTATGAAGGGAAAAGTGGTTATGGGGGCTAATGGAGAGTCCGATTTTTTAAATAGTTTATAATGTAATGAAAATTATAAAAAACTAATAATGTCTGATAGTTAGAAAAAACATTCAGTTAAAGAAATAATATTGTGTAAGGCATATTAAATTTATATTACAGTGATTCAGCAATGAAACATTATTTTTTACCTTAAGACAAGTGCTTGACCAAACATGTATCTTTCATTAAGACTAGATCGTAAATATTATCGAAACCCAGTTAAAAGATTGAAATGAGCTAAAAAAAAAATACTATTTTTTTTTAAAAATAAGTAAAACATCCTCTTTAGATTCTTTAAAGTAATAATCAGCTATTAGCGGTCGATTTGTTCCGACAAAATAAAATAGAAAATTAACAACATCAATTGAAGAAATTGTTGGCTCTGCTTTGAGTTTTTCTTCGCGAATAAAGCGGTAATTAAACAATTTAAATCGATCTAACAAAATATTAATGTAGCTAATAATGGAATATAGTTTACCAACATGTTCTTCAGGTTTTTTGAATTTGAACCATGCAATCTGATTAGGACACATTTTAGAAAAGTCTAATAATATTTTAGTAAAAGCCATAAAAAGTCTAGACCTGTCTAACTTCAAACAATGATATTGTGTATAATTTCCTGTTTCAAGTAAAGTATGTAATTCATAATCCCTTCTGATATTATCTAATTTGAAGTTTTGTTCTTTGGTTAAAAAATGAGACATCATGGTTAGATACCATAAAGATGGTAATTGAGGGGATTGTAAATCGTGCCACTGGTGAATAATTAGAAATGATTGAAATTCTGGAGTCACACGTGAAACACCAATTTGTAATAGTTGCTCATAAAAATCATCATCTTCAACACCCCATACCATGTAATATTCATCAAAGCCCTTAGTATCAGCAATATAATCGCGATGAAGAGCGCAAATACCTACATAGCTCTGTGAAAATTTATCTACATCGTAAAACGGATTGGTTGAAAAGTATTTATAATTTTCTGGATAATATGTACAGTTGAATGTATAAAATTTATTTTTATAATCAAGTTCTGCTATGTAGTTTAAAAATTCTGATTGTAGAATAAGATCAATATCAAAGATTAAAACAAGATCACCTTTTGCGATTTTAATACCCAAATTCAAAGCGTGAGCTCGGTTCCAAAACCAACCTCTAGTATCAAAATAAGTATATTTTGCAAAAGTATAATTAGATAAAAGTGTTCTAATATGAGTTGCGATAACAGAATCACTGCCATAGTCAACAAATATCACTTCGAAATCAACATATGTCTGTTGAACCAAAGAGTCCAAAGATCTTTTGACTCTTTCAATTTCTCGATTTCTATATCCAACTACAATTGAAATCATTTAATAAAACTTGAAAAACGATATTTAATTATAATTGATATTTTTCGGCATAAATATTTTAAACTATTAAGATTAAAAGCAGTTTCACTAATTTCTTGCTTAAGCTTTATATTCTCAGTAACTAAATCATCTATAACCCAAGTTTTTGCCCAATGATGAATTCCATAGGTGCCTTCCTTTAAAGAAGAATATGTAAAATTTTTGTCCCATCCATATGGATAGAAAAAATGAATTGGGAAAATTGTAATATTTCTTATATGATTTTGATTTATATTTTTTAATCCATAACTATTTAAAATTATAGTAATAAGTTCTGGACCAGAAAGGTTTGAACTCTCCAAGCCATCAAAATTTTGTAAAAGATAATTCATACAATCTAGTAGTAACGTATCATTTTTACATCCACCCAGTACAGCACTGTTTACAAGAGGTCTTTTATCTTCAAACCCACAAAAAACTTCGATGTTATCTAAAAAATCAAAACGTTTGATAACTTCAAAATCAGTGTCGAAATAAATACCTCCCATTGTATGGAGAGAATAAAGCCTTACATAATTTGAAATATTTGACCATTTTTTATTAGCAAAAGCATTCTTAACATATTCATGTTCAGTAGGGATATTATTTTCATCCCACTTAATAATTTCATAATCAGGGAAATACTTTTCCCAACTATGTAAACAACTAATTGCCAATTCATCCAGTGGCTTGCCACCAACCCAAACATAATGTATAATTTTAGGTATCATTTAAAATACGATATTAAAAGTCTATATGAAAAACTGATAGATTTTGAAAAGTTACTTAAAGCAACAAGAGTTTTTAAGTTAAAAGGGATATTAGTAAGTATCTGATCAAAAATCCAATCATATCTATTATCAAAGAATGAAGTTGATGACTTGGTTAAAGAATGAGAATATTTAATACATATCAAATATTCCTTGATACGAATAATCTCATTACTTAATGATTTTGTTGAAGTAGTTGATGCACTATGATGTCGTTGGAAATTGAGAAAATCTGAAGAAAAAGCTATCCCTCCTTTTGAAAAAATATGAACCCAAAATAGCCAATCACCTGCATATTTTAATTGATTGATATTGTTAAAATCAAAGTCACTAATTGCACTTTTCCGAAATACTACAGCGCTTGCATTAGGAATTGTATTTCGGTAGGAAAGATAAGAATTAACTTTATTTGTACTATGTGTAATAAAATCATTTTTCCAAAGAATAGGATCTAATTCGCTGGCCCAATGATTTTCACCTATGACGTTATCTTTATCATCAATATTGAATGTGGCGCAATATGACAATACAAAATTCCCTGAAATTGAAATATTTTTTACAACTTTTTCTAAAAATAATAAATCTGACACATCATCACTTTCTGCAATCCAAATATAATCGCCTTTGGCAAAACTTATTCCTTTCTGCCATTGACGGAATGGAGAACCACTATTTTTATCGTTATAAAAAATATGAGATACTTTAATATTATTACGATAAGACTCTATAATCTCTCTGCTATCATCATTAGAAAAATCATCTAAAATAATAATTTCAAAATTTTGATAAGTTTGATTAAGTACAGAATGTATTCGTTGGTCAAGATATAATGAATGATTAAAGTTTGGAAGTATAACAGAAACCATCAACTAAACCTACTTTTTAGTTTTTTACACTCTAGTAACATGATTACTTGAAACTTATAAATAAAGTATTTATAATATTCTCGATTCTTTTTTTTTCTTATGTAAGCTTCACGTAATAAAGAGATTTGTAGATCAAAATCTAAATACTTATGATGATTGAGGAATAAATCCTTTTTATCATTTAAGAAGACAGAATCACTGTTTATGGAACTATAACCTCCGTCGGCGTATATCGCAATCACAAGATCCATATAACTTTTCTTTACTCTTCTATTAAAAAACCATTTTATATTGTTATCGTAATCCGCTAACATCTTATATTTTAGATTAAAAGGTCCAGTTAATTTAAAAACTTCTTTTTTTAAAAATACTGCTTGGTGACATATGTTTTGATTGTAAAGTTTTGTTGAGTCAAATTCTCCTGCATATATACCGCCAAACCTAGAACTTACAACATTGCCATAAACTGCTTTTAAAGATGTATTTGTCTTTAAAAAGTTGTAAATTCTTTCAAGTACATTTAAAGAGGCTAATTGATCATCACTACCCATAAAATAAAGCCAATCACCTTGAGCCAGTTTAATTGCTTTATTCATACCATCGTATATGCCGAAATCTTTTACAGAATATATTTTTATTCTTTTGTCAATAAACCCTTCAGCTAATGCAAGAGTCTGATCAGTAGAAACGTTGTCAATTATCAATATTTCAAAATCAATAAATGTTTGTTTTAAAATACTTTCGATAGACTTAATAATTGTATTTTCTGAATTGTAAGTTGGTATTATAATTGAAAAATAATTCTGCATTACTAAATTTAAGAAAGAAGTAAGTGTATCAAAACAAATACTTTTTAGTATATGGTATTCACTAACAATATCTCACTTTTAAAGAAAATATTGGGCTATGTAATTAAATTTTGAGGCCTTTAGATTTAAAGTAAAATAGGTAATCGATTCGAAAAATTTCATCATTCAATAATTCGATAACAAAGCTGAAATTAATATACAGTGGATTTATCAACAAAGAAAAAAGAAATTAAAAAGTTTTATTTAAGTCGTAAAACTTAAACAATATAGCAATATGTATCTATTTTACATCAACCATATATACTAGGCTGATTATAATTATATTTAACGTATCGTTCATCTAGATTTTGACTATTTACACCATGATATATTGCTAAATTTGTTAGAATACTTTGATCATATCTATGCTCAACAAATCCATCTAAATTTGGTAGTTCAGAAATATTTGGAATTTCAGTTAGTATATTTTTATTATTGACGAAATAATTCCATTGTTCAATTAACTTAATGTTGAAAGGTGTTTTTTTAAACGCAAGTAAACCAGCCTCTAGTTGAACAGCAGAATGATATTTTTCACTATCACAATCCATGAATACAAAACAGTCGCGTTTTGTCCATTCACGATGCTTATACCCCCGATTACAAAGAAGTAACGAATTACTTTTAAAGTAAGAAATCAAATAATTAAAAAACAAGGAACTTGGAAGATCGGTTGAGTCGATATATAATAATATTTTATTTGCTTTTAAATTTATCAATTCATTCAAGATAATGAATGGCTTCCAAATACAATAACCATAGCCTTTTTTCATTTCTAAAATACTTTTATTGTTTAATTTGAAATTTTCACCTAAATCCTCATCTTTTAATATTTTAAAATTCGTTATTCCTTGTTTTAATAATGAAGCCCCTAACAATTCAGCTGATGTTATAAAATTTCCTTTTGCAAATGTGATAACACAAATACTGTTATACTTCTTTTTTAAGGTATAATATCTATACTTTTCTTTAACTATTGTGAAAAAACTAAAGTTCATTATAGGTTTGGGATAGCATATTAATTTTAAAATATAAAATTATAACTTAAGCCAGATTCAAAAAAAATGGCTTAAGTATGATTTTAGAAGCTCAGATTAGATTTTTATACTACTTTATTTTGAGAATTATAAATACTGATTACTTGTATTAACTCATTTTAATAGACCCTGCAGAATCTATGCCTAATCGACTTGCAGATTAGTAACTATTCCAACATCATGTTTTAATGATTCGTTTTGCCCAAGCCAGCCGTTAATTTTTATTATCTCAACTTTTGTAAGAGTTTGTTTAGCTTTCAAAGATTCTGCAATCAAATAAAACGATTGATCTAATCCATTATTCAAATCATCCCATATAATAATAAAACTATCATCAAGTAATTCATATTTATCTATCATCTTATACTCCCATAATAATGCCTCAGGAGTATGTAAGGCATCTGAAAATATGATATTAAATTTATTGCCTTTTAGCCTGGCCCAACAATTTTCGTTCCATATATCACCCGCAACGTAACTGATTGAATTGGTGTTGAATTTATATTCAGAAAGAGTTGAAGATTCAGTTCTTAATGATCCTGGTAAACCATCCCAAGTTTCCTCACGTATAAAGGAAAACTTATTTTTCAATACCGGATTAATATTTTCGATATCAAATCCAGTTAGTTTAGCACTTGTGAATCCATTTGCCATTTGAAAGAAATTCTTACCAACGGAAACACCTAATTCAAGATAGTTGACAGTGCTGAGTTGTTCTGAAAAATGCAGCATTAAATCTGAATAAGTAGCATCATTATTAATTTCCTTATCAAGAAGTGACATTATATAATCTGGAACTCCATATTTGTAGTACGATTTGGCAAAAGCCTCCTGATCGATCCAAGTTTGCACTTGTTTTAAAGACTCTCTGTTTTTTTTAATAATATCATTCATTTCTGCATCAGGATATACAGGCTGCTTACTCGCAGCAAAGATTTTTTTTAAAAACTTATTTATCATATTAAATGTATTCCCATTTTGAGATGTTTAGTAAAATGCCTGGCCTGTTGCCTGTATTTATATAATTATTGTTTTCAATTGAAAAAGTAAGCTCAACACTATCAAACAATTCAGTGTTAACTATTCCCATAAGTAATTTAACTGTATAGTTACCTGTATTCAAATTAAATAAAGGAAGAGGTACTTTTACTTTGTAACGTCCCTCTTTTTTAGGTAACAGGAGTTCCGGATTTAGATCTGTATCTGCAGTTGAATAGATATTTGCGCTTAATGCGTCGGATATTATCATTCCAACATTAAATTTTGAAAACTCTTGCTTTACCGAATATTCGACTATGATATAAGGCTTGGAGGAAGCTTCAAAAATATTTGTGTTGATATTTGACTCAGAATAAAAAGAAATATGATGAAAACTACCTTTTTCACTCACTTCTGTTTGTTGAATATAATTTGCTCCTTTTGTTTCTTGATACAAATAACTTTTAACCATATCATCTATATCTCCTATACTATTTATTTTGCCATGTTCCATTACTATTCCGTTATAACATAACTCTTTCATTGCAGCTAAATTATGACTAACGAACAAAACTGTTCTGCCTTTATTTCTACTTACATTCTTCATTTTGCCAAGTGCCTTTTTCTGAAATTCTGCATCACCAACGGCAAGTACTTCATCAACAATCAAAATTTCAGGCTCAAGATGTGCTGCAACTGCAAATGCAAGCCTAACATACATTCCAGAAGAATATCTCTTCACTGGTGTATCTAAATATTTCTCCACTCCAGCAAAATCAATAATCTCATCAAGTTTTTTATCAATTTCCCACTTGCGCAAACCCATAATGGCGCCATTGAGATAAATGTTTTCCCTTCCGCTTAACTCCCCATGAAATCCTGTTCCTACCTCGAGCAGACTGGCAATTCTGCCTTTTATTTTTACAGATCCGGTAGTGGGGGCTGTAGTACGACTCAATATCTTTAACAAGGTGCTTTTTCCTGCACCATTCCTCCCTATGATTCCTACTACATCACCCTGTTCAATCTCAAAATTGATATCCTTCAATGCCCACACATAATCTGAATCAGACTTCTTTGTACGATCATTAACTTCTCCTACTTGAAAAAATGGATCTTCCTTACCCATCAACCTGTAACGGAACCGCTTGAAATCATCTTTCAAAGTTCCAGTGCCTACTTCACCTAATCGGTATTGCTTTGAAAGGTTTTCTACTTTTATTACTGCTCCCATCTTATACTATATCTATAAAATTGCGCTCAGCGCGGTTAAACAATATCAGACCCACAAACATCAACACACACATCACTACAAAACTATACAACAACCCATAGAGGTCAAAACTTCCAGTTCCAAAAAATGCATACTTAAATGATTCCACCGGTGCTACAAGAGGATTTAGTTCTAGCCAAGGCTTCAATTCTGGACTTGCAGTCCCAAATGCATATATCACGGGAGTAGCATACATTAGTAGGTTCATTCCAAAGCCTACCAGTTGATTCAAGTCTCGATATTTTGTAGTAATGGAAGAAACAATAATCCCTAAGCCGAATCCGATGCCTGCACACAAGATCAATGATAAAGGTATGTATAACAATCCCCAACCTACTTCAGGATTATAGCCATTTGCGATTATCATATACAGATAAACAACAAGGAACAAGGATATTTGAATACCAAACTTGATTACTGTAGACACGATTGATGCCATAGGCATGATCAGTCTTGGGAAATACACTTTTCCAAAAATTCCAGCATTGTTGACAAATGCACCCGAAGATGAGCTGAAGCAACCGTTGAAAAAATTCCAAATGGCAATACCAGCATTGTAAAACAAGAACATAGGTACTCCATCTGTTGACAACTTTGCAATCCTGCCAAATATCAACATGTAAGTTAATGTTGAAAAGATTGGGGATATGAAATGCCATAGTGGGCCAAGAATTGTTTGTTTATAAGCCCCCACATATTCACGCCTTACCCAGAGCCATAAGAGATCATGATACTTGATCAGCTCTCTTAAGTTTAGATCAAGGAGTTTGTTTTTGGGTTTAATGATGAGGTCCCACTCTGTATCTTGAGATGCTGAGGTGTTTAGTTGTTGTGCTGTTGTATTATTTTCCATTAAATGTAATCCTCATTCTTTAAGTCTAAATATTTTTGCATCAAATGACAAAATAGCCACCAGTCTTCCTACTGCCTTTTCTTTGAATCAATTTATTTTCAATCAATTTACTAATCTGTCTCTCCAGGGTTTTTATTGACCGGTCATTTAACCGCACTAAGATCTCTTTTGCCTGTATTCCTGGCTGCAGCCTTATAATTTCTAGAACTTGATTTAATCCCTCATTTAATCCCTCATTTAATCCCTCATAATCCCTCATTATTCCCCCATTTATTCCTCCATTCGCTTCTGTTGTGTTATTAACTTGAGTAATTTGTATCGCAGAGAGTGGATTTAATCGAGCAATTACCCTGAATCCATGCTGGAAATTTTCAAACACTGGGGCTTCAAGTCCGTGCTCTTTAAAAAGGCGACAAATCCTGCTAATGCCTGACCCATACCGCTCAATCAGGCCAACTTCCTTGAAAATAGAGGCAATTTTCAGGTTGCGCGATGATGAAATATAGTTTCCTGTCATCAACTGCTCTATACTGATGCTATTGGGCAAATGCCCAGCATTGAAGAACTCTATTCGGTCGTCAAAAATCTTTACACATGATGTTCCATAATGGGTATAATCGCGGTGAACAACCATATTGATGATGATTTCCCTGATGGCGTCGAGGGGATACTGCCATTTTTCGTCTCTCTGCAATTTGCCACTGATGATATATTCTACATTCAGGTGCTTTTTTACAAATTGAAATACCTGCTCAACTTCAGAGAACAGATCCTCTTGGACCGTAAGGGCATCTTTTATCAAAATTGGGCTTGCAAACCTTCCCAAGTCTATTGCGGCAGCAAAAACTTCATTTTTAGCAAAAAGCAGATGACATGCATTCGACAAATCATTTTCCTTTACGAGCTCATACTTGTGTAAAACTTTAGCAGGATCCTCCTCGGATAGACCGGGGCGAATCCGCTTAACCGCATTCATATAGGCCTTCACCTTGTCCATGGAAATTTCATCCAATGTTCGGTTATTGGTGCAATGGCTGTCCCAACTGCTGTTAAAGGTTTTCAAATGCATGAAAGCAATCTCACTGCTGGTCATCTGATGATTGCTGTTCCTGATTCTCCTGAAATACCTGCCTTTAAAATTTACTGGCTTAACAGGGTAATCATCAATACTCAATTCTATTACTGTTACTCCGTCGAGATTGACTTCTCGTATATTGGGCACAATGAACGGATCTGTTTTTAATTTGATCTCATTGACCCATTTTTGCAGCGTTTCAGGCCCTACCTTAAAGCCAATTACCGCATATCCCATATCGTCTACACCAACCAAGACTTTTCCTCCACCACTGTTGGCAAATGCAACAATGGTTTCGATAACCGCATCACCAAAGCTACTCTTGAATTCGGTGTGTTGGTCTTCGTAAGTTTCTATGGGTTCTAAAACGAACATGCTAATCTTTTCAACCTCTCTAAACCTCTCTAAACCTCTCTAAACCTCTCTAAACCTCTCTCAACCTCTCTCAACCTTTCTTCAACTACTTCTTCCCAACCAACCCCTTCAACCTCTTCACCAGCCCGCCAAACCTTTTCTTCCGCTTTGCCGCTACATCAAAATAATTAGAGATATACCGCTCCGATCCGTATCCGTAGCCGATATAGCCATAGCTCACATAGCCATAATATTTTCCGTAGCCCATCATGGCCTGTACATCATTGATGACAATGCTGAGATGTGGAAGTTTGTTGCCTTTGTACAATTCTTCCACGAGCTGTACTTGCTTTTTGAACGTGTAATTATGCCGAACAATGTACACTGAAGCGTCTACATGTTTGCCCAACTCAATGGAATCACTGACAAGCCCCACTGGCGCAGTGTCAATGATGACCACGTCAAAACGTTCCTTGACTTCCCTGAACAGTTCATCCAACTTAGGGTCCAGGATCAGCTCTGCAGGATTGGGTGGGATGGGTCCGCAGCCGATTACATATAAATTTTCCATCTGCGCAACCGGCATGATGATTTCATCAATGGTTGCCTTGCCCATCAGGTAATTGGTAATCCCCTTTACATTCTTCCTGTCAATGCCCAATCCTTTCAAAATTTTGGGCTTACGGATATCAAACTCAAGAATAACAGTTTTTTTTCCAGAGATCGCCATCACCCCTGCCATGTTGGTGGCAACAAATGACTTTCCTTCTCCACTCATGCTGGAGGTGACCAGAATGGTAGCCTTTGCGCTGCGGGGCAATACATATTGTAGGTTGGCACGGATGATCCTGAACTGTTCAGCAATGAACTTCCGGTCTGAACCCGTGATGATCAGGGAATCACTCTCATCAGAATGCCCTACCTCGCCCAACAATGGTGCAGTGGTAAACTTATCAATATCAGCCTTTGTAGTGACCTTGTCGTTCAGCACTTCTCTCAACACGGCAATACCAATGGGTATGGCCAGGCCAATGAACAGGGCCGTCATGTAAAAAGACCTTGGGTTAGGGCTTACAGGCCAGCCACCCGAGTAGCCGGGCTCCAACACTTGGATATTGGAAAGCGTAGAGGCCGAACTGATGGATATTTGAATTTTGCGCTGCACCAAGGAGGAATAAAGCTCCTGGATCACGGTTTGTTGGCGGCTAATGTCGAGCAACTGGCGTTGCTTGCGGGGAAGGCTGCGGAGCTCACTGTTGGCCTCCAGTTCCACTTCCTGGAATCCCTTGAGGGCCTCATTCATGGTTTCCTTGAGCTGGGTCAGGGTCATCACAATTTCATTGCGCACCTTGCCCATGGACAATTCCATGTCTCTGATGATGGGGTTGTCTTTGGGTATCGTTTGCAAGGAAATTTCTCTTTGCAGTTGCTGTTTGTTGTAGTCTTGTATGATGGATCCAACAGAGGCCTCATTGACCAAGCTGACCATCGGGATGCTGCGGTGAATATTCTTGGGATCCTTGATGAAATTGATCATGTAATCAATAAACCTGATCTTGATGGACTGTTCCATGATCTGCTTGTCCGAGCCTTTGGCTTCGGCAAATGAGCTGGTGGCCTGTGCTTCAGGTGCGATTACCTTGTTGTCTTCCTTGAACTGCTGCAGGCTGCCTTCCACATTACTGAGGTCGCCTTTTACCTGGGCCAGCTGGTCTTCAATAAACGTCAATGCACTAAGCGAACCTTCGCGTTTGTCTTGCAAACTATAATCATGATAGGCTTTCAAAAACCCATTGACAACATCAGTTGCCACTTGGGGGTTCTCTGAGTAGTAGGCAAAATTCAAAACATTACCTCCCTTTGTAACCACTCCCACGTTGATGCTTCCAGCCAACCCGCGGGCCAATGGTTCTTCTGGCGTCCAATTACAGATGAATTCAGTGGCCGGCGCAATCTCCGCCTGCTTTTTCTCCAACACGAAAGATCCCTGAGGCAGTTGAAACAATGTGCCAAAACGAATAGGGGGCGTGTTTTCGTTGACAGAGAAAGTTTCTTTGCCCATTACCTTTACCAGCAAAGAAATGCCATTGGCAGAATCTGTTAGGCTAAGGATGTTGAGCTGGACAGGGCTGGCACTGTGGTGCACCAGGCTATTTCGTACACTTCCCTTGTAGTAATAGCTTTGCTGTAATGAGGCATTGCGTACCACCATCCTGGCCATGGCAGTAGACTTGACCAGTTCCATCTGGTCGTCCATGGAACGGGAATTCACTGATGTGGCCACCACATCACCAATCAATTGATTGCCGCCGCCAGATCCTGAATTCAAACCGGAGGGCCTGTCTTGTTTGATCAAAACCTTACCTGATGCTGAATAGACGGGGCTGATATAGCGCAACCTGGTATAGGCAATGCCCAATGCAATGCTGACCGTTACAACAATCCAGGGAATAAGGTAAATGTATTTGATCAGGAATTCCCTGGTGCTGAAGTCCCCCTTGTTTCTTTGTCCTATTTGAAACGAATCGTCGTTGTTATTGTAATTCGACATTTGTTGAATGCATTATTGTTGGTGGATCAACGGAAAAGGTTGATCAGGAATGATATTCCGGTTAACAAGCCCAGGCCCAATGTAATGTTTTGTACCCATGCCTGGTTTTGGGTGTTCACCTTACCCTTGCGCATGTCAACAAAAACAATATCGTTTTGCTGTAGGTAGTAATACGGTGAATTGAAAACATCTGCCTTGGTAACATCAATGCGTGCAAAAACCCTTTTCCCATCCTTCTCGCGGATGATGAGTACGTTCTCCCGCTTTCCAAAAAATGTCATGTCTCCGGCAAGCGTCAATGCCTCAAATATATTGGTATTCTCTCTTATCAGGGGATAAACACCCGGAGCATTCACATCCCCAAAAACCGTGATCTTGAGGTTGAGAAAACGAATTACATAGTAAGGGTTGATCAGGAGTTTATCTTTAAGTTTGCTGTCCAACAGTTTGGTCATGCCTTCTCGGGTAAGGCCTTCCACATTGAGTTTGCCAATCTGTGGGAAAAATATATTTCCTTCCTGGTCTACCTCGTACACGTTTCCTGCAGCAGATACACCACTGCCGGCAGACTGTGCCATTGCAGTTCCGCCCCCGGTAATGGCTTGTGGGATGGACCCGGTATTGAACATGGCACTGGCTGCTGCGTTGTCGCTGAACACGGCAATGCTGATCTGATCCCCTTTCTGGATCCGCTGTTCTGGGACTTTGAACTGGCTGTATTTGGTGGAATCAATATCTCCTTGCAGGTACTGGAGCTGTTTATAGGTGGTGCAGGAGCTCAGGTAGGCAAGCAAAAT
This sequence comes from Chitinophagaceae bacterium, assembly GCA_044341875.1. Taxonomy (GTDB): domain Bacteria; phylum Bacteroidota; class Bacteroidia; order Chitinophagales; family Chitinophagaceae; genus Pollutibacter. Next base: position 64,826 of record JBIIQT010000005.1, on the reverse strand, counting down.
TATAGGCATAAGAAGCCTATACAGAAACTTTCTAGTCATTGTAAATTCAGTTGTGCTGGTAATGATTTGCCATGGATTGGCAAATTTTGCAAAGGTTTACCGTCTGTTGTATAACAGCATTTTAAATTTAAACCTTGCTGACGGTCTTCTTGTCAAATTTAGCAGTGAGGATAAAACCAAGGCTATCAATCCTAACCTCGACAGTGTTGTTGCCCATGACGCGCAAGACCCTGCCGGTTGCGCCCATCATCACCCCGGTATTCAATACCACGGCATCTGCGGGTTTGAGCTCAATGCTGGAGACTTCAACATCTTCGTATTCAGACAGGAATTTCTTGATCTCAACGATCTCTTCTTCTCTGATAATGGCGGGTTTTCCGTTCCAGTAGACATAGTTCAGCACGCCATCCACGAAGCGTACTTCTGTCATTTCTTTGACTTCCACCTTGACAAATACATAGCTTTTGAACAGCGGCTCTTCGATGGTCTTCATCCGGTCGCTCCATTTCCGTCTCACTTTGTTCAACGGGCAATAGGCTTCAATACCTTTTTTCAGAAGGGCTGTATGCACCTTTTTTTCCCAACGCGGCTTGGTGTATACAACTAACCATTTTTTAGTAATCTGTTCCATCATGTTCACGCATTATCAAAGCTTCGCCAAGTTACCCACAGATAAAGGGTAATCAAAAAGTAAGATTCAACGACATGAACCTTTCCGGATACCGGAAACGTATGCTGTGCTTACATTGAACAATTATTGGCTTGTTGGGCATCGCCATGGTTTTTTTGAATAATTGGATTGTACTAAAAATAATTTTACGAAATACTTGAACTACTCTTATGAATAGTAGTCAACAAATATCCCTAAAATTAATGGATTGTCTTTGTTTCTGGATAATATTTTTAAATCAAAAATTGGTAGAATGGATTGCGGGAATTCATATTATAAATTTTCATAAAAAAAGGGGCATGCTGTTGTAAAGCATTGCCCCTTTTGCATTGATTTGACTGAATATATTGACTATTTCAACTCAATATCCCTTTTCAACAAGGCTTCCCTATTGGCCATTTCCCATGCGGTATGGAACACCAGTTGGGCACGCTTGGCCATCAATGGATAGTTGATTTTGTCAGGCGTATCGGTTGGTTTGTGGTAGTCGGCTTTCAACATCCCATCGTAATAGAAAATGATGGGAACGCCTTTGCGGGCGAAATTGAAATGGTCGCTCCTGTAATAGATCCTGTTCTGATCGTTGGGATCGTTGAACTTGTAATCCAAGGTCATCTTGATGTACTTGTTGTTGGCAGCCTCGCTAATGGGTTTCAGCTCAGTGCTCAATTTGTCATCACCCACCACATATACATAATTTAAAGTGTCACCTGTAGTGCGCTCAGTATCAGTCCTTCCGATCATGTCGATGTTCAAATCCGCTGTTACCTTGTCCATGGGAACAGTAGGATGCTCAGAGAAATACTCAGATCCCCAGAGTCCTTTTTCTTCGCCGCTCACGGTCATGAACAAGACGTTCCTGCGCGGACCATTGCCTGCTGCCTTGGCTTTTACAAAGGCCTCAGCAATTTCCAGAACGCCAACGGTGCCTGAACCATCGTCATCAGCACCATAGTAAATCACATCACCCCTTTTGCCGAGGTGATCGTAGTGTGCAGTGATGATCAGCCATTCGTCACTCTTGTCAGAACCTTCGATATAGGCCAGAACATTGCTGCTGGACAATTCTTCGGTTTTCTTCTGGAACGACAGTTTCAGGTTGGCTTTCAGCAATTTTCCCGGCACTTTTGAGGATTTTCCGGCTTCTTTCCAACCGTCCCAGTCCTGACCTGCAATGGCTTTTGCCGTTTCGTCTGCAACAATGAAGGTATTGGGATATTGCTCCGCCTTGTAAATGTTGGTGTATTGATTTCCCGGCATGGCACCTGCCCTGCGGGGAAATCCTGGTGCTGCCATGATTACGGCTGCGGCACCTTTGTTGCGGGCAGCAATGATTTTTCCATACATGCTGGATGAACCACGAAATCCCTGAGCAGATGGCTTGAAGCCGGATGGCGCACCATCGAGCATCAATACCGCCTTACCGGCAACATTCAATCCTGCATAATCGTCCACATCTTTGTCTACCAAGCCATGTCCCACAAAAACCACTTCTGAAAAATAGCTGGTGGCATTGGTGTTCCACTGCGGGAAAGGCACATAATCCTTGTTGGCCTCAAATGCCTTGCCGTTAAGGCTCAGCTCAGATGCAGCTGGCTCATCGCGGTAAACCGGATAAGATTGCTGATAGCTGCCGTTGTTGGCTGGCTTCAATCCCAAAGATTTGAAATGATTTTCAATATAGGTAGCCGCCTTGCGTTGTCCTTCAGTGGCGGTTTCACGGCCTTCCATTTCCTTTCCGGCGATAATATAAAGATGCCTGCTGAGGTCTTCTGTGGTGATGGTTGCCGCAAACTGCTGCGGATCCGGAGCCTTTTGTTTTTTCTTCTGCGCCATTCCTGTCACCGACAGCATGAGCAAAGATGCCATTGCTACTAACTTGATCATTTTCTAAAGTTTAAATTGAAATAATAGAGCAGGAGCAAGTTCGGGAATAATTCTCAATTAAACTACGGGAGCGAGGAGATGAATCCGTCAGATTTTCCCAACCCTGGTCTGATGTCTTCCACCTTCAAAAGGCGTGGCAAGAAATGCATCCACCATTTCGAAGGTGGCATCGGTTGACACAAAGCGGGCAGGAATGCAAATAATATTGGCATTATTATGGGCCCTTGCGAGAATAGCGATTTCCTTCTCCCAACAAATGGCGGCGCGGATGCCTGCATGTTTGTTTGCGGTAATGGCTACCCCATTGGCTGAACCGCAGACCAAAACTCCAGCTTCTGCGTTACCCTGCTCTACTGCAAGTGCTACTGCATGGGCATAATCAGGATAATCACATGATGCCTCGGTGAATGTTCCCAAGTCTTCAACAGAATGACCTGACTGCTGAAGATGATCCTTGATCGCTTCCTTATAGTTGAATCCTGCGTGATCTGAACCGATGGCTATTTTCATGATGTTAAATACATTTTATTCCCACTCCTCATCTTTCTTCTTCTGAATCCTTGCAGCAATCACAATACTGATTTCATACAGCATAACCAATGGAACCACAACGATCAGCTGTGATCCCCAATCTGGTGAGGGGGTAATGATGGCGGCCAATACAAGGAGTACCACATAGGCGTACTTCCTGTAGGTTCTGAGAAAATTCGGCGTGATGATGCCGAGTTTGGACAACAACCAGGTGGCCATGGGTAGCTCAAATGCAATACCAGCACCCAGTGCAATATCAATCAGTGTATCGAGATAATCTGATAAAGTTGGCCTGTAATCAATCACACCCATTCCACCAATGGTGTAATTGGAGAGAAAATTGAAGGTGAAGGGCGCCAACATAAAATACCCGAAACTAACCCCTATAAAAAAGAAAAGGGTCACCCAAAAAATAATTCCGCGGGTATATTTCAACTCTGTGGGTTTCAGGGCGGGCCTGATGAATTTCCAGATTTCAAGAAATACAAACGGCAGGGCGACGAGCAAACCTCCAACGACGGCAATGGTAATGCTCGACATGAAAGTTCCACTAATTGACGTTACCTGCAAGCTCATTTTCATCGGTGGCATGCAAAGAGATTCTCCCATTCCCAGCAAGTGGCTCATCTTGCAAAAAACCCGGTATGAGATGAAATCATTCCGTGTCGGACCCATGATGACAACATCAAAAATTTCATCAATATAAATGAAGAAAACAATGGCGCTGATGAGGATGGCCAAGACAGCCCTGACGATATGCCAACGCAAAGCCTCAAGGTGGTCAATGAAGCTCATCTCTGATTCTTCTTTTCCACCCGTCCTCAGGCGCTTAATGAATGATTGCTGTTCTGACAAAAAAAACTGATTTTGAGCTGCTAAGTTAATAAAAAACGGGGAGCGTTATGAAGCAAATTAACGGATTCGCCGAAACAGTTGAAACATTTAAAAATCTATCCCCTCTACGTCGACACTCACCACCAGCCAATCGCCCTCCTGGTTGTACAATTCCATTTGCCAGCTGCCCCGGATGATCTCGCAATGGTGTTCAAAACAGCAGCCGGTTTCGTGGTTTCCCGTCATGGTAAGACGGTTTTTCCGGAGTCTTTTCTCATCAACAGAGATAGAAATACTCGAAAGGGAATTATACTTTTTTTGGTATCGCCCGATCAAATAATGCAGTTCTGGCTCAGAGAGATTGTTGAATTTGTTCAGCCTTACGCGGTTTCCAAGGAATTGCATGGATTCCAGGTGCTGCTTGTTCAGAATCTTTTGCAGAAAATTGGTTACAAGGGTTTCAGGATCTGTCTGTGGATGATCATTGTAGACCAAAACAATGTGGGAGCCTAGCCGTTTGATGGTGTAGATTTGGTTTAAGATTTGCATGAATAGTAGTTTTGATAAAATTCAAAACTGAACGGAACCCATGCAAGTGTAAACCACCATCTTCTTGAAGTTTAATCCTGCCAAAAGATGGTCTTTTGCACTGTATTGAATAGCTTTACACCTGATGAAAAGGATGAAAAACACAATCAGAAAGCTATTCATTTCGCCTTTTTTGCTGTTGATTTACTTCTACAGAATCGTGATTTCACCGTGGCTAGGACCAAAATGCCGTTATAACCCTACCTGCTCACAGTACGCCATTGATGCGCTCCAAAAGTATGGAATGATAAAGGGCCTATGGAAGGCCCTTCATCGAATATCGCGTTGTCACCCTTGGGGTGGCAGTGGTTACGATCCTGCCTGAAAACGTTCTGCTATTTTTTTCCAGCTTACCACAGACCAGAAGGCAGACAGGTAATCAGCCCTGCGGTTTTGATATTTCAGGTAATAGGCATGTTCCCAAACATCAACACCAAGAATAGGTGTTCCTTTCACCTCAGCAACATCCATCAATGGATTGTCCTGGTTCGGTGTTGAAGAGATTTCAAGCTTGCCGTCCTTGATCAGCAACCAGGCCCAGCCGCTTCCAAAGCGTGTCATGCCTGCATTGGCAAATTTTTCCTTGAAGGCATCAAAGGATCCAAATGCTGCATCAATGGCCGCAGCAAGGGCTCCTTCAGGAGCTCCGCCTGCATTGGGGGCAAGGCTTTCCCAGAAAAAGCCATGGTTCCAGTGTCCACCGCCGTTGTTGCGAACTGCTGGTGAAATGGTACCGGCCACTGCCACCAGCTCCTCGAGGGATTTTCCTTCGTTGGGTGTTCCTGCAACAGCCTTGTTCAGGTTGTCTACATAAGCCTGGTGGTGCTTCCCGTGGTGGATCTGCATCGTCAGGGTATCGATATGTGGTTCAAGTGCGTCGTGTGCGTATGGTAAGGCGGGAAGTGTGAATGACATATGGTTTGTTTTAGGTTGCAAAGATAATGAAGGGTTCAATGGCACAATGGTTTGGGCGATGGTTTTTTGGCGTTAATTGGGTATTGGTAAGAAAGGTTGAGAGAGATTGAACTTGTACGCCGAAGGCTGGTGTGGCTGAAGGGCTTGAAGTCATGGCCCACAGGACTTAATAAATCTTGAAGTCACAATTTGTGATTTCAAGATGGAATTGGCTTTTCAGGCCGATGCCTAAACATCCAATGCTGAGCTTTTACTATCTCCTTGCCTTAAAAAACGCTTTCATGAGATCTGAAGCTTCATCGGCGAGTAGGCCGGTCAATACTTGGGTTTTGGGATGGAAGGGATTGCGCTCTTCCGTGTACACATGATGGCCGTTCTTGACATCTGATGCTCCCCAAACGATGCGGCCAACCTTGCTCCAGTGGAGAGCTCCGGCACACATCAGGCAGGGCTCAACCGTTACATACAAGGTGGCATCGGGAATGTATTTGGCTCCAAGAGCATTGAATGCAGAGGTAAGGGCGATGATTTCTGCATGGGCCGTTGGGTCCTTGAGTTTTTCTACCATGTTGTAGCCCCTTGAAATTATCCGATCGTTAATGACTACGATGGCTCCCACAGGTACTTCGCCTTCTTCAAATGCTTTCTCGGCTTCTTTTAAAGCCATTTTCATGTAATATTCGTCTGTCATTTGGCCGATATTTTATCCTTGAGCAACGACAATCCATTGGTCATGGCTGTTTCTATCTCTGCATAATCGCTGATACGGGCATTGGAATAAACGAAAAAAATGTCCATGGAAATGCCCAATGCGGATAGTGTTTCTTTCAGTTCATGTTTTTGTTTCCTGTAGGCTTCACGGATCCGGCGTTTCAGCAAGTTCCTGTCAACGGCTCTTTTGAAATGTCTTTTCCCAACAGAAACACCCATCTGAAGAACACCTTCACCCCTCTCAACCTCTTCATCGCGCAGCAAAAAATAAACCACCAATGGAAACACTTTAAACTTCTGCCCTTGGGCAAAAAGAATCCTGATCCGCTTGTAGGATTTAAGGCGTTCAGCTTTTGATAAAGTTTGGCGGTGTATCAATTTGTTTATTTAAAATCACTTTATGAGCTCAATTATGCTCAAGCTGTTAGGACAGCTGTTCCCCAGGCTATGATTTCACATAACAAAAATAGCCCCAGATTGGATCCGGAGCTATGATTATGTAAAATAACAGGCGGACCTGATTACTTCAATCTGCTTTCGTCAGAAACGGTCAGTTTCCTGCGTCCTTTTTTTCTTCTGCTGGCCAATACGGCACGTCCGTTGGCTGATTCCATGCGCTTGCGAAATCCGTGAACGGTTTTCCTGCGCTTGCGATGAGGTTGAAATGTACGTTTCATGATTCTTTTTTTTCCTTTGTTGTTGAATAAATGACCGGGAGAAGCGGTCTTTTCTGTTCAATTTATCCTCGGGTCACCACAACCGAGGCTTCGTGAAAGGAGGGCGAAAGTAATACTTTTTTGGATTTAAAGCAAAAAAAGAAGATAGTTGTGGAATTAGAGGCTAACTCCCTCAGCCTTCACCGCATCGCCCCAAAAAATGCCGGCGGCATGACCGAAGGATTCGGTATCGCCGGTAGTGCAGAAGGTCAGGGAGGCATTGCGTGAGAGGCGCTGTTCCATTTCAGGATGGCGCAAAAGGTAAGCTGAAAGGCTGTCTGCCACAATTGCACCTTGGGAAACAACCGTAATATCCGGAGGCAACATGGCACGGATGCGGGGAAACAGGATTGGGTAATGGGTGCAAGCCAGCAAAACTGTATCAATATCATCAGACTGGTCAAGGAGCTTGATTAGGCAGTCTCGGATGATAGGGTCGGCGATGAAAAAATCGAGGTAGTCGCCAGATTCAACAAGGGGGACCCAGTCAGGGCAGGCCTGCTGATGAACATGTACATCCGGAAATGCTTTTCCAACCTCGATCACATAAGAACCGGAGTCAACAGTACCCTGTGTTCCAAGGATACCAATATGTTTTGTTTCCGTATAATCGCCAATGATTTCAGTGGTGGGGCGGATCACGCCGAGAACCCTTTTGCTCGGGTCAATGCCGGGGAGGTCTCTTTGCTGGATGCTGCGGAGGGCTTTGGCAGAAGCAGTGTTGCAAGCCAGAACAACCAAGGGGCATCCTTGATTGAACAACCATTGAACGGCCTCAAGGGTATACTGGTAAACCGTTTCAAAATCCCTGGGGCCATAAGGTGCACGGGCATTGTCTCCCAGATAGATGTAATCATACTCGGGATGGCGCTGGTGAATCTCTTTCATGATGGTGAGCCCACCCAGTCCGGAATCAAATATGCCTATGGCTTGTTTCATTACTCAAATGTCAGGACAAAAAAAGACCGAAACAATTGTTTCGGTCAGTTCCTTTATTTTGCTGCCGGCTTGGGCGCGACTTCAAATTTCTTTTTAATCAGCGGTAAGATATCGTCTGCAGGAGGTGAAACAATCAGTGCCTCTTTCCTGAAAACATAGGTATAACCATTGGCTTTTGCAACATCAGCAATCACTTGGTTTGCTTTTTGTGCTACTGGCGCCATCAGTTCTTCTTGCTTTTGCTGCATTTGCTGCTGATAGTTTTGCTCATATCCCTGCAATTCTACAAGCAATTTCTTCATCTGCTCTTTCTTTGCAGTTTTAGCTGCTGGGGCCATCTTCACTGAATCTGCTTTGAACAAGCTGTCCTGACGGTTCAATTCCTTCAAAGTTTCACCATAGTTGATTTGGAGGGCGCTGTCGAACTGCGCCATCTCAGCAGTTGCTTTCTTGTAATCAGGCATGAGCTGAACTACTTCGTCTATGCTAACATATCCTGTTTTGTTCTGTGCATTGAGGAATGGATTGAATGCTACCAAGGCGATCATCACCAGACCAAGGCTTAAAAATTGTTTCATTGCTACTTGTTTGTTTTTTGTTGATTCGAAAATATGCTTTTTTTATTTCCCGGTTAACTCTTTTAGGATATCATCACTTTTATCCAGTTTGGGGTCGGCAAAGATAATGGTAATTCCTTCACTTTTATCCAATATCAGGTCGTATTGCCTGGCAGATGCCAATTTTTGTACCGCGCTGTATACCTTGTCCTGGATTGGCTTTACCAGTTCCTGCCTTCTTTTGAAAAGGTCTCCTTCAAAGCCAAAGCGTTTTTTTTGCAAGTCACGGAGTTCTTTTTCCTTGTTGAACAGGTCATCCTCCCTTTTTTTCAACAGGTCTTCGCTCAACATCACCTTCTCAGATTCAAAATTCCTGTAGAGTTGATCCAATGCAGCCTGCTTCAGGTCTATCTCCTGTTGCCACTGGATGCTGAAAGCATCAAGCTTTTTCTGTGCCTCAGTATACTCAGGCAGTTTGCTGAGGATATAACGGGTATCGATGACGGCATAGCGTTGTGCAGTAGCGGTGAAACCAAGCACTGCAGCAAGAAGAATAAGCAATGACAGTTTTTTCATGACTTGCAATTTAATGATTAGCCTGCCAGCCAAGACAGGCTACCAAGGTTATTCTGGCTCGAATCCGAGCATGAAGGTAAATCGGCTTGCGTCTTTGAGTTTACCGGTATTGGTTATCCTGTCCAAACCAACGCCATAGTCAAATCCCAACAAACCAAACATCGGAAGGAAGAAACGAACACCTGCACCCATCGCACGCCTTAGCCTGAACGGATTCCACTCCTTGAATTCAAACCATCCATTTGCTGCCTCATAGAATGCCAATCCGTAGATGGTACTGCTGGGGTTGGTTACGAATGGATAACGCATTTCAAGGGTGTACTTGTTGAATATGGTAAAGAAGTTTTGTGCGTTTTGCTTGTCGGGATTGATGGTAGGGTCAGAGACATCATAGACCGGATAACCCCTGTGGGCAATGATATCATAGCCAAGCACACCAAAATTGTTCGTCAAACCGGCATCTCCCACTTGGAAACGTTCGAAAGGAGAGATAGGAACATTGCGGTTATACCTTCCGATGAAGCCATATTTTGCCGCCATGCGCAATACGAATTGCCTGCTTTTGTCTTCTCCTGCTGGTTTACCGATGGGCACAAACCATTCACCATTGAACCTCCATTTATGGTATTCTACCAGCCTGAACACATCGACCTTATTGATACCGTTGATGTATGACCATGGTGGCGTAAAGGTTCCACTGAGCAAGAAATTAGATCCGCTGCGCGGGAATATCGGCTGGTCGATGGAAGTACGCTGCAAGGCAAGTTTAAGGTTGAAGTTGTTTGAAACACCCGTTGAAAAAGAGGGGAAAATTGAATAGTTCTTGGCTTTATACTGGATATAGCTCAATGAAGTAACCAACGAGAAGAAGTCATCCGGCCATTTCAACTGCTTGCCCAAGGCCAACGTAACTCCTGAAGTACTCAGGAAAGATGAATCTGCAAATGCCCTGTCAAACATTCCTGTGAATGGATTCATGGCATTCGTGAACTTGGTATTGAAAACATTGAAAGAAAATGAGTTCCTTTTTTTGCCGCCCAACCATGGCTCAGTGAAAGAGAAATTAAGGGAGCGGAAGAATCGGCCGTTGGATTGGAATCGAAGGCTCAATTTCTGTCCATCACCGGTTGGCAATGGATCCCATGATGTTTTCCTGAAAATATTTTTAATGGAAAAGTTGTTGAAGGTTACACCAAGTGTTCCGGTCAGACCGATGCCACCGCCCCAGCCTGCACTGAGTTCCAACTGGTCAGATGACTTTTCTTCAACCGTATAGTTGATGTCTACTGTTCCATCGTCTTGGTTGGGAACAGGCTGCATTCCAAGTTTTTCCTGGTCAAAATAACCAAGGTTTACAATTTCCCTTTGGGATCGGATAAGATCAGAGCGGCTGAACTTTTCACCTGGCACTGTGCGGAGTTCCCTCCTGATCACATATTCCTTGGTCTTGTCATTGCCCGTGATGTTCACATTCTTGATGGTCGCCTGTGGCCCTTCAGTGATGCGGATTTCATGGTCAATGGTATCGTTGTAAACAGAAGTTTCTACTGGATTGACAGAGAAGAAAAGATAACCATCGTCCATGTAAAGGGAGCTGATATCGCCTCCTTCGGGAGAGAGTTGCTTGCCCAATTTCTTGTTCAGCACATCCAGGTTATAGGTATCACCGCGGCGAATACCCAGCAGGAGATTGAGGATGCTGTCAGGATATTTGGTATTCCCCTTCCAGGTCATCTTTCCAAAATAATATTTGCTGCCCTCATCCATTTTCATGGAGATGTTGAGGCGTCCCTTCGGATCATAATACTGTGTATCTGCAGCGATGGAAGCATCCCTGTAGCCAAGAGAGTTATAGAATTGAAGAATTTTTTCCTTGTCTTCCAGGTATTTTTTCTCATTGAATTTGGCAGATGAGAAGAGTTTGAACCTGAACCATGGATCAATAAAATCTTTGATTTTGGTGGGATGCAGGTAGCCTTTCTCCTGGATGAACTCCTTGAATGAAGTGGAAGGAATTTCTCCGTATGGGCTGATGGAACTGTCAGGATAAAGGGTGATTCTGGTGTTTTCTTTGGTGCCTTTCAGTTTCTTTTTGAGTTGTACTGATGAGGCAGCCTTGTTGCCAAAGAAATAGATGTCGGAAATCCTGACCTTGCTTCCCTTTTGTACATTGAAAGTGAGGATCACTTTCTCAGGGGAATTGGGGTCCGGAGTTTCATCGATGACCACCGCTGCTCCCTGGTATCCTTTATCAATGAAATATTTGATGATGTTTTCCTTGGCAGACAAACGCATGTTGTCTGTGACAACACGTGTCTTGAAGAGACCTACCTTGTCTTTGAGCTCATCTGATTCTGTTTTTCGCACACCCTTGAACTTGAAATCAGCCAACATAGGCCTTTCTACGGCATCGATTTCTACCCAAATATTGTTTTCCTCCAGCTTGGTGATGTAGACATTGATGTTGGTGAACATGTTTTGTGACCAAAGCTTGGCAATGGCCTTGGCAAATACATCCCCTCCAGGCAGGGTCACTTCATCTCCTACTGCCATACCAGAAACGGATACAACTATAGCAGCATCGAAGGCCTTGTTTCCTTTGACCTGAATATCAGCAATGGTGTATTTGCGGGGGTATTTGGCAGTATAAATAGCCAAAAGTGCCGGATCAACCGAAGTTTTGGGAAGGGTATCGTTTTGAGCAAAAACGCTGTCCGAAAACACAAGTAAACCCAGTAAAATTAACAGCGTAGAGATCCTCTTCATCCAGTTCTTAGTTTCGGTGGGCAAAATAACGGCTTTTTGTCTAATTGTTTGTTAAACCGTCAATTATCTGGCTACTTGTCTTCCCAAAACGCCTCTCGCGTTTCTGAAAGTCAAGAATCGCTTCATAAAGGTTTTCCTTTCTGAAGTCTGGCCAGCGTGTTTGGGTGAAATACAGCTCGGCATAGGCCAGCTGGTAGAGCAGAAAATTGCTGATTCTGTATTCACCGCTGGTGCGGATCATCAGTTCAGGATCAGGGAATTGACTGGTGGAAAGATATTGTTGGAGGGTGTCTTGGGTAATGGCGGAAGGATCAAGTTTATCTTCCTTCACATCTTCGGCAATTTTCTTCACTGCATTGACCAGTTCCCACCGTGAACTGTAGCTGAGCGCCAGCACCAAGTTCAGGCCTGTGTTCTGCGCAGTGAGGTCGAAGGCTTCCTGTAGGGCTTTTTTGGCATGGTCAGGGAGCATGCCCAACTCGCCAATGACGTGCAGCCTTATGTTGTTTTTGTTGAGAATAGGCACTTCTTTTCTGATGGTTTCCACCAGCAATTCCATCAAACCGGTCACTTCCTGTTCAGGCCTGTCCCAGTTTTCCGTTGAAAAGGCATAAAGCGTAAGGTACTTCACACCAAGCTCAGCACTGCCTTCCACGATATCTCTTACACTGGCTACACCATGAAAATGACCAAAAAGCCTATCCTGGCCTTGTTCCTGTGCCCAACGACCATTGCCATCCATGATGATGGCAATATGCTTGGGGACGCGTTCATTATCTATCAGTGCTCTTAATGACATGGGGAGCAAAGGTACAATTTTTTAGGGAGTGTTCGGTTTTGCACACTTGTATGAACTGAAGGAGATGGAAATGGCCAATTCAGCAAAAAGAAACTGATCTTTTTGCTCGCTAAACCCTCTTTGTTTGCCAGCTGCTCCAATGCGGGTTCCTGTTTCGTATGAGCGATCCTGCAGCAAATATGCAGGATTGGTTTTCCCATTGACCAGAGCGGGAAAGGCATTTTCACCAGCATAAGTCATGCTTACATCGTCGAGGTAGTCTGTAGAGGTGAAACGGTGTGAAACCTCGAAAGCAAGGTTGATGTTCTTTCCGAGGTTGTATTTGATGCCCATCCCCAAAGGAAAAGAGAAAGCCTGGTTGCTGTAGGGCTTTCTGTCTGGATACAAGGGATTGCCCTGCCCTTCGGTTCCCAATTTCCGCAGGTTGTATTTTTCTCCATCAAGATAGGCATAAGGATCATAATTAAAAGTGCCGATGCCCAATGTAACGTACGGCGTAAAAGCATAATAAGGGTTGCCAGGTATGAATTCAAAAAAATTGAAATCTCCTTGTGCAGACATTTCCCAAATTTCAGAGCGAAAATTCAGGTTCCTTCGTTGCTGGAATTCAATCTTGCTGTAAGCGTCTGCATAACCAACTTCGGCATAATGTCCACTCAAGCGCAGGGCGACATAGTTTCCGAATTGCTTTCTGAAAAATATACCTAAAACGGGTTTTGATCGCTTAAAATCGTTCCTGTTGTTCAGGTCGCCAAAATACTGTGCTGCGCCAATGGATATACCCAATTCTCCCTCTTGTACAATGGCATTGTTCTGCGCAAATGATTGCAATGCACATGAGATTGATATGATAAAAATGGACAGGTATTTCAACATGACACTGTAAAATAATTGCAAGCAGGCGAAATTTGCGTTAAAGGACCGATAAATATTGCTGGATACTACTATCGGTTCCTTGTATCAAAGCCCCAGGTCAGTTTCTCCCTAAGGGTTTTGAGGAAATTATTCTCATTGAGCCTGACCAGATTGAAGCAAAATTGTTCTTTTTTAATGGCCAGTTGAACACTCTTATCAACCAGTTCTTTCCTTGAATCCAGGGTGCAAATAAAATCATCCACCCGACCTTCGACCTCAAAAGAAATGACATGGTGATTGGGCACCACAATAGGCCTTATGTTGAGGTTATGGGGAGCAATGGGGGTGATGACAAAGCTTTCACTGTCCGGGAAAATGACTGGCCCATTGCAACTCAATGAATAACCTGTAGAACCCGTTGGTGTTGAAACAATCAATCCGTCTGACCAGAAGGTGTTGAGAAACTCTCCATTCAGATAGGTATGTATCTTGATCATGGGAGAGAATTCACGCTTGTGGATGGTGAATTCATTCAGGGCAAAAGGCTCATCGCCAAACAATGGCACACTGGCATCCAGGTGCAACAATCCACGTTTGTCGAGGACATAACTACGGGCATTGAGCGATTGCACGGCCTCGTCAATATTGTCTTTTCCCAGGCTGGCAAGAAACCCGAGCCTGCCGAAATTAATACCCAAGACAGGAATCTTTTTATCCCGCACCAAACAAACAGTATCCAACAGGGTTCCATCGCCACCCAGCGAAATCAAGGCATCAATGGACTCGTCAAGATCATTGGCATCAGCGAAAGACTGAAATCCTGAGGTTTCGGAATACCTTACTGAAAGTTCGTTTTGGAACTGGTTCTTTAACGCGCTGTAAATTAGAGGAGAGATGCCGGCATTGAGCAAGGCCTCTGTGAGGTTGATCAGGTCTTGGGCCTGAACGGTTTCTCCTCCCCTGCTGTATATGGCTACTTTCATAATGTTGCAAAAGTAACGAATGTTTGGTCGATAGGCTTGTTTGGAAATTTTTCTGCTAATTCCTTGGATCCGCCTTATGCAGGAACAGCCCGTTTTGGTTCAACTGATTGAAGCTGTATTCAATGCGCAATACCACGTCATAAATGCTGATGATATCCAGGCCAATTCCGCCTGTGTACAGCATTTTATTGTTCAGCATGTTGAGTTGATTGTTGTTTTTATTATAGACATAACCCAGGTCGCCATAGGCTTTTAAATAGAACCTGAACGGAATGGATGAATAAGTTTTTGAGCGCAGGCCGGTCTTGAGTTTATAGGAGAAAAACTCTTTCCCTACCGTGTTGCGGACAAATCCTCCAGCAACCCCATCCACCACATAATATTCCAAACCGCGTAAATATGAATCGTTGTATCCTAGCATGAATTGATTGAAATAAGGCTGATCAAATGGAACCCTGATGTGGCCTTCTGCAATGGTGGTCACATAAAATTTGTGGGGAAGAGAAAAATACTTGCCAAAATGAATGAAAAACTGTGAAAGATTGACCTTGTTGTTGAGTCCTCCCCTGCGCAGAAACTCAATTTCAATTGTTTTCCCACTAGTGGGATAAGGAATATAATTGACATCATAATACTGGTAGGTATAACGCAATTCAGGAAATGAAACCCTGGTTGCTGAAGATCCGAGATAGTTCCTGTTCAAGGCGGCGACTGTATCGGCAATGGATTCCATCTGATACCCCAGCCTCAGGTAATGCCGAGCGATAGAGCCTTTGCGGTAAGAGTAAACGCCTCCAAGATAAACCTGTTTTCTGATGAAGTTGTTTTCGTCCTTGTAGAATGCCTGCTTGTTGTCAATGGTATTGTGGTTGATTTCCCGGTTGCGGGAATAAGAAACATCAAATCCCCATCCATGCCTAAGGGAATTGTCAGAAAATGGATTGTAATATTTCATGGTGGCCCGCTGCGTATATCCATTGACCAGCCAAACGTTGAGCTTATCATTCCTTCCGGTGATATTCCTTCCCAAAAATTTCAGACCATAGTTCAAACGATCAGGATTCAAACCAAAGTCATTCAGCCATACATTCCAGTTCCTGTCTGCGGGCTTCAGATAAGGAAGAGGAAAATAATACCACCGCTCTTTTACATCAACGAAAATATCCAAAGAATCATTGTACCAATTGGTGAAACTCACAGTGGCATCAACGAAAAGAGCAGTATTCATGAGGTTTTGACGGCTCTTTTGCAATCCGGCCAGCAAGTCTGAGATGGAATAGGGGTCATTTTTTTGAAAGACCAGCTCTCTTGCAACAATATAGGGTTTGGTTTTTTTATTTCCCTGAATGATAAAGTTACGGATGATGACATGCGATGATTTCAAAACAGGATCATCCTGGTGTTCAATAGCTGATTGGTCCTGCGCTTGCAGCGAACAGTTGAAGATGAACAATAGCGAAAAAAAATTCCGCAGGATTTTCATGGGGTTGTTCAGTTAGCGCCCAACAAGGGCTTACAAATTCAGGTAATTCATCAGATGGTCCAGGTTATTCTGCAGGGAATTGTCATAGGATTCATCCCCATAGTAATAGAGCACATTGTATTCGTGCCGCTGGAAAGTAGCAACAACATCAGAAACTTCTTCCTTGTTGATGCGAAGCACAACCTGCATCATCCCAGTATGTTGATCCTGAATGGAATTCAATTGCATGATCATGGCATCGTTGGACTCTACCAGGCGGTTGATCTCTCCTGGTGCATAGTCATGCCTGGGTATTTCCAGCACGATCATTGATCCGGATTCAGAAACGCCAGACAAAAGGGAAATCTGGTCCAGCATTTTTGCCATTCCAATCACACCTTCCCATTCATTATGCTCATTGACAACTGGTACCTGATCGATATAAAACTTAGTCCTCACGCGGAGTGCCTGCAGAAAATGGTCTCCTGTGCGCACCAAAGGTTTGATAAAGCGATGCTGAAGGGAAATGACCTCTTCAGATGGGTCTGCATCCTCCAGTTCATCAAATGCAACCATACCAAGATATTGCAAACCATCCAGGACCGGGATATGTTCAATCCTGGCTTCATCCATCATTTCCATTGCGTGGCTTACCGTATCGTGGAGGTCAACGGTGATCATGGAGGATTCAAGCAATTGGCTGCAGTAGGTCATATTCTATATTGATAGACCAATATTACTCTTAATTGGCTGCAGTTGTCTCTTGTTTTTGTAAAAATTCTGCAAGAATTACGTTAAACTCGTTTGGCACCTCCATCATGGGGGCATGTCCGCAGTGATCAATGAAGTGCAGCTCGCTGTTGGAAATCAATTTATTGAACTCCCTGCCAACAAATGGTGGGGTGATGCTATCGTTATTTCCCCAGATCAACAGGGTGGGCAATTTGATCTGGCGGAGCTCATCCCCTAGGTTGTTTTTGATGGCGGAGCGGGCCAAAGAGATGACCTTCAAAGTTTTCATCCTTTCATTGACAATCTGATACACCTCATCCACCAATTCCTTGGACGCGGTATTGGGATCGTAAAAAGTCATTTCTGTCTTTTTCCGGATGTATTCATAATCTCCACGCTTGGGATAAGTATCACCCATCCCATTTTCAAAAAGGCCCGAACTTCCGGTAAGGATCAATGATTTTACTTTGGCAGGAGTTTTGAGCACATGCACCAGTGCCACATGGCCACCCAGTGAATTACCCAACAGGTGTATCCCCTTGTAACCGCGGTGATCAATGAACTTGGTCAGGTATTTTTCTAAACCGCCAACTGTAGTGTGCAGCAAATCCAACTCAAACAATGGCAAAAGTGGTACAATAACCTGGTGGGTATGGCGAAAATGGTTGATGATGCCCGCAAAGTTGCTCATGGCACCAAACAGACCGTGCAGAAGAATCAAGGGTTCTCCCTGTCCTTCCTCAATGAACTTGAACTTTCCATCCTCTTTGACTTCGTATGGTAGACTCATATATATTTCCGAAACAGGATATTAAAATGGTAAAATTAGCGTGAACTCTGACAAAGAAAAGTAAAATGCCTGATATAACCCACTTGTAGAGAAGAAATGGATGAACAGAAAAGATGAACTGTTTAGTCTTTTTTTACCGAGCCCTTGATATCATTGAACAGATTCTTGAGTGCGGGCAACCATTCACTGAATTGAGAGACCAGCCATTGGCCATAACGGATGAGGTAACTGAAGGATTTGGAATCAGCCTGGCCATCTCCGAGCAGGCCGAAACGGCTGCAATAGACCAAGATCACTGCAAAAAATGTGGCATAAACAAATGCCATAACCACTATGCCCATCAACCTGTTAAAAAAACCCAACATCAACAATTCTGCTGATTTTTCAATGAGCTTTCCGACCAGCCTTACGGCAATGATGCCTGCAATCATGACCAATATAAAGGACAAAAATGATAACCATTTGCTATCGCTGCTGGAATGCGTCTTGATATACCCTTCCACAGTTCCTGAAAAATGAAAGGCCAGGGCCAAGGCCACAAAATAGGAGACGAAGACAAAAACGGCCATGATGAAGCCTTTGGTCCATCCTTTGTAGACGGCCAGTATAAGGAGAATGAGGAGGAGGATGTCGATGATCATTGTGACGTCAACAACTCTTTTACGATGGCGGAGATAGCCTTCCCATCTGCTTTTCCGGCCAATTGTTTAGAGGCAACGCCCATAACCTGTCCAAGACCGCTGATATTGGTCACGCCAAGGGTCTTGATGATTTCGGCAACGATGGTTTTTAATTCAGCTGAATCGAGTTGCTTCGGAAGATACTGTTCGATCACATCTACTTCTTCTTTCTCCTTTTGCGCAAGGTCTGCACGGTTCTGTTGCTCAAATATGTCGATAGAGTCCCTCCTTTGTTTGACCAATTTCTGAAGAATCTTCATTTCAGCATCTTCAGACATTGACTCGCCAGCACCTTCTGCGGTTTTTGCCAACAAGATGGCTGCTTTAATGGCACGCAATGCCCGGAGGCCTTTTTCGTCTTTGGCCAGCATGGCCTTTTTCAGGTTTTCGTTGATGGTGAGTTCGAGTGACATATAGTGTGATTTGTGGGATGTTAACCTTGTTGTTGCTCCTGCATGTTTTTTTTGAACTTGTTGTAAAACTGCTTGGCAAAATCCTTCATTTCGCCCACCAATTCAGTTTGGTGTGTAGCACGATCGAAGGTATCGGCCATGGTCATCATCGTCTGGTAATAAAAATCAGCCATCTCGTCAACCATCATTTCCTTGGTCCAAAGATCGATTCTCAGTGCAGCCCTTTCCTTACCATCCCAAAAAGAAATCATGATCGCTTTTGCATCCTGCTTCTCTTCTGAGGAGGATTGGCTTGCGTTCCAAAGAATCTGGTGAGGAATTTTCTGGTCGTCGAGGGTAACATCGATGGCTATGGTAGACTGTGTCATTGATTGAATTTGACGGCAAAGTTAATGAATTAGGTTAATGCTTGGCTTGAGAGGAATGTGGCTTCACCTAAAAGTATTGCAAACCCAATTTTCTCTAGTTACAATTTAGTAACTTCATTCAATCTGTTTTTCTGATCAACATTCACTGAAATGCTTACAAGACGGGAATTGCTCCGCAACGGAGTCGGATTCATGGGTGCAACAACCATCAATTCAGGTTCGTTTTGGGACTTCCTCCATAAAAAACATTTTCGCATCGGAGCCTGTGACTGGTCCATAGGCAAAACCGCTGATGTTACAGGGCTTCAGCTGGCCAAAGATATCGGGCTGGATGGATTACAGGTAAGCCTTGGCACCCTGAAAAACAACATGCATTTAAGGGAAAAGGAGCTGCAACAGCAATACATCAACATGTCTAAGCAGACAGGGGTCAAAATTTCAAGCTTAGGCATCGGTGAACTCAACCAGATCCCATATAAATCTGATCCCCGTACTGAGGAATGGGTCTGGGACAGCATAGATGTCGCCAAAAATCTTGGAGTGACCGTGATTCTGTTGGCGTTCTTTTCCAAGGGCGATCTCCGCAATGATCCTGAAGGAAAGTCAGAGGTGGTGAAACGACTGAAAATGGTGGCCCCTAAGGCAGAAAAAATGGGCATTACCCTTGGCATTGAATCTTACCTCACTGCAGAGGAACACCTCGACATCATGGACAGGGTGGGTTCAAAAGCTGTAAAGGTTTATTATGATTTCAGAAATGCTGCAGACGCGGGAAATGATGTTGTCAAAGAAATAAAATTGCTTGGCAAAAACAACATCTGTGAAATTCACATGAAAGAGAATGGATTTCTGTTGGGTGAAGGGACAATGGATTGGAGCAGAATTGCAAATACACTTGAAGAAGTTGGGTATCATGGAGATGGATGGATGCAAATCGAATGGGCCAAGCCCAAAGACATGGATCTCATAAAAGCATACCAGCATAACTTAGGGTTTCTTAGGTATAATTTCAAATAAGTTCCAATTCATGAAATACTCAGGGTTCATCTTCGCAATATCAACATGCATGTTGATGTCTTTTTTGCATCTCGGGCAAAAAAAACCTTTGCATGATGACCTCGGATTATTTCTCCCTGATGACCTTGAAGTTAGCCTTTGGGCAGAGAGCCCTATGTTTTTCAATCCAACCAATATGGATGTAGATGCAAAGGGTCGAATCTGGGTTACAGAAGCGGTTAATTATAGAAATTTCAATAACGATTCAACCAAGTTACTACACCATACAAAGGGGGACAGGGTCATCATTCTTGAAGACACAGATCGGGATGGAAAGGCAGATAAATCAACTGTTTTCACAGAAGACCGCGATCTGGTTTCTCCATTGGGAATAGCAGTTATTGGCAACAAGGTCATTGTTTCATGCGCCCCAAATTTGGTTGTTTACACAGATGATAATGGTGACGACAAACCTGATCGCAAGGAAATTTTACTGACCGGTTTTGGAGGATTCGACCATGATCATGCACTGCATGCGGTTGTTGGCGGTCCTGATGGAAAATGGCATTTCAACACCGGAAATGCCGGCCCGCATGTGGTAACCGATAAATCAGGATGGACGCTTCGATCAGGTAGTTCGTACAATGGAGGCACTCCATACAACAATAAAAACAAGGCAGCATTGGTAAGTGATGATGGGCGAATATGGGTAGGCGGCGTTCAACTCGAAGTCAAATCAGATGGAACCGGATTACGCCCTGTTGCGCATGGCTTCAGGAATAGTTATGAAACTTATGTTGACTCCTATGGCGATATGTGGCAAAACGACAACGATGACCAGGTGGTTACATGCAGAGTCAGTTGGCTTATGGAAGGCGGCAATGCCGGCTATTTTAGTGCAGATGGCAGCCGATTTTGGCAGGCGGATCAGCGGCCGGGTCAAGACATGTTTACAGCCCACTGGCATCAGGAAGATCCGGGAGTAATGCCTGCCGGAGACAATTCTGGTGCAGGATCGCCTACCGGAGTGGTGTTGAATGAAGGAGATGGCTTGGGTTCGGCATACAGAGGAATCTTATTCAGTGCAGACGCTGGAAGAAATCTGGTGTTCGGATATAAACCTCAACTGAAAGGAAGTGGATTTGATCTAAAGGGGAAAAGGACCAATTTCATCACTTCACTACCTAAGGATAATGAGGCATATGTTTGGAATGATAAAGGGCATCAGTCAGACAAGCGCAAATGGTTTCGCCCGAGCGATGTCATGATTGGCACTGATGGTGCCATGTACATTGCAGACTGGTATGATCCTGTTGTTGGAGGACATCAAATGAAGGACAGCATTGGATATGGAAGGATATACAGGGTCACACCAAAGGGGAAAAATCCAGCTACTCCATTGATTGATTTCAATACTGAAGATGGTTTGTTGGAAGCACTCAAAAGTCCTGCTATCAATGTGAGAGCATTCGGATATGAACGTGCAAGAGCATTGGGATTCAACGTAAACACAAAGAGTTTGGCGAATAAACTGTTGTCATCTGACAACCCGTACCACCATGCCAGGGCTGCATGGCTGCTAAACACTTCAGACAGTGCTGGTAAAAAAACATTGGAACAATGGGTAGCAGGTAAGGATACCCGGTTGAGTGTTGTTGCTTTCAGGGCATTGCGGCAATCCGCAACAAAAGCTCAACTCCTGAAATTGATCAACCAACATATAGGTAGAAGTTCATTTTTGGATCGCGAAATGGCCATTGCACTGAGAGACTTCAATTGGGGTGAAAAAAAGGCATTGATTGAGCGCATATCCAATCGCTATAATGGTGATGATGATTATATGTTGGAGACCATTGGAATAGCTGCCGAACACCATGAGGAAGAGCTCTATGCTTATCTCACCCAAAAAAACAGTGCCCGACTTAAAAACGCACCTCAGCACTGGATAAAAACTTACGCAAGACTGGTATGGCGGTTACACCCTGTGTCGTCTGTGCCAACACTCAAAGCCTGGATATTGAATCCCTCCATTCCTGCAACAGAACGCAAACGGGCAATGACTGCTCTTGCATTTATCAATGATGCCAAGGCTGCAAAATCAATGCTGGAGATTTCCCATCTTTCCAACAAATTAATGAGTGACCATGCAAAATATTGGTTGGCGTTCAGGCAGGGAAATGACTGGGCTGATTTGCTGGACTGGAAAATGGTTGGCTTTGATATAAAGCAGGAGCGGCATTTGGCTTCCATGATTGCTGCAAAAGCACGAATCCTGAATATAAATATTTCAGTTGAAGACCGCTGTAGAACAGCAACACAAATGGCAAATGATGAAGTAGGAGGAAGAATATTGTTAGGGTTAGGCGAGACAAACAGTATACCCGTCGATATCCAAACCTGTGTTATCAAAGGATTCAGTAAAAATCCGGATTTAGGAAATCGATTGAGGGCAGATAAATTGTTTTCTGAAAAAAATCAACCAGTCGATCTGGGTATATCTGCTGAAAAAGAAATCAAGGTTTCAGCAGATTATGCAAAGGGTAAAAATATTTTTATGGCAAAATGTTCATCCTGTCATAGAACTTCCAATGGCGGAAGCGATATCGGCCCTGACCTTACCTATATTGGAAAAAAATTGGATCAAACCTCCATCCTCAATGCAATTAAATATCCCAATGCCTCTATTGTATTTGGGTATGAACCATGGGTTATTGATACAAAATCGGGAGAATCCTTTTATGGTTTTCTGATCGCAGATGGTAAAACTATCATCATCAAAGATCTGTCGGGCAAAAAACATTCCATACCAGCGTTGTCTGTCATCAAGAAAAAAAAGCAGGAATCTTCCATAATGCCCAACGCAAAGGCATTGGCATTAAACGAGGAAGACCTGGCGCACTTGACAAGGTATTTGCTTGAATTGAAATAGTAAAGCTTAAAGATGGGGCAGGTAAATGAATACCTGCCCCTTTTAAAGCGCTCAATTGAGTAAAATCGTTGACCAAGAGTTGCTTACACTTTTTCCAGTCGGGTGTGACCTATTGCAGCGATCACTTCGTCCCGGTTTTTATGTAGTCTTGTTTGCAGCCTTGTCAGCAGCGCTTCTTCTTGACCGGGTTCAAACTTAAGGTCTGAATCTGTCAGTTGCGGATACTTTTCTCTGAGTTGCTTTGATTGGGCACTCCAGTTTCCAGAAATCTTAAAAGCTTCTGTAGTTTTTTTTGTGTCGGTTCCATGATCTTTTTTTTGTTGATTTAAAAATATTAGATCACAAACCTACTTACATGGCAAACCCTAATCAATGACAATGGTCAAAGAGTATAATGACCGATTCAAGAAAAAATTGCTGCAATGACATGCCCAATATCTTCATAAAGGCGTATAAGATCAATAAATGTTGTGTCATCGCAACAAACCGGTGCCAATCATTTCAGACCGCATCTGTTCATCATTGTAAATCCTGATAAGTTTTTCGCCAATATCCTGCGGATCTTTTTCATTGAAAAACATGCCAGCCATGCCAGTGAATTCAGCCATACTGCTGTTCTCAGCTGTAAGCACAGCTACTCCGGCTTTCATTGCATTGACAACGGGTATGCCAAATCGCTCATACCTGCAGGGATGAACCATTGCGTAGGCTGCGCTAATGATGGAAGATTCATCGTATGGCAACAGATGTTCCATCAACAGAACATCGTTTCGGTATTTATAAGATTCCAGGTCTGTGAGAATATTCGCAGAATATTGTCCCTGCGGCCCGGCCAGAACAAGCTTCATGTTGCTGCCAATCCGTTTTTTGAAAATTGAAAATCCTTTCAGGAGTTCAATGATGTTGGCAGCAGGATGAACCGGTCCTCGGTAAAGGAAATAGGCATCCCCTTGTGTGAATTGATAGCGCACCACATCACGTGCATCTTCGTCTGTAGGTCTGTACAAATCTTCTGCGACTGGAGCGAGAATACTGATCCTGTCCCTGACCTGTAGGAAATATTTCAGGACTTCATTTTTTGTATGGGATGAGAATACAAAAACATTATCGGCGGTTTGGATAGACTTTTTCAACCACTTATTTTCACGGTAGACATCCCAAAAACCAACCAAAGATCCAGGAGAGCGATGATAAAAATCATGAACAATAAGATCATTTTCTCCTACATTCAAGGCCTTAGAATGATGCAAGATGGCTTCATATTCCTTGGGAATGGACGACTTGAAATAAACGTTGGGCATACCGCAAAGATAAGACCAGAGATCTTTCAACAACCTATCTTTACAACACAAATAGCTGCAATGAAAAAAGCAACACAATACATTCATGCTGGTGCGCATCCTGACCCAAGTACCGGGGCCATCATGACACCCATCTATCAAACTTCAACCTATGTGCAGGAAGCGCCAGGAGTGAACAAGGGATATGAATATGCCCGTTCCCAAAACCCCACCCGTGCAGCGCTGGAAGAGGCTTTGGCTGTGATTGAGGAGGGGAAATTCGGACTGGCCTTTGGCAGCGGTGTGGCGGCTACCGATGCTGTCATGAAATTGCTGAAGCCCGGCGATGAAGTGATTGCTGCAAGTGATATGTATGGTGGAACCTACAGGCTTTTCAGCAAGATATACAGCAAATTTGGAATTGTTTTTCATTATGTGGACATGAGTGTGATTCACAACATTGAGGCTAAAATCAATGTCAACACAAAACTGATCTGGGCAGAAACCCCAACCAATCCGCTGATGAACATTGCTGACATCAGGGGCATTGCTGCAGTTGCACAACAGCATAAGGTTTTGCTCTGCGTGGACAATACTTTTGCATCGCCGGCACTCCAGAATCCACTTTCGCTGGGTGCAGACATTGTGATGCATTCTTCAACAAAATACCTTGGGGGTCATAGTGATGTGATCCAAGGCGCTTTGGTGATGAACGATCAGGCTTTGCGGGATGAATTGTATTTTATCCAAAAAAGCTGTGGAGCAGTACCTGGGCCCATGGATTGTTTTCTGGTACTCAGGGGCATAAAAACCCTGGGCATCAGGATGGAAAGGCATTGCCAGAACGGTGCTAAGATTGCGCATTTTTTAAAGGCACATCCTGCCGTAAAGAAAGTGTACTGGCCTGGTTTTGAGGATCACCCAGGACATGAAGTGGCCAAAAGTCAGATGAAGGATTTTGGGGGGATGATCAGTTTTGAACTGAAACTGGACACTATGGAAGTCGCAAGGGCATTGCTTTCCAATACCCAACTTTTTTCATTGGCCGAAAGCCTTGGTGGTGTTGAATCCCTGATCAATCATCCGGCCAGCATGACGCATGCTTCTATTCCGAGGGAGGAAAGGATCAAAAATGGATTGGGTGATACCCTGATCCGTTTGTCAGTGGGCATTGAAGATGCAGACGATTTGATTGCTGATCTTGACCATGCCATTCAACTGGCGATCACCAGTTGATCTGCTCTGATTACGAAGCATAAGACAATCTTTCAAAAAACAGCGCAGCCGCGGGCTTGAGCAAATGAATAAAAAAGAAATAACAGCAGTAAAGTCTTTTCTTGACAGGGAATTGAAGCGGCACAACCAGCAAGGGTTTATTGTGAAAGATCCGATTTCAATCCCTCACCGTTTTCGCCAAAAAACTGATATCGAAATTGCAGGATTTTTTGCTGCCATTTTTGCCTGGGGCAACCGCACCACCATCATCAACAAATGCAACGAACTGATGGCATTGATGGATGAGGCGCCGTACCAATTCATTGTTGGCCACAAAGACAATGACCTGAAACGCTTTCTGGACTTCAAACACAGGACTTTCAACGCAACAGATCTCCTGTATTTTATCAGGGTGCTGAACCATCATTATACTGCTGGATATCAATTGTTAAAGGGTCAGGAGCCAAGTCTGGAAAATGCTTTTACCCATGGCATGCAAAAGAATGATCCAGACATGGGAAATGGTTTGAAAGCATTTCATCGCTATTTTTTTTCTCTGGACGAAAGCCCAGAAAGGACAAAAAAACACATCTCAACCCCAGACAATAATTCTTCCTGCAAACGCCTCAACATGTACCTCCGCTGGATGGTGAGAAAAGATGCAGCTGGGGTTGACTTTGGCATTTGGAAAAACATCAGGATGAACCAGTTGGTTTGCCCAATGGATGTGCATGTACAAAGAGTTGCCTGCCGGCTCAACCTGATTGACGCAGAAAAGTCCGACTGGAAAACCGCCATCGCCCTTACAGAGGTACTCAAGCAGTTTGACCCCAAAGATCCGGTAAAGTATGATTTGGCCTTGTTTGGGTTGGGAGTGGGTTTAGGAGTTTAGGGGCAAGTTCGACATGTGACTTCAACCGCTTCAACTTTTACTTGGGGAATAATCACTATTAAAACCGTTTTTTCAACATTTCTTGGTTTCAATAAGCATGTAATTTCATTTAGAAATAAATTTCTTAAAGAGAAATTTATTTCTAAATGAGAATTTAATTAATTTTGATGGTTATCATTGCTTGGAACAGGATTTCAGCCTTTTGTAAACAGCACCCTAAAGCATCTGAGCCATTGCTGAGATGGTATTTGATTGCTTTAAAGGCGGATTGGTCGAGCGCTCATGAACTGGTGAGTGATTTCGGTTTTGTGGATTCGCTCGGAAACGACAGGTTTGTCTTTAACATCAAGGGCAATGATTACAGGCTGATTGCGATGATACACTTTAACAGAAGAACGGTGTATATCCGATTTATTGGCACTCATCGGGAATATGACCAAATTGACTGCTCAACCATTTGAATATGATAGATAAAATCAGGACACAGGAGCAATATGATGCAATCATGAAAATGATTGAAAAATATATACAAAAAGCAACCAAACAGGGAGGATTCCATGCGCTCAGTAAACAAGATGAAAAGGAGTTGAATCGACTGACCTTGCTGGCCAATGATTATGAAAAAAAATACATGCTCCCTGGAGCATTCCAGGTTTCGCTGAACCTGATCATCCAAAACAGGTTAGCAGAAATGAACATGACCCAATCCAAACTATCTGAAATCATCAACACAACCACTTCTAAAATATCTAAAATCCTCTCGGGCAAACAAGAGCCGGATGCACATTTCCTGAAGGCCATCCATGAAAAACTTGGAATCGATGGGAATGTGCTTTTGGAAGCGATTTAAATGAAGTTGTGGGTTCGGGTTTGTGAATGTGAGGATTCCTTAAACCCCTTCAACGCGTTTCGCATCTTCAACTCCCATCATTTAATTATCTTTGCGGCTTCAAGCAAGAAGAACATGTCACAACAGCACCTTTCAGAGCAAGAGATCATCAGAAGAGATAAGCTTACCGCGCTGCAGAACCTGGGAATTGACCCATATCCGGCGCCCTCATTCCCGGTCAATATCAGCTCAAGCGATATCAAACAACGTTATTTGGGAGAAGAGAACAAGGCCGACTTTTCGGATGTTTGCCTTGCGGGTCGTTTGATGGGTATTCGAGATATGGGAAAGGCCAGTTTTGCTGTATTGCAGGACCACGCTGGAAAAATTCAAGTCTATGTAAAACGGGATGAAATTTGCCCCACAGATGATAAAACCCTTTATGATCAGGTTTGGAAGACCCTTGATATTGGTGATTTTGTTGGTGTGAAGGGACATGTGTTCACCACCAAAACAGGTGAGACATCAGTCCACGTAAATTCCCTCACCCTCCTGAGCAAATCACTCAAACCACTTCCCATCGTAAAAGAAAAAGAAGGCGAAACCTTTGATGCGGTTACCGATCCAGAATTCCGGTACAGGCAGCGTTATGCTGACCTGATCATCAATCCGCAAGTAAAAGAAACCTTCCTCAAGAGGTCAAAACTGATCAACTCCATCAAGGATTTTCTGAACCAACGCGGAGCCATTGAAGTAGACACACCGGTATTGCAAAGCATCCCCGGTGGCGCGTCCGCACGACCTTTCACGACACACCACAATGCATTGGATATCCCGATGTACCTCCGCATCGCCAATGAACTCTACCTGAAAAGGCTTATCGTGGGCGGATTTGAGTGGGTATATGAGTTTTCAAGGAATTTCAGGAACGAAGGAATGGACCGTACACACAATCCTGAATTCACCGTACTTGAATTTTACACTGCATATAAGGATTATTTGTGGATGATGGATACAACGGAGCAGCTGCTTGAAAAAGCGGCCATTGATGTCAATGGAACCACCGATGCAGAGGTGGATGGCAAGACCATCAGCTTCAAGGCCCCTTTCAAAAGGGTGACCATGTATGATGCCATCAAGGAACATACAGGATTTGACATCAGTGCAATGGATGAAGATGGATTAAGGGATGTATGCAAGCAATTGGGAATAGCCGTTGAAAAAAGCATGGGCAAGGGCAAGTTGGTGGATGAAATTTTCAGTGAGAAATGTGAACACCACTTCATCCAACCCACTTTCATTACAGATTACCCAATCGAAATGAGCCCGCTGACCAAGAAGCACCGGAGCAAACCCGGTCTGGTAGAGCGTTTCGAGCTGATGGTGAACGGAAAAGAAATTGCCAACGCATATACCGAATTGAATGACCCTATTGATCAACGTGCAAGATTCGAAGACCAGATAAAACTCCAGGAACGTGGTGATGATGAAGCCATGTTCATCGACCACGATTTCCTTCGTGCGTTGGAATACGGCATGCCGCCAACTGCGGGCATCGGTTTTGGAATTGATAGGCTTTGCATGCTGCTCACCAACCAGCCTTCTATCCAGGATGTATTGTTGTTCCCGATGATGAGGCCTGAATGAAGTTAGAGGGGTTGAACTTGTCAGAGATGACAAAGTATATTGAAATTGTTGAAGGGGTTGAAGAGGTTGAGGGAGTTGAAGAATTTACTTCAACCGCTTAAACCACTTCAACCCCTTCAACCTCTCTCACCTCCCTCAAATTGACTTAGCCTTTCTTCAGTTCCTCACCTTCATCACACCATTCATGATGCTCCAATGGCCGGGGAAGGTGCAAACAAAAGGATAATCGCCTGTATTGGCAGGGGCTTTGAACCTCAGGGTATAATTCTGTCCAGGATTAACCAGTGGTGTTGAGAACAATACTTCTGCAATGGCAGGAACATAATTCTTGTCTGCACCTTTGGTGTCTTTCATCATGGCATCACCTGCCCTTCCGACTTTTTCAAGCATTCCTGGTTTTGTAATCACCATATTGTGTTGCATAGCATCTGGATTCTCAAAGGCAATTTCTACAGACTGTCCGGGCTTTACAGTAAACTCTTTCAGGCTGAATTTCATGGCTTCCTTGATGGTGCTGATCTTGATTCGGAGCACATCCGCATTGGACTGCCCATCAACAGCAATACCCCATGCAGTCATCAACCTGGATAACCTTTCATTTGAATTTCCAGCATTGATGGAAGCAAGAAAATTTTTGTCAGTCTCCGTCAGCTTGATGTCCTTCAAACGATAGTTCCAACCCTCAGACAAGGCCTTGATGATTCCGTTCTTGGCCTGCTGATCCATGGACGCAGTCTTTTTCAAAATCGCAACAAGGCTGTCGGCAGGTGCTTTGTTGGCATAGCTCCTAAGGGCTGACTCCAAAGCAAATGCATTCATGTCGGCAGGCCTGCTGAAGGTTATTTTTTTGGTAAAGGCATTGTTGTTCTTGTTGGACTCCTTTACTTCATTGGCTTTGTCTATGGCTACAATCAGGTTATAATCTCCTACCACATCTGTGCCAACACTGATGTTGCCAACCCAGGGACCGTTAAGGTTTTTGTTGATAGACACCGTTTCACCAGCCTTGATGCCTTCCTTGAAATTCCTGCTCACCTGATCAATCTTGATGCCCATTCCTTCAAAGCGAATGTCCAATGGAACAAAGTTTTCTTTTTCCAGATCAACTGTTCCCTGGTTTTTGACTTCCACCGTAATGTTGATGCGCTCACGTACTGCAGGTGTAACAGGATCAATCTTGATGTCTGCCACAACAAGGTCTATGCCATCCACCTTAACAACTGGCGCAGCCTTTGCTCCGGGCATCTGGTGCTTTGAATGGTCCATCGCAGGCATCGCAGGTTTTTTTGCTGCATTGGCCTTGATCTGGCTTTGCAAATGTGTCTTCATGAGCTTGCCATTGTTGGCAGTGAGCACACAGGCGAAGGCATCGGGCAACCAGCGGTCTTCCACTTCAGTTGACTTGTTCATCCTTTCAAAAAACGCCTTCTCTGCAGCTGCATCAAGGGGTGATTTTGAAAACAGCAACAACGCATTCATCACCACCAATGGATCTTTGTCCTGAAGCATATTGTTTTTCAAAATAGTGGCCACTGAAGCTGATGAAAAGTCCATTACTTTGATCGCATTCTTTCTGACATCAGCGCAGGGATGTGCAAGTGCTGCAGCAATGGTGGCATCATCCAATGCATTCAATCCATTCAAAGTCCATAGCGCATGAATGGCCGGTGCATTGATGCCAATTTCATCAACTGATTTATCATTCACCAAAGCAATCAGATCTGCAACAACATCTTTCTGTCCGCGTTCCACCAACATCCGCTGTGCATGCATGCGCCAGAACATGTTGTTGTTTTTCAATGCAGCCATCAGGCCTTTTGCATCTGAAATAGAAAGTGACAAAGGCTTGTATTCAGGTGCTTCCTTGTAAGAAACCCTGTAGATCCTGCCATGGGTAAAATCACGCAGATCAGTCTGGTAGGCATTCCCCGGACCATTGTCAAATCCTTTGGGGGTTGGATTGTGCTGGATGATATAGCTGTACCAATCGGCCACCCATACTGCACCATCGGGTCCTACTTCGGCAAATACCGGAGAGAACCATTCGTCAGCCCCTGCCATCAGATTGAAGCTTTCCTTATCGTAAAAATCAGTGCCTTTTTTCTGCATGTTGTTTTGGTGCAGGATATGGCCGGTGGGTTCTGCAACAAACGCGATGCTGTTCCAATATTTTTTAGGGAAGGCCCTGGCGGTATAAAAATTATGCCCGGCTGCAGCAGTAAATCCACCGAAGGCATCCACCTGGCGCACCTTTTCAGTGATGGGTTTCATGTCACGGTGTGTGTCCGTGCTCCTGCTGCCGTTGGTGTTGGGCGAATTGAAATAGGAATGAGGAATCGCCATATACCATCCATGTGAGTTGTTGGCCGTAGAGCCGAACACATCATTGGTTTCATTGAAGGCAAATCCCCAGGTATTATTGGACGTGCTGGTCATCCATTCCAACTTGCTTCCATCCGCTTTGAAACGGAAAAATGCCTGTCCGAACTGGAGCGTGTCTGAAGTTCCCACCTTGCCCTTGAAGCCTGAATAGCCAACACATCCCCAAATCCAGTTGTCGAATCCATAGTGCAGGTTGGATGGGCCCGCGTGTGTATCGCCAGTACCAAAACCAGTGAAAAGGATTTTTTTGAGATCGGCCTTTCCGTCTCCATCAGTGTCTTTCAGAAACAGCATGTGAGGGGCTTGTGATACAATCAATCCTCCATTGGCAAATACCATGCCTGTTGGAATGCTCAGCCCTTCTGCAAAAGGTGTAAACTTGTCTGCCTTGCCATCCTTATCCGTATCCTCACAAACCATGATATAATCGCTTCCACCCTCTTGCTTACGCTCATTGGGATAGTCCTTTGTAATTAATACATAAAGTTTTCCTTTCTCATCCCAACTCAAGGCAATCGGATGCATCACATTGGGTTCAGCAGCAAACAATTCCAAGTTGAAATCCACCGGTACCTGGATATGCTTCATGGATTCCTGAGGGGCCAATGCCAACTGCTGGTATTGGATACCAGGACGCTGTTCGTAGTTCGGTAATTTTGCTGCACGGTATTCAAATTTCTGTGGAGCCCTGGCCACATGTGCCGCCCTTGCGGCATCGTTGACCGACCAAATGATGCCATTGTAAATCAACTCCTGGAAACCTTGCAGCTGCCAGGTCCTTTCATCATGTCCATAGGCGGTATAAAATACCTTTCCCTTACCATGCGTACGGGTCCAAGTATAGGGTTCTGTGCTGGCGCCTGGCCTATCTTTCTTTTGATCAGCTTTGATCTCCCTCACCGCCAGCACGTTGTTGTCTGGCTGCAATTGGCTGTGCAAATAGGTTTCATCGTATGCAGTGAATGGCTTAAGGTCGGCCATTACAGGATGCTGGGGCTGCACTGTTTGTGTGGTGATGGAATCCATGGTATGGCGCCAGAATTGTCCTCCAACAAGCTTTACATATTCACTGGAATTTCTGAAACAATAGGAAGCACAATGGATGGGTAGAAAGCCCTTACCTGATGCAACAAAATCCAACAGTGCCTTTTCTGCTGGTGCAGGAAGTGTATCCCAGTTGGCAAAAATCATCAACGCATCATATTTGCCCAAGGTCTTGGGATTCAGGTCATTCAAATCATCGGTGTAGGTGATGTTGATGCCTTTAGGACCAAGCGCCGCCATCAGTTGTGGCACGCGTTCGATAGGTTTGTGATGTCCTTTGTCGCCAAGAAACAGTACTTCAATGCGACGCGCCTGTTGCGCGAATGCAGTAGAGAGCAACAGGGAGAGGGTGAGGAGGAACTTCATGGTATGAGGTTGAGGAGGTTGAAGGGGTTGAGGGGTTTAGGGGTGGAGAGGTTTAGGGGTTTAGAGATAGGATGATAACCTAAACCTTTAAACCCCAAAACCTTTAAACCACATCATATATTAAAAAAATCCGGCAAATGTTTGATGGCGCCGCCTTCCATGGCTGATTCGTGGGCAAGGATACCTACGGATGTCCAGTTGGCGGATTGGGCGGCATTCGGGAATGGATCGCGGTTTTCAACAAGCGCCATCAGGAACTCATGGGCAAGGTGTGGGTGAGAGCCACCGTGTCCTGCGCCTTGTGTGAAGCTCAGGTGGGTATTTTCGGCCACATCATAAACGCCTTTGGTGGTGAAATCCCTAATTCCTTCTGGGAGCAAATGTGCATAGTCGGGTACCTTTACTTTCGCAGGAATCTCGTGCTCTGGCAGCTTTGCGGTATGCACAACATGTTCTTCATCTTCAATCAGTGCCCACTCAAATGATTTTTTAGAGCCATAGACTTCAAAGCTCTCGCGGTACTGGCGCGCAACATCAAAAAGTGACCTGTACACATAGGCACTGAGGTCAGAATTTTTGAACTTGATATGGGCCGATTCAACGGCAAAAGGTGAGTTGTGGATTTGTGCAAGTTCTTCCCTGATGGTTCCTGAACCAAAGCAGGAAACATACTCGGCTTCGAGCTTCAACAAGCCGGCAACCGGGCCAACACAATGGGTTGCATAATGCATTGGAGGAAGCCCAGGCCAGTAGTCAGGCCAGCCATCCATGTCTTGCTGGTGCGATGCCTTGAGGAATTGGACCTTACCCAATTCACCCTTCTCATACATTTCTTTTACAAAAAGGAATTCGCGTGCATAGACCACGGTTTCCATCATCATGTATTTCTTTCCTGTTTGCTTGCAGGCTTTCACAATCTTCATGCAATCCTCTACACTGGTTGCCATGGGAACGGTACAGGCAACGTGTTTGCCTGCATAGAGCGCTTTCAATGATTGTTCTGCATGGTTGGGAATGGGTGAGTTGATATGTACTGCATCCACCTGAGGATCCTTCAGCAGTTCATCATAATCCGAATATCTTTTTTCAATCCCAAAGGCATCTCCGATGGCATTGAGTTTTTCCACGTTGCGCTGACAAATGGCATACATGTTTGCATGCGGATGCCTTTGGTAAATGGGGATGAACTCTGCACCAAATCCGAGTCCGACGATGGCAATGTTTATTTTCATGTTATATGCTTTTTAAATATTGAATGCTGTCATTGACGAGTTGCATTTCAGAATGAAACATGTTGCGCCAAATGTTGGCAGCACTGAGTTTGCTGCTGAATGCTTCTATGCTGATCATGCCCTTGTAATTGATGTCCTCCAGTGCTGTTAAAATATCCTTGAAATCAACATGACCGCTTCCCAATGTGCCCCGGGTGTTTTCAGACAACTGCACGTGTACCAATCTGTTGCCCATTTTTCTGATGGCATCGCCAAGATTGGTTTCCTCAATGTTGGCATGAAATGAATCAAACATCAATTGACAATTGGGATGACCAACACGGTCCACCAACGCGATCAATTCGTCTGTACAGGAAACCAGATAACTCTCAAACCTGTTCAGGTATTCAAGGCCAAGGGTGATGTTCAATGATTTGGCATGCTCGGCCAAAGCAAATAGGTTTTCTACAGCCCAGCTGTTTTCGTCTGCGGATGATTTGCTTCCTGTAAATACACCAAGTGCTGAATGATAAGGACCGGTGAGGAGGCTGGATCCCAATACCTGCGCACATTCCAGGGCCTGCTTGTTTCTTTCAAGGGTTTTATGCCGCATGGCTGGATCCGCACTGATTTGGTGATGATCGGGTCCATTGATGGTTACTGCAACCCTGTCGAGCTCCAATTCGTCCAACTTTTTCCGCCATGGTTCCCAATGGCTGGGATTGGTATCAAAAATGGGGACTTCCACACCATCGTAACCAGCAGCCTTGATTTGCTCTAATACCGGAAAGAGGGATGCATCGATTTCGGTTCCCCATAGCAGCAAATTCATTCCGATCCTGTTGGTCATGGCAAGTGGTTAAGCGGTCGTCAAATTAAATAAAATAGTTGAGTAAACCACTTTTGTACAAATTGCTTAAATTCATCGACCCAACCAACCTGCTCTATCATGTCAACAACAGAACGCTTTACAGCCCTTGATGTATTCAGGGGGATGACAGTATGCTTCATGATCATCGTGAACAACCAAGCCGGATCAGCCCCGTTTGAACCGCTTGAACATGCATCCTGGCATGGATTTACACCAACAGACCTTGTATTCCCTTCCTTCCTGTTTGCGGTGGGCAATGCCATGGCCTTCACCATGCCTAAAATGGCCGGAATGGGTAACGGAAAGGTTGCGGGCAAAATCCTCAAAAGAACTTTTCTGATCTTTTTAATTGGATACCTATTGTCCTGGTATCCGTTTGTAAGCATCAATAATGCTGGCGAATGGGTGCCTAAAACAATTGACAAGACGCGCATTTTTGGGGTCCTGGCCCGCATCGCTCTCTGCTATGGAATTGCGGCAACAATGATTCATTTTCTTTCAAGAAAGGCCGTCATCTTTGCAAGCATCGCCATTTTGCTCGGATATTGGCTGGCATTGTACCTTGGAGGAGATTATACCATGATGGGAAATCTTGGAGTACCCATTGACAAATGGCTGGTGGGCGAAAACCATATGTACAAGGGTGAAGGGATTGCATTTGAACCAGAAGGATTCCTGAGCACCTTCCCTGCTGCCATAAATGTGATCATCGGGTATTTCGCGGGGGTACTGCTGCGCGAAAAAGGCAAAGATTATGAGGGCATTGCAAAGGTATTGCTGGGCGGTGCAGCCCTGATGGCGATTGCCTATTGCTGGAACTACAGCTTCCCCATCAACAAAAAAATCTGGACCAGTTCTTATGTTTTGTATACCTGTGGCATCTCCATGTTGTTGATTGGATCATTGGTGTACCTGAATGCCAAAACAACCTTCCGGACAGGCAATTATTTTTTTGAAGTATTCGGGAAAAATCCACTCTTTATTTACGTCTTGTCCAGCTTCATCCCAAAGACCTTCAACCTGATCAGGGACGCAGACGGCAGAAGCCTGACCGCTGTGATCAGCAAGGATTTCTTTCAGAAAATTACACCCGGCCCGTGGGGCGCGTTGCTGTATTCCATTGCGCTGATGATGGTTTGTTGGCTGGTGGGGTATATCATGGATAAGAGGAAGGTTTATGTGAGGGTTTAGGTAGTTGAAGTGGTTGAAGGAGTTGAGGGTGTTGAAGGCCTTTATTCAATTGGAGGGAGCTCCTCGTATAGAAATGCTTCTCTTGGTTCTTCGAGTTGTCTGAAGTCCTTTCGGATGGTATGGAATTCCAGCTGTTCTGTTGGCAATTGAAATCTTGCCAATGCTCCTATCTGTTCAATAGAAAGATCATCCTTGATCCACTGCTCCGCCTGTTCTTCGGGAAGGATGACAGGCATTCTCTTCTTTTTGTTATGAATTTTTTCCATCAGCGGATTGGCAGCTGTCGTCAGGATGGAAAAACTATCGACCACCTCCCCAGACTCCTGATCTACCCAAGGATTGTAAATGCCTGCCATGAAAAAATACTCCTGTCCCTTGACCGAAACATAATAAGGATAGGCTGTGTCTTTGCCCCCAGGGGGTATAAAATGCCTCCACTCATAGAATCCTGATGAAAGCACAAGGCATCTTCTCTTCAGCGCCGCTTCCTTATAAGTGGGTTTATTCAAGACCTCTTCCCCGATGGCATTGAGGGTATTGTGAGGGATGTCCTTCCTGCCCGTTCTGGCGTTTAGTCCTCCCTTCCTGAAATGAAGCAAAGATTCAACAGAACGGATATAGGAGGGGATGAACTCCCAATGCATCATCACTGGAACAAAATCATTGCCACCCTCGATCGGCTTAAGTACTGGCCAAAAAGGATAGTCAAAACCACTGGCATAGGGCTGATCAAGGTTCAATTGCAGGTCCTTTACTTTTTTAGCCTTGTTTTTGAGCTTGATATGTTCTGCCCGATTTACGTCGATTCCATTATGAAAACACATGCCCGCAAATTATGAAATGGTAGCCCCCATGTCAAAATATTCTCAAAATCGCCCCATAAACCTTATTTTTGTTGCTCTCAAAAGACAATAATGGAATACAATACCAATCGAAGTCACCTTGTGATGAGGGAGTACGGTAGGCATGTGCAGCAGATGGTGGGGCATATCCTTTCCATCGAAGACAAGGAAAGAAGACTAAGAAATGCACAGGCAGTCATAGAACTGATGGGGTTCATCAACCCACAACTCAAGAATATCGAGGATTACAGGCACAAGCTCTGGGACCATCTTTTTTTGATTTCAGATTTCAAACTGGAAGTGGAAAGCCCCTATCCGATTCCTACGCGGGAGTCGCTGATGGCAAAGCCGGCACCCTTGCCTTACCCTAAAAGGCATCCGAAATACTATCACCTTGGGAAACACCTTGAACTGGTGATTGCCAAGGCAATGGCAGAGGAAAATGAGGAAAAACGCTCTGGCTTCTCTCATATCATTGCCTACTACATGAAGCTTGCCTACAATACATGGCACAAAGAACTGATTCCTGATGAAAGCATCAGGAGTGAGCTGAACTCCATCACAAAAGGACAGCTTGAATTTACCAGCACTCCATTTGTAAGGGCTTACAGGGAACAGGATGACCGTTTCCAAAAACGCGGTAAAAGCGGTGGATTCCAACAACGCAATCGCCCGAATGGTGGCGGCAATGCTATTGGCGGTGGGAAAAACAGGCCTCCCCAGAAATTCGGGAAAAAGCGTTTCAAGTAAGGACCTGAAGTCATTTTGACTTTTATGAAAGCTTTTGAAGATCCAGACACCATGCGTGAAACAGAACAGCATAAGATCATCATCCTGACTGCACCATCAGGTGCCGGCAAAACAACCATCAAGACCAGACTGCTTGCGGCCATGGCCGATCAGCTCTCTTTCAGCGTCTCCGCAACCACAAGAAAGATCCGTGGTGGAGAGACCGATGGAGTTGACTATATTTTTATTGCAGAAGAACAATTCAAAGAAAAAATCGCCAAAGATCAGTTTGTGGAGTGGCAAATGGTATACCCGGGAATGTATTACGGCACTACCGTTGATGAAATGAAAAGAATCTGGAGTGAGGGCAAAACACCCTTATTGGATATTGATGTAAAAGGTGCCTTGAATGTAAAAAAAATGTTTGGAGAACGGGTATTGACCATCTTCATCGAACCACCATCCATCGAGATCCTGCAACAAAGATTGATGAGCAGGGGAACTGAATCTGCAGAGCACATCCATACCAGAATCAGCAAAGCCAAAGAAGAAATGGAATACAGGAATAGCTTTGACAAGGTAATCATGAATGATGACCTTGAAAGGGCTACAAACGAGGTGAAGGAGATCATCGCCAAATTTCTTGGTTAGCAGCCAGGAATGCGCATGCCTAAATGAACACTATGGGAACTCTTTTATTGTCTGGCATTTTGATTGCTTTTTTACTGGCAGGTTTTTTTGCCGGAGTAGAAGTTGGTTTTGTATCACTCAACAGGTTATCGATCGAGTTGCGCAAAAAACAACGTTCCAAAAGCGCTTATACCCTTTCCGCCTACCTGGATGAGCCTGCAAAGTTCATCAGTGCGATGCTCGTGGGCATCATCATATGCCTTGTCATCTATGGACTATTGGTGGATGAATTTCTGACCCCACTTTGGAAAACAACCGAGAGCTATCTGTCCCAAGATTTTGTGCCTTATTTTCTCTACATCAGGATTCTTTTTGACCTGGTGGTGTCAACAGGGGCCTTCATGATATACTTCTTTTTTTGCCGTGCCATTTTCAGGTCAAAGGCAGATACGTTGATGTTCTTTCTTGCGCCCATGCTGCGTTTCATTTATAATATTTTCTACCCCATTGCCAATTATTTTGTCTCCCTCTCTGAATGGATCCTGAAGAACCTGGTGAATGTACACATCAGGAAAAACAAGAATAATTTTACGCGGCTGGAACTGGAAAATTTCATCCAGCAAAGGGATGAGAAGGAATTTGAAAGCCAGGAAATGAACAAGGAATTGTTTGAGGCCGCGCTGACCCTGCCGTATGTGAAGATTCGCCAATGCCTTGTGCCTAGAAAAGAAATAGAGGCGATCAGTGTGAATGAATCCATAGAAAAATTGAAAAACAGGTACATCGCTACCAACCTCAGCAAGCTGGTCGTCTATGAAAAAAACATAGACAATATTGTTGGGTATGTGCACCAAATCTCATTGTTTAAACAACCTGAGAACATTGGTTCAATTATGCTTCCCATTCCTGCAGTGCCAGAGAGCATGACGGCTACTGATCTCATGAATTTGCTGATCAAGGAGCGAAAAAGCATGGCCTGGGTAGTGGACGAATTTGGGGGAACCTCTGGCATCATCACCATGGAGGACCTGCTGGAAGAGCTGTTTGGTGAAATCAAAGACGAGTATGACTTTGAGGAATTGACGGAGCGAGAGGTAGGCGAGGATGAATATGAGTTCTCCGGAAGGCTTGAAATTGAGCCACTCAATGAGAAATACAAGCTTGGTCTGGAAATGAATCTATCAGAAACCGTTTCCGGGTATATTATTCACCACAATGAATCCATCCCAAAACAAAAAGAGAAGATCATAATCGGTAAATTCGAATTTGAAATACTGGAAGTGACAGATACCAGGATCGAGCTTGTTAAAATGAAAAAAGCACTTTAATCAACGTGGGTGATATTCAATTTTTGTCTTCCATCAACACAGCACTGATCGGACACCTTCATCCGTTATTGGTTCATCTTCCTATTGGCATTTTTTCATTTGCATTTATCATCAGCCTGTTCGGTGCTGAAAAAAGAAAACAATTTGATGCGGCATTGTCATACGCCTTGTTGAGTGGTGCGGTTTCATCACTGATTGCTTGTGTTGCAGGCTATTTGCTCGCAGGATCGGGTGAATACGATGTTGATCTGGTCCAAAAGCACCAATGGACAGGCATTGCCACCTGCGTACTTGGATTTATGGCATATTTCATAGCCAAATACAGGCGCCTGCTGGTGTGGACTACCTGTGCTGTGATGGCCATTGCTGGACATTTGGGCGGAACCCTTACCCATGGTGAAGATTATTTTTTCGGTCTTGTTGATGAAGAAACAACACTTGTAGAGAAGGTTTTAGATTCAACAGTAAAAATCTCAATTGAAGCGCCTAAACCAGATTCAATCGCTGAAAAAGCCATTGCCCCTCGCGAAATCTCCCTTTACGAAGACCAGGTAGTGGGTATTCTTCAAAGCAAATGTTATACCTGCCATTCAAAAATCAAAAAGAAGGGAGGACTGAGGCTTGATTCAGAGGAGTTCATCAAGCAAGGTGGTAAGAATGGCGCTGTGCTGACAGCTGGAGATGCCGACAACAGCAAGCTTTATACCCACCTGCTGCTGCCTTTGGAGGATGAAGACCATATGCCACCCAAGGGCAAAAAACAACTCAGTGCCAGCGAGATTGCCACCATTCATCGTTGGGTCAAAATGGCTGATCCGTTTGCCAAAACCACAATTGAAACCACTGTTGTCAAGATCACTGAATCAGTTCCTCAAGCAGTTGAACCTCCGCCGTCACCAGCAGTTGAAAAAACGGCAACGGTTGTCCCAACAAAAACGATAAGCATTGCTGCAGCCAATCCAATCAACATTGATGCTATCAAAAAAATGAATGTGGTTGTTACCCCGATTCAATCAGGATCCAATGGTCTATCCCTGAATTTTGTGAACCTGAAAAATTTCAACGGCAAGATGCTGGATCAGGCCATTGTTTTGAAAGAACAGGTTGTGCAATTGAAGCTTACCAACCAGGCGGTGACTGACCAGGACCTGCAAAAGATAAGACAGTTCAACAACCTCAGACAGCTTCAACTGGAAAAAAGCAAGGTGACTGATGAAGGGATGGATCAGATTAAATCAATGCAATCCCTGGAACAATTGAACCTTTATGGTACTGCCATTTCAGACAAAGGATTGGAAAAACTTTCTGGCTGCAAGAACCTCAAAACGCTGTTCTTGTGGAAGACCAATGCTACAGCAGAAGGCATAGCAAAACTCAAACAGGCCTTGCCGAACCTGACCATCGAAGCAGGTGGATTCTCATTCAAAAAACCTGATTCAACAAAAAAATGATATGATGCTCAA
Source organism: Chitinophagaceae bacterium (assembly GCA_044341875.1). GTDB lineage: Bacteria > Bacteroidota > Bacteroidia > Chitinophagales > Chitinophagaceae > Pollutibacter. The sequence continues at coordinate 24,209 of JBIIQT010000005.1, read as the reverse complement.
GTATATCATCCCATTGGTTCCAAGCCTGTTCATTCTTGCACCGGAGCAAAATGATGTACCAAAGCTGCCCGCAGACGTGGCTGCAGAATACAGAAAGATCAACACACCAATGGATTACAACCAGCATGTGAAGCCCATCCTCTCGGATAAATGCTTTGCCTGCCATGGTCCAGACAAGGCCAAACAAAAAGCTGGCCTGCGTTTGGACCAATCTGCAGCAGCCTACGCGTTGCTGCCGGAGAGCCCCGGAAAAGTGGCCATCGCTCCTGGAAAGCTGGCGAAAAGCGAAGTATTCCACAGGATCATATCAGCGGACCCTGAGTATAAAATGCCCACGCCTCAATCCCACCTTGACTTATCTGCCAAAGAAAAGGCCTACCTGATCAAATGGATTGAAGAAGGCGCTGTATACCAGCCCCATTGGGCTTTTGTGAAGCCGGCAAAAAAACCTGTTCCCAACATTCCCGCATCATTGAACGGCGTGAACCCTATTGACCATTTTGTTTTTGCTCAACTTTTACAGAACAACCTTCAGCCCTCCAAACAGGCGACAAAAGAATTGCTCCTGCGCAGGGTCAGCATGGACCTGACCGGCCTTCCGCCAACGCTGGAAGAAATTGATGCCTTTGTCCAAGACAATTCACCCAATGCCTACGAAAAGCAGGTGGATCGTTTGCTGCAGTCAAAGCATTATGGCGAAAGAATGGCCGCCGAATGGCTGGACCTTGCAAGGTTTGCTGACACGCATGGTTATACCGTTGACCGGCTGCGGGACATGTCTCCCTACCGGGATTGGGTGATCAATGCCTTCAACATCAACATGCCTTACAATACGTTTATCCACCAACAATTGGCTGGAGACCTCTTGCCCAACCCAACGCGTGACATGTTGATTGCTACTGCTTTCAACAGGAACCATCAACAGAACATGGAAGGCGGAATCGTTGAATTGGAATACCAGACCGAATATGTGATGGACCGCACCAATACCATGGGTGATGCATTCATGGCCCTTTCTGTTGGATGCGCCCGTTGCCATGATCACAAGTATGATCCGGTTTCGCAGAAGAACTATTACGAGATGTTCAGCTTTTTCAACAATGTGGCAGAAGCAGGACAAATCGCATGGAATGATGATTTGCCAACGCCTACCTTGTTGTTGCCCACTGAGCAGCAGGAGCAAATCATCCTTACCATGAAAGGAAAAATTGCTGAAGCAGAAAAGCAAACATCGCTGCAAAAAGCCAATGCTGTTGAAGGTTTCAACACATGGATCAGCAATGGATCCTACCAAGCGCTTGCCAATGAAATCATCCCTCAAAAAGGATTGAATGCATTTTTTGAACTGGACGGCAACCTGGTCAACAAAATAGATACCGCACAGAAAGGGGAAATGAAACATGAAGCGGGTGCAGGAGGTGATAAACCTGTATTCAGCTCCGGACGCGGTGCAGAGGTGATTGCATTGAATGGGGATGTATACCTGGACCTCAGCCCCACCGGTGTTTTCAGCAGTGCTGAACCTTTCACGATTGGGATGTGGGTTTGGATTCCGAAAGACATGAAAGAAGGGGTCATCTTCCACAAAAATGAAGGAGAGCGCTTGTACAATTTTAAAGGGTTTCACGTTTACCTCAAGAACAATCGCCTTGAAATACTGATGGCCCACAGTGCACCATCCAATGCCATCATCAAACTATCTCAAACGGAAGTCCCACGTGAAAAATGGATACAACTCAGCCTTACCTATGATGGATCTTCAAAGGCATCCGGATTCAACCTTCACCAGAATGGAGATCAGCTGCCCATGACGGTGATCATCGATAAACTCTACAAGGACATCCTGTTCAATAGAAAAAAAGAACCAGGCCTGCAAATTGGCGGATGGTGGCGTGGCGTGGGTTTCAAGGGAGGAAGGATTGATGATGTGACAGTGTACAACAGGCTCTTGACACCTTTTGAGTTGGGGATATTGGCCAACAAAAACAATTGGGCGCAATTGAAAGGAAAAACAAAGGAACAGCTCAGCACAACAGAAAAGGAATTGTTGGCTGATTATTATACCATGGCTGTCGCACCCTCTGTGCAAGCATCCCTGGAAGAATTGAAAAAATTGCGGAGAACCCTCAATGATTCACTCACAAAGGTCAAGCAGATCATGGTCATGGAAGAGATGGCTGTTCCCAAAAGAACAACCATCCTCAATCGAGGACAATATGACCAGCCAGGGCCCCAGGTCTTCCCCAATACTCCTGCTGATATATTCCCCTTCCCTGCTTCATATCCCAAGAACCGTTTGGGATTGGCAAAATGGTTGACCAATGAAAACCATCCACTCACCTCAAGGGTTGTGGTGAACAGGTTGTGGCAGCAATTCTTTGGCATTGGCATCGTAAAAACCAGCGAAGATTTTGGCAACCAGGGAGAACTTCCGAGCAATCCTGCCTTGCTGGACTGGCTTGCAGTGGAGCTGCAGGAATCCGGATGGGACCTGAAAAAAATGGTCAAACTGATGGTCATGTCTTCTACTTACAGGCAGGATTCTTATGCATCTCCTGCACTACGAGAAATAGATCCCGAGAACAGGCTCCTGGCCAGAGGCCCCGCCAACCGGCTTACTGCAGAGATGATGCGCGACAATGTGCTGACAGCCAGCGGGCTGATCAACAAAAAAATTGGAGGTCCGAGCATCAAACCATACCAACCTGCAGGATTGTGGGAGATCAACAGTTCCACTTATGTGGCTGACAGCACTGATGCTGTGTACAGGAGAAGTCTTTACATCATTGCCAAAAGGACGGTTCCCAACCCAACCATGGCAACTTTTGATGCGTCAGAAAGAAGCTCTTGTTTGTCGCGCAGGCAGAAGACCAATACACCCCTTCAATCCCTGGTTCTGTTGAACGACCCGACCTATATTGAAGCATCAAAAGTATTGGGTGATGCCATGAGCAAAGAAACGGACCAGGACTTCGCCATCACCAAAACTTACCGGAAACTTACAGGAAGATCCCCTTCAGCCAAAGAGCTCAATATCCTCAAAGCTTTGTACAAACAGGAGTTGGACAAGTTCAGGATGAACCCTGAAAAGACAAAAGGCTGGTTGTCTGCCGGGCTTTATAAAGTCAATGCCCAAGTGGACAAGGCACTGGTTGCAGCGAATGCAGTAGTGGCCAGCACCATCATGAATTCTGATGCTTCAATAACCAAACGATAAACCCATGGGCCATCATCACGCAGAAAAAAGACTTGGTGCAGCAGACCTGAAGGGGCTTTATCATACCATTGACCGCAGAAATTTTTTGAACAAGACCGCCATGGGCATGGGTGCCGTTGCGCTTCAGCAGCTCATCGCCCCACTGAGTACTGTGGGTGCTACGATGGAAGATAGAATCATGTCTTCCTTACCCACCATCGCCCCGAAAGCAAAAAGGGTGGTATTTCTTTTCATGGCGGGCGGACCTTCTCAGTTTGAAACATTTGACTACAAGCCCAAACTCCGCGATCTTTTTGGCACCGAACTCCCTGACTCCATCCGCAAAGGCCAGAGGCTGACGGGCATGAGTGCAAACCAATCATCCCTTCCTGTGGTGCCCTCTTTGTATGATTTCAAACAACACGGAAAGAGTGGTACCTGGGTGAGCGAGCTCCTGCCCTATACCGCACAAGTAGTGGACGAACTTTGCCTGATCAGGTCCATGTATACAGAACAGATCAACCATGACCCTGCGATTACTTTTTTTCAGACGGGGCACCAACTGCCTGGCAGGCCTTCGATCGGTTCCTGGCTGAGTTATGGCCTGGGATCTGAAAACAAGAACCTGCCGGCATTCATTGTGCTGATTTCCAAAAATGCCTCCAAAGACCAGCCGCTCTATGCAAGGCTTTGGGGAAATGGTTTTCTCCCTTCTGAACACCAGGGTGTGCAATTCAGGTCTGGCAAGGACCCGGTGCTCTTCCTGAAGGATCCTGAGGGCTATGACGGCGCAGACCGGAAAGAGATGCTTGGCTACCTTCAACAGTTGAATGAAGTCCAAAATGAGGCCTGGAGCGACCCAGAAGTCAATGCCAGGATTTCCCAATATGAAATGGCGTACAGAATGCAAACCTCGGTACCCGAAGTGATGGACACCAGTGACGAAACAAAAGAGGTTTTTGACCTTTATGGGCCAGACAGCCGCGAGAATGGAAGCTATGCAGCCAATTGTATTTTGGCTAGAAAACTCCTGGAAAAAGATGTGCGTTTTGTACAGCTCTATCACCAGGGTTGGGACAACCACGGAAGCCTACCACAGGGGATACGTCATCAATGCTCACAGATTGACCAGCCAACAGCAGCACTCATTACTGATCTCAAAAGAAGAGGCATGCTGGAAGATACATTGGTTGTTTGGGGCGGTGAATTCGGAAGAACCGTTTATTCGCAAGGTAAGTTGACAAGGGATGGATACGGGCGAGACCATCATCCCAAATGCTTCAGCATGTGGATGGCAGGAGCAGGTGTGAAGGCGGGCTATAGCCATGGACTGACAGATGATTTCGGTTATAATATCATCAAAGACCCTGTGCATGTGCATGATTTTCAGGCAACCATGTTACACCTCATGGGCATTGACCATGAGCAACTGGTCTACAAGTTTCAGGGAAGACGGTTCCGGCTGACCGATGTTCACGGCAATGTGATCAAGAGCATCCTCAGCTAAGCTACTTCGGACATTTGATGATCTTTCCTTTGGGTTTCCTGAGTTTTTCGCTGGGGCTGATGGTGTAGGCAAGATAAGCCCCTCCATTTTGATAAGAAGTCTTGGTGCCGATGGGAACACGGTGGAATCCAAACAAAACAGGCCCTGCTTTAACGGCCGCACCAATCCAGAAACTTCCCTCCCTTGTAATAGACAGCGGCAAATAGACCCCATATTTTTGGGTTTCCCTCCTGGGTGTTATGGTCAAAAGATTAAAGTCTCGCGTCTGCATGTAAGTTGCTGCAGGCAGGGCTTGGATAGGGATAGACAATTCAGCATTGATGTAGATCAGGTCTGTAATTTGCCTGTCTACATTGAACACCAGCCTTGTGGGATGACTGATCATGAAGTCCCCTGTCAGTGTGTTGAACTGGCCTACTGCTGTCTGGATGGAATCATTCAAGACATCAAGCCCGATAATGGTAGAGTCAAATTTTCTGGCCAGGGCAATACCATTGATATTGGGTTTCACACCTGAAGTGCTCACTGATTCAAGTCCATATGAATACTTTGCATAGCCAAGGTCGAGCAGGGAAATGCCCAATTTCCAGGTATAATTGTACTGGCTCTTGTTGTTGAAGAGTTCTATCTGTTGTTGGTCTTTGATGATCCACTCCATGCCCAGGTCTATTGACCCTCCTCGCCTGGATTGGTTGAAATAGCGCTTTAGATTGGAATTGGTGCTGGCCGCCGGATCCCAAAAATCAAGATTGGCAGAATATCCATAGTTCAGGTCAGCGGTGGTCACCTCGTATAAATTATAAACAGGACGTACATATTCCTTGAATTGACCATTTGTGATGGAGGCATGAATGCCTGCAAGGCCCATGTTGGATTTGATGGTAACCCCGGCATTCCAAATGAAATGCTTCTTGTCTGCCAGGTTCAAGGCAAGGCTGCCATAAGCTTCTGCCCAGGTACTGCTCCTGACAAATGCATCAAGGGGCTGGTTGTTCATGTTGACTTTCAGAAAAGTATTGGGCTCAAGGATGGTATCAATAAAATTATAGGTTGATGAACCACCAAGAGAGGCTGACCGGACATTCATACCAAATGAAACCGCCGATCTGTTGGATGTCCTGAAACGAGCATTGAGCAGGTTCATGTTAAACTGGGTATTCAACCTTCTCTTGTACTCACCATTCTGAAGCCAGGCTGCCAATTGGGGATTCTTTCCTGTGGGATCGTATTTTTCGATGTAGAAAAAATTGGTACTGTTTTTGAGCTGAAGCCCCAAAAGGGTAACATCCCATGGCAGTGGCGAAGAAAGGGCGGATGCAGGATTGTTCATTACACCGAGGCTACCGGCATAGTTGGAGCCATGCACCGCCTGGTATTGCTGACCAAACGTGCGCATGAGCCAGAAGGCCAAAACCACCAGCGTTGATATTAGCTTCTGGTTAAATTTCATTTAGAATTGGGTTGAAAATCGATTTAGGCACCAAATTACGCTTCAAATTAAAACTAAAATGAAAATAAGCTTTGTTAAAAAGATATATTGAGTAATTTTGCTGCCCCTGCATCTGGCAGGAAGGCTGGTCCCGTAGTTCAATGGATAGAATAGAAGTTTCCTAAACTTTAGATACAGGTTCGATTCCTGTCGGGACTACCAAGAGGTTGATTCTAAGTGTAAAAAACTAAAGAATTGACCTTTTTTTCTGTCTACAAGGATAATAAGTGCAGTAAATCTTGCAGTTTAAATTAAGATTTGGAACAGGAATCGAAAGTTTATAGATAAATCATTCATAATTTTTGTTATAATGCACTTTGGATATTCCTAAAAATACTAATTGGTTGTATGGAGCATAGATTCACTTTTATAGATTTATTCGCGGGAATTGGTGGTTTTCATTTGGCCATGCATAGCCTAGGAGGAAAATGTGTGTTTGCATCTGAAATAGATTCATTTGCCCGTAAAACATATGAAGAAAATCATAAAAAAATTTCCCCTGAACTATTCGAAAGTAATTTATTCAATGATGATATTAGAAAAATAGCACCTGAAGAAATCCCAGATTTTGATGTTTTGTGTGCAGGTTTCCCTTGCCAACCATTTAGCCAAGCAGGATACAAGAGAGGATTTGATGATAATCATAGCTCAGAGAGAGGGAATCTTTTTTTTAATATCGCTGAAATTATTGAAGCAAAAAAACCCAGAGCATTCTTTTTGGAAAATGTAAGAGGTCTTTCGACACATGATAACGGGAATACCCTAAAAGTAATTTTAGATATCCTAAGAAATCATCTCGGCTATTCAGTCCATTACAAAATAGTCAAAGCTTCAGACTATGGTTTACCACAGCATAGACCAAGAACTTTTATAATAGGATTTAGAGACGATAATGAGTTGGGGATGGGATTTTCTTTTCCAAACCCTACTCCTTTAAAATATAATATGAGTAAGGTTCTAGGAGGAAAGTGCGACAGAGTAATAGGCTTTACACTTCGTGTTGGAGGAAGGGGTTCGGATATAAACGACAGAAGAAACTGGGACTCATATTATGTTGATGGAAAAGTGTTTCGCATCGGACCCGAAGAAGGAAAAAAAATGCAAGGATTTCCTGATGATTTTGTATTTCCAGTAAATAATGTTCAAGCCATGAAACAACTTGGAAATAGTGTTGCTGTAGATGCAATTAGAATCGTGGGAGGGGCAATGGTAAATTATATGGAAAGCTTATCCTCTAAAACAAATAATAATATGGGAAGACTAAATAAAGGTGAATGGGCAGAGCCATATGCATTCATTAAGATAATTACTGAAAAAAAAATATACCTATCTGATGAAAATCTCTTAAATACAAAAAGTTATTTGCAAGTTGAGCGCGTAACAAATCATAATATCAAATTTGATTTCATCATATTCGAAGGAGATACATTTATTTTAAAAAATAAAATTACTCAAAAGGAAATTAGGTTTAAAACAGATGAAATTTTCCCAAAACAAAGATTAGAAAAATTAAGAAAAGCTATTTTAAATGCGTCAGGCACTTTCGAAATACCTGAGTTTTCTCTTTTGGAATCAGAATTGGGTGTGCAATTTGAAAAAGGAGGTTCTAGCTTTCAAAAAGCTGATATTTTATTAGACTTTGACTATTTGGGATTAAAGAAAAAGGATGAAGGTTTGGGAATTAAGGGATTATTAGGAGCTAAGCCAACTCTATTAAATGCCTCATCAAATACCAACTTCATCTATTCTGTTTCTAATTTTAATCATGAATTAATTGATGAGGTTAATGCAATTGAAGGCTCCAAAAAAATTAAAGACAGATTACAATTCATTACAGAAACTGGCGGTAAAATGGAGTTCTTTAAAGCAGAAAAGGATGTAATGAATTATAACCTCGCTATGGTTGATTCTCAAATGCCGATAATTTTAGGCGAGTTATTATTGACTTATTTCAGTAAAGGAAAGTCCTCTATCGATTCCGCATTAAAATTTATAGTTAATGATGGAACTTTAGCAAAAAAGATAGGACAAGAGGGTATTGAAATGTTAGTTCATAAAACAAAAAAGCTTTTGCTTGACTATACATGTGGATTTTTCCCTGGAAAAAAATGGAATGGAGAATACACATCAAATGGAACTATTGTTGTAGATGAAAATGGACATCTCCATGGATTTCACGTTGTCGACCTTGAATCATTTAAAAACTATCTATATAATAATACTAAGTTCGATACACCTTCAAGTAGTCGCCATGGATTTGGGAAAATATACAAAGAGCGAGATGGCAATTTATATTTCAAACTTAACCTTCAACTTCGTTTCAAGTAATAATTTTTAATAAACGAATAAATCTTGGATATCATAAAGATTCTCAACCTCTTCTTTGGTAATTGATAGATATATTCTTGTTATAGAGGTTGAAGAATGTCTAAACAGTTGGGAAAGTTTTACCAAGGATGCTTCAGAGTAGTTATTTCTTTTCCAGACTTCCCTACCAAAAGTTTTTCTAAAACTATGAGAACTAATTCTTTTTCCTCTTATGCCACTTTTAGCTGCATAGATTTTTAATTGTTTATTAATTGTTCTAATTTTTAGTGGTATTATCCTAGATGTAATTTCAGGGTTGCCCATTTTTACATGAATTGCAGTTAGATTTTGGACAAGGTCAGGGTTGAGAGGTATTTCTCTTACTCGGCCAGTTTTTTTCTCTTTAATTATAATTTTATTTCGACCAAGTAGGTCTTTCCATATTAGTTGGGACAAATCAGAATATCTAAGTGCTGTTGAGATTCCCAATCTTACTAAGATGTAATATGTCCAAAGTTGATTTTGTTGAAGAAACTTAAGAAGTTTGTTCACTTCAATTTCTTCAAGATGTTCAGCTGATTTCAATTTTGTAGTCATAGTTCCTTTTTTGAGGCTATGCTACGCCTTTTGGCACTACTGGCAATGCTATTTTTTTTAAGGCATTGAAATTGAATGCTTTGCGAGTGCTCTTAATAACAAAAATGGCACTATTGCATTTCTACCCACTTCGGTTCGTGCATATAAAGGTCGAAAGACACCCTTTCTTCGATTGGGGGTATATGATTGTGTAAGGATTTATTTCTTTTCCCGTCTGTTTGGAAAAGTAATGGCCTTACGATGGTTATATCAGAAACTGAGAAATAACGACAATAGTTTTCAAGTATTCCTTTTAAACTATCTGATTCATTTTTTAAAAACATCCATAAGGACTGTTTGATAATTGTTAGAGTGATTTTTAGCTGAGCATCATTGGAAAATCTTTCCCTTTTAATTATATAATTAATTTTATAAAAATCATTATCAAATACCTGATGGTATGACTTTAACTCTACTTCAAAAAGTCTAAGAAGTCTAATATAAGATTCTAACCGTTTTCTATGATTGGGCTTCATTTAGGCTAAAATACACTCCAACCTTTAATCTGCCAGCTTGTGCTTATTAAAATAAAAATCTCCGAATGTTTGTGTCTTTCTTACAATTCCAACCATTTGTTTAATTCGGTCAGAATAGTCAAAATAGTCGCCTAACTCAATTTTGGTATTTAACCCAAGTAGTTTTTTGATTCTTGCAAATACCTGAATTCTATTTAGATTAGTCACAGCACTATCATAAAGTATAATGATTTCAAAATTATCAGATTCTTCCAGCGTAAAATAACATCCAGATAAGCCCTTGAAGTATTCACGATTAGACAGGCCGCCTATTGACGATAATGAATTTTTTAGTTTTTTGAAAAAAAAGGATATCGAGCCCTCAAATCTTCTTTCAAAATTTTCTGATGTTGTTAATATCCGAATTGCTTTCAAATTAGGTGTTTTTTCTAATGTTGAAAGCAGTTGCTGTTCTTTGATAAGTGGCATTTTTTGGAAAAGATGGTTTTGCGTTACACATGAAATAATCCTTTTCAACAATCTGGATTAAAGCACAAGTAGTTTATTCGTTTTTTGATATGCTATTTCCTAGCAAAAAAAGGATATAACGGAACATATTTTAAAAAGGTAAATCTTTAAACATGTCTTCTCTTTCTAGGTTATCCTCTGATGGAAATATCGCCTGAATCAATTCATTAATTTCATCATTATCAAGCTCATCAGAATATCTATTAGACTTGAGTCTTTTCTGTTTTATAAACTCTCTTTGATATTCAAATAAATCTAGAGTTTTATTATTAATAACCTCACCCATATTCAGCGTTATTACTTTCATTGAATGCAAGTAATTCATTTCATCAATTTGCTCTAAGCTAAACTTATGTTCAAATAAAGCACCAGTAAGTTTAAATTCAGGATATCCAATTAACAATGGCATCCGCAATAAATCAGATAATTGTTCTTTACTCGTCACATTAATAACATCAATATCACCGACTGACCCTGTGAAAAATAATATTTCCGCTTTTAGGGTCTTCCAAAAAGAGTCAATCGTTTTTGAATGTAATTTTCCAAGGAATATTACCTCAATTTGAATAATTGGTAAATTGAAAAGTGAGTTTTTTTCGTAATAAATTTTTAAATAAGACTTTTGTTTTTCTAATTCCTGTTTCTGCTTTGGATTGTTAGTTCTGAAAAAATTAAAGACAATGGTTTCAATTCCGTTAAAAGAATAATATGACTTATTATCAGGAACTGGAAGCAGGGGTATTTTTACCCGTGTAATTTCCTTTGGTAGATTGTTAAGTTCATCTATAATCTCGTCAACTACGACTTGTTTATATTTTTCTAAAAAAAATGCACAACAAGCACATTCCAATACGTTATCACAGAGGTCAACTTCAATTTCACACTTTTTTGCATCATGTGTTATGTTTTCAAGATGTTCGCAATATGGCATATTAATTATTTTACTATAAATAGTATAGTGTAATTAAAAAGTCCATTTTTAGAAAAAATTGCCGAAATTATTTTTTCTGTTTTTTGAAGTTTTTCAGAAAATGGGTCATTACCCCATAAAGGGGATAGAACAGAAATTTATATTCATTGGGGGGGGCGGAAGGACGGGGGATACCTAGTAATTATTTATACCCCACCTACCCCCCCTGGCATTAACTTTGTTTTTACAAAAACAAGGTTACTTCATTATATCAAACCCGTATTCAAGTCTTTTCAGAGTGTAATCAGAGCCTCTCTTACCAAAATTATAATAGTCATATTTCTTAAGGTATATTCTTGTTTCAGTTGAGGTATTCGGTTCACATACCAATTCCAATCTATTTGTGATTTCTTTTTCTTTCAATACACCTAAATCATCTCTAATTAGAAAATGGCAATGAAAAAAACTATCATCAGTATTTGGTTCAATAGAATAAAACATTACAAGATTATTCTCTTTACCACCATCATTTTTTAAACTTTTAAATAGATACTTCATTTTCCCTTTCAATTCATTTGGTAGAGTTTTTGAAGGAACAATATCTCCAAACCAATGCCACCGACAATTATTTACCCATTTTACTACTTTACTTGTATCGCTTAGATTAGGCCTTCTAGTATCCCCAAAAAGTTCATTTAATATATCTCGATGAATTTCTCTTATTGGTATTGCATCGAGATTAGAGTTTTCTAATTTTAAGGAATTGAATCTTGTATACCTTGAATATTCAGGAGAGGATAACCTCTTAATTCTGCTTTTATAGGTAGTGATACCAATAGGGTATATTTCAAGTATATCGTTTTTATTAAACCATTCTTTTTTATCTAGCTGTTTTTGCATAAGAAGTCTATTATATTAAAAGATATATTTATAAAGGCTAGTAGGCCGTTTAATATTAAATATCTCCTTGAAATCAAAAGTTTTTAACAAAGACAAAGAATATCTAACATATTTTATAGATTTATGTGCCCAGTTGAAATGATTCAGACATCTCTTTTATCTACATTTATTCTTAATGAAAAGTCCTATAAAAATATCAGCTGATTTAAATAATACTTCTATCCATACGTCACTTCTAGAATTGTTGAAAGGACGGTTAGATGTGTTTTATGAAAAAAACAAAGAGTTGATTGATGACTATCTGTATATGAAATCAAAATTGGAAGAGCTTGAATACAGACTGGATTTTCAATACAAACTCACTATTTCCAATTCAAAAAGCTCTGGCAAAGTCATAAATGCGAAACTGAAACTACCTTTCTCTAAAAACGAAAATAATAAGTCAAAATACCCTTATTTCAATATCCATGTAGGAAAACTATCAGAATATAAACAAGGCTTAAGAGACCCACAGGTCAGAGTTGATGCTGAAAATAAGTTGAAAAGTTTCATAGACAAGAAATATCCATTTTCTATATTAAACACTGATTATCAATTAGTTGAGTTTCACTATTAGTTTATATTTTACTTTTTTAAAAAATATTTGATAAATTTTTTGTCGGATTTAAAATGAATCACTAGCTTTGTATTCTCAAAGGAGATATACACTCCTCCTTATTTAGGTCTTTACAGACTGAAACGCGAGAACACCGCAAGAACAAATCCCGAGGCAACCGTAAACCCGTCAATAGAGATACGCAACTCTATCAGCGAGACAAACCGCTTTAACAAACCCGTTGAAGAGATACTCCGTTATAGGTCTCATATTCTAACATTTAAAGATTTAGTTTATGAACAGTCCGCAGACGGGTAATGCAGCTCCCCAAAATGAAGCTGTAGTTGTTGTTGAAACCACATCTATTCACATCAACGAGGAGAAAAGCATTGTTTATTCAGTTGATAAGGCTTTTGAAAGCCTCAAACTGAGTATCGAACTATTTGGGATTAAAGAACCCTTAATAGTTGAAAAGGAATCAAATGTAGTAATTGCAGGTAATCGCAGACTTAAAGCTGCATTAGAGTTAGGAATAGAAACCATACCTGTAATTTTTCGAGAAATGAGAGACAAGGATAAAGAGCTCATTTTTGTTACCCATGAAAATCAAAGGGAAAAAACTTACTCCCAATATCTTGCAGAGTATAGGATTCTGCAAAAGCGTTATCCACTATCTCAAGGTGCAAGAACTGATTTAAAACAAGTAGCGGCACTTAATGCTGAAGCTCTACGCATATTACCTGGCATTTCAAGAACAACATTGTTCTACCTTTTGGAAATCGATAGACTCGCACTTATCAAATACCCAAAAGGGAAAAATAACTACTGGTATAAGATGATATGGAACGACCTAGATGAAGGGTATAAAACACCGAAGTATTGGTATGATAGATTAAAAACAAAAGAAAATAATGAGGACATACTCTCTAACTCTTCTCAATATTCAATTCATGTTGATGGTTGCAAGTTCATCAATGCAACTTGTGAAGATGTATCCTTAATAGAAGATGGTTCAATCGCTTGCTTTTTAAGTAGTCCGCCTTATTGGGGATTCAAACGGAAATATGGCAAACCTATTGGAGAAGTTATTGGAAACGAGAAAGATGCTGACGAATACTTGAAAAAGCTAGTCGGTATATACAAAAACGCTTTGCCAAAACTCAAAAAAGGTGGTTCAATATGGGTGAATATTACAGATGTCTGTAAAAATGGTGAATACCAAGTAATCCCGCACAGATTTGTATTAAAGATGCGTGAAATTGGCCTTGTCTTAAATGATGAATTGATTTGGTTCAAAACAAATCCAACACCAACAACCGCAAAGCGAACAACACGTAGTTTTGAGAATTTTTTTCAATTTGTTCGTAGTGAAGACAAAAAAACTTTTTTCTACGAAACAACATGGCTTAAGGAATCTACTGCGTTGAAAAATAAGGTGGTAATTAGTTCTGGGGAAACTGAAGAGAAGAAGATTACCAGCACACTAAATTTTCGTGATGGGGTTTTAACAACATCTAGCCCAAACATAGAAAAGTTAAGGGCAAAATGTAGAGAGGTTGGAATCAAATGTGACCACGATGCAACATTTCCAATTGATTTGGCAATAGTTCCAATTCTACTAACAACTAAAGTAAACGAAACTGTATTGGATTTGTTTGGTGGAATAGGAACCGTAGCACTGACTGCAGCAGCATTGGGAAGAAAATCAATTTCATATGAACAAAATGCAGAGTATTGCAAAGTCGCTGAAATAAGACTTACTGACGTAATCAGGAAATTGAAAGCAGGAGACTTTATGCTCAAAGGAAATGTAAGCGTTTTAGATAAGAATGTAAAAGTTGCTGCTTAACAACCTTAGAAAGGGGCTAACACACCGCTTAGCCCCTTTTCATTTTTTAAAATTAAAAATCCCAGAATATGGAGTGGAGAGACATCAATACACTCACTTTTAACGAAAATATCACAAGAACATTAAATGATATTCATAAAAAAGAAAGCGAATTGGACTTAAACAATATCCCCCCAATTATAATTGATATGAATGGTAAAATTGTAGATGGCGTAAAAAGATATTTGGTATTGATGAAATTAGGAAGCAAACAAGTGCCAGTCATAAAGGAAGATAAATCTAAAAAAGTATTTGTGAGTCTCAATGCTAATTTAAAAATAAGGCATATGCTTGCAGCATGACTCGAACAAAAATCACTTTTATCTTAATGAAAGCAAATAAGAATCACATAGGTAAATTATACGCTATGACCCACCAAGGAACCAAAGTAATAAGTAGAAAATCAATGCAAATAGATGTCCCATATAAATTCTGGGATAAACAGAAAAGAAAAGTTAAAGACGCTTACCCAGAGGCAAATAGAATTAATTCACTAATAGAGAAAAAGAATAAAGAGTTCGAAATTGCAAACAATAATATACCAACTGGCAATGATGAACAATGTGCATTAATGTATATGAAAAAACATATAGAAGATTCTACTATTGTAACATCAAGCAAAAACAAATACAGAATTATACTAAAAAACTTTGAGAAAGTGATTTATTCAACACTTAAAATGAATTCATTACCATTTAAGATGCTAAGAGACATTCCGTTCTTAGAAATTCTCAAAAAAGAAATAAGAAAGAATGGCAAGAAAGAGGGCGCATTAAAAACAAATAAGGGTTGGCATGATTATATGACCGTATTTGGGAGCTTCGTAGAGCTTTGGAATGCCTATAGTGGAACACAATTCCCTATTAATATAAGACCATTTACTACTAAAATTGGAAAAGATGATAAAAAACTAGCAACAACACTTTCTCACCAAGAGCTTCAAAAATTAATTGAATATACACCTTCAAAAAAAAGAAGCCAACACCCCCAACTTTTAAGTAAAAATATTTTCCTATTTCAATATCACACTGGAGGTATTAGAATACAAGACGCGCTTATTCTTACAAATAAGGATATAATGAATGATGGGTTTTTGATTAAAATAAAAAAGACCAAAGAGTCTGAAAAGTTTCCCTTTTGCTTTGAGCAAGTAGCTTGCCTTAAAGACTATTATTCATTTGAATATAATGCTTCGGTTAACTCTACAAATATTGGTAGTTTAAATCTTAATCCATCAACTATTATTCAATTAAACCGATTAGAAGGCATTGGAAACTTAAATGAGATGAAGCTTGCTGATTTTGAAAAATTAATATCGGCCGTAATTAAGCAATCAGAGAACAATAAAGACCTTTTGGAGTTAATCCAACCACTTCAGATAGTTGAAGAAAAATTGAAATATGAAATTTCAGTTCATTTTTTTGAACTTATTAAGAGAAGACCACAAAACTTTCTATTTCCAAAGTTAGAATGGAATAAGTTTAAGGACGTAATTACAAGTTCTGGAAATAGATATTTCAATGAAACCCATGAATACACAATTCAGCTAGCTAGGGCAGGACACATTAGCAATTTGAAAAGAATTGCGAAAACTTTAGATATTCCAAAAATAACTGGGCATACACCCAGGCATACTCTTGCTAATCATTTGTATTCGGAAGGATATTCTATTGAACAAATTCAAAGGGTTTTAATCCATTCAAACAGTAACACAACCAAAATTTATATCCGAAAAAGACATCAAGCTGAAATAGTCAACAAAACTATTTCTGAATCAACAAGTATCTTCAGAAAGAAAAGGTCTGATTTAAATAAAGGAAAATAATCTTCATTATTATCCATTTATTTATATATTTGTTACGTCATCAAGATTCTACTTAAGTAGAAACCAACCGAGACGCGAGTCCACGGTGGTAAATACGATGAGGGTTTTACAAGCCAAAATAAAGAGCTTTATCATCTTCATTTCTGATTCTTGGTGCGAATCAATTAACTCTAAAATTATTCGCCATGAGAAATTATCACAGCTCCATTCCGACATTTGGCAAGTTCGCAACTTTGCTGAATGAAAAAGTCAGACCAGAAGTTGCCACCATGAATGAGTGGCATTTTAAAAACTTTTTTAAAAAGTGCTTAATCCAAAGTGGTTTTATCAGCATTATCAGATATTATTACGCTGATACCCTTTATCTGAAACTGTATTTTTTTGATAATAAAGTAAGAGATAACAGAAGTGAAATAGAGGAGTTTGTAACATCCTTTTATCTTCATGAAAAGTATGAACTGAAATACAATAAATGTAATATTATCCGAATCCCACTTAAAATACAAATTGACGACGAGGCGATTCTCAAACAAAGTGATTCCAGGTCTTTAGAATCTTTACTACAGTTGCAGCTAAATGATGAATCTTGGATTGGAGTTGACTATACAGGGACTTCAGGAGGACTCACTATAGGTGTTAATCCTGATTACCCCACCCATCAGCATCGCAAAAGCTTGTTGGAAGAGGGGTATATGAATCCAGACTATGCGGAAAAAGTAAATAAATGGTTGGAAAGAAAGGATACTACTAAATCCTCTGCATGGACTAGAATAATAAGGAAGTCTGATGGCTTGAATATTAATGTTTCTGATGATAAGGTTGTTTTAATTTGGGATAGTTCCCCTATAGAGGTTCAAGTATCATATTCGATTCAATTCAAATGGAAGGGAGTTCACATAAAACTTACGGTATTGGAGTATTACGGACAACGGTCAAATACCATCAGAGCGGTTGTAGAATATCTTGAAAAGACGTATAAGTTTGGTGTTGGTAGAAGTTCCGTAGGTGCGGGGTGTATGGGAGAACAACCTAATATCGTTGTTGGGAATAACAAGTTGAAGTTTCAGTTCGGTAAAAATTGTATATCTATATCAGAACTAATAAACGACCAGCAGTTAGAATTGATGCATGAGAAAATGGAATCAAATTTTCAGATTATACTTTAGAAGCTCGTAAAAAGAATAAAACAATAATTATGACTCGTATTTTTTAAGATATTCAATTTTTCCCCGTATTTTTTTTATTTTTATTTAGAAAAAATTACCAAAACTCAAAGTTTAAGAGATGAAGTATTTGTTTAGTGTCCTTATCCTCATTTTAATCAGTGGATGTGGAGTCCAACAAAAGTTAAGTGTATCATTTCGGTTAACCCCAGGGATGGCAAAAGATGAAGTTGAAAGAATAATGGGAGCTCCCGTTAAAAGTGATTTTAAAAAGAACGTAGAGGAATGGCATTATTGCAAAACAGGAATTTCATCTGACGAATTTTTAGCATTATTTTTCTATGATGGGAAACTAGTAGAAAAACTTAATTATTCAGTAACCCTTGCAGATACAAGGGGTGCGACTGGTTCATGTGAGAAGTTTATTAAGATGGGAAACTATCGTGAACCAGACAAGGTAATTGAATTAAGAATGAGATAATCATTACCTTTTAAAACTTCATTTTTTCAAAGGAGGTCAACCTCCTTTTTTTGTGCAGTAAACCGTGCAGTAATGTTATTTATAAACTTCAATTTATATTTTTTAATATCTGTATTTTATTGATATACAATTTATTATACGATAATTAATGAATAGAAGTTTCCTAAACTTTAGATACAGGTTCGATTCCTGTCGGGACTACAAAATGAGCAAAACCCCTCTGATCCAGAGGGGTTTTGCTTTTGGTATATGAATAGCATTTTCACAGATCAATTGGGTATCAGCACCTTGTCAATGACATGAATGACACCATTTCGAGCAATGAAATTTGTTTTTGTGATCTTCGCTATGTTGGTGACACTGCCCAAACCTGAAATGGTTGCAAAAGAAGAAACTCCAGATGGTAGGGTTATGGTTGATACACCTCCAGAAAGCATGGTTAGATTTCCATTGGTGAGATCTGAAGAGAAGACCCTCCCCTGAACAACATGAAATTTCAATGTGGCAATCAAGGTCGCAATGGGGATTTGTGTGATGTCTGTCAAGTCAAGAGTGGCCAGCAGGGTAGTGAAGGCTGCATTGCTGGGCGCAAAAACAGTCAACAAATCGTTGGAGATAAATGTTGCCAATGAGGGATCTCCCCCAGCGCCTGTTGCTGCATAATTCAAGGCCTTCACCAAAGAATCTAAGCCATTGGCAGCTGCTGTGACAAGGGTGTTACCCGGTGCAGGCTTCAACACGCCTTCACTCAATGTATGGATTACTCCATTGGAAACCAGCACATCCGGCTCAGATACTTTAATACCATTTACGAAAACACCATTGATGTTTTTTGTTACAAATACTGAATCACCATTATAGGTCAGCACCTTGGCATTGGGACCAGCCGGCATGTCAGCAGCAAGAATCTTGCCCGGTATCACGTGATAATACAAAATATTGGCTACATCATTGGAAGGTAATCCTTCCAGCACAGCAGGAGTGATTTCAGCAGCAGCGAAGGCGTCGTTTGTAGGTGCCAAAAAAGTCAATTGTTCTGTTCCATTGAGTTTGGCGACCAGACCACCTTTGATGATGGCTGTGTTCAAAGTGGTCAACGATGAGCGATCAGATATCAGTCCTGAAATGGTAGGAGTCTCATCCTCATCCTTGTTACAGCTGGATAAAATGATCAGAAAAGCGGAAATGATTGTTTGAATCGCATAGACGTAGATTCTGTTTTTCATGTTGGATAATTTTTGATGTGATGATTTAATTGCACCCATCAAAACCATAACGAATTTTCTGCAGCTCGTACAAAGTTGCATCTACAATTAGCCTCAGAAAAATTTAAAAAATAGAGAACTGCTTTTTTATATGAAAAGGGTCAAGAATTACTAAAAAATATATTAATTTCTGCATTCAAAAGAATATCCATGAAATATGTATTGAGTCTTTCTGTGTCAATGATTGTTATGCTGTGTGGAAAAGGACAGGACAACCGGCAGTACCCAGCCAGAACAGAAGTCATCTCTCCCATCCGAAAGGCAAGTTTCAATGATAGTGCTACCTGCCCGGAAAGAATACAAGGCGGAAATCCAGGCATGGTCAATGGGCTGCTTGTTTTCAACGGATCCATGGATGGAAACAGGCAGGTTGACCCACAGATTGCAGTTGGTGGAAATTATGTATTGCATGGAACCAATACTGGGCTGATCATCTACAACAAGAAGGGAGAATTCATTCAGGGCGTTTCGCAGAAATGCTTCAACAACGGCATCGACCCAAAAATGTTCTACGATGTCCATAACAATGTATTTGTCTTTGACCTTTGGTGGTATTATGACAAGCCAAAAGTCAAGCCAGTCAATATTTCTGTTTCTGAAACCAACAGTCCTTTGGGGGCATGGAACACTTATCCCGTTCCTGCACAGAATGGTGTTGATGGCGGTGGAATTGGATACAGCAAAAAATGGATTGGATATTCATTTCCAGGTGGGAAGGAAAGAACCTTTGTGATGAAAACTGCTGAAGCAAAAGCTGGAAAGCCTGCAAGCATTTATCATTTTGAGGGAAGCCTTGGGCATCCTGTTTTTGGACAGGATGATACAGATGCCCTGTATTTTTTTGAAATAGCAAAGAAAGATTTTATCATCAGAAAAATTGTAGAGGATGAAAAGGGAATCCCCTATGCAGTAGTTGTATCACAGCAACCGCATAACCTTCAATACATTGACTACCCACCCCAATCACCTCAAAAAGGAACAACACAAAAAGTATCCAGTGGTGACAGAAATCCCAAAAACATTGTTCTTCAAAACGGCCACCTTTGGTTTTCACAGGCAGTGAAAAAAGATGGACATGCTGCCGTACAATGGCACCAGATCAACGCCAATGACGGATCAATTGTACAAACAGGATTGATCAACAATGACAGCTCTAATTATATTCAAACCACGATTGCTGTCAATAAAAAAAATGATGTGTTGATTGGGTTTCAAGAAGCCAGTGCCAATTCCTTCATCAGCCCCAGGGTTGCCTATCGGATGGGCAAAGACAAACCCGGCACAATCCGCGAGATCATTTCATTGGGCGAAGGCAAAGGTGCAACAGATGGTGTGTCCTGGGGAGATTACAGTGGAAGCATTGTCGATGGTGAAAACCTGAACGACCTCTGGACCATCCAAAGCATCACCAACGATAAAGGAAAAGGTGAAACCATCATCGCAAAACTACCTTTCGGAAAAAGAAAAATAGTCAAAGCAAAAAAATGAATCAATCTACCATCCCTGGTTCTGCTTGATTTTGGGATTGTACCTGATCTCTGCATCAGGAATGGGGAACAGGTTCATTTTTGCAGTGAATGTTTTTGTTTCAACATCCACATATTTATAAGTAAGATTATTTCCTGTCTTGGTGATCTGCACACCTCTTGCAGGAATATTGAACCATTGCTCTGCTTTTTTCCAACGACGGGCATCCCAGAAGCGCTGGTTTTCAAACGCCAATTCAATCCTTCTTTCCTGAACAATGGCATCACGCATTTGAGCCTGAGTCAAAGTAGTACTCAAAGCAAAAGGAAGCAAGCCTGCCCTCTGCCTGATTTGTTCAACTGCAGCGGAAGCCTTCAGTGAAGAAGCTGTAGACGATGCATAAGGCCCGAAGGCTTCATTAACAGCCTCAGCATAACTCAGCAAAACCTCTGGGTAACGCATCAACACATAAGGCCTGAATGAGGTCTGGTTGGCAACTAGGTTCAGTGTTGTGTCCATGAATTTTCTCATGTAATAACCCGTCCTGGTTGCGTTGACTACAGGCTGGGCATCTTTGCCTCCATCAAATGTTTCCACTTGTCTTACTGACCAGGTACTTGCAGAAGGATTATCTAGCAAAGTAGAGCCGTTAAAGTTGATGAACTGATAAAACCTTGGGTCCCTGTTTTCATATGGCCTTGCCGGATTATAAGTAGAAGCTGGATCCGTAATGCTCCTGCCATTTCTCATTTGAAATGCATCCACCATGACCTGGGTTGGATTTACGGCAGGACCACTAAAAAATTTATAACCTGCAGGACGCTGATTCCTGTCAATTGTGCTCAACCCGGCAGCAGCCCTGATATTAAAAATAGATTCTTTGCTGTTGGGATCCAAAAAGACCCTCTGGATCTGGGTCTCCAAGCCATACACAACAGCATATTTTGAGATAAAGCTGCCATACAACTCAGCCGCTTCTCTCCATCTGCCCACATCGTTGGTAGGATTGTGTAGTGGGCTGGCATAGAGCAACTGTGCTTTCGCCTTGTAAGCCAAACAGGTAGACTTTACTGCACGGCCCTGCCAGTTCGCATAACCCTGCCCGTAGAAACTGGCATAGTTTTCTGGCAAATATTTCATGGCAGAGTCGAGGTCTTTCTTGATGAAAGCCACTACTTCATCAACAGTATTCCTGGGAAGATTGAAATCCTCAGTGGCCCCATAAGACCTCGTTACAATGGGAACTGCGCCATAATATTTGAACATCTCAATATAATTGAATGCCCTGAGAAAAAAAGCTTCTCCCTTCAACCGTTCCAAAAGATAATAAGCATTGGCAAACCCATCGTCTGAAAGTTTGATGGTGTCTTCATTCTGAACGACTACGACATTCTTGATGTTCTCAAAAAACACATTAATCTTTCTTACAGTCGTAAAGCTTTTCACCCAAATGTCAAAAGGTGTATTCAATGCGTTCCATGAACCATTGTAAAACACCCGGCTGGTATTGGTTGTACTACCATGGATGGCCTCGTCACTACCTGCAGCGAATCCCGCATTACCCAAAATGGTATACTCGTTGACGCGATCATTGTAAATATTGTTGATCCAGTTCCTGGCATTTCTGATGTCTTCAAATGATTCCCCCAACGGAACATAATCATCAAGGGGTTTTTCAAGAAAAGGTTTTTCGCAGGATGACAACAACAACAATGCAGCGGAAGCTGTCAGCAGAAGCACTTGTTTGAAATTTATTTTTTGCATCGAATATTCTTTTAGATATTTCTTTTGATGTCTTGATTGCTATTGTTTAGAGATTCAATTTGAATCCAACATTCACCACTTTCAACATGGGATAATCGTTCTGGATACCCGCCGAAGGACCTTCAGGATCTACCTCCGGAACAACACTCCATGTTGCAAGGTTGCTGCCATTTACAAAAATGGTACCCGTTTTCATGCCCAGCTTTTTCAATGTATTGTTGCTGAGGTTATAGGCAATTTCCAGGCTCTTCAAGCGGACAAAATTTCCATTTGTCAACCATAAAGTAGAATTGCGGTAATTGTGGCTGTTGGCAACTGTAGTCAGGCGAGGCATGGTTGCAGTGGCTGCAGTAGCAGGTGTCCAACGGTTGTTGAGAATATAGTCGGTTGGTCTTGCAGAAGACGGCAAAAACGACCTGAACACTTCGTAGTTGTGAAGGAAAATACTCCTGCTCTCTGAACCGGTGAACAGTGCATTGATTTCAAAATTCTTATACCTGAAACCAAGCTCTGCAGAATAAAAAATTTCAGGGTTGAATGGCTTTCCAATTGCAACATCATCACGGAAATCAATCAGGCCATCCTTGTTCTGGTCAACATATTTTACATCGCCGGGCCTTAAGTTGGCTTCATAAGATGATCTTGCACTGGCGGCAATGTCTGCGGCATCTTTGAAGAAACCTGCGGCAATCAATCCAAAGGGTTGTCCAATGGGAAGGCCAGTCCTGACTTCCCAAGGATTGTCTCTGATGGCCTCAGCTTGATAAACAATTTTGTTCTTGGTAAAGGTTGCCATTGTTTTGATGTATGCGCTCCAGTTCTTGCTGTACGGCTTTTGCAATTTCAGCACCACATCTGCACCCCTGTTGTTGCTGATGCCCACATTGGTGAAAGGTACAGCAATACCGATGATGCTGCTGATATCCGCACGCCTTACTGGTATGCCAGTTACATCCTCGTTGAAAACCTCTACCGAACCGGATAGCACTTCCTTGAAGAAAGAGAAATCAACGCCAATATTGGTTTGCTTATAGATCATCCAAGAGGCATCTGGGTTACCCAAGGTTCCTTCTGAGAGTCCAGAAACCGTTGTTGGGGTTACACCAAAGGCTGGGGTTCCTCCAGATACGACCCTTCCGTTTTCATACGGGAACCTGAGACCGGCGAAATGATCACTGCCCATTTCACCATACGAGCCACGGATTTTTAGCAGGTCAATCCACTTGGCACGGGCAAGTAGTTTTTCCTTGGAGAGGATCCACGATGCACCTGCTGAGGGGAACATACCATTCTTTTTGCCTTCCGCGAAGTTGTCACTTCCGCTATAAGAGGTTGCAACATCCAAAATGTATTTCTCCTTGTAATTATAAGAGACTACAGCAGAAAGATTTCTCCTTGAAAAAGGAAGATCTGTTCCTGGTTCTTTCTGCCGAACAAAGTAGGCCTTGGTTCTAAGATTGATGGTATGATTCTTTGCAATGGTCTTGTCATAATCAATGCCGCCTTCAAAAATATAACTGTGCCTCAGTGTTGAGCTTGTAACAGCAGGTTGCAAAACCATGTCGTTGCCGTACTTGGTCAAAGGAAGGCTAGGTCCGTTGTAAGTAAATACAGCATAATCTGCCTTTTGTTGCAATGCAGGCCTGACAAAGGTGTTGAATGCGAATCCTACGTTTGCCCTAAGCCCCTTGGCAATAAAATCCAGCTTCCTGAACACCCTGGCATTGCTCTCAGCGAAACGGTGATCCTGGTGCTGGTAACCAGTGCTTTTCAAATAGCCCACCGGATTGCGTTGAAATGCATTGGTACCGCCATAGCTTCCATCAGGATTGT
>JBIIQT010000084.1:0-7684 GCA_044341875.1 Chitinophagaceae bacterium | reverse complement strand
AATAATGTAGAAATTGATTGCTCAAATTCAAAAAATAATAATTGCGTCTTACCTTACCTCTAACCATCTTACGACGGTTATTTGAGTGTTACTGCTTTCCAAACTTTCAAAGATCTTTCAGCTTCTTGCAAAACTGCCCAACCGAATTGGGAGTGCAAAATTAGGGGTTTTGTGTTATTTATTTGTTATTTAAAGCAACTATTTTTTAAAATAAATATTTAAATAAAATTTGGAAGATGTTAGAACGGGCTAATACCCTTAATTCTATTGATTTACAATAAATTAAACATTAAAAAAAGAAACTGAAAAAAATTGAAACTGCCCTTTAGAAAACCATATTCTTTGTATTTAAATTGTTCAAACATGAACTGCATATAATACCTTCAAACCTTTTCAGAACTACTCATTAATCGATCAACAGCTGTAAGTTCCGCAATTCAACTTTCCCTACCTTTGTCCAATCATGTTAAAGATTGGCATATTTGGCGTTGGGCATCTTGGCAAATTTCACATCAGCAATTGGAAAGAAATTGCAGGAGCAGAAATCATTGGCTTCTACGACCCCAATGATGAGGCAGCAGCAGAGGTTGCTGAGAAATTTGGGTTGAAGCGCTTTACTGACATGGAAATGCTGATGGATGAAATTGACGCAGCCGACGTGATTACCCCTACCCAATTCCATTTCCCAGTTTGTGAATTGGCATTACGCAAAAGCAAACATGTGTTCGTAGAGAAGCCTCTGGCCAATGACATGGAAGAAGCAAGAAAATTGCTGAAACTGGTTGACGAGGCCAAGGTGAAATTCCAGGTGGGTCATGTGGAGCGGTTTAACCCTGCATTCGTTGCGTTAAAGGGAAAGGAAATAAAACCGATGTTCATCGAAGTGCACAGGCTTGCACAATTCAATCCAAGGGGCACGGAAGTAAGTGTAATCCTCGACCTGATGATTCATGATATTGACATCATTCTTCACCTCGTTAAAAGTGAGATCAAAAACATATCCGCCAGCGGTGTAGCGGTAATGACGGAAACACCGGATATCGCCAATGTAAGAATTGAATTCCACAATGGTTGTGTTGCCAATCTGACATCGTCCCGTATCTCAATGAAAAAAATGAGAAAGATGCGCCTTTTCCAAAAAGATGCATACATCGGAATCGATTTCCTGGATAAAAAAACAGAAATCATCCGCCTCAAAGGGGAGCATGAAAATGAAGACCTTTTCAGTTTTGATATTGAAACCCCCAACGGATCGCGAACCATTGCTGTTGAAAATCCAGAACCCATCAACATCAATGCCATCAAGGCAGAATTATCTGCATTCAGGGATGCAATTGTGAACAATACCCCAACCATTGTTTCTGAGCACGACGGGTTCATGGCGTTGGAAGTGGCCCATCAGATACTTGATAAAATTGGCCGCGCAAAACTCAACACAGAAAACAGCTGATCAACTTTGATTTCGGAGTGATAATTTCCAGGCTGCAAATGTCAGGTCATCAGGGAAAGTAATTTTTGTATTGCCTTCCTCACCTTCTACCAGGTTGACCTGCTGTCCTGATGCTTCCAACACACTCGCTTCGTCGGTAAAGCCTGCATCATAAGGCAATGCAAAAGCAGGTAAAATAACAGATCCTAAAAAAACTTGTGGGGTCTGGACGATATACAATCCTTCTCGTTGAACCACTGCTGAACAACTTGATGTTTCATCCTTTCTGCGGATGCTGTCTTTGACTGGAATAACGGGAATGGCGGAACCCATTTCTGATGCAGCCAAGCCAGACCTTCTGATTAAATCCGGTGTTGCCAAACATCGCACTGCATCATGCACAAAAATCAGTGAATCTTCAGAAACCATGGCCAGTCCATTTTTCACTGAATGAAAACGGGTCTCTCCGCCCTCAACGATTTCAATGGTTGAGGGATAGCCAAATTCTTCCAGGATGGATTGGGCCAAGCCGGCATATGATGAAGGCATCACCAAGAGAATCCTTATGTCATTGTATGCTTCAAAGAAGGCATCGATTGAATACAAGAAAACAGGTTTCCCTTCAATCCTCAAGAATTGTTTGGGCAAATCTGCCCCCATCCGAGTGCCGGATCCACCAGCTACGATGATGGCTGTTCTCTTCATTCTATGCTTTGGCGGATCTGAGGGCGAAAAAATAAAGTGGAACACCCAACAGGGTAATGATCAAACCAGGCCAGGTATACTCGGGCTTGAACATCACCAGCAAGATGCAGAAACTCGTTCCCATGAGCACATAGATCAAAGGAAGAACCGGATAGCCAAAGGCTTTGTAAGGTCTTTCCATCTCAGGCTTTTTCTTTCTCAAGATAAAAATGCCAATGATTGTCAATACGTAAAAAATGACGACAACAAAAGAAACCATGTCAAGCAATTCTCCATATCGGCCACTGAGACAAAGCAGGGCAGCAACAACCGCCTGGCTCCAAAGGGCCCATTGTGGAACAGCATTCTTATTCAATGTTGCCGCTTGCTTGAAAAACAAACCATCTTGTGCCATGGTATAATATACCCTGGCACCAGCCATCACAAGACCATTGATACAGCCGAATGTAGACACCATAATCAATACGGCAATGATGGCCCTGCCGGCAGACCCAAAGATCACACTGGCTGCAGCCACGGCAAGCCTGTCTTCTTCGGGTTTGGCAATCTGAGCCATCGGCAAGACATTCAGGTACATGAGGTTGGCTGCAATGTAAATGATGGTTACAATCAGGGTTCCGAGGAAAAGGCTAAGCCCAATGTTGCGCTTGGGATTCTTGATCTCTCCTGCAATGAAAGTTACATTGTTCCAGGAGTCACTGCTGAAGATGGAGCCCACCATCGATGCTGCAATCGCGCCCAACAAGGTGATCCCACCAATCGCTTCCCAAGTGATGGACCCATCAGCTGCGACAAACGCCTTCTGGGCATTCATTCCAGTTGTCCAGTTTTCTGCCCAATGGCTCTGGTCAACAAAAAGAAAACCACACAGAATGAGCCCAAACAAGGCCAGCAATTTAGAAACAGTAAAGGTTGTTTGGATGATTTTACCTTCTTTGACACCACGTGTATTGATCTGTGTCAACAAAACAACTACTGCAATCGAGACCAGTTGTGCAGGATATATTTTGACTGACCCCAGTGTGAAAAGTATATTTTGTTCTTGCATGTTCAATGCAGGAAAAAAATATCCTGCAAATTTTGCAAAAGCCACGCCAACAGCGGCAATGGTCCCAGTTTGAATTACAGCAAAAAAACTCCAGCCGTAAAGAAAGCCCACCAGTGGATTATAGGCTTCTTTAAGATAGACGTATTGCCCGCCTGCCTTGGGATACATAGCACTCAATTCTCCATAACTGGTAGCAGCAATGATGGTCATGACCCCTGTGATCAGCCATACGGCGATACCCCAACCTGCGCTGCCCACATTTCTGGTGATATCAGCGCCTACAATGAAAATCCCTGATCCTATCATTGAACCTGCCACAACCATTGTTGCATCCAGCAGCCCCAGGCTTGGTTTGAATTCGTTTTGTGCTGACATATCGGTAGTTTGGTAATAAAAAATCCCGGTGAATTAACCGGGATTTAAGGTATGAAATTCAAGTCGAAAATTATTTTTTATCACCAGATTTATTGTACGCTGCATTGAGCCCAGCGACAACCTCATCGGTAATGTCTTGCGCAGGATCTTTGTAAAACAGGATGTTAAGTGCGGCGGAATAGGAGAAGATATAGCTGTAAGCTTGTTTCTTGTTGTACTCAACCAGGAAATCATTGATTCTTTTTTTCAGGTCCTCCATGGTTTTGGAACCTTCAGCGGCAATACTATTCTCCAGCATTTGTTTTTGCTGGTCAAGGTTCTGCATTTTTGACTGATAAGCCCTTTGGAAATTTTCATACTCTGCTTGGGTAATGGCATTTCCTCTTTGAGCAAAAGCATTCTTTTCGGCTTCAATTTTCTGAAAAGCGTTATTGAGGTCTCTGTCTGCACTTTCCTTCTTCTTCTCAAACTCCTGCATTTTCTCTTTGTAGAAAACATATTTCTCCTGGATGCTGTCAAGATCCACATAAGCCAATTTAAGGGCCATTGCAGTATCCGATTTTACAGATGATGAAGCACCTGTATTGCCTACGTTTTTCAATTGGAGAATAAGCAAAATTGCAATACCTGCTCCCAGAATAATGTTGATCAGTTTTTGGTTCATTGGTTTATTTTAAATGTAGAATATAAAAAGGGAGCAGTTACCTGCTCCCTTTGAGTGTTTTATTCTTCCTCATCAAAGCTCATCACTTCTCGTGTAGTCTGCAAGAGTTCATATTCCTCCTTGCTGCCTACCAGAATGTTCTCATAATCCCTCAAGCCAGTACCGGCTGGGATATGGTGACCTGTGATAACGTTTTCTTTGAGTCCAAGCATGTCATCCACTTTGCCTTGTATTGCGGCAGATGAAAGCACCTTGGTGGTTTCCTGGAATGATGCGGCTGAGATCCAGCTTTGCGTTCCAAGAGAAGCCTTGGTGATACCGAGGAGAACCGGCCTTGAAGTGGCTGCTTCTGCATCGCGGAATTCAACAAGCTTTCTGTCAGCCCTGCGAAGGATGGAATTTTCTTCCCTGATTTCGCGCAAGCTGGCAATCTGTCCTGCTTTCAACAATTCTGAATCACCTGGCTCAACAACAACTTTCTTGTCATAAATCCAGTCATTCTCTACATTGAAATCAAAACGATCTTCAAGGTCTCCTTCAAGGAAGCGGGTATCACCCGGATCAACGATTTCAACCTTTCTCATCATTTGACGAACGATTACCTCAACGTGTTTATCATTGATTTTTACACCTTGCAAACGATATACCTCCTGGATCTCATTTACAACGTACTCTTGTACTGCAAATGGTCCTTTGATAGAGAGAATATCTCCAGGTGCGACCTGTCCGTCAGACATTGGTGTACCTGCTTTTACAAAATCACCATCCTGAACAAGAATCTGGCGTGTGAGGGTAACAAGGTACTTCTTAACGATACCATCTTTTGCCTCAACAGTGATCTCACGGTTACCACGCTTGATGGCGCCAAAGCTGACCACACCATCAATTTCTGAAACAACAGCAGGATTTCCTGGGTTCCTTGCTTCAAAAAGTTCAGTTACCCTTGGAAGACCTCCAGTGATATCCCTCAGCTTACCGAGGACCCTTGGAATCTTCACCAGTACCTGACCTGCAGTTACCTGATCTCCCTCTTCGATCACGATATGTGATCCTACTGGAAGGTTGTATGTTTTTTCGTCTTTACCCAATACCTTGAGTGAAGGAATTCTTGTTTTGTCTTTGGACTCAATGACCACTTTCTCTCTGTGCCCTGTTTGCTCATCGGCTTCTTCACGATAAGTAACCCCATCGATAACATTGTCGAAGGCAATCTGACCTGCGATTTCAGCAACGATAACGTTGTTGAACGGATCCCATGTGCAGATGATATCACCCTTGGCCACTTTCTTGCCATCAGCGATAGCAAGTACTGAACCATAAGGCACGTTATTGGTGATGAGAACGCGATCGTTCTTCACGTCCATGATGCGCATTTCAGCGGTACGGCCGATAACAATTTGGATATCTTTTCCTTCGTTGTTCTTGGCTTTAACGGTGCGGAGTCCGTCGAACTGCACTTCACCATCAAATTTAGCAATGAGGTGTGATTCAACTGAAGCCGATCCCGCAACACCACCCACGTGGAAGGTACGGAGGGTAAGCTGAGTACCAGGTTCACCGATGGATTGTGCAGCGATAATACCGACTGCGTCACCACGCTGGGCAATATTTCCAGTAGCGAGGTTCAGTCCATAACAATTCACGCAGCATCCACGCTTGCTCTCGCAAGTGAGAACTGAACGGATTTCAATGGTTTCAATGCCAGAATCTTCAATTTTCTTGGCTGTGTCTTCGTCAATCTTTTGACCAGCACCAACCAGGAGCTCATCAGATTGAGGATCATATACGTTATGGAGTGAAGTCCTACCAAGGATCCTGTCGTACAATGGTTCAACGATATCCTCATTGTCTTTCAATGCACTTGTGGCAATACCCCTGAGCGTTCCACAATCTTCTTCTGTGATGATTACGTCTTGAGCAACGTCTACCAGACGACGGGTCAGGTAACCCGCATCAGCCGTCTTAAGGGCCGTATCCGCAAGACCCTTACGGGCACCGTGCGTAGAAATGAAGTATTCCAATACACTCAGACCATCTTTGAAGTTGGAAAGGATTGGATTCTCGATGATCTCAGAACCTGATGAACCACTTTTACGTGGCTTGGCCATGAGTCCGCGAATGCCTGCAAGCTGCTTAACCTGCTGCTTGCTACCCCTTGCTCCAGAGTCAAGCATCATGTAAACAGAATTGAAGCCCTGCTTATCAGTTGCCATTGCACGGATGAGTGTTTCTGTAACTTTCGTATCGACCCTTGACCAAATGTCAATGATCTGGTTATAGCGTTCGTTGTTGGTGATCAATCCCATGTTGTAATTGTCCCATACTTCCTGAACTTCTCCGGAAGCCTGGTCAATCATGGCGTCTTTAGGTACATCCAATACAAGGTCTTGGATATTGAATGATAATCCACCCCTGAAGGCCATGCGGAAACCGAGTTCCTTGATAGCATCGAGGAATTTGGCGGTTGTTGGTACATTGGTGATTTTGATGATGTTACCAATGATTTCGCGAAGGCTCTTTTTGGTGAGCAATGCATTCACAAAACCAACTTCACTTGGAACGGATTGGTTGAAAAGTACACGTCCTACGGTTGTTTCAAGGAGTTTAAATTCCAGGATACCCGCTTCATTTCTTACATTGGTTTTCACCTTGATATAAGCGTGAAGGTCAACCTTTCCTTCGTTGTAGGCAATGATCACTTCCTCTGCACTGTAGAAACGCATTCCCTCTCCTTTCACCACGTCAACATCGGTATTGCGCTTGCCTTTGGTGATGTAATACAAACCAAGAACCATGTCCTGAGAAGGAAGCGTAATCGGTGTACCGTTTTGCGGGTTGAGGATATTGTGTGAGGCAAGCATCAAGAGTTGTGCTTCCAAGACTGCAGCATGGCTGAGTGGTACGTGTACCGCCATCTGGTCACCATCAAAGTCAGCGTTGAAAGAAGAACAAACCAGCGGGTGAAGCTGGATGGCCTTTCCTTCTACCAATTTAGGCTGGAAGGCCTGGATAGACAAACGGTGCAGCGTTGGGGCACGGTTCAGCATGATCGGATGACCTTTCAATATATTTTCAAGGATATCCCAAACGATCGCTTCCTTGCGGTCAACCAGCTTGCGGGCTGATTTAACGGTCTTAACGATACCTCTTTCAATAAGTTTTCTGATGATAAATGGCTTGAACAACTCTGCTGCCATGTCTTTGGGAAGACCGCACTCGTGGAGCTTCAACTCAGGTCCTACAACAATAACCGAACGACCAGAATAGTCAACACGCTTACCCAAAAGGTTCTGACGGAAACGACCTTGCTTTCCTTTCAACACATCACTGAGAGACTTCAGGGCACGTCCGCCTTCTGCCTTAACAGCATTTGACTTACGGCTGTTGTCAAACAATGAGTCAATCGCTTCTTGCAACATCCTTTTTTCATTCCTCAAGATCACCTCAGGCGCCTTAATCTCCA
>JBIIQT010000083.1:0-7712 GCA_044341875.1 Chitinophagaceae bacterium | reverse complement strand
CAATTGGTGCCGGTATCGGTATCGGACAGATCGGTAAGGGTGCAGTTGAATCAATTGCACGTCAACCCGAAGCTGCCAACGACATTCGTGCGAACATGATCCTGACTGCCGCTTTCGTTGAGGGTGTAGCCCTTTTCGCGGTAATCGCAGGTCTGCTGGCTGTATTGAAAGCCTAGTAGTTTCGCCAAAAAACACTGCATCCAATGCACAGGGCAAAGGATGCAGTACTTTTTAACTTTGTTATTCAAAATATAGAACATGGATCTTTTATTACCTGGTATTGGTCTTTTGGTTTGGACCCTGTTGGCCTTCCTGATTGTATTTTTCATACTCAAGAAGTTTGCCTGGGGTATCATCATCAAGTCTCTTTCCGATCGTGAGCAAGGCATTACTGATGCGTTGGATACGGCCAAGAAAGTAAAGGCAGAAATGGCCCAGTTGAAAAATGAGAACGAGGCCTTGATGGCACAAGCACGTGAAGAACGCGCCCAATTGATCAAGGAAGCCAAGGAAACCAAGGACAAGATGATCAATGAGGCCAAAGAGCAGGCCAAAGCTGAAGCGGCCAAGATTGTAACCGATGCACAGGCAGCCATTCAGGCCCAGAAAATGGCCGCCCTTACAGATGTCAAGAATCAGATTGGAAACATGGTGATTGAGATTTCTGAAAAGGTCATCCGCAAGCAACTCGAAAACAAGGCCGAGCAGGAAAAATATATTCAGCAAATGGCTGGTGAACTTCATCAGTTCGGAAACCAATAATCATGCGTCAAATAAAAGTAGCACAGCGTTATTCCAAAGCCCTGTTCGATCTTGCCCTTGAAACAGGAAAGATTGAAGAGGTGAAGCATGACCTTGACTTGATCAAAGGCCTAGGGCACAAAGACCTCAGTATTTTGCTGGTCTCTCCTGTCGTTTCTGGAGACAAGAAAACAGCCATTTTTGATGCCATTTTTTCCAAGCATGTTCAGCCACTTACTGCATCCTTCTTCAAGTTGATCTTTACCAAAGGAAGGTCTGTAGCCATCAATGAAATCATTGAGGCCTATGCTGACAAATATAGGGATTACAAAGGAATCAAGGTAGTGGAACTGACTACGGCTGTAGAAGCTACGGATGCAGTCCGTGCGGCAGTTGCCGAGCAATTGAAAGACAATAAAATGTTGTTGGGAAAGACCATCCAGCTAAAAGAAAAAGTCGATGCCTCCATCATTGGCGGATTGATTGTTCAGGTGGATGATAAATTGTTTGATGCCAGCATCAGACATGACCTTCAACACATCAAGCGCCAGTTCATCAAAAATATGTACGTAAGCCAGTTAGGATAATCAATAAACAGATTACAATTTAAATCAGCAGTTATGATAGACATTAAGCCCGATGAGATTTCAGCGATACTCCGCCAGCAGCTGAGCAACTTCAACACATCAGCAGAGCTGGAGGAAGTCGGCACCGTACTTCAGGTAGGTGACGGTATTGCCCGTATCTACGGTTTGAACAATGTAAAATCAGGAGAGCTTGTTGAGTTTGAAAATGGTGTGAAAGCCATTGCACTCAACCTTGAAGAAGATAATGTAGGTGTGGTATTGATGGGTGATGGCGCCGGCATCAAGGAAGGTTCTAAAGTGAAGCGTACAGGAATGATTGCCTCCATCAAGGCTGGTATGGGTCTTGTAGGTCGTGTGATCAATACCCTCGGCGAACCCATTGACGGTAAAGGCCCGATTGCCGGAGACCTCTATGAAATGCCACTGGAGCGCAAAGCGCCGGGTGTAATCTTTCGTGAGCCGGTAAAAGAGCCATTGCAGACAGGTTTGAAGGCCATTGATGCAATGATTCCGATCGGGCGCGGGCAGCGTGAGTTGATCATTGGAGACCGCCAGACAGGTAAGACTGCGATTGCCATTGATACCATCATCAACCAAAAAGAATTTTACAAAGCAGGCAAGCCTGTTTATTGTATCTATGTCGCCATTGGACAAAAAGCATCGACCATTGCAGGTGTGATGAAAACATTGGAAGACAATGGTGCGATGGAATATACCATCATCGTTGCCGCTCCTGCCGCTGATCCAGCTCCACTTCAATTCTATGCTCCATTCTCAGGTGCTGCCATTGGTGAGTTCCTACGCGATACTGGAAATGCTGCCTTGATTGTTTATGATGACCTTTCAAAACAGGCTGTTGCCTACCGTGAGGTGTCATTGTTGCTTCGTCGCCCTCCAGGACGTGAGGCCTACCCTGGTGACGTATTCTACCTGCACAGCCGTTTGCTTGAGCGTGCTGCAAAAGTTATCGCCAAGGATGAAGTTGCTGCCAAGATGAATGATCTTCCAGATTCCATCAAACATTTGGTGAAGGGTGGTGGTTCATTGACAGCCTTGCCCATCATTGAAACACAGGCGGGAGACGTATCAGCCTATATTCCTACCAACGTAATTTCCATCACGGATGGTCAGATATTCCTTGAGTCCAACCTGTTCAACGCCGGTATCCGTCCTGCGATCAACGTAGGTATCTCTGTAAGCCGTGTGGGTGGTAATGCCCAGATCAAGTCCATGAAAAAGGTATCTGGTACCTTGAAGCTTGACCAGGCCCTTTACCGTGAGCTTGAGGCGTTCTCCAAATTTGGTGGTGACCTTGACGCTGCAACCAAGTCTGTAATCGACAAGGGAGCCCGCAACGTGGAAATCCTGAAGCAAGGCCAATACCAACCAGCATCTGTTGAAAAGCAGGTGGCCATCATCTATTTGGGTACACAAGGTTTGTTGAAAGATGTTGCAGTAAGGTCTGTAAAAG
The DNA here is from genome assembly GCA_044341875.1 of Chitinophagaceae bacterium. Classification (GTDB taxonomy): domain Bacteria; phylum Bacteroidota; class Bacteroidia; order Chitinophagales; family Chitinophagaceae; genus Pollutibacter. The sequence continues at coordinate 4,913 of JBIIQT010000083.1, read as the reverse complement.
ACTTTGAAGAACATTTCCTGCTTGAAATGGAAAACAAACTTCCAGAGGTACTGGCAGAATTCAAGAAGGGCAACCTACCGGAAGATGGCCTCAAAGCCATGGTTGCGCTTGCACAAGGCATCATGCCCCAATACAAATAAGGTTTGACCTTTTAAAATGATAGCAATCTATGGTCCGGAAGATTTCTTTCGGACCTTTTTTATTTGATAATTTTCCAACCAATGTCATTTGATCTTGTTGTATAAACAAACACTTCAACTTCTTCAACCTCTCTAAACTTCCCTCAACTTCCCAATCCATGCTCCTCGAAATCTCCCATCTCACCAAATCATTCGGCAGCTTTACAGCTGTTGATGATCTTTCATTCTCAGTGAAGGAAGGAGAGGTATATGGATTCCTAGGGCAAAATGGCGCAGGTAAGTCGACAACCATTCGGATGATCCTTTCCTTGATCCGGCCAACAAAAGGAAGCATCAATATCTTTGGCATGTCTATCGAAAGGGAGCGGGAGAAGATTTTGCAACAGGTAGGTGCTGTTGTGGAAAAGCCGGATCTGTATCGCTACATGACAGGGTATGAGAACCTGAATGTTTTTGCCAAACTAAGTAACAAGAACATCAGCAAGACTGAGGTCATGAAATGCCTGGAATTGGTTGGTTTGGACAAAAGGGCAAAAGATCCCGTCAGGGTCTACTCACAAGGCATGAAGCAACGTTTGGGTATTGCTGTTGCACTGGTGCACAACCCATCATTGATCATTCTTGATGAGCCTACAAATGGACTTGATCCTCAGGGTATTGCTGACATCAGGAACCTGATCCTGATGTTGAGCAAGGAACAGAAAAAAACCTTGTTGGTTTCTTCCCATCTCTTGTCTGAAATGGAGCAAGTGGCAGACAGCATGGTCATTATCAACAAGGGCAAAAAACTGGTGGAAGGAAGGGTAAACGAATTGTTGAATCCCGACAAGGTGCAGTTGGAAATCATTACCGACAACAACACATTGGTCAAAGCGTTGCTTGCAAATACAGGATGGTCTAAGGGCTTGAGAAATTCTCCTGATCAAAAGGTTTTGGTTGATACAACAGCCGATGCAGTTCCATTGCTGGCCAAATACCTGGTTGAGCAAAATATTGGTATCTCCAGTCTGCGGTCCATGAATTCATTGGAAGCTTATTTTCTTTCTTTAACATCCGGCAATGAGGTTGAGTAGTATCGTATATATTGAACTGTACAAGATATTCCGCAAGCCACGGACCTATATCGCTTTTGGTGCCATTGCTGCTATTGTGGGTTTGATTCAGCTGGGATTCTATGCAGATGGCGAGAGTTACATGAAGTTCGGAATGCAGTCCCTTTCAGATTCATTTGATGTGAATGGCAACATCATGAATGGATATTTGATGGCCTTCATCATTTTGCAAACCTTGCTGGTGCATGTGCCTTTGTTGATTGCATTGGTAGCCGGAGACATGATCTCTGGAGAGGCCAACCAAGGCACGCTAAGGCTGTTGCTGACAAAGCCTGTGAGCAGGGCAAACTTAATCATTGGAAAATTCATCGCTTCATCCATCTATACGATTGTATTGTTGCTCTGGATGGCAGTATGGGCCCTTGCTATTTCCATCATGATTTTTGGAGCGGATGACATGTTGATTTTGAAAAGTGACATGGTTACCCAGATCCTTTCTTCAGATGTGATGTGGCGTTATGTAGCGGCTTTTGGTTTCGCAGCACTCGCCATGTTGACGGTTTCTGCACTCAGTTTTTTCCTGAGCCTTTTTGCTGAAAACTCGATTGGTCCGATCATGGCTACCATGAGCATTATCATTGTATTCACCATTCTCAATACGTTGGATTTACCCATATTCAATATGGTAAAGCCCTACCTGTTTACCAGCCACATGCTTGGCTGGAAGGGATTTTTTGATGTGACATTCAATGAGAACAATGAGCAAATCATTGGATCCATTGAGAACCTGCCTGCGGTGTTGTTATCAGCAGGGATATTGTTTCTTCATGTCATTGGATTTCTTTTTGCCTCCATCCTTGTTTTCAGGCGCAAGGATATCCTGTCTTGATTGAATGGCCTCGGCCTTGCATTGCAGTGTTGGGTGAAAAAGGGTAAAATAAATTGCTTATTTTCATTATGTAAATCGCTCCACATGAAAAAAAGCATCTTCATCCTTTTCCTTTTGCTCTCTGCATCAATCGCCATGGCCGCTGTTCGCCTTCCCGCAATCATTGGTTCACACATGGTATTGCAACAAAAGTCTGCTGTCCAATTATGGGGATGGTCAGCACCTGCAGAGAAAATCACCATACAACCCAGTTGGGACACTACAAGCTATACCGTTGTGGCCGGAAGGGGTGCCAGATGGACAGCCTTGATCAATACACCTGCGGCCGGCGGTCCCTATACCATCAAGATCAAGGGAAACAATGAACTGCTGTTGGAGGATGTGATGATTGGTGAGGTTTGGGTCTGTGGTGGACAGAGCAACATGGAATGGTCTGCTGATCAGGGTTTGAAACAGGCCAAAGAAGAATCTCCCAATGCAACCAATCAGAAGATCCGTTTTTTCTATGTCCCCAAATCTACTTCCGCCACTCCGCAGGATGATGTGAACGCCAGGTGGGTAGTTTGCAATCCGCAAGACATGCTGCATTTCAGTACCATTGGATATTTCTTTGGAAAGCAGATCAATGCCAGCACGGGTTTCCCTGTAGGACTGATCAACAGCAACTGGGGCGGAACTCCCGCAGAGGTATGGACCCCAGAAGAGATCATCACCCATGACCCAGACCTGTTGCATGCTGCTGAAAAATTGAGTCCTACAGCCTGGTGGCCTTATATCAGGGGAGAAGCCTACAATGCCATGATCTATCCGCTGACGCAGTTTTCTATTGCCGGTGCCATCTGGTACCAGGGGGAAAGCAATGTAGGCACCCACTTTATGTACAAGCGACTTTTCACCAGCATGATCGACAGCTGGAGAAAGGCCTGGGGCAAAACCTTTCCGTTTTATTTTGTACAGATCGCACCATATACCTATGGAGATACCCATATCAATGGTGCTTTTCTTCGTGAAGCACAAACACAATCTGCGGCACATCCCAAAACAGGGATGGTGGTGATCAGTGATTTGGTTGATGATGTGAAAAATATTCATCCCAACCTCAAGAAAGAAGTTGCAACTAGGCTTTCCAACTATGCACTTGCTGAAACCTATGGGGTTAAGGGATTGAGCTACAAGAGCCCAACCTATGCTGCACATGCTGTTGAAAAAGGAAGCATCAGGATTCAGTTCAAGGATGTACCCACAACACTGATGAGCAAAGGAGGAGAATTAACCGACTTTTTCATTGCAGGAGCAGATGGTGTCTTTGTTCCGGCCAAGGCCAAGATTGAAGAAAAAACCATTTTGGTATCTGCCAAAACGGTTAAAGATCCTGTGCATGTAAGGTTTGGATTCAACAATACAGCCATGCCCAATTTGTTCTCAGCAGAAGGGTTACCGGTAAATTTATTTAGAACGGATAAATAAAAAGAAAGGAGGGTTAACCCTCCTTTCTTTTTAAAATTGAACTTGATTACTTAATTAATAAAACCTGGTCACGCCTGGAACGGCAATCTTGTATTTGCCATCAGCATCAGGCAGTGATTTTGGTAGTGTGTCCCATGTGTATGCAGATGGTTGAAGGTTCAAGCCACAGTTGAGCGCTTTGTCCCACTCAACGACCTGTCCACTGTAAGTAGCCATTCTTCCGAGGATGGAGGTCATCGTGCTTTTCGCGCCATTCTCAGCGTCAGCGAACTTGTATTCTCCTTTGGCAATGGCTGCAAAAAGTTCCACATGCTCGTTTTGGTATCCGTTGTTTTCTGTTTTCTTATCGAACTGATACATCACGTTGCCCTGGTGGTCCCTGATGTTGGCAGCACCACAGTATATTTTTCCTTTTGTTCCAATCAGGAGTTCGTCCACTTTTGCTGAAGTCTTGGGTATGTGACGACACTGGCTATTGAGGATAGAACCATCAGCATAGGTGAATTCCACAAAGTGATGATCAAAGATCTCACCATGGTCTTTTCCTTTCCTGACTTCTCTTCCTCCCATTCCCTGTGCTTTCACGGGATAGCTTCCTTTGAACCAGTTGATTACATCAAGGTTGTGGATATGCTGTTCGGTGATATGATCGCCACAAAGCCAGTTGAAATAATACCAGTTGCGCATCTGGTATTCCATTTCGGTTTGGCTAGCAGTTCTTGGTTTAACCCAAACACCATCATTGTTCCACCAGGCCTGGGCTGAAGTGATGTCGCCAATCATGTCCTTGCGCTTGAACAATTCGCGGTAGGAATTCTGGTAGTGGCGCTGAAGACCGACCACCACATTGAGTTTTTTTGTTTTTGCTTCTGCAGCAGCAACCAACACACGCTTGACACCTTCTGGATCAGTCGCAACGGGCTTTTCCATGAAGATGTGTTTTCCCTGCTTCACCGCTTCTTCAAAGTGAATGGGCCTGAAACCTGGAGGAGTTGTAAGGATCACCACATCAGCCAGAGCAATGGCATTTTTATAACCATCAAATCCAACAAATTTTCTTTCTTCCGGAACGTCAATCAATTTTTTGATATCGCCTGCAATACCTGCTTCTGAAAGGTCGCCAGTAATGCTTTTGTACGCATCATCCAGCCTGTCGCGAAAGGCATCAGCCATCGCAACGAGCTTTACGTTCTGTTTGCTGAGCAATGCCTGAACTGCAGCACCTGTGCCACGTCCGCCGCAACCAATCAAGGCAACCTTGATTTCATCACTTGCTCCTGAATGAAAATTTGCATTGGTGATCAGTGGCGCAGCAAGTACCCCACCTGAGATGATTCCGGTCTGTTTTACAAAGTCTCTGCGACT
>JBIIQT010000039.1:0-25787 GCA_044341875.1 Chitinophagaceae bacterium | reverse complement strand
AACGGTACTCAATCGGATGTTCATGAATGAAATTTCTAATCAATTCTTTTGTGATAATTTCCATAATGGTTGAATAAATGATCAATGTTTTCTCAAACAAAGATCAATCCAACACATTCGGTTACCACGTGAAAAACACCCTTAAAAACGGTGATTTTACTGTTTCAAAAAGCAGTAATGTTGGGCAGCACATACCCCTAAACCTCTACACCTTTAACCCCCTAAACCCTAAAGATACTTCCTGATCTCCGCCACCAATTCACCCTTTGTAACCGGAGTGCCTTTGATCTTGTTGTATGGCTTGGCATCCACCAGGTATACATCACGGAGAATCTTGATCAGTTGTCCATTGTTGATTTCTGGAACAATGACCGTATCAAACTGCTTGATGATATCTCCGAGGTTCTTGGGGAAAGGTCTCATGTACCGGATATGTGCATGTGAAACCGCCTGGCCTTCGAGCAACAGTTCCTGCACAGCGCTTTTGATGGAGCCATAGGTGCTGCCCCATCCCAAAACCAATACCTTGCCGGATGCAGCCCCGCTGTCAATTTTTTGCTCGGGAATATAATTCGCAATCATGTCCACCTTTGCCTGCCTGGTTTTCACCATGTGTTCATGGTTATCAGGTTCATAGCTCACGTTTCCGGTAATGTCTTGTTTTTCCAATCCGCCAATCCTGTGTTCCAGTCCTTTCGTGCCAGGAAGTGCCCAAGGTCTTACCAGTTTTTCGTCGCGCTTGTAGGGCTGAAACCTATCCTCTCCTTCATCCAAAGCAGTTTTGAATTTGACGGTGATGGCAGGAAGGTCTTCAGCTTGTGGGAACAGCCAAGGTTCAGCACCATTGGCGATGTAGCCATCGCTGAGGAACATCACAGGAGTCATGTGTTCAAGGGCAATCCTTACGGCTTCATAAACGGCGCTGAAACAATCACTGGGGGTAGAAGCAGCAATCACAGGCATCGGGCACTCACCATTTCTTCCATAGTATGCCTGCAGGAGATCGCTTTGTTCTGTTTTGGTGGGAAGCCCTGTTGAGGGTCCGCCCCTTTGCACATCGATGATCAGCAAAGGAATCTCCAGCATCACGGCCAATCCCATGGCTTCTCCCTTCAGGGCTATACCAGGTCCGGAAGTGGTGGTAACGCCCAATGCGCCACCATAGCTGGCGCCAATGGCGGCAGAGATACCGGCAATCTCGTCTTCTGCCTGAAATGTTTTTACACCAAAACTCTTCATCCTGCTCAGGTCATGCAGGATATCTGAGGCCGGCGTGATGGGGTAGGTGCCGAGAAAAATTGGCAGTCCACTTTTCTGTGATGCCGCCACCAATCCCAATGAAACCCCCTGGTTTCCCATGATGGACCGGTAGGTTCCAGGCTTCATCTTGGCCTTTTCAACCTTGTATCTTGTGGTGAATGTTTCTGTGGTATCGCCATAATTGTATCCTGCCTGCAAGGCCTTGAGGTTGGCATTGAGGATATCATCTTTCTTGCCAAATTTTTCGTTCAGGAATTTCAGGGTGCTGTCCATATCACGGCTGTACATCCAATAAAGGAATCCCAGCACGAACATGTTCTTGGCCCTGTCTTTTTCCTTGGTGCCCAGGGTGATGTCTTTCAATGCCTCACGGGTCATTTTGGTGACATCCATCTTGATCAATTCAAAACCTTCGAGGGATCCGTCTTCAATCGGGTTCACCCCATCTGGATAGTTGGCCAGGCGAAGGTTTTTTGAATCAAAACCATCCACATTGGCGATGATCTTGCCTCCTTTTTTGATGGCCTTCAAATTGGTCTTCAATGCAGCCGCATTCATGGCTACAAGTACGTCACAAAGATCACCAGGGGTGTAGATGGCATCGCTTGAAAAACGAAGCTGGTAGCCGCTCACCCCAGGAATGGTACCCTGTGGCGCACGGATTTCAGCCGGAAAATCCGGGAAAGTGGCCAGGTCAATGCCCATGAGGGCAGTATTGTTGGTGAATTGGCTTCCGGTGAGCTGCATTCCGTCTCCACTGTCCCCTGCGAATTTGATGACAATATCACTGAGGAGTTCTTCTTTTCTTTGGATCATGTTAAATGTTTGAGGCCTATACCCTTTTTGGGGGCTTGCTTTGGCAGATTCAACTGAAATTAATTAATTTACACTACAAAATTACCCAATATGGCGCTTTTCAATTCAAGTAATCCTACACTTTCGGAAAAATCTTTTAACAGGTCAATGGCCGCCCCCGGATCTGGCATCATGTCTTTCCGTGGCACCCTCAATAAATTCGGTTTTCTTTTCCTAATGGTGATGGCCACTGCCTTCTATGTTTGGAATGAAGCCAGCGTGGGCAACAGCATTCAGGGATACCTGATGGGTGGTGCCATTGGTGGTTTGGTGATTGCATTGATCCTCATGTTCAAACAACAATGGGCACAATACCTTGCACCTGCCTACGCACTGCTGGAAGGTCTGGTTGTTGGTGGCATCTCCGCCATTTACAGCAATGCATTCAGCAAAGTAGCTCCGGGTATCGTAACCCAGGCTGTGGTACTCACTTTTGGCACGGCCATTGCGATGTATTTGCTCTATACCTTCAGAATCATCAGGGTAACGGAGAAATTCAGGTCGGTGATGTTTGCAGCCATTGGTGGTATTGCATTGTTTTACCTGATCACCTGGATTCTTTCCATGTTCAATGTAAACATTGATGGTTTGCACAACGGAAGCTTGTTGAGCATCGGTATTTCCATCGCCATCACTGCTATTGCTGCGCTAAGCCTTTTGCTGGACTTTGACAGGATCGAGCAAGGCGCTGCAATGGGTGCACCCAAGCACATGGAATGGTTCTGTGCCTTTGGTTTGCTGGTGACCATGGTATGGTTGTATGTTGAAATCCTTCGCTTGTTAGGCAATCTTTATGGTCGCCGCGATTAAGTCAACGCATAGCAATAAAAAAAGCCGGTCTCATTTGAGCCGGCTTTTTTGTTGTATGATGATTGATCAAAGGCCATCACCATCCAGTAGGTTCCCCAGTCCGCCAAGGATGCTTCCTTCCTCTCTTCTATTGGTTGTTCCATAAGACAGCACCCTGCTGGCAAGCCTGCTGATGGGAAGGGTTTGAATCCATACTTTTCCTGGTCCGCGGAGGGTTGCAAAGAACAGGCCTTCTCCGCCAAAAATGCTGTTCTTGATGCCACCTACAAACTGGATATCATAATCAATTGTCTGTGTGAAGGCCACCACACAACCGGTATCAATTTTCAACACTTCACCCGGGGTGAGGTAACGTTCAAATACATGTCCGCCAGCGTGTACAAAGGCCATGCCATCACCTTCCAGTTTCTGCATGATGAATCCTTCACCACCAAACAATCCCGTGCCGAGTTTTCTTTGGAAGGCAATGCCAACATTCACCCCTTTTGCTGCACAGAGAAATGAATCCTTCTGGCAAATAATCCTGCCATCAAGTTGCTGCAGGTCCAGTGGAATGATTTTTCCTGGATAAGGGGAGGCAAAGGACACCCTTTTTTTACCATGTGCCATGTTGGTGAATGCTGTCATGAAAAGGCTTTCACCAGTAAGCAACCGCTTTCCTGCAGAAAACAGTTTCCCCAGGACGCCCTTGTCTTGACCTGATCCGTCACCAAAAATGGTTTGCATCTGAACCCCATCATCCATCATCATGAAGCTTCCGGCTTCTGCAATGGCTGTTTCGTTGGGATCAAGTTCAACTTCTACGTATTGCATTTCTTCTCCAACAATCCTGTAATCAATTTCATGGTTGGATCTTGTGCTGTACTGTTCCATTTTATTTTATTTTATTTTTTCAATTGACCATTCCAAACAGGTTTTCCCTGGATTCTTCTTACGAGGTAAACAATACCAGTAAAGAGGAAGAATAGGGGGCCTAGCAATCCGAGGATAGAGATCCACTTTCCTTTGAAGAATTTATTCATCGGCCTTTTCAATCGCTCAGCAATGAGGTACATGGCTGGTACAATCAGCAAGGTCATGAAGAACGCAAAGATCAATCCCCAGATGATGGTGAGTGACAAAGGCTTCCAGAATACAGCGTTGTCACCACCAAAGAAAATATGTGGATTCAAATCTGTAAACAGGGTAACGAAATTGATGTTGAAACCAACCGCAAGTGGGATCAACGCGAGGATGGCAGCAAGCGCAGTGAGCAATACCGGAACAATCCTTGTTTTTCCGGCTTCTATGACTGCTTCTCTTGTCTTCATGCCCCTTCCCCTCAACTCGTCGGCAAATTCTATCACAAGAATACCATTCTTCACCACAATGCCGGATAGCCCTACAATACCAATACCTGTGGTTACCACGGCAAAGGTGGACTGTGTAATGGCATAACCGAGCAACACACCTATCAAGCTGAAAAATATTTCAGAAAGTACGATCATGGTTCTGCTGTAAGAGTTGAACTGCAAAATGAGGATCAACAAAATCAATCCTATGGCAGTGAACATCGCTGTTCTGAGGAAGTTTGCTGTCTCAGCCAATTGTTCTCCTTCGCCTGTTTGAGTTATGGAAACACCTTCTGCTTTTGATTTGAATGCATTGATGTGTTTCAAGATTTCTTCATTGACGGCCTGAGGCGTATAACCTTGTGAAGTCAATACATTAGAGAAGATGGTGATCACACGTTTCTGGTCCTTTCTTTTGATGCTGCCATAGGTATTGCTGAGGTCTGCTTTAACGACAGAACTGATGGGTACCTGTTTGATCTGACCGTTGGTGAAATCACGGTAGGTGATCCGCATGTTCAGGAGTTCAGACAGTGATTTCCTTTGCGTCGCATTGTTGCGAATGATGATATTGAATTCCTCTTCACCAATCTTCAACTTGGAAATTTCCTTTCCGAAAAGGGCTGTACGAATTTCCAATCCGATTTGGCCGGTTGAGATACCTTGCATCAAAGCCCTTTCCCTGTCGATGGAAATACCAATCTCAGGGTTGGAGAAGTCTACATCAATTTTCAATTCTTCAACACCAGGAATATTTTTATCGCTGAGGTAGTTCCTGAGGTTGATGGCTGTGCTGGTCAGGTCTTCAAAATTGTCACCTGATACCTCAATGTTGATGGGTGATTGAGTGGGCGGACCATTGCTCTCCTGGTTGACACTTATCTCCGCGGAAGGAATGTTTTTCACCACCAATCGGATGGAATCGAGGTACTGCTTGGTTCCTGCGCCATCCCTTTCTTCAAAAGGTACAAAATTAACCTGGATCCGACCCAGTTCTGGCCTTGTGCTCCTGTCTCCACTGTTGGGATCACTGGCGCCAACAGCCACATTGGCTATCACACTTTCTACCAATGGATTTTCTTTTCCGTTCTCCATGCCCAACACCTTGTTGATCCTGGACTCCAGCAGCTTTGTTACAGAATCCGTGTAGGTTACTTCAGTACCCGCGGGCAACTTGAGGTAAACATAAATGGTATTGGGATCACCCTGCGGGAAAAGCACAACAGGTACGTTTCTCATTCCAAAGAAAACAAAGGAGAAGATGAGCAATGCGAAAGTTCCGATCAACATTTTGACGGGTCTCCATCCCTGTGTGGTCCACTGAAGGAGTTTTTCGTATTTGTTCATCATGGCTGGCAACCATTTCTCCTGGAAGGTTTTGATGGCATCCGTGAGCACGTAAGCATTGAGCACCATCAGTCCACCAAAGAATATAAGCATGTTGCCAACAAAGCGATATGATGCCTGGTCGTTGCCATATCCCATGAGGTCAAAAAGGATACCCACGATGATGAAAATGAGGAACAGGGGATTTTTGAAAACAGTAGATTTCTTTTTCTTTTCGTGGTCTTCATGGGCCATGAAATCTACGGCAAAAACAGGGTTCATGATGTAGGCAACAATCAATGATGCTGTCAGTGTGAAGATCAACATCGTAGGAAGATAGATCATGAATTTACCAATGATACCTGGCCAAAAAAGCAGCGGAATGAATGGGGCAAGCGTGGTCAGGGTTCCAGCCAAAACCGGAATGAAAACCTCTCCTGCTGCAAACCTTGCTGCATCTTTGGCACTGATTTTTCCTTTGCCTTGTGAGAATATCCTGTGCGTGTTTTCTATCACCACAATGGCATCATCCACCACAATACCAAGCCCAAAAAGCAGGGCAAACAATACAATGAAATTGAGTGTAACGCTGGATCCTACAATAAACTCTGCGCTAGGCAAGAGGATGAAGGCAAGGAACATGCTCAGGGGAACCGAGAGGGCTACAAAGAATGAGTTGGTTACGCCCATGAAGAACATGAGGATGATCATCACCAACACAAAGCCAATGACGATAGAGTTCACCAGTTCGTCAAAGGCTGCTGAAGCCTTGATGCTCAGGTCTCCGGTGATGTTGATGTTGAGGTCTTTGGGAAATTGATCGGCCTGCAATTGCTTTACGATACCATTTATTTTTTCTGAAGCATTGATCAGGTTCTCTCCGGAACGCTTGATGATGCTGAGCGTAACCACATTTTTTCCGTTGAGGCGTGCATAGCTTTCACGTTCTTTTACGGTATCGGTGATGTTGGCAAAATCACGCAGGTAAAGGGGTGCGCCATATACGTTTTTCACAATCACATTGTTGAGGTCCAGTGAAGACCTGAACTGTCCGTTTACACGCAGCGTACGTTTCTGTTCCCCAACAGTCAATAATCCACCAGAGATATCGTTGTTTTCGCGCTGAATGGCCTGTTCTACATCAGTGAATCCAATTTTAGCCGCTTCCATTTTGTAGCGGTCTACATTGATCTGGATTTCTCTTTCAGGCGCACCAACCACATCAACCCTGCTGATCTCAGAAAGCTCTTCAATCTTGTTTTTCAGCTCTTCTGCAAATTCTGCAAGCTTTATACCATCATAGTCACCGCTGACGTTCACTGCCATAATGGGCAGTTCAGAAAGGCTGATCTCTTGAACCACAGGTTCCTGGGTGAGGTCATTTGGGAGGTCTTTTTTCGCCTTGTCTACGGCATCCCTCATCTTCTGCAAGGCAACATCTGTTTTTACAGAGGTGCTGAACTCGACAATGATGGCAGAGAAATCCTGCAAAGAGTTGGAAGTGATTTTGTTGATCTTTACGCCGGTAATCCCTTTCAGTTGTTTCTCGATGGGTCTTGTTACCAGGCTTTCAATTTCTTTTGGGGAGTTTCCAACATAAACGGTTTGAACGTAAATGTTGGGAATGACTACATCTGGAAATTGTTCTTTAGGAAAGGAAACAAACAATCCGATTCCCCAGAGGGAGATGATCAGGGTGATCAGGTAGACTGCCGTCTTGTTGTTGATGGCCCAATCTGTTGGCTTGAATGTTTTTACATTCTTGAGCAGGTTGGAAATGGAATTATTTTTTGAGGAGTTGTCCATGCTAATGGTTTATGCTTGCTTGGAAAATGAGATCAGTTTGTTGCGGTTGAAATCAGCTGACCATCATAGAGTCCCTGAAACCCTTTGGTGATGAGCTTATCACCTTTGGTCAGCCCTGTATTGACTTCAATCAATTCATCATAGAATTCACCAATGGTAACCATCTTTTTTCTGGCAAGGTTCTTTCCGTTTTCAAGGGAGAGGATGTATACATATTTTCCTTTCTCATCCGTTTGCACCGTTTCAACAGGAACAACAATGGCATCCTTTGCTGCATGATCAAGTATTTTCACCACCGCAACCTGGTTGGGTTTGATGTTGTTCTTGCTGGGCATTTTGCTTTCTGCAATGAAACTCCTTGAGGTAGTATTGATGGTTTCACTGATCAGGCTGATGGTTGAGTTGAAGGTTTCATTGAGGTCTGGTACAGAGATGATTACTGGCATTCCTTTCCTGACCTTTACAACATAGTTTTCAGGAACTTCAACCACAGCTTTCATAGCACTTGGATTGACAATGGTGATACCAGCCATGGGAGAACCCACAAAGGTTTCACCTACCCTGATGCTGACGGTTTCAACCACACCCGATACCTGTGCAATCACCGAGGTTGTTCCCAGCTGCTCCTTTACAAGTGAAAGCTGTTTTTCAAGTCCTTCCACATTGTTCTTGGCAGAAAGAAATTGTACTTCTGTTCCAATCCCTTCTTTCCAAAGATTTTCCTGGCGGGTGAAAATATTTTTGGCAAATTCAAGCTGGCTTTCCACTTGCTTGATGTTTTGCTGGATGATGCCATCTTCAAGCTTCATCAACAGCTGTCCTGCTTTGACATTGTCTCCTTGTTTTACATAAATGGCTTTCACCTGTCCGCCCATTCCTCTAGGGGTAACATAGTAGAGATTCTCTGTGGTGATCTTGCCCTGCAAGTCAATGTAGTGGGCGAAGTCCTGGGTGATCAGTGTGGTCACTTCAACCAACTTTGTTTTCTCCTCAACAGTGGCACCAGACAATTTCTGGATTTCTGTTTCGAGGGCGGCTATTTTGGCTATGATGGCATCACGTTCTTTGGTGAGCTCTTCCAACGCTGCTTTTTTGGTTGCCACATCCTTGTTCTCTTCCTTGTTTCCTGAGCAGGCTGCCATTGAGAACAGCATGCAGATCATCAAAAACTTTTTCATATTCTGTTTTTTATTCTTTTGTTGTTATAGTTTACCAAGGGCCCTGTTGTAAGAAATCCTTGCATTGATGGCATCATAAAGGGATTGGAAATAATTGGACTGTGCGTTTTCCAGTTCAGATGCAGTTTGCAACAATTCAAAACTGGACCCCAGTCCTTGCTCATATTTTTTCTTGGTGGTATTGTAAACCCTTTCTGCCAGCACCACATTTTTGTCTTGCATGTCCAGAGATGACAGGGAATTTTTGAACAAGATGGACGAAGCTTTCACTTGAAGGTCAATTGCCCTTTGAACATTAGCAATGGTATTGGTGGTCTTTTGAAGATTGAGGTTCGCTTGCTTGATGCGCTGCGCTTTTTGTCCGCCATCAAAAATGGGAACATTCAAATTGATTCCCCAGAGGGATGTTTTGAACCATGGATCTGAAAAATTAAAAAGGTTGAATTTCTGGCCCAATGCATTTCTGCTGTAGCTGAAAAAAGTAGCCACTGTGGGAATATACGCAAGTTTGTTTCGCTTGAGGTCTAGACCTTGAAGGTCCTTTACCACATTCAACAACTGGATTTCTTTTCTGTCGTTGTAATTGAAGTTGAATAATTCAAGCAGGTCTTTTTTGACAAGATCAACAGAAAGAGAATCGCTCAATTCAAGGGTATCGGTCTGGTCAATGGCCAGGGAAAATTTGAGTGAGGCATATCCAATGTCTATGAGTCTTTCAATTTGGGTAGATGTGGTGCTTAGGTTGTTCAGTGTTACCTGCGTCTTGTCTATGTCGAGGTGTTCGGCAAATCCATTTTTATAGAGTTTTTCCTGATCGCTTTTCAGCTTATCAAGCCTTTTGATGCTGCTATCCAGGTATTTTTTTCTTTTTTCAGCAATCAATACGCTGTAGTAGGCTCTTGCAACATTGCTTTTGATGGAGTCTTCCATGACTTTGATGTTGGCATCCGTAAAATCAATGGCTTTCTTTCTTGCCTTGAGGGCAATGAAGAGATCAGGTTGAAACAGCAGCTGTTGAAACTGTATACCCGCTGAAGACTGCCACGGAACCCCGAATTGTGCAGGGAAATACTGGGTTGGGGTATTGGGTTTTGATATGGGGCTACCCGCACCGTTGCGTACACCATTTTCTGTCAAGACCTGGTATACCGATGGAGAAACAAAATCTGGCAACAGGGTCACAGGTATATTGAAAAAATGCTGGGTTTGAATGCTGCCATTGACCTGAGGCATTGTTTGACCAACATATTCCTTGTTTTTGGCCAACTGCAATTCCCTGTCAATCTGTAGGTTTTTGATTTCTGTCACATTTTTCAATGCGAGGTCAGCTGCCTGGCTGACGGTTAGCCGGTATTTCTGTTGTGATTGTACTGTACCGGATGCCAGTAAAATCAATGAAAAAATGATGAAGCCCCAACGTATCATATTTGCTTTTTTATTGTGCATGTGTAGTGTACTTTTTTGACTTGTATTGTTCAATGAGTTTGAATCCGGATGCTGTTGCAAGTCCGTAAAGAAAGTTTTCTATCACGATAATGGTTACCTCAGCCGCATTGTATTTTACAGGTGGGAAGGCCTCCATGTTGAAAGCCAGCATCATGGATTCCAGCCTGAATTTCGCCAGGATATCAATTTTGATGTCTTGCCTGAAATACCCTTCGTTGACCCCTCTTTTCAAATTTGTTGAGATGACATCCAACAAGAAGATGTTTTTGTGTTCCATGAATTTGGCAAAGGCCTTGTCATGGAATTTGTGCATGTCAAACAGCACCATCGGGTTCATGTTCCTGAAATGTTGCATGACCATTTCCATGACCTTGAAGATTTCCTCAACCGCATTTTCGGCAGTGGTGGCACAGTTATGGCATTGATCCTGCATCCTGGTTGTTTCAAATGCTACAACCCTCTCCACCAGTTCATCCTTGTCCTCAAAATGCTGGTAAAGGGTTTTTTTAGATATGCCAATCTGCCCTACGATATCATCCATCGATACAGACCGTATGCCGAGCCTGAAAAAAAGCTCTCTCGCTTGTGCTATGATCCGTTCTTTTGGGTCCATGTTTAATTTCGAGGCGCAAAACTATGGAAACTATTATTGTAAAAAAAGTTTCTGTTGAAAAAAATGAATTTAATGTTAAACGGTATTTAATCTGGGTAAATGAAGCATTTTTGGTGATTTTTCCTTCAAAATCAGATGTTTTCATCCAATAATGCCTTTTTTTAGGGTGTATATTTGCTTAAACCATTACAATGAAATCATTTAGGCCGGGCAGACTTTTGTATTTTTTCTTTCAGGGGATGGTTATTCTAGCACCGATTGTCATCACCGTTTGGGCTGTGGTTTCATTGTTCAACCTGATTGATGATATTCTTCCCAACCTTTTACACGTACTATTCCCTGATCTTGTTAAACTCAGCCCTCAGGGGTATCCTGAAAAAATCCCTGGTCTGGGATTCCTGGTTGTTGTGGTCATTGTACTCACAGTGGGATATATTTCTTCCTCCTTCATTGTTTCAAAGTTGGTCGAGCTCTTTGATGCCATCCTGGAAAAAACCCCTGGCGTCAAAATTATTTACTCAACTGTCAAGGATTTCCTGGAGGCCTTCGCTGGCAACAAGAAGAAATTCAACAAGCCTGTATTGGTTTCCATCGAATCACCAGAAGTATGGCGGATAGGGTTCATCACCCAAACGGATCTTGCTGAATTTGGTTTGGAGGAGCACGTCGCAGTGTATATCCCACATTCCTATGCATTTTCGGGTATCACTTATCTCGTAAAGCCTGACCGTATTCGGAAAATAGAAGGGGTCAGTTCTGCTGACGCAATGAAGTTCATTGTTTCTGGGGGTGTAACAGATGTTGCTGAGCACGATGTCAAGCATGGCGCAAAGCATGCAGCAAAATCAAAAACGGAGCGCACGGGCAGCGCTTAATTGTCCAATAAAAATGAATGAGGTGATGGTAGGGAAGTGGGGTGATCTTTGGGAACGATGGTTTGAAGACCGTTTTAATTTTTCGCGTTCAAAAGCGTGGAGTAGTCGATTTTATTTGCACTGTTGCTTTAGTGCCTTTGTTGTGTTATTTCCATTGAAATCCGGCAGTTGGGGCTTTTTTGGCCATCGCCATATCAACTACCATGCCGTGTTCCTCCTTCCTCCGGAAATGATTTCCTTTTATAAAAAGAACATCCGCTACCTGGCTGACCATGCGGTGGATCCTGACAAGCGGCGCTATGCCATTGCAGAAGAGGCCCCAAGGCATTATATCGACATGGACCATTATTTGCAGCATCCGAAAGATAGCCTCCCCAGAAAATGGGATGATGCGGTGCTTCGTTTTTCAGCGGATACCCTGAATGCACATGGCATAGCCCCCTGGTGGATCATGATCATGCAAGCCCGTTTGAAAAAGGCTTTTCGAGAATGCAATGCAGATGCGATCCTGAAAATTTCTGCTGATCTTGGTCACTACATTGCAGATGTGCACGTGCCCTTGCATGCCAGCAGCAACCACAATGGACAAAAGACAGATCAGTTGGGCATTCATGGTTTTTGGGAGAGCAGATTACCAGAGCTGTATGCCGAAAAACAGTATGATTTTATCATTGGGCCTGCTGCTTATCTGAATAGTCCCTTGCATTTTATCTGGGACAGGGTCTATGAAAGCGCTGCAGCTGCTGATACGGTTTTGAATGTGGAGAAAAAAATCAGCAAGGCTTATCCCATGGATTTTCGTTTTGCTTATGAGAGCAGAAATGGGGTGGTATTGCGGCAATATGCAGCCCAGTATGCAGGCATTTATCACAGGAAACTCAATGGGATGGTAGAGCGGCGGATGAGGGCTGCCATCCATGGGGTTGCCAGTTTTTGGTTTACGGCATGGGTAGATGCCGGTCAACCTGATCTGTCTCAACTGCGCTCTTCTTTAAATTAAGTATCTTTGCTTTGCTGCTGCCATTCCATTTTCTAAGCAAACAGTAACATGATACACAATTTCAATGCGGGTCCGAGCATCCTTCCAAAAGAGGTATTTGAAGAGGCCAGTCGTGCCATCCTTGATTTCAATGAAACCAGATTATCCATTCTGGAATTCGGCCACAGAACGCCGATGTTTGAATCAGTGGTCAGTGAGGCCATGGAGCTGGTCAGGGAACTGATGCAACTGGATGGCAACAAGGAAGTGATGTTTCTACACGGAGGGGCATCTACCCAGTTTTTCCAGGTGCCGATGAATTTTCTTTCCAAGGAAAAAAAAGCTGCTTATTTGGATGGTGGTGTCTGGGGTTCCAAGGCAATCAAGGAAGCTAAATTGTTTGGGGATGTTGAAGTAGTCGCTTCTTCCAAGGACCGCAATTACAGCTATATCCCAACGGGGTATGCCATACCCGAAGATGCTGCCTATTTTCATTATACCACCAACAATACAATCGAAGGAACCCAAATGCAGGGCATCCCTTCAACATCCGTTCCCTTGATTGCAGACATGAGCAGTGATATCCTCAGCAGTGTCATGGACTTCAACAGGTTCTCCTTCATCTATGCAGGAGCACAAAAAAATATTGGGGCAGCCGGGGTAAACCTGGTGGTGGCGGATAAAAATTTTCTTGAAACAGGAAACAAGTCCATTCCTTCCATGATGGATTACAGACAGCATGTTGCCAATGGTTCGATGCTCAATACACCTCCTGTTTTCGCCATCTATGTTTGCCTGCTCACCCTCAGGTGGCTGAAG
This sequence comes from Chitinophagaceae bacterium, assembly GCA_044341875.1. Classification (GTDB taxonomy): domain Bacteria; phylum Bacteroidota; class Bacteroidia; order Chitinophagales; family Chitinophagaceae; genus Pollutibacter. Next base: position 12,489 of record JBIIQT010000039.1, on the reverse strand, counting down.
AAAATCGGAGGTGTAGCAGCCATCGAAAAAATCAACAACCAAAAGGCGGAGCTGCTGTACAGCACGCTGGAATCAATACCCATGTTCAACCTGCCGGTTCCACCCCAGGACAGGAGCAAAATGAATGCAGTCTTCACCATGCAGGACCCTGCATTGGAAAAACTCTTCCTGGCAAGGTGCAAGGATGAGGAAATGGTCGGTGTCAAAGGCCACCGGAGTGTCGGTGGATTCAGGGTTTCGATGTACAACGCCATGCCTTTGAGCAGTGTGGTGGATATCACAGAACTTATCAAGGATTTCGCAAACAAACACGCATAGCAAAGCAGAATACCATGGCAACAATTTTTCCTTTCAGGGCAGCAAGGCCCCAAGCAACATTGGCAACTGAAGTTGCTGCTCCGCCCTATGATGTACTCTCAAGTGATGAGGCACGTAGTGTGGTGGCTGGCAATCCGCATTCATTCCTCCATGTTACCAAGTCTGAGGTGGATATGCCCGTTGAACTGAGCATTTACGACAGCTCCGTTTATGATAAGGCCAAGTCCAACCTTGAAGAGATGTTGATATCGGGGGTTTTGTTTCAAGATGCCACACCCTGTTATTATATCTATGAATTGGTGATGGACGGAAGAAGCCAGACGGGCTTGGTTTGCTGTTCTTCTGTTGATGATTACGAAAACGATATCATCAAGAAGCATGAATTCACCCGTCCAGAAAAAGAGCAGGACAGGATCAACCATATCAAGATAACAAGGGCCCAAACGGGTAATGTATTTCTTGCCTACCGCAATGTTGCATCGCTGGATGAATTGATCAGGGATTGGAAGAAAAATAACCTGCCTGCATATGATTTCAAGGCTGCCGATGGGATCAGCCACCGCATTTGGGTCATTGCTGCTGGAGATGCAGTAAACACCATAACCACCCTTTTTGAAAAAGAAGTTCCCTGCACCTATATCGCAGACGGCCACCACCGTGCAGCAAGTGCTGCAAAGGTCCGTGCTGCTTTGGGAGAGGCTGCAGGTCCTGAAGCCGATGGCTTTCTTACCACCCTGTTTCCTGCTGATGAGCTCAAGATCATGCCTTACAACAGGGTAGTGAAGGATCTCAACGGCATGGAGCCTAATGAATTGATCAGTGCCTTGCAGGAGGATTTCATGGTATCTTCTTCTGAAGTACCGGTTGATCCTGCGAACCTCCATGAATTTGGGATGTACATGGAAGGAGAGTGGTATCACCTTACATCCACAGAGGGAACCTACACTGATGACCCGATTGGTGTCTTGGATGTATCAATCTTTTCTAAGAATATACTCGAAAAGTTCCTGGACATTGAAGACCAAAGAACGGATAAGAGGATTGATTTTGTTGGTGGAATCAGGGGCTTGAAGGAACTGGAAAAACGCGTAGACAGTGGAGAGATGAAGGTGGCTTTCAGCTTTTATCCTGTAAGCATTGGGCAATTGTTCGATATTGCAGATAGCGGTAATGTGATGCCTCCAAAGAGTACCTGGTTTGAGCCAAAATTGCGTGATGGTTTGCTGACCCATTTGATCTAATTTTATGGCCATGATCCGGTTTAGGTTATTCATCATATTCTCTTTTGCATTTTCTGTTGCCAATGCTCAACAAACCGTGCAGCAGTTGAGGGAAACTGCGATTACATTCCAGCGGCAATCAGATTACAGCAATACCATGATGGTGCTTGCAAAGGCACTTGAAATGGAGCCGACAAACCTGACACTGCTCAAAGATGTAGCTTTCACTTATTACCTGGCGGGAGATTACAAGCGGGCGGCTGAAAGGATTCTTCCTTTGACCGATCGGGAAGACGCCGATGTGCAATCATTTCAAATTGCAGGAAATATTTTTAAGGCAACGGAAGAGTACAAACAATGTGATAAGGTCTACAAAAAGGGTTTGAAGAAATTTGATGCAAGCGGACCCCTGTTTGCAGAGTATGGCGACTTGCTCTGGACGCAGCAAAAACCAGCAGAAGCCATTAGCCAATGGGAGACAGGCATTACCGTCGATCCATCATATTCCGGCAACTATTACCATGCTGCAAAATTTTATTTTGCAGCAGCAGACAAGGCAAGAAGCCTGGTCTATGGGGAGGTTTTTGTCAACCTTGAAAGCTATTCCGTGCGCACTGCTGAAATAAAAATATTGTTGTTGGAATCTTATAAGCGTGTGTTCATGCCAGGAGAAAGCAAGCAACATTTTATCAAGCCAACCACTCCTTTTGAACTTAAGTTTCTGGAGGTCATGAACAAACAGTCATCCCTTTCTTTGCGTGGGATTACGCCAGAAACCTTGCTGGTCATCAGGTCCAGGTTTTTGTTGGACTGGTTCAATGATTCAGCGGGAAAATATCCATTCAAGTTGTTTGAACATCTTCAGTACCTGATGCGTGAAGGCATGTTTGAAGCCTATAACCAATGGCTTTTTGGTCAGGCCACAGATCCAAGCGCATACCAAAACTGGACAAGGACGCATGAAGAGCAATACTTGTTGTTTTCAAATTACCAGCGCAACAAGTTGTTCCGCATGCCAGCATCACAACATTATTTCTAGTCCTCTACACCATAAATGCGTTCAATCGCATCTGCATGTTTTTCCATGATGACCTTGCGCTTCAGTTTCAATGTTGGGGTAAGTTCACCGCCATTGATGGTCCATTCTGCATTGATCAATTCAAATTTCTTGACTTGTTCAACAGGGTTGAAATGCTGGTTGTATTTTTCAACGATTGATTTATAGTGCTCAATCACTTTTGGATGGTCCAATATTTTTTCAGGAGATGAAAAAACAATACCATGTTTCCTGCTCCAGGACAGCAAATTGCCCATGGTGGGTACAATCAGGGCTGCAGTGAATTTTCTTTCTGCGCCTACCACCAACATCTGTTCAATGAAAGCTGATTCTTTCATCTTGTTTTCAATGGGCTGGGGGGCAACATATTTTCCGCCACTGGTTTTGAAAATCTCTTTTTTCCTGTCGGTGATTTTCAGGAAGTTTCCTTCTACCCACACACCAATATCTCCGGTATGGAACCATCCTTCACTGTCAATGCATTCTGCTGTAAGGTCTGGACGTTTGTAGTATCCCATCATCACATTGGAACCTTTGCAGCAGATTTCCCCATCCTCCGCCAATTTCACTTCAACATTCCTGATTACATTGCCCACAGTGCCAAATCTTCTGCCATAGCTTTCGTAGCGGTTGACACTGATCACCGGAGAGGTTTCAGTAAGTCCATAACCTTCCATCACCACAAGTTTGGCAGCGGTGAAAACCCTCAACAGCCTTACCTGGCAGGCAGCTGCACCGGTAACGATGGCCCTTACATTTCCTCCCAATGCCTCTCGCCATTTGGAGAAGATCAGTTTGTTGGCAATGGCCAATTGCATGTTATAAACGATGCCTTGGTTTTTGTCAACTTCATACTTGTTGCCAACTGACACTGCCCAGAAAAACAGTTTCTTTTTGATGCCTGTCAGCTCCTTGCCCTTATTGATGATTCTTTCATATACTTTTTCCAGGAGTCTGGGAACGGTTGAGAAAAGGCTTGGTTTGACTTCCCTCAGGTTCTCGCCAACGGTGTCGAGGCTTTCTGCATAATACACGGAAACGCCCCTGTACATGTAGACATAGGTAATGACCCTTTCAAAAATATGGTTCAGCGGGAGAAAGCTCAGTGACTTGTCTTTGGGCCCGCAGATGGGCTCAAGCAGTTCCTCCACATTCATGATGTTATCAAGAATATTGTGATGGCTCAGCATGACACCTTTTGGAAAACCAGTTGTGCCTGAGGTATAGAGAATGGTGGCCAGTTCTTTTGGATTCACCCTTGCCTTGGATGCTTCTAGTGTATTGCGGTCTTCATCATTGCCATTGTGCAACAGTTCTTTCCAGTGAAGTGCTTCCTGAATGTCATTGAATGTATAAACAGCCTGCACTGAAGGTGTTTTGGAACGGATGGATTGGACCTTGTTATACAATTCCTGGTCGCTTACAAAAACGAGTTTTACTGCAGCATCATTTAGGATAAATTCCAGCTCATTGACATTGATGGTGGGGTAAATGGGTGTGAGCACGGCCCCTGTTTGTTGTACGGCAAGATCAAGAATCATCCACTCAGGCCTGTTGTTGCTGAGGATGGCTATCTTGTCTCTTCCTTCGATTGTTCCATCCTGGTATCCGATACCTGCCTGCATCAGCCCCATGCTTAGGCTATTGACCAATTGCTGTATTTCTGCTGTGCTGTATTTTCTCCAAATGCCATCCTCTTTGGCGGCAAACATGTCTTCTTTTGGAAATTTTTGCAGCTGCCAATCAAGGCAGTCAAACAATCTGGTAGGGGTCATAATGGCAAGTTTTGGCTTAATCAAAGATATTTATGTACTGGGATACTGGCTTTTATGTTTATCGAATCATTGACATTGGCACTTCTTTTTTCAACAGGTTCTTGTAGATGAAGGCATTGTTTTCATTGGTTGAATGAAACTGTTGGTTTCCACCCCAGCCATGCCTGCCCCCAGGATAGACCATGAATTCGAAATGCTTTTTGACATCCTGCAATTTTTTCACCAGTTGAAGGCTGTTTTGCAAGTGCACATTGTCGTCCATGGTGCCATGATAGATCCTGAGCAATCCCTTGTATTTATCTGCATAGGTCATGACAGATCCTGCTGCATAGCCTTGCGGATTCTCTGCTGGTGTGTCCATGAACCTTTCAGTATAGTGAGAATCATACAATTTCCAATCGGTCACACTTCCACCTGCAAGCCCATGGGTGAAATATCCAGCACCTGCCGTCAATGCCATGCAGGTCATGTATCCGCCGTAGCTGAATCCTGCAATACCAACACGGGTAGAATCAGCGCCATGTGTCCGCAACCATTTTACAATAGTAATCCAGTCTTTCAGCTCCCAGTTGCCCAGGCTCCTGTGCATGTAGTTGATGCCGTTTTTACCAAATTGTCCACTGGCCCGATGGTCCATCGCAACCTGGATCAATCCTTCCTTGGCCCACCACTGGGTCTGTCCGTTGAACTGCCAGCCATCACGAACAGTGCCGGCATTGGGTCCGCCATAAATATTGATCATGACGGGATATTGTTTGGCAGGATCAAAATTGAGTGGCCAGGTGATGCGGATGGGAAGCTGAAAAAGCCCATCTTCAGAAGGGATCCTCAGGATCTCGGTTTTGGCCATTGCATAGGCATCAAAATCAGCCCCTTTGCTATCTCCCAGTTCAAGGATCAACTTGCCCTTGTTGTTCACCAGGGCCAGTTTATCCGGGGTTGATGCATTGGAATAACGGGTGGTGAAATAGCTTCCGTTGGGAGACAGGTCGGTGGCGTGTGTATAGTCACCAAAGGTGAGGCGCATTTGGTTCTTGCCATCAAAGTCAACACGGTAAAGGTCTGTGCGCACAGAGTTCTGTTGTCTTGAGGTGAAATAAATGATGTTTTTTACTTCGTCGATAAATTGAACAGCCGTGCTCCAGTTGGATCCGGTAGTGATTTGGTTTTTGAGTGTACCATCATTGTTGTGCAGGTAGAGCTGGTCCCATCCGTCCTTGTCGCTTTGGAGAATGAATCCCTTGTTGTTGCTAAGGAAGCTGATGCGTCCTCCCTGGTCATCAAGGTCAATCCATGTTTTTTGTTTTTCGTTGTAGACCTCTTTTTTGCTGCCATTGGAAGGATCTACAGCATAAACGATGAGGTTGTCCTGACCGCGGTTCATCCATTGGATCAACAAGGTTTTTGCATCAGGCGTCCAATAGGGCATGCCGAAATACTGGTCTTCATTTTCATTGAAATCCGCCCAGGTCAGTTGACCTCCATCTACAGGAGTGATGCCAATGCGAACTGTTGGATTCGGATCTCCTGCTTTTGGATAACGGGTGTTTTCGGAATAGCCATGTTGTCCGTTTTCACTGTAGATGGGAAACAACGGAACCTTGGTGTCATCCATGCGCATGAAAACAATCTGTTTGCTGTCAGGGCTCCACCAATAAGACTTGTAGCGTGTAGGTCTTCCGAGAATCTCTTCAAAATATACCCAGCTGGCATAACCATTCAGGATAAGATCTGTGCCATCATTGGTGATTCGGTATTCTTTTCCTGATGCAATGTTGATGGTATAGAGATCGTTTTTTCTGGTGAAGGCAACCCAAGCCCTGTCTGGAGAAAGCGTAGGATTCACCTCTGTTTCAGGCGTTTTTGTCAACTGTTTTGTGGGTTGGTTCGGTATGGAAACAAATACATCATTGTCTCTTAGGCTTACGCTAACCCCGGGGCCAGAATTTGTTTTCAACAGGTCGGCTGATGATGGGGTCATCTTGCCTGTTTTGCAATCCACCAGAAAAACTTTCATGGCAGAATCCTGGTGCTCTTTTTTATTGATCAGCAACCTTGCATCGTCTACCCATCCCAATACGCGGGGAAGTGGGGTGGTGATATTGGCCGCACCGCCACGGAGCATCTGTTGTTCGGTGAATTCTTTTTTCTGGGCGCTGACGCCTAGTGCAAGCAATGTAGATATGGATAAAAGCAGTTGTTTCATGTTCTTGTTGTATTGATGATTAGTCCCTGTAATTCAGTGCTGGCTTTCTTGCTCCCAGCAAGGCTTCGTATTTGTAATCGCCTTTCATTTTCAGGAATTCGTCTTTTGATTGTTGGATCAATGCAGGATTGGTGAAAAGGTCAATGGCTGTCAATGCCATGGTCTTTGCCGCCACCAGCATGCCTTTGGTACCTATCTCAGTTCCACCACAGGCCACGGCTTGCCAGCTGTGGGCAGGTGTGCCTGGGGCCCATGTCGCAGCACGCAATCCAACGGTAGGCAATGCATAGCTGACATCTCCCACATCGGTTGATCCTCCGCCAGCATCCATTTCAATTTTCAAAGGCTTGATGCTGTCAGCAGATTCAATGGCAGGATATTTGAAGGTGAATGATGATTGAATTTTTCTAGCAAAGGCTTTTTCTTCTTCTGAGTACTTGACGCCTCCCACTTTTTCGAGATTGGTTTGCATGGCTTCACCCAGTGTCCTGTTCAGCAACAGATCGTGGGTACCGCCTATGGTCTCATATTCCATTTTGGTTTCTGTGCCCAATGCTGCTGCTTTTGCGGCAGTAACCACACGATCAAAAATTTGTTTTACCTGATCGCGCTTGGGGTGGCGAACATAGTAATAGACTTCAGCAAAATCAGGAACCACATTGGGCGCTTTTCCGCCATTGGTGATGACATAATGAATCCTTGTCTCCTGCGGAACATGCTCACGCATCATGTTCACCATGTAGTTCATGGCTTCAACAGCATCAAGTGAAGAACGTCCGCGGTCTGGTGCACCCGCTGCATGGGCGGAAAGCCCATAGAACCTGAATTTTGCAGAACTGTTGGCGAGTGCGCTTGTCATGGTTACACCATTTCCATCACCCGGATGCCAGTGTATGGCCACGTCTACATTGTTGAACAAACCGGCCCTCACCATGTATACTTTTCCTGATCCTCCTTCTTCTGCAGGGCAACCATACACCTTGATGGTGCCCGTAAGTTTTTTCTCTTCAATGAGTTTTTTGATGGAAACACCTGCAGCAACTGATGCTGCGCCAAACAAGTGGTGTCCGCAACCATGTCCTCCGGCTTTTCCATCGATTCCTTTTTTCTCGGGCACAGCTTGCTGTGCAAGCCCTGGCAGTGCATCAAATTCAGCCAGGATGCCAATCACGGGCTGTCCGCTGCCATAGGTGGCAACAAATGCTGTGGGAATATCTGCCACACCTGCCTCAACGGTAAAGCCTTCTTTTTTCAATGTTTCCTGCAGCAGGGCACTGCTCTTGACTTCTTTGTATCCCAGTTCTGCATTGTCCCAGATCTGAAGGGCAATGTTTTTGTATGCAGGGTAACTTGACTCAAGAGTGGCCAGGGTGGCTGTCTTCAGGGGTTCATTGGATGGGGCAACCACTGTCTTTTTTTTCTGTGCGATGGCATGGAAGCCTCCTGCAAACAGAAGACAGCCAGCGAGCAGTAACATTCTTTTCATTCCTAGTATTTAAGTACACAATTTAACTGCTTATCCTTACATTTATATAACAGTCCAACTTTTTTTAACCCAACCAACATTTCAAAGCCTAAAAAGAATATTCATGCGTCCCAATTCACCATTTTACATCGGTTCCCAGTTTTTTTTGATGTTGTTCTTTTCTCTTTTTGCAACGGCTCAACTGCGCGATAATGCAGGAACAGCAAGGGTTGCGTCGTTCAAAATGCAACAGCAGCTCAATGCAGCTTCTCCCTACAAAAAACTGCAATGGAGGAATGTTGGTCCAGACCTCATCAGCGGAAGGGTTACTGAAGTGGCCGGTATTCCGGGAAACAGGAACATCATTTTTGCATCCTTTGCAACAGGCGGCTTTTGGAAGACGGTTGATGCAGGAGAAAACTGGACGCCCTTGACGGATCAGTTGGGAACACTTTCTATTGGAGCCTTTGCATTGGCGCCATCCAATCCTGATATCATCTATCTTGGCACAGGCGAGTCCAATATCTTCAGGGCATCATTACCAGGCATGGGTGCTTACAAATCAATTGATGGAGGGAAGACCTGGTCGGCTATTGGCCTGACCAATACCGGTACCATTGCCCGGATCCTGGTGCATCCTCAGAACCCTGATGTGGCCTATGTTGCAGCGGGAGGAAACGAGTGGAGCTATAACAACAACAGGGGTGTTTACAAAACAACAGATGGCGGAAAATCATGGAGCAGGATATTGGGAAATGATGAAAAAACCGGAGCCATTGACCTGGTGATGGATCCAACAAACCCAGACCTGATCATTGCATCCACCTGGAACCGCATCCGCAGAAGATGGAGCGATCCGGTTCCTGAAGATGGAGACTATCTCTATAAAACAGTTGATGCCGGCAAAACATGGAGCAAGCTTACCAATGGTTTGCCCGAGACAAAATATACAGGAAGGGTGGGGCTTTGTTTTTCAAAAAGCAAGCCCAATATTGTGTATGCCTATGTTGACAACCATACGCCCAAGCGTGACCCCAAACCTGGTGAGCTTGACCCTTATGGCAGGCTTATTCAGGTGATTCCCTATGGTGTGCAAGTGTACAGGAGTGAAGACAAGGGTGAAAACTGGAAAAAAGTCAGCACGGAAGATGATAAACTTGAACGATTTGCTGGAACCTATGGATGGGTATTCGGACAGATCAGGGTAGATCCCAACAACGAAAACATTGTTTACATCATGGGTGTGCCCCTGGCCAAATCCACCGACGGTGGAAAGACTTTTACTGCCATGCGCGCTACAGACAAGGAGTCTGATGCACAGCATGGAGACAACCATGCATTATGGATCGATCCCACCAACAGTTCATACATCATCAATGGTAATGATGGAGGTGTTGTGCTCTCCTACAATGGGGGTGACAAATGGAAGAATTTTTTCAGGAAAATTCCGACCACTCAGTTTTACAATATCACTTATGACATGAAGCAGCCTTACAATATTGTGGGATCAGTACAGGATGAAGGAAGCTTCATGGGCAGTATCAAGAATACTTTTGGCAAGAAGCCTGAAGGCATCATGGCCTGGGACGATGCACCTGGTGGCGAAGGAACCATCATTGCCATGGATCCCAAGCAATCAGACATCATGTACGCCAGTTCATTTTATGGAAGACTGATGAAGAGCGATCTCCGCATGCCCAAGACGGCCTGGGGACAGAAGCCTCATCCGGATTCCGTCCGCACAAAAGATATTTTTCCAAAGAAGGCTGATGATGAGGAAGTGCACCGCGGCGAGTGGCTGGCCTTTACCATGGTTTCTCCGCATGACAACAAAACCATCTACCATGGTTTCCAATACCTTTTTGAATCCAAGGATGGTGGGGAATCATGGAAGCGCATCAGTGAAGACCTGACCTACAATGACAAGAACAGGATGGGCAAAACGCCTTATGCCATCAACCACCAGGCCATCACTGCGATTGATGAATCGCCGTTGAAGAAAGGATTGCTCTACGCAGGCACAGATGATGGAAGGGTTTGGATGAGGCCTACCGATGGAGCTGCATTCGTGAGCATCATGAAAGGCATCCCTCAAAATGCACATACATCAAGACTTGTGGCTTCATCCCACCAGGAAAACAGGGTATACCTGACCCTGAGCAACAGGAGAGAGGATGATGACAAACCCTATATCTATATTTCAGATGACAGGGGAATGACCTGGAGAAGCATTGCGGCCAACCTACCTGCCTCACCCGTAAACGTGATCAGGGAAGACGACAAGAACCCCTTAAGGCTCTATTGCGGAACTGATATGGGCATTTATTACAGCAACAACGGCGGTAAGAGCTGGACCTCTCTGCAAGCCAATCTGCCTGCTACAGTCTCTGTGCAGGACTTGTTTATACACCCGCGTGAAAGGAATCTGGTGATCGCCACCTATGGAAGGGGAGTTTATTCCCTTGATGATCTCGGTGCGCTGAAATAAAATATTGAAGGGGTCAGGCTATTGCTTGACCCTCATCACACTGTTGGTGACCTTGAAGATGTCAAAGGTTTTGAAATCCTGGGGTGCAGACAAACCCTCGCCATACATGATCATGTCCGGGGTATGGATGCGCACGGGCTTATCAGTAAAGAACTTGCCTTGGGCTTGATCCCAATTCAGTTCCTTGCAAAAAAGGGTATCTCCTTTGATGTTGTATACCCTCACGCTGTCGCGAATGAAAATAATATTCCTGGATTCGTAGTAAATGGCAAACAGGGCATCAAGCCTGCTTTCTATTTGTAATGTAGAATCAAAAAAATCAACATGCAGTGTTTTGGGAAGTTCTACCCGGGAGCTGGTGTCTTGGTACCGCAGCATCAGGGGCGCCGTGAGTTTAGCTTTCATCTTTCCTCCCTGGCTCATGTAGCTTTCAATATTGACCGCTTCATCAACCCCCAGTTTTTTTTGAAACAGGGCCTTGACTTTCATTTCGTCGTTGACGCATGATGAAATCAGGAAGGAAGCAAGCAATACGATGGCAGTGTTCCTGATCACAGCTAAATTTTATTATTGGTACTTCGGCTTGTTGAACCAGATATCACTGAGGTTCAATCCCAGTGAGAAGCGGAAAATATTTTCCCTGATGTCATTGGATTTGTTTCCCCTGAAGCCCAGTTCAAATGCTGTGTTGATGGTGGTATACTGGTTTGTATAGACATTTCTTCTAACAGGCAGACCTGTTCCGAAGGAAAACATGTACTGTGGAATGGACCTGTTCAGCTGGACATTGTCTGGACCAAATGAGGCACCAAGCCGATAGGCAACCCTTTGCCAGTAGTTGCTGGATTTGAAATCTGGTACGAATTGTCCGCCGATTCTTCCTGTCCAGTTGTTCACCATTTTATCAGCGGTTCCGAAATACCGGTAATCAGCCCAATTGGCTACACCGATCTCCGCACCAAACATCCACATGTTTTCGCCTTCAAACATGAAACCGGCTCCCCATGAAGAGGGATGAAGAATGGTCCCCTTTTGGTCCTGACCTTTATAGATGCTATCAATCACCTCTATTCCGGTATTGGGATTATAAGCAATTGTTTCCCTGGAAATATTCCTGGTGGCATTCATTTTCGTGGAAAGGTTGCCATGCAAGCCCAGCCTTAGGATTGTTTTTTCGCTGACCTTGATCTTGTATTGGATGCCTGCATTGAAAAACAAACCGCCGAAACGGCTGGTATCAGAAGAATTGGTTGTTTTGTACATGACGGTGTCGTTGACAAAGGAAAGCTTTGTGCTGTGCTCTTTGTTGCCAAACATGTACCCAGCATTGAAACCAATGCTCAGGTTCTTTGTGCCATAGGCCATACCTGTGAACGCCTGATAAGTTCCGCCATTGCCAAAGTAGCTGTATTGGGCACTGTCGATGCCGGGAATCCTGGTGTTCAGGACGATATCGTAGTTGATCCGCGTGATGGGGCGAAGACCGATGTTCATTCCCCAGTTCTTTTTCTTGGAAAGCGGGAGTCCAATCTGCATGTAGGAAGGAATCAGGTATGCAGAGTTGAATTTTCTTGGAGGGTTCAGTGCCCTGAGGGACCTTGAGTTATAGTCCAACCCCACATCAAAGGTGGTAATCTTTAGTGATGAATAGGAGGCAGGATTGGTGAAGTTGAGTGATGAATAATCTGCAAATGCGGAACTGAGCCCTCCCATACCTCTGTTCAGGATATTCTGTCCGGGTACAAAATCGCCAAGTCCATACCTTGAATAAGGTGAATTCTCCTGTGCGTTTCCTTGGAGGGCCGGGAGGGTCATCATCAAAAGCAGTAAAATGGCTGAAATACTATTTATTATTGGTCTCACTGATCGCATACAATCCTTTGTAAAGTAAGTCGGGGTCTGCAAATATCTTATTTTTAAGCAGGTGCGCAAAATAGGTGCAATCACCCCCGGTTAAAAC
>JBIIQT010000082.1:0-7768 GCA_044341875.1 Chitinophagaceae bacterium | reverse complement strand
TTTTCAAACCCAATTCAAGTGCCAGTTCTTTTGCTGCCTTGAAATTGAAGACCATCAGTGAAAGATCGTAATTGGTGTTTTGGGGGAACCATGCAGAAAGACTGTTGTTGTTGATTTCCGGGCTCGAACTAATCGGCAGTTTTCTGAAACCGTTTTTGTCAACAATGGTCAATTTTTCAAGATAGTTTGCAGCGCCTTCAATCCAGGGGTATGCCCTTTCTTTCAAAAACTGTTTGTCCATGCTGTACCGCCATTGCAGGTAATAGTGGTGGGAAAGCCAGGAAGAAACCGTTGGGGAAAGCGCATACTGGATCCATCCTCCCATCTCCGTTCCCTCCAGGGTGGTAACACCTGGTGCATTCAGGCCATCAACACCAAAATAAAGCTTTGTATAGCGCTTGTAGTTTTCCTTGTTCTCGTCGAGGTGGTCCAGGTAGGCAATGCCTTCCTCAAGATGGTTTGCGCTGTAGGCGGTCCAGTAGCTCAGTTCTGTATTGAGATCATGATGATAATCTCCTTTCCATGGTGGAATCCTGCCATTGTCTGCCGTCCAGATGGCCTGAAGCGAAATTGGAGGAGCACCTTTTCTTGAGGTGGATCCAAACTTGTATTGCTCGAGATACCACTGTTTTTCAATCAGCTCATCAGGAATTCGAACGGCTGATTTGCTCCAAAAATTCGCCCACCAGGTCTTGTGTGTGGCATGGTCCTGGTTGAAACCGGCGGATAGGTGTTTTTCCAAAAGCGCCTCATTTGTCTCGGGAATCCTGAACCGTTGATTGGTGCTGGAGATGGTCCAGACCCCTTCAATGGTTTTGTTGTCAAGCCGCTTCCACAGCAGGTTGATGGTGTAGGCAAAACCTCCCCACCCTTCTTGTTTATAGCTGATGCTGTTGCCCAATTTGGTGATTTTTCCTTGTTGATAGCCCAATCGGGAAAGGTCGTCTCCCTTCACAGGGTCTCCAGCTTTTTTGGTGGCTCCGGTGTATTGTGGGGCAACAAGGTTGATGTTAAAGTTTTCAGGGGTATTCTCAAACCTGAACCAACCAACAGGAGCAGTTGCATGCACAAAACTTTTCAAAACGGTTCCGTTCTTCCATGTTACCGAAGAGGTGGCGGTTTTGAGGTCTATGAGAGCAGTGGATTGTGCCCCCCAGGCATTGATGGGAACTTCAATGGCCCCACCAGGGATCTTGCTGGGAGCAGGCTCCCTGTCGTAGGGATGATCAAAAAGTTTTTGAACGGTATCGTATTGTTTTTTGGCAACCTGTTCCTGCACCCACCTGAAGCTGAACTCCTCTCGGTGAAGGCCCTTCATGGGCCTCTCGTCCCAAAGGTCCGCCCTGTCCAGCGATAGCCGCAGGTTTCCGTTTTTTTCCCAAATCAATGCACCCAGCATGCCATTGCCAATCGGCAGGGCCTCATCCCAGCGTTTGGTCAGCGTGTCAAACTGAAGAGTGTGTTTTTTTTCCTGGGCAGTTGTTTGAATGGTGAAGCCGCAGATCAAGAGCAGCACCCAAATGGTTTTTGTCATGTGGGTTAAGGTAAGAAAAATCAGGAAGCTGGGCGGTAAATTAATTCAGCTTATTCTTTAAAAAGATATCAGGTTTATAATATCGATTAAGCAGATAGTTATTTTACCATTCGTTCTACTCCCAACCTTACCAGCTCGTTCAAGGATATCCCTCTTTCTTCTGCAACCGCAGCAGCTTTTTTGTGAAGTTCGATAGGCATTCTGACGTTGAAGGTTCCTTTGAAGGATTTGTGGGCCGATTTGCCAATCAAATTACAAGCGTTGACATAATCATTGACAGCATCTTTGAATGCTTTTTTTAGCTCTCTTACAGAACTACCTTCAAACGTCACCAGATCATCAACTCCCAGGATTTTTCCATAAAAGACTTCATCTTCTGCACTGTATTGAACAGCGCCAAGGAACTCGCCGTATTTGAATAAATTACCCATGTTTTTTTATTTCTTCTTCACACTGCTCAATGATCAGTCTGATGACATATTTTTTTACGATCCTACTGGGATGTGGTTCATGTATGAAGATTGCCTTACCATCCATATTGACAAATCTTCTTCTTGACCCACCCGTCATTCCATTTGATAATTGTTGATATCCCAGGTGTTTTAAAATTGAAACCAGTTCGCTCCACATCAAATCTCCAGGAACATTTAAAAATCGGTTCAGTAGCTTATCTTTTTTACTCATGCAAAAAAGCAACTGATATTCAGTTGCAAATTTAATCAATAATTGAATACTTTGTTTCCTGAACAAAGAAATCCTATCATGATAAAAAGGAAAATAGAAAAAACGGATAAATCAATGTGCAAAAACATTCAAATCGTGTTCAAAACACGATCTAAAAATCACATATCCCATTATTTATAACATGCAGAAAGCCTGATTTAAGACTAACGTCCTCTCAATTGCTCTTAAATGCATTCCACCCCTGTGCAGTAATATCGAAAGTGTTACCGCCCTTGCTCTTGAATTTCGCGCCTTCTTCTGCATCGGTAACGTAACCGATTACACTGATCTGCTCGTTGAGGGTGAGCTTTTCGTAATCATCTTGCTTGATGGTGAAGACCAGTTCATAATCTTCGCCTCCGCTGAGGGCGCAGGCGGTAGGGTCTATTTCAAATTTGTATGCCGCCATTCTCGCATCTTCTGCAATCGGAAGTTTTTCTTCATAAATAACACAGCCAACACCACTTTTTTCACAGATATGGAGCAGTTCAGAACTGAGGCCATCGCTGATGTCCATCATGGATGTCGGAAGAATATCTTTCTCCTCCAAAAATTCGAAAATGTCTTTTCTTGCCTTGGGCTTGAGCAAACGACCAATCACATAAGTTTCGTTTTCGAGGTCTGGCTGTACACCCGGGCTTTCAAGAAATATTTTCTTTTCTCTCTCCAGAAAAAGAAGACCAAGATAGGCGCCACCAAGATCACCCGAAACACAGATCAGATCGCCTTTTTGTGCGGTTGACCTTTTCACTACCTTGTCTGCCACCACTTCTCCGATGGCGGTAACAGAAATGATAAATCCTTTTTGTGAGGAGGAGGTATCGCCACCGATCAGGTCTACCCCGTGCTCTTCACAGGCAGCATAAACACCTTCATAAAATTCTTCAATCGCCTCAACGCTGAACCGGCTGCTGAGCCCGATGCTCAACGTGATTTGTGTTGGCGTGGCGTTCATCGCATAGATATCGCTCAGGTTAACGATTACGGATTTGTAACCCAGGTGTTTGAGCGGCGTGTAAGCCAGGTCAAAATGCACACCTTCTACCAAAAGGTCTGTTGAAATAACAGTCTGTTTTCCAAAATGATCGATGACGGCTGCATCATCACCCACACCAAGAATCGATGATGCGTTTTGCAGTTCTATATTTTTTGTGAGGTGATGGATCAATCCGAATTCACCATAATCTTTTATTTCAGTTCTAGACATATGCTTTTATTGATGTGTATTATGAATCCAGTGAATCAGTTCATCGTGGATCTTTCCGTTTGTTGCAACGATGCGGTGTTGGTAGGGAGAATATTTATTGCCATTGAAATCGGTAACCCTTCCGCCAGCTTCTTCCACCATCAAATAGCCGGCGGCACTGTCCCAGGGCATGAGCTTATGTTCATAGAATCCGTCGAGACGTCCAGCTGCCACCCAGCAGAGGTCAATCGCAGCTGAGCCGAGCCTTCTGACAGGAACTCCTTCCCTGATCAGCCTGCCAAAAACCTCCAGTGGGCCATTCTCCATGTCCAGGTAGACGTAGGGAAATCCTGTAACAAGACATGAATGCCTTACGCTGTCTTTTTCGCTGACGCGAAGTTTTTGATCATTGAGGAAAGCACCCTGTCCTTTTTCTGCAAAAAAGAACTCATTCATCATAGCATTGTACACAGCCCCCATGATCATTTCGCCATTTTTTTCTAAGCCAATGCTAACGCAACAAAGCGGAATGCCATTGGCAAAATTGATGGTGCCATCGATGGGGTCGATGATCCATTTGTAGGCAGAATCCATCTTTATTTCACCGATTTCTTCACTAAGGATAAAATGATCGGGAAATTCCTCGAGGATGATCTGCATGATCAGGGCTTCGGAGGCTTTGTCGACCTCTGTTACAAGGTCGTTGGGGCCATCTTTTACAGCAACAGTGAACTTTGAGTTGATTCTTTCTTTGATGAGCAGTCCGGCTGCATTTGCGGCCTTAAGAAGTGTGCTTTTTAGCATGTTGCAAAGATAAACCAAAAAGGAATAAGGCTCGGATAGAGATGGTTGATGGGGTTTCCAATCGTCCCAGTGAATACATTAATTGATGTGGGTGTTAAACAGCTTAAATATTCCCTTTCTTCATTTCATTGACCGCATGGTCAACCGCTCTTGCGGTAAGTGCCATATAGGTGAGTGAAGGGTTGATGCAAGCGCTGGAGGCCATGCTTGATCCGTCTGTGATAAAAAGATTTTTCACAGCATGCAATTGGTTCCATTTGTTCAGGACAGATGTTTTTTCATCATGTCCCATTCTGGCGGTGCCCATTTCATGGTTGGCGTTACCCGGGAAAGACATGGTACCGGTTTGTTTTACGTTTTTCAGCCCGATTTCCTCAAACATCGCCTTCATCGTTTCTGATGCATCTTTGAAGATGGCTTTTTCATTGTCTTTGAAAGAGCAGTCAATGGTCATCCCTGGGCGGCCGTAAACGTCCTTGATGTTGTTGTTGAGCGTGATGCGGTTTTCTGCGTAGGGAAGGGTTTCACCATAGTAACCCAGGTTGATTTTCCACTTTCCGGGTTCAGTTGCGATGGATTTGAGGTCTTCGCCGATTAAATCACTGCGACTGCCCTTTTCCCTTGATGCGGAGCCCTGGTAATAATAACCCCTGATGAAGTTGGGCTCTTGCTTATCAATATTCTTGAAACGGGGCACATAGATACCCGTTGGTCTTTTACCGTAAGTGTATTTGTCTTCAAACCCCTCAATTTCAGCAGTGGTATATGAACCCTTGTGGTGGTCCATCAGGTGGCGGCCAACAATATCGTAATCATTGCCCATACCGTTTTGAAAACGGTTGCTGGTGGAGTTCAACAGGATATATGCCGTGGCAAGGGTAGACGCGTTGAGGAAGATGATTTTGGCTGTATAGACGTAAGTCTTGAGGGTTTCCCTGTCGATGACTTCAACCCCAGATGCCCTGCCCGACTTTTCATCATAGAGGATACGGTTTACGACCGCTCCAGTGCGGATCGTGAGGTTGCCGGTTTTGGCTGCTGCAGGCAGTGTAGAAGACTGTGTGCTGAAATAAGCCCCAAATGGACATCCGCGGTGGCAGAGGTTCCTGCTTTGACAGGCAGATCTTCCATCCAGCGGCTGGGTGATGTTGGCCGACCGGGTATTGATTATTTTAATTCCGGGAAACCGGCTTTCAATTTTTTGCTTGACGTGTTTCTCTGCACAGTTCATTTCAAAAGCTGGCTGAAAAATACCATCCGGAAGAATGGGAATCCCTTCCCTGCTTCCGTTCACACCAATAAACTTCTCGGCATAATCATACCAGGGTGCAATATCCTTGTAGCGGATGGGCCAATCCACACCATGGCCGTCTTTCAGGTTGGCGCCAAAATCCACATCGCTCCACCTTACTGAAATTCTACCCCAGAGCAGCGATCTTCCACCAAAAACATCCGCCCTCACCCAATCATAGCGTTGTTTTTCCTCGTATGGGTTTTCGTTATCCTTTACATAAAAATGCTTGTTGTCTTCCCCAATGGAATAATGGCGGGATTGAACAGAGTATATTTTCTTTTCTTCTTCCGTCAGGCTGTTCCTGTGTGGAAACTCCCAGGGATTTTTGTTGGCAGTAGGATAATCCTTGATGTGTTCGACCATGGTACCCCTTTCCAACACGATGGTTTTTAGCCCGCGCTCACAGAGTTCTTTGGCAGCCCAGCCACCCGAAATGCCGGAACCAATTACAATCGCATCAAAGTCAAAGCTTTCAGCCATGGGTTAAAAATCGAATCTGAAATTCTAAATTACAAACAAATGTTGGCTATGTTGTCAAGTGTTCAATAAAACCAAGGTACTAAACATCACAAATTTGAACACCCTGCTTCAGTGCGGCAAGTTTATCATCCCAGGTAGGAATAAACTCCTGGGCCACATATCCCTTGTAACCTGTGTCAACAATGGCTTTCATGATGGCAGGATAATTCAGTTCCTGGGTTTCATTGATTTCGTTTCTACCCGGTACGCCGCCGGTATGATAATGTGCAAAATACTGGTGGTGCTTTTTGATCGTGTTGATCACATCACCCTCATCGATTTGCATGTGGTAGATGTCATAGAGCAACTTGAAGTTTTCTGAGCCCACCCGCTTGCACAACTCAACACCCCAGTCGCTTCTGTCACACTGGTAATCCTTGTGGTTGATCTTGGAGTTCAGCAACTCCATCACCAATACAACACCATGCTTTTCTGCGATGCCTGTAATCTGTTTTAACCCTTCAACGCAGTTGTTCAGGCCCGTTTCGGAATCTTTTCCGCGGCGTTGACCTGAGAAGCAAATCAGGTTTTTATACCCGGCCTTTGCAACCAATGGAATCATTTCAGTATAATTCTTCACAAGCTTTTCGTGAAACTTCTTGTCGTTGAAACCATCGTTCAGGTTGATTTCTGCACCATTGCACATGGTTGACACCAGGTCGTATTTTTTCAACATGCCCCAATCCTTGGGCCCCACCAGGTCGATGCCTACCAGTCCGATTTTTTTGGCAGATTGGCAGAACTCTTCAAAAGGAATGGATGAATAGCACCAGCGACAAGCAGAGTGGTTGATGTTTCCTTTCAATTTCTTTCCACTGTCCATTGTTTCAGTTTTTGTGATGGGGTTGCCAAAAGATTCACCACTGATGGTGCTGGCTGCGATGGATCCCAGCATGAGATTCTTGATGGCAGACCTTCGGGTTGGAGTACTCATCCTTAAAAATAACGAAACAATTCAGATTCAAGCAATTCAGTTGCCCAAATATTGTTTATGCATGCAGGGGTTTAAAAAAGAAGGGTTTTTTTTCTTCTAAAAGATCGTCATAAAACGAAGTCAGCTCTTGATCGTTGTGAAAGATATTGCTGGGAACCACATCCTCCTGTTTTCTTTCAAACAATACAGGATTCCCCTTTTTTATTTCTGAAGAGATATAATCGAAAATAGAGTTGATTACTGCGGTTTGTTTGTACTCAACAAGTCTTTCAATGGCGTTGAGATCAATTTTGATGGTTGACATGGTTGATGTTTGTCCTGTGAAACTATTGACAACTACAAGACTTTGACACCAATACATACATTAGTTTGGCAATTGAAGTATTTATACTGAACTGCAATAGGTGTTAAAAGATAGTCATGTTAAACGGATGGTTACAAATCATTCCACCGGATTGTGTTCAACGGAAGTAAGGCTGTTTCTGATGGCGACATGAATGCTGTCCAGTGCTTCTTTCTCCAAGATGGTTTGGATTGTTTCGGGTTGGTTGTTTTTGGCACTTCTAACCAGGATTACCGCATTCCCTTTTTTTAATTCCTCAGACATGAACTGAAACAATTCTCCGGCAGCAAATACAAGGCCATAAGAGTAGAGCTCCTCGATAAAATCGAGATTGAACGTAAAAGTTTTCATTAATGCAGATGATTGGGGAGATTTTAGCGGTGGTCAAAAGGAGAAAACCAACGAAGAACTGTAATATAGCCTTATTTTAA
>JBIIQT010000038.1:0-26082 GCA_044341875.1 Chitinophagaceae bacterium | reverse complement strand
CCTGATTAATACCACCGATCCTGATTTACTGATGGGTTTGCCAGTTTGACCAATTCCATATACCACCCACGTGTAGGTGCCCGCTGGCTGATCCTTTCCTTTTAAGGATCCATCCCAACCCAGCTCTGGATCAAGGGAGTTTGATTCAAATACCAGTAAGCCCCATCGGTTAAATATTTTAAAGGAGTAAAAAACGGAAACCCCTACCGCTATGGGGTAAATCCTATCATTTTTACCATCATTGTTTGGGGTAAAGCCACCTGCCACATAGATGTCTGATTCATCAAAAATTCTCACCAATTGAGAATCAACAAAACTACATCCAGCACGGTTGGTGATATTGACCGTATACAGTTGCTCTGTGGTTGGATTCAAAATGGGAAGCCTGATAAAAGCGCTATTCAAACCTGTAGAAGGCTTCCACAGGTATACATCTCCAATCGCCCGGGCAACAAGGCTTATTGGCTTACCTGCCATCGCATTGATTGGGATATAGTTGATTCCTTTGGGAGGAGCATCAACCTTTACCAACATCACACTTGAATCAGACAGTTGAGGACAATCCCGTGGAATTACAGTTAGAGAAACCCTGTAATTGCCCGATCTAGGAAAAACATGAACAACATTAATATTCGTGTCAACTGTACCGTTCTGAAATCTCCAGGAATAACCGACAGTACCACTGTTGGATGTTTCGGATTGATTGGTAAAGCTGGACGACACATTGATGCAATACAAATCATTGGTAAAAAGCACTTTTGGCTTTTTGATTGAAACCAGGTTTACAAAATTGGTACTCATTTTCTTACAGCCCTTATCCGTCGAAAATTCAACCTTGTACAAGCCCGGACCACTGGCAATGTATGAAGACTGCACCGCACCAGCAAGCTGGCTGTTGTTGAAGTACCATTGGTATCCGAATGCACCAGTGGCATCCAATTTGACGGTGAAGCCTTCACAAATTGAATTTGTTGGAGGCACAATGAGTGTCCCTACCGGCAAAGGCAATAATCCGACAGCAGTTTCAATTGAAGTAGATGGACATCCGTTGGTAGATACAACAACTTTATAATTCGCTGCAGCATTCACAATGACGCTAGCGTTGATGCCAGGGGGAAACATGGCTATACCATCTCTAAACCACTGGTATGTGGCACCAACAACATTGGCTGTTCGCAAATTGATGTTGGAACCCGTACAAATATTGACTGTACCGTCAGGAAGAATTTCTGCTGCACTGGCATCAGGGATGATTACCGGCACAATAGGGAATTTGTTGGCCACTACCGTAACAATGTTTGATGAAACAGCGCAAGCATAGGAATTGGTTACTGTTACGCCATAAGATCCCGTTGTCTTTGCTACATAGATTGAATCAGGAGCTATCAAAAAAGAAAGGTCACGCCGCCACTGATAGGTGTTTCCAGGAGCGCGGGAACTGACAATCAACTTTGTAGAATCTCCCTCACAAAAAATAATCTTACCAGACAAGGCGCTGAGTGAAACAACGGGAGATGGCTTGAATGAAATGGTTACTGAATCGGAAAGCGGAGAAATGCATCCGTTAACATCAATCGTTCTTACAAAATAGTTTGAAGAGACAATGTTATTTCCCATCGAAGTGGAACCCTTTACATAAAAATTCTTCTGGCTGGCATTGGACAACTGTATTGGTGCAATTGAACCACCTGTATACCAATTGAATTTAGCAAGATTAACGGCTGTTGAGGATTGAAGATAAGTGCTATCCAACTGACAGATCACATTAGAAAAGCCACTAACGATGGTCAGTACGGGTTTTGCAGGAAGCGGGTTTACCGTTACGTTGACAGATGTTTTGTTTGAACATCCGTTGACATTGATACACTCCAATAAATAATTACCGCCCAGTTTAACTACAATGCTTTTTCCACTTCCTGAAAGAATACCATTCCTGTACCAATTGAAGACAGCAGCAGGATCTGGCTGAACCACAACAGTATTCAGGAATGCAGAGTCTCCGTCACAAAAAATATTGGATCCTGAAGAATATGCGATCACGGGAATCAAAGGAGAGGCCTTGATGGTAACAGCCCTTGATGCGTATGTTTCACAACCATTGATGTCTCTCGCAGTAAGTATGACAGTATATATTTGTGAAGCCCTGAACTGGTATGTAGTGGAAAATTGGGTTGATTTATTCCCATCTCCAAAATTCCATTCATACGTTGTATTGAGTGGGTCAGTAGAAACAGATGTATTGGTAAATACAACGTTATTGCTGATCAAACAGGTATCTGAGCTGGTTGAAATACTGTATGAAGCGGTAGCCATGGCCTGGCTCACCTTCACTAAGCTGGTATTGCTTCTTGTTTTAAAACCGTCGTATGTAATGTCCAGGAAATAGGACTGTGTAGAAAGTGGAGTAACATTGATTGATCCTGTATTGATTTCACCAGTAGACCATTCGAGGAGCAGTGTACTTTTAGTTACCTCTGCAATTGCATGCCCCTTGAAAATAGTTGAAAAGGTGTTGGTCATATCACTCCATCTTGACCCAGCATTGTTTAAGCCGATGGCTGCATGATTGGCCCCTAAAGAAGATTGGAACACATCGTCGGGCTCAACAAAAGGAGGGCTGTTGTACCAATATTTAAAAGTTGTATCCAGGGACCTGCCGTCCAGCCATTTCCAGCCACTGGCGGAGGTACCTGCCGCCTCTAAAACCGGATCCTGAAACAGACCAAACCAAAAGAATGTATTGGCCTGCCCTCTTCTCGGTATCATTGCGTAAACAGCTTCGTTCTCTTGGATGCTATCTATCACCCAAAGATCCATGCCATTGCCTTGGGCGGCCAATCTTGCATCGGTCCAACTCCTGGAAATGGTATCCATAAAATAGTCCTTACCGTCAAATGAACCTATAAATTGGAAACTGCCTTTGTACAAAAATGCATTGTAACGAATGGATTGCCCTTTGCAAATAGCGCTATCACCTGGCGTGATTTTTACAGTTTGCCCCTGCCCAAGGACATGCATGTTTATACATAGCGAAATAAAGAAGAAAAAACTTCTAGGCATCATTCCAAGTACATTCTGTTAAACTTTTGCAATTATGTCATATTTGACATAATTGCAAAGGAAAAACATTTAACGCACTTGCGCTCAATAAATTGTGTTAAAATAATTAACTAAGGTTGGCCAAAGCGGCAGTTATCCTGGCCATGGCATCTTCAATTTTCTGCATGCTGTTGGCAAAGGAAATTCTTATGCAAGTTGGTTCACCAAAAGCCCTCCCGGTTACGGTTGAAACGTGAGCAGTATTCAAGAGGTACATGCACAAATCGTCTGCATCCTTGATCAGTTCCTCGCCATTTTTCTTACCAAAATAAGCTGTAACGACAGGGAAAACATAAAATGCCCCATCAGGCTCGGCTATCTGGATGCCAGGGATTGCCTTTAAAAGACCTAACATCCTCTCCCTTCTGCGTCCGAACTCTTCGTTCATGGCAACGCTTGGGTTCAAATCGCCTGTAAGGGCGGCAATGGCACCACGCTGGGTGACGGCATTGGTACCGCTTGTATATTGACCTTGCAATTTCTCGCAGGCTTTGATAACATCGGGATGAGCAGCAATGTAGCCCAACCTGTAACCGGTCATGGCATAGCCCTTGCTGAGGCCATTGATGATGATGATCCTGTCTTTCAGGTCCTCAAACTGGGCAATGCTCTCGTGCTTGCCAACAAAATTGATGTACTCATAGATCTCATCAGAAATGATAAAGACGTCGGGATACTTTCTGAAAACCTCTGCCAAAGCAGCAAGTTCATCTTTTGTATAAACAGAGCCACTGGGATTACAAGGGGATGAGAATATAAAAAGTGAAGTAGTTGGGGTCAATGCCGCCTCCAGCTCTTCTGCTGTCAATTTGTATTTGTTTTCAATAGAAGTACGCACAAGGGTGACTTTCCCTTCAGCAAGCTTGACAATTTCGGAGTAGGTTACCCAATATGGCGTTGGGATAACCACATCGTCTCCTTTGTTGACAATGGCCATCACCACATTCGCCAAACTCTGCTTGGCACCTGTAGAAACCAAAATATTTTCAGCCTTGTAATCAAGGTTGTTGTCGCGCTTCAATTTTGTGCACACTGCTTCCCGGAGGTCCGGATAGCCTGCTACAGGGGTATAATGACTATAATTATCATCGACAGCCTTTTTCAAGGCAGATTTGATATGGTCAGGGGTGTCAAAATCAGGCTCTCCGAGAGAAAGATCGATCACGTCAATTCCTTTTGCCCTCAATTCCCTGCCCAGTTTGGCCATTTTCAGTGTTTCCGGTTCTGCAAAGAGATCGAGGCGAGAAGAAAGTTTCATGCTGTAAAATTTTGGCAAAGTTAAAAAAGTCCTTGAATAAATGGTATTGAAAGTTAGTAACATTGCCCCCAACGGTCAGGCGTAAAAATCAAATGCCTAAAACAAATTTTGACCTCAAAATCCCTATCTTTGCCCACCCCCGACCAATCGGGGTTTCAATTTTTAAGCATAAACTAGAATTAACATGCAACTGAAAGGTTTGGTTCGTTTTTTTGCGATTGCACTGATCCTGATCTCCCTGTACCAACTGCATTTCACATGGGTTGTTCGCAGCCATGAGAAAAAGCAAGAGTCCAAAGCCCAGGCTTTTGTAAAAGCCAATTTCCCCAACGCTGAGACAGAGTTGAAGGACCTTGAATTCAACAAAAGGTACCGCAGGCTTCTCGACAGTACCAGGGAAACCACTGTAACATATGGCATTACAGGTGCCATCAGCTACCAGAAAGCCAAAGAACAAGAATTGAATCTTGGTCTTGAC
The DNA here is from genome assembly GCA_044341875.1 of Chitinophagaceae bacterium. Classification (GTDB taxonomy): domain Bacteria; phylum Bacteroidota; class Bacteroidia; order Chitinophagales; family Chitinophagaceae; genus Pollutibacter. Next base: position 21,247 of record JBIIQT010000038.1, on the reverse strand, counting down.
CTTCAAGGTGGAATGAGTGTAACATTAGAGGTAGAATTGGAAGGCCTGATCAGAACCCTTGCCAACAATTCTAAAGATCCTGGTCTGAATAATGCGATCAACGAGGCCATGCGCCAGAAGTCCAGCAGCGATGCAGACTTCATCACGCTCTTCGCCAATGCGTACAAAACACAGAATCCAAACGGCCGTCTTGCAACCCTGTTTGCAGGTACCGGTGGAAGGACTGTCAAAATTGAAGACAACGACAATACCGTCATAACCAAATTGCAGGCTTCTGCAGAAGGTGCCATCAGCAATACTTTCAATGTATTGCAAAAGCGTATTGACCAGTTTGGTGTGGCTCAACCCAACATTCAGCTGGACAAGACCAAAGGCATCATCACTGTTGAACTTCCTGGCGTTAAGGATGATCCTGAGCGTGTAAGGAAATATTTGCAAGCCACTGCCAACCTCCAGTTTTGGGAGGTTTACAACATAGGAGAACTGGATAAATCTTTTACCGATGCTGAAAAAGCACTGAAAGATTATTATGCTGGTGCTCCTGCCGTCAAGGATACAACTGCAGCTGCACCCGAAGCGGCGAAGGCTACCGATACAACAAAGTCTGCTACCATCGGTGAACTTGTAAAGTCAAAAACTCCTTCCAAGGCAGACAGCAGCAAAATTTCTAGCAAATCATTCTTCACCATTTTCCAGCCCATCCCACCTCAACAGGATGAACAAGGCAGGATGAGCTTCGCACCAAACCTGGGCTATATCGCAGGAAGAGACACTGCTCTTTTCAACGAATACATCGCACTTGAAAATGTAAGAAGCCAGTTCCCCGGCAATGTCCGTTTTGCATTTGGTATTCCTGAAACAAATGACAAAGGTGTAAAAAGCGATATCGTTGCTTTGTACGCCCTTAAAACTGTAGAAGGTTCAGACAAGGCAAGGCTTGAAGGCGATGGCGTTCAGCAGGCCTCTCAGGATTATGACGACCGTGGTCGAGCTGCCATCAAAATGATCATGACCAAGCAAGGTGAGCGGATCTGGGGTGAACTCACAACAAACAATGTTGGCAAGCCGATTGCCATTGTTCTTGACAACAATGTTTACTCTGCTCCCAATGTAATCAACCCTATCACTACCGGTAACTCTGAGATCAGTGGAAACTTCACCATTGAAGAAGCACAGGATCTTGCCAATATCCTTCAGTCTGGTAAACTTCCAGCACCTGCAAAGATTGTTCAAGAGCAAGTGGTAGGACCTACCCTTGGTGCTTCAGCGATCGAAGGCGGATCAATGGCCTTTGGCATCTCATTCATTGTGATCTTCATCCTCATGCTTGTGTATTATAACACAGGCGGATGGGTAGCCAATATCGCCCTTATCCTCAACCTCCTCTTCACTGTTGGTGTACTCAGTGCTCTAGGCGCCACACTGACTGCTCCTGGTATTGCAGGTTTGGTATTGACCATCGGTATGGCAGTTGATACCAACGTAATCATCTTTGAAAGGATTAAGGACGAACTGAACTTTGGCAAGAGCTACCAATTGGCTGTGGCAGAAGGTTACAAGCGTTCAATGGCGCCAGTACTGGATGCACACATCACTACCCTTTTGACTGCCATCATCCTTTTCTACTTCGGACTTGGCCCAGTGTTGGGATTTGCCACTACACAGATTCTGGGTATTCTGCTTTCCCTGTTCTGTGGTATCCTGATCTCCAGGTTGATCACAGACTTCTGGACAAAGAAAAACAGGCATTTTGAATACTTCACTGCTACAAGCCGCAATGTATTCAAGCATGCCAACTTCAAGTTCATCGAGTACAGGAAAGTTGCCTACATCATCTCTGTAGTTGTATTGATCGCAGGTGTTGCAGCCCTTTTCAATGGTTTTGACCAAGGTGTGGAATACAAAGGCGGAAGAAGCTATACAGTAAGATTTGACAAGGCTACGGAGAATGAGAAAATAAGGGAATCATTGAAAACTGTTTTCGGAGAGCATCCAGTATTGAAAACAGTTGGAGACAACAAGACCCTGAACATCACGACCTCTTTCATGATCGACAATCCAAGCAAGAGTGCAGATTCTACAGTAGAAGTTGCATTGTTCAACGGGTTGAAAGAAAGCCTTCCTGAAGGATTGGCCTATGCCGACTTCCAGAAAAGCTACAAACAAAGCTCACAAACCGTTCAGCCATCCATTTCAGATGACTTGAAGAAAGGGGCTGTAAAGGCAACCATTTTTGCAATGATCGCCATCTTCCTCTACATCTTCCTTCGCTTCCGCGACTGGAGGTATTCCATGGGAACCATCATTGCCTTGCTCCATGACGTGTTTGTAACCCTTGCAGTTTTCTCCTTCCTGAAAGGTGTAGTTCCTTTCCCGCTGGAAATTGACCAACATTTTATTGCCGCAATACTTACGGTTATCGGATTCTCGATGAACGATACTGTAATTGTATTCGACAGGATCAGGGAATACAGCCAAAAACTGAAAGGCGAAACCAAGAGCAGCATCATCAACAAGGCCATCAATCATACCCTGAGCAGAACCATCATGACTTCACTCACGGTATTCCTTACCCTCCTCATCCTCTTCATCTTTGGTGGTGAGGTAACCAGGGGATTTGCTTTCGCCATGTTGATTGGTGTAGTAACCGGAACCTATTCATCCATCTTTGTTGCCGCACCAGTATTGGTGGACATGGCAAAAAACAAGCCATTGGGTGAAGCTGATTCCGAAAAAGGAAAAAAGAAATAATCACATTGCATTCCAATAAAAAAAGGCATTCGAAAGAATGCCTTTTTTTATTTTCCAGATCAACTGCGTTTATACTGCAAAAGAAGTGCCACAGCCACAGGTTGCTGATGCATTGGGATTGTTGAAAATGAATCCCCTGGCATCCAGACCATTTTTCCAGTCAATCTCCATCCCAAACAAATACATGGAATGGGCAGGATCGATGATGCAGGGAATTCCACCCACTTCAAACACTTCATCCCTTTCAGTCTTTTCATCCATTTCCAACAAGTAGCTCAGACCTGAGCATCCACCACCCTTCACACCCACACGCAATAATTTTTCACTGCCCTCCACTTTGTTTTCAAACAAACGCCTGATCTCAATGATGGCAGTATCTGTGAATTTAACCGGTATCTCTGTTTGCATTTCCATACTGCGAAATTAATAACAAATCATAAACCCGCAATCCATACCCTTGGTGTACATTTGTTTTAACAATTCATATATGTCAGACATCAGTTCCATGCTCAGTGTACAGGCCTATGAAAGACTGGTAACCTTTGCAGACCGTTCCGGCTTTCCTGCGCTGATATCCCGGTTCCCGGCAGGAAACCTTAATGCCAACCAACTGGCAGATATAATCAAACAGGCGATTACCCAAGAATTTGAACACAATCTTTCACAACAAATCTATGTGGCTGAAAGTGCATGGCAGGCTGTGATCGATATGAAAGAACAACAGTGCTTTATCCTTGAGCAATTGGCAGCTGCATTGGCCAGTGATGCTTCTGGAGATCTGTTGGTGGATGCTGTAAAGACCTTTCTGGCAGCAGACCCCAATGCTTCCATCCAGCCCATTGTGCTTGAATTGCTCAAAACAGAAGCCAGGAATAACCTTTCCAGGCTTTAAATAAATTATCATGGATACTCCCATCAGGAATGACTCTGGCATCACCATAAAAAAAGTTTATTCCACAGAAGACGCTGTTCCAGCTCATCCCAATCCCGGATCATTTCCCTACACAAGAGGAATACAAGAAGACATGTACAGAGGACGACACTGGACCATGCGGCAGTATGCGGGGTTTTCAACTGCTGAAGAAAGCAACAAACGCTACCATTTTCTGCTGGCACAAGGGGTAACGGGATTGAGTGTTGCCTTTGACCTTCCTACCCAGATTGGCTATGACAGTGATCATGCCCTCTCTGAAGGAGAAGTTGGAAAAGTAGGCGTTGCCATCGACAGCATAGAAGACATGGAAATCCTGTTTGAAGAAATTGACCTGGAAAAGGTATCTACCTCCATGACCATCAATTCTACTGGCTTCATCTTGCTGGCATTGTATGCAGCGGTAGCGAAAAAAAAGGGGGCTGATATTTCCAAACTGACAGGGACCATCCAAAATGATATTCTCAAGGAATACGCAGCCCGTGGCACCTATATCTACCCTCCTGCCCCATCCATGCGCATCATCACCGATCTTTTTGAATGGTGCAGCGCCAACATGCCCAAATGGAATACCATCTCCATTTCAGGATACCATATCCGGGAGGCTGGCAGCACGGCTGCTCAAGAAGTCGCCTTTACGCTGAGCAATGGGAAAGCCTATGTAAAGGCTGCCATTGAAAAAGGAATGGACATCAATACCCTTGGCAAAAGACTTTCCTTCTTTTTCAATGCCCACAACAATCTTTTTGAGGAAGTGGCAAAATTCAGGGCAGCAAGAAAGATTTGGGCAGAAACCATGCAATCGCTTGGTGCCACAGACCCCAAGGCAATGATGCTGCGCTTTCATGCACAAACCGGTGGCAGCACCCTTACCCAGCAACAACCCTTGAATAACATCGCAAGGGTTACACTGCAGGCCCTCTCCGCAGTGTTGGGAGGCACACAATCCTTGCATACCAATGGTTACGACGAAGCACTTAGCCTGCCCACAGAAGAGGCTGCGCAGGTGGCCCTCAAAACCCAACAGATCATTGCTTTTGAAAGTGGAGTTGCAGAAACAGCAGACCCACTGGGAGGATCATATTATGTTGAATACCTGACAGCATCCATGGAGGTTGCTGTAAATGAAATCATGGCCCATATCGATGAAATGGGCGGAAGTGTAAGGGCCATTGAAGAAGGTTTCATGCAGGAACAGATTGCACAAAGCGCCTATAAATTTCAAAGGGAAGTTGAGCAGCAGATCAAGGTGGTTGTGGGTGTCAATAAATTTCAGGGAGCCAAAGATCCTGAACCAAGCCTTTTGAAAATCGATGATTCCATCAGGGAACTGCAATCTGAAAAATTGAAAAAATTAAAATCAAGGAGAGACGAGCCCAAGGCACAACAATGTCTGAGCAACATTGAGGAAGCAGCCATCAATGGCAATAATTTGATGCCCGCTGTCATTGAAGCAGTTGAAAACTTTTGCACGCTTGGAGAAATTGCAGGCAAACTCAGAAATGTATTTGGAGAATACCGCCAGTGAGGATCATAGCACCCTGACGTAAAACTCATTGAAGGCGGTTCGAAAATCATTTACCTGCTCTTCAAACATTTCAATCTTATCCCTGATGCCGCAATGGTGAATGGATTGAAGATCCCGCTCAAGCCGATTGCCCACCGCAGGCACGAGGTCCATTTCATCAATATGCTCACTCACGGCATACGATATGCCATAGAGCCGTTCACGAAGTTCATTGAGTTTCTCAGAAAAGCATTCCACTTTTCTTTCATCAACTACTTCAGCATCCAGGGCACTCAATGCCCCGATACGATCTGCAACAATATCAAGGTAGGCATGGTAAAAATCTACGGCATTGATCCATTCAAAATGCTCTGCTTGCTGAGGAGAAGTTTCGGTGAGTTGCATGATGGTTATTTTGAAACAAATGTCTTGTTTCAAACAACCGGTCTTCATGACCGCCATCACTCAAACCCATGATCCTGATCAATACATTTCAGCCCTGAGTTCTTGTACTCGCTTGTCTGCCAGGTATTCATCGAAGGTCATCAACCTGTCAATGGATCCCTTGGGCGTTAGTTCGATAACCCTTGTGGCAACGGTCTGCATGAAGGTATGGTCATGGGAAGTCATCAATACAACTCCTGGGAAATTGATACAGCCTTCATTGAAACTCTGGATGCTCTCCAGGTCGAGGTGATTGGTGGGCTGATCAAGAATAACACAGTTCGGGTTCTGAAGCATCATGCGGCTCACCATGCACCTTACTTTTTCTCCCCCGCTCAAGACCTTGGTTTTCTTGGCGATATCATCTCCGCTGAACAGCATTTTGCCTAAAAATCCACGGAGGAAAGGCTCATCAGCATCCGTAACATGGGGAGGAACGTACTGCCTCAACCAGTCCATCAACCCATACTCTTCCTTGAAGAATTCAGTATTTTCTACCGGCAAATATGATTTGGTGATGGTTGTTCCCCACTCAAACTTTCCGCCATCTGCTGTCATCTCGTTGTTGATGATCTCAAAAAACGCGGTAACCGCCAATGGGTCACGGCTTACAAAAGCAATCTTGTCGCCCTTGCTCACAGAAAAATTGAGCTTGTCAAACAAAACCCTTCCGTCAACAGATTTTGAAAGTCCTTCAACAGAAAGGATCTGGTTGCCCACCTCTCTCAATGGCTGAAAAATAATGCCGGGGTATTTTCTGTTGGAAGGCTCAATCTCTTCAATGGTAAGTTTTTCCAATGCTTTTTTACGGGATGTTGCCTGTTTGGATTTGGAGGCATTGGCACTGAATCGGGCGATAAAGTCGAGCAAGGCCTGGCGCTTTTCCTCGGTCTTCTTGTTCTTGTCGTTCTGTTGCCTGGCCATCAACTGAGATGACTCATACCAGAAAGTATAGTTACCGGTAAATACCTTTATTTTTTGTCTGTCAACATCGGCCACGTGGGTACACACAGCATCAAGGAAGTGACGGTCATGGCTTACCACCAATACGATGTTTTCGTAATCGGCAAGGAAGTTCTCCAACCAGCCGATGGTCTCCAAATCAAGTCCGTTGGTAGGCTCATCCAGCAACAGGATGTCAGGATTTCCGAACAAGGCCTGAGCCAACAATACCCTTACTTTCATGTTGGAGGGCATGTCCTTCATCAGGGTAGCATGAAATTTTTCAGTAACACCCAAATCACTTAAAAAAGTAGCGGCATCGCTTTCTGCCGTGTAACCACCCATTTCCCCAAACTCAGACTCAAGCTCACCTGCCCTGATTCCATCAGCTTCAGAAAAATCCTCTTTGGCATAAATTGTTTCCCTTTCCTGGGCAATCGCCCACATCTTCTTGTGCCCCATCAACACGGTGTTCAATACGGTTTGCTCATCAAACTGAAACTGGTTCTGGTTCAACACCGCCATGCGCTCACCTGGGGTGATATCGATGGTTCCTTTGTTGGGCTCGATTTCACCACTCAAGATTTTAAGGAAAGTACTTTTTCCTGCTCCATTGGCTCCGATGACGCCATAGCAGTTACCCTTGATGAAATTGATGTTCACCTCATCAAAAAGAACCCTTTTTCCGTAAGCGAGGGTTATGTTGCGTGCACTGATCATTGTATTGAAATTTTATCTTCCGAAAGGCTGCAAAGTTACGGAAAATGCGCATGAGTTGTGGGTAAGGATGGATGAAAATGCTTATTTTACGAACACAATTCACAATTATGCGATTACCACTCCTTCTGGCTGCTTTGCTCATCACTGGTATGGCATCCCAAGCCCAATCCCCCATGGAAGCTGCCATTGACAGCAAGTCCAAGGCCATCTCACCAAAACTCATCGAATGGAGAAGACATCTCCACCAGAATCCTGAGTTGGGAAACCGAGAATTCAAAACCCAGCAATACATTGCCAACCATCTGAAAAGCCTGGGAATTGAAGTGACCCTTCTCGCCAAAACAGGTGTACTGGGTGTGCTGCACGGAGGAAAGCCAGGGCCCGTCATCGCACTGCGTGCGGACATTGATGGATTGCCTGTGAAAGAAAGGGTTGATGTCCCTTACAAATCAACCGTGACGGCAGATTATATGGGAACACCCGTTTCGGTGATGCATGCTTGCGGACATGATACCCATACTTCAATCCTGATGGGAACGGCTGAAGTGTTGGCAGGAATGAAAAAGGATGTTTCCGGCACTGTAAAATTCTTCTTCCAGCCCGCAGAAGAAGGCCCTCCCGGTGATGAGGAAGGAGGAGCACCCCTGATGATCAAAGAAGGGGTTATGGACAATCCGAAAGTGGATGCAGTATTCGGTCTTCATATTTCATCATCACTTGAAATTGGAAAAATCAAATACAAAAGCGGTTCCATGATGGCCTCCTCTGATTGGTTCACCATCAAGATCAAGGGCAAACAGACCCATGGATCAACCCCCTGGACGGGCATCGACCCCATTGTTGTAGGCACACAAATCATCAACAACCTGCAAACCATTGTGAGCCGTCAGCAAGACCTGACCGTTGCACCCGTTGTGATTACCGTAGGTAAATTTCACAGTGGCGTAAGAGCCAATATCATTCCTGAAACTGCAGAACTGGAAGGCACCATCAGAACCCTTGACAGCAAAATGCAGAAGGATGTGCATGAAAAAATCAAATTGGTGGCAAAGAATGTGGCAGAGGCCTGGGGTGCTGAAGTGGATGTGAACATTGACACCAAGACCCTTGTCACCTACAACGATCCGGCTCTGGTTGCCGCCATGGTTCCTTCTTTGGAAAGGGCTGCAGGCAAGGGAAATGCAACAGCAGGCATCTGGACCACAGGTGCAGAAGATTTTTCATTTTTCGGCGAAAAAGCACCTGCATTTTTCTTTAACCTCGGCGGCATGCCCAAAGGCACCGATCCTTCAAAAGCTGCGCCACATCATACACCCGACTTCTTCATCGACGACAGCATGCTGGATGTGGGTGTGAAGGCTTTTTGTAATTTGGTGATGGATTATTCTGGGAAGTTGAAGTAGGTAAAGTAGTTGAAGAGGTTTAAGAATTATTACTTCAACCCCTTAAACCTCCTCAACGCGCTAGCCTCTAGCGCCAAATAAAAGACTCCCAACCCTGACCATGTTGCTTCCAGATGCCAGGGCCAGTGGATAGTCTCCGCTCATACCCATGGAAAGTGTATTGAAGGCTGATGCATCGGTTCTGTACAAGGAACGGATTTCCTGGTATATGTTTTTTAGGTCACTGAACTCCTTTTTGAGCAGTTCCTGATCTTCAGAGAAAGAGGCCATGCCCATGATCCCACAAAGGGATACAAATGGATATTTTTTTTCAAGAAAATACATGGCCGCTGCCTGTCTGGCCTCTGCAAGATCTAAGCCAAACTTGGTCTCCTCGCTGGCCACATGGACCTGCAAGAGACAATTGATTTTCTTGTTGATCTTCCTACCCTCTTTGTCAATGGCTTCCAATAACTTGATGCTGTCGACTCCATGGATCAGGTGCACAAAAGGTGCAATCATCTTGACCTTGTTGGTCTGCAGATGACCAATGAAATGCCAGCGGATGTCGGCAGGTAACTCCGCTTGCTTTTTAACCAATTCCTGCACATAGTTCTCCCCAAAATCCTTCTGCCCGAGAGCATACAATTCCTGAATATCCTCCGAAGGTTTGGTCTTGGAGACGGCTATCAATGTTGCCCCTGACGGCTGCATTGCAGCCAATAATGATTTATATGCTTCCTTGTTTACACCCATGGTTGCGAATATTCAAACAATTTATGGTTTGCCAAAAAATTAAACATGAAATCAGCGAATAAGTTTTTTGACAGACTGCATTTTGATATATTCATCCAAATTATCCCATGATCAGTGAACATGCCCAACTCAATTACAGGATACAGCGGGTTGTAGCCATCGTGGCGGTTGTATTGTTTATATTCAAGATGCTGGCTTGGTGGATGACAAGATCGGTAGCCGTATTGACCGATGCCCTGGAAAGTACGGTCAATGTAGTCGCCGGCTTCATCAGCCTTTACAGCCTCTATATCGCTTCCAAACCCCGGGACAAGGAGCATCCGTATGGACATGGAAAAGCTGAATTTGTTTCCGCAGCTGTTGAAGGCAGCCTGGTGGGTATCGCAGGTATCGTGATCATTTACGAGGCCATCAACAATTTTATCCATCCCCATGTCATCCAAAAACTAGACACGGGAATGGCCATCATCGGGTTCACAGCCATCATCAATTATGTTACGGGATGGTATGCCATCAAAACTGGAAAGAAAAACAATTCCCTGGCCTTGGTGGCTTCTGGCAAACATCTCCAAAGCGATACCTACTCTACCGTGGGCATTGTCATCGGCATTGCGGTGATCTTTTGGACCAACTGGATCTGGCTGGACAGTGCCGTTGCGATTGGCTTTGCTTTTTTCATCATCTATACCGGATATACCATTGTCAGGAGTTCCATTGCCGGCATCATGGACGAAGCCGACCATGCATTGCTGGAAAAACTTGTGTCAAGAATGAATGCAGACAGAAGGGAAAACTGGGTTGATCTGCACAACCTGCGCATCATCAAGTTCGGTCCGGTCCTGCATGTAGACTGCCACCTCACCGTTCCCTGGTTCCTCAATGTTCATGAGGCGCACAATGAAGTGGAGGCATTTTCTGCCATTGCTAGAAATGAGTTTGGGGAAAGCCTGGAATTATTTGTCCATGCAGACGGCTGCCTGGATTTTTCCTGCAAAATTTGTTCAAAAGCAGGATGCCCAGAAAGAAAAAAACCCTTCGAAAAAAGGGTTGAGTGGGATGTGCACAATATTGCGAGTGACGAAAAACATGGGGCCAAGTGAGTAGAATTCATGCCAATAAAGAGATTCGAAAATGAAGTTAGCATGAAATAAATGCTTTTCTTTGTGCAGAATCCTTTATCATGAAGAAACCAAAACTGGTTGCCAGCATGGCAATCCTATATTCCTTATTGTTAACCAATGAGGTGTTTTCACATAATTACGTACTTGTTAATAACGGCAATAACACCACAAATATTGCCAATGATATAATTTTTTTATCCCTGAGAGTAAAAAATTCTGATGAAAAATCGCTCATAGACAGCTGTAAACTGAGTTATACTGAAGGTTTCAGCAGAGAGAATGCATCAAAGACTGAAAATTCAACCGAGAATATTTCATTGGTCAGTAATGGTTTGAAATATGGATTTTTGGAAAGAAAAAAAACAATCACCCAACAACCAGACACCATTAACATTTCTCTTGGGAATCTTTTTCAAAAAAAATATATCCTGACAATAGACCCCAGCTCATTTGACAAATCCCAAAAAATTTACTTTGTAAACAAGAAAAACAATACAATCAAACTGATTGATGCTAGCTTAACATTCGAATATGAATTCCAAGCAATATCAGGAGAAAAAACAATTAACGATTTTTTTATAGTGATTGGCGGGACAAGCTCACCCATGGCAAAAATAGACCCCCAGAATAAACTTGTCATCTATCCGGATTTGTCTGAAGAAGAAATAACCTTTAGTGTCCCCAAGGATGAAAAGCTAATTTCTATAAAAATAATCGATGTGAATGGGATGAAAAATCCTGTCAAATTAAGTGCTGCTTTAAACAATAAAGTAAGCATATCACATTTGAAAAAAGGCAATTATTGGATTGAAGTCGAAACGGAAAAAACAACCAGAATAGCAAATTTCCTCAAATATTAAGAGCCTGATTTATTCTTTATCTAAGAAATCATTCAGGAGACAATCGCCTTTCCATTGATTGACGTACTTTTCTGATCGTGAAAACATTGCCTGGTTGTCAACACCATCACAATACATCAAGAAGTCTTTCCAATTTTCATCAGAAAAGTCAAAGTTTAATTCCGTAGCATACATCTCTTTGCTGAAATTGACCAGGACATGTTGAAAACGATTGACCCTTAAATAATGGAGGATTTCCCAGGTCTCTAAGTCTTTAAGCGGTGTATTTTCCATTGACAAATTGAAACATAATTTATACTGTTAAAATTATGATAGATAAGCCTCGCGGCATATGTCAGATAAGACATGTATGGGTTGAGAAATTGTATTGATATTTACCCATCCAATCCAACTGAGGATAATTTTATACGTCCGATAAACAGCCGTTTTAAAATCAGTCCTTGAAAAACCAGAATGCCCACTTTCGTGGGCATTCTTTTAAGCATTTTTCCAAGTTCAACAAGAAGTTTTTCATTAACTGGCCATTACAAATGGCACCCATAAGCCATTCATTACCAATAAATTATTCAAATTGGAAATCAACTAAATCCAGGTCTGAGACTATCTCAGCAAACTCAACCTGCAGCGCGCGTGAAATAACAAATAATTGATATATAGATGTATTGATCACTCCACGCTCAATTCTGCTCAATTGCGTGTACTCTATTCCAACTTCAAATGCAAGCTGTTCCATGGTTAACCCACGATCTTGGCGTAAACACCTAATTTTCTTGCCAACCAGCAGTGATATTTCGTTTTTCTTTTTCAAAAATATACTATTGAATTATATACATTATCAAATTAAAAATATTAATTAAGTCCTGATTATATGTGTCTTATTTGACATATTTCATCAGAACCACATTAATTATAGAGCAAAAATGCTCTTGTCGGAAATAACAGATGCACGTATTTTCTACTAATTAATGACTACGAAGGGAAGCTTTTCTGTTAAACTTGGAAATAAACTCAGATCCATTAGATCGGAGAAAAATATAACCATTGAAGAACTTGCAATTCAATCAGATATGACTTATTCACAGGTAAGCAGAATAGAATTGGGTAAAATCAATACAACTGTCTATACACTTTACCGACTTGCAAATACGCTTATGGTGCATCCCAAAGAAATTTTACCTGAAGATTTGCATTAAAATCACATATGTAAATAATTAATTTTCATTAGTTTATGAATTAATAGTTTTTGCATGAATTATTATGGTGCAACTAGGTAATTAAACATAAATTTAAACAATTAACCTAAAGAAAATCTACACCTAAAATGCCTAAATATAGTGAGTCGGAATTTTCAGAATTAATTGGAAAGAAGATAAAACAAAGTCGTACTGATTCGGGCATTTCAATAGAAGAAATAGAACTAAATACAGGGATCAATCAGGAAATCCTGCATGGAATAGAAGATGGAAGCATATCACTAAACCTGAATGAGTTTGTTGGGATTGCAAATTTTCTTAAGGTAGACCCTTCGGATTTGGTTGAATTCACAAAATAATGCCCTTTAATCATTTTTAGGCTCCTGCTGGCTCAGACAATGGAAACTCCCCAGACCCCAGATGATATCGGTTGAATCAATGCCCACAATCTCCCGATCAGGAAAACAACCTTGAATGATACCTAATGCCTTATCATCTTTGTCAGACCTGAAAGTAGGCACAACCACCTGTTGATTGGCAATGTAAAAATTGGCATAGGAAGCGGGCAACATCTGTTTCTCCCAAATGACAGGATCTGGCATGGGCAATTCAACAATGTTCAACTGCTTCCCATTCAACAAGCGCATGGCTTGCAGTTGTTTCAGGTTATGCTGCAGCAATGCGTAATTATCATCTGACTTATTCTCCTCTACTACAGTGATGACGGTATCCTCATTGACAAACCTTACCGTATCATCAATATGGCCATCGGTATCATCACCGACAATTCCCTCATCTACCCACAATACCTGTTCTTGGCCATAATAGTCAGTGAGATATTGTTCTATATCTTCCTGGCTCAAATGAGGATTGCGGTTGGGGTTCAACAAACAAGCTGTTGAGGTCATGACAGTTCCAGCACCGTTGAATTCTACAGAGCCGCCCTCCATGATGATTCCGGGGTTGAAAACATGCAAACCAAGTTGTTTTCCAATCAGGGTTGGAATCACATCATCCAGATCAAAGGGTGGATACTTGTTTCCCCAGGCATTGTAGTTCCAATCCACAATGGCTTTTTTGTTCGGATCCAACTTGTTTAAAAGAAAAGCAGGTCCATGGTCCCTGCACCAGGCGTCATTGGTGGGGTGTAAAAAGAAATTAATCTTCGCCATATCAGCACCGGAAGCTTCAATCAGCTGGCATGCACGTTGTTTCATGGCCTCATCCACCACATTGATGTTGACCTGCTCAAACCTTGAAAGCGTCTTGATAAAAGCAACATAGGATGGAAAGATGGCATCAATTTTACCAGGCCATGAAGCTTCCTTGTGGGGCCAGCTCAGCCAGGTTGCCTGGTGTGGTGCAAATTCTGCAGGAAAATAGAATCCGAGGGATTTAGGCGTCATGTGGTTGAACTTTAATCAATAAACCGCTTAACAATATCACCATAGCTGTCAATTCTCCTGTCGCGGAGGAAGGGCCAATGGGTGCGGTAGCTGTCAGTTTTATCAAGATCAATTTCAGTAACGATGACTTCTTCATCTTCATGGGACCCTTTAGCAAGCAAACTGCCAAACGGATTGGATACAAAAGATCCACCCCAGAACTTCATGGCGCCATCCTGCTCTAGTCCTACCCGGTTGACGCTTACCACATGCACACCATTGGCAATAGCATGGCTGCGCTGAATGGTCTGCCAGGCATTGTATTGTTCTGTATTGGTTGCTTCATCCTGTGAAGTTGCCCAGCCGATGGCAGTTGGATAGAACAGAATTTCAGCACCCATCAGACTGGTGAGCCTCGCTGCTTCAGGATACCACTGGTCCCAGCAGATAAGCACGCCAATCTTTGCAAACTTCGTTTCAAAAATCTTGTATCCTAAATCGCCAGGGGTGAAATAGAATTTTTCGAAATAAGCAGGATCATCGGGGATGTGCATCTTCCTGTACTTCCCAAGATAGCTGCCATCTGCATCAATCACTGCAGTGGTATTGTGGTAAAGGCCTTGTGCCCGCTTCTCAAACAGGGATGCAATGATCACCACGCCTGTTTCTTTGGCAACAACAGACAATTCATCGGTGGTTGCACCAGGGATGGCTTCTGCCAATTTAAAATTCTCATAATCTTCCACATCACAGAAATAAAGTGATGTAAACAACTCCTGCAAACAGACAATGTTTGCACCTTTTGCTGCCGCTTCCCTAACGCCGAGAATGGCCTTGTTGAGATTTTCTTTGGCATCAGATGAGCAACCCATCTGAACGAGACCTACATTAACTTTTGACATAATACAACTTTATTGTTTTTACCTTCTCACTTACGATACAGCACTGTATAATAATTGATGATGACTAGGTTTCATTGAGCACAAGGTCTTCAAGGCTTTTGATCCCAATGTTTTTCTGGGTCACAAATCCTTCGGCAAATTTCACACCAATGCGTTTGCCCATCAACCTGGACCGGGAAATCAAAGCCTCCAGGAAATCAGGCGTTGAAATATAGGTCTGGGTTCCTTTGCTTGAATCAGGGTTGGTATGAAACTGTGTGCCATAGGCCTTGATGGCTTCCATCCTTTGCTCAAACACATCGCTGATATCCACCACCAGATCGGGCTCATAAAACCTGTCCTGGATATAGTGTAAGACCTGTTTCGGCCTCCACCTTTTCTGGGGCTGACCGTTCTCATCAAAGGTTTCAATTTTGCTGAGTCCTGATAGAAAAGCTGCATCTACCACCAAACGTCCGGCCCGGCCGTGGTCTGGATGCCTGTCATCCAAAATATTGGCCAACACCACTTCTGGCTGGTATTTTCTGATCACTTGAATCACCTTCATCTGGTGTTCTTCATCGTTCTTGAAAAATCCGTCCCGCATGCGAAGGTTTTCCCTCACGGACAATCCCATCACCTCCGATGCCTTGGCGGCTTCCGCATAGCGGGTTTCAACTGTTCCTCTGGTACCCAGTTCCCCTTCTGTAAGGTCAACAACACCAGCAGTATTCCCCTTCCGAACTTCATTGATCAAAGTGCCTGAAGCACTTAGCTCTACATCGTCCGGATGAACTCCGATTGCCAATACAAAAAGTTTCATGTGCTGTTTTTTACCGCGTAAAGATACAGAATCAGGAAGCATGTCCATACATCCTTGCCACCTCGAGAACGATTTGTTCCATTTCAGCATCCTCCCCTTTGGGATCATAGTTTTGCTTGAGGCTGCCACCAAATACCCAGGCGATGGTCTGCCAAAACTTCGCAGAAAAGCCTCCCTTGTATTCCTTTACGAGATCATAGCAAGTATTGCTGGTCTCTCGGTTGATCAGCTTCATCAGAACCTTTCCCTGATAAACAGAGAGATTGGTCAGGGGCTCGGTAAATTCTTTTTTCAAGACCTTCTCCCGGGAGCTGAGGTATTGCTTGCGCTTCTTCTCGTCAAGAATATGTTTCAAACTGCTGTTGACATCATTGATGATGTATCCGGCTTTTTTGGCATAAGGATAAGTAACATACACCGCATTTCGGAGGCGGGTCCACTCTCTGTTGGCTTTGCGCTGTGCGTTGGACATCTTGCCCCAAACCATCACCATGTCCAGCTGTGCATAGGTCATGGTGTCCCCTTCATAAACGATGTAGGGCACAACAAGGGTATCATTCGGGCCATACCTTGACTGGCCAAACGAAGGGGCAGAGAGAACAATGAACAATATGAAGATCAACTTGCGCACATCCGAATTTACGAAAATTATACTGCGTATAGCTTGCTCTTGATCCTGAAATACATGCTGATCATGAAGCCAATCACCATGATCAAGGTTCCCAGCCAGAGCAGGTTAATCCAGGGAAAACGATAGGCTTTCAGGGTGATGTAGCGCATCACCGCGTTGGATTCCTTGATGCCCAGCGATACGGCTCCAGAAGGCTGTTTGTTCAAAGCCAATACGAGGTTCTGCTCCATGATGGTATCTGTCTTTCCTGAAGCACCGCCATCTTTAATAAAATAGGCAGGAGTTGCAGAAAACTTGCGTCCCTCTTTGGAGTAAACAGTCAGCTCGGAAAGCCAGGCGCTGTCTACCAATGGCAGTTCCTTGTTGTCATATTTATTGGCAGCCAATACCCTGTCAACCACCACAAATCCATTCGAGTAATACATCGTATCGCCTGCATTCACTGGCTTGTAATTAAAGCTGGCAGTGTCTTTTACGTTGTCAGGGTTCAACCAAGAGGTGATGTATACAAATACATCATTGGACAAATAATGCCTTGATCCGGGATTGGATGAAAGCTGTGTACCCTCTTCCCCCTTCATCAGAAATGCATTGGGCGTAACATCAAACTCTTCCGCAATGCTGTTGTCTGTAGTATCGGTTTTAATAAATTTTATCTTGAAATAAACCTTGTTGTTTTTGGTTTCCGTAGAATCGCCAAGATAGGTAACCGTGTACTTACCCATCGGAGTGGGAATATTGTAGATCAGGGTGATGTTCTCCAAAGGATTTTCATCCCTTCCCTTTGCATCCTTCAACCCTGAAACATTAATGCCCGTGCGGTTTTCAGAGATCAGTTCCTTTTTGGCAGAGGAGATGAGGATGCCGACCAACATCAATCCAAAACCAAAATGGGTGATGGATGACCCTGCGGCTTTCATCTTGCCTTTCAGGACCACGATCAAATAGCTTGCATTGGCTATCACTGCATAAATAGATGTCCAAAGGGCAAGATGGATGGCTGCAAGAAAACCTGCGCCATAATTGTCGTAATCAATCCCTCCGAAAATACTGACCAAGGCGGCCAGGACCACTGAAACAATGGTAGGGATAAGAAGCTTGGACCAAATGTATTTTCTGGTGGTATCCTTGTATTTGAAATACTGGGTGATGGCGGTCAGCAGACCGATGATGATGGCCACAAGAATCATGATCCTGTTATAGACATATTCCACATCTTTTCCAATAGCCCAGCTGGTTCCAAAAAGCTTGTTGAAAAATGGCAATGAGGTCAACACAATAATATACAGTCCAGAAATAAGGAGCAAAAGAGAACCCACAAACATCCAGAATTCACGGGAATTCATGCTTTCTTCCTTCACCACCACTGGAATATTTTTCCGGTCTCTCCAGTACAATGTCAGGGGAAGGAAAATGAAAAACAACTGCATGATGATCAGGTGCCAATAGAGCGTACTGCCCTCTCCTGTGAATGAATGCACAGAGGTATCTCCAAGGACGCCGGTACGGGTCAGAAAAGTCGAATACAATACCAATAAAAATGAAAGGCAGATGAACAGATAACTCGCTTTCAAAGAATAGCCTGTGCTCTGGAATATCAACAGGGTATGTATTCCTGCCACAAGCAAAAGCCAGGGCACCATGGAGGCATTTTCAACAGGATCCCAGGCCCAATATCCCCCAAAAGTCAAAGACTCATAGGCCCAAGCTGCACCCATCATGATACCCAGTCCGAGAATGCCGGCACAAAACAATGCCCATGGCATGGCTGGCCTCACCCATCCTGCATGGTCTTTTTTCCAAAGTCCTGCCACTGCAAAAGCGTAAGGAACAACAGAAGAAGCAAAGCCAAGGAAAAGCACTGGAGGGTGGATGACCATCCAATAATTTTGCAAAAGGATGTTCAATCCGTTTCCATCAGTGAGGTATTTGGCAAGATAATCGGCATCTTGAAATATAGGGGCATCCGGGAATTCATTGCGCATCAATACAAATGGATTGGTTCCGATGCGTACGTCAAAGAAATAAATGCCCATCAGAAAGCTGGCCAAAAACAACTGGACCATGCTCATCACCGTCATGACAGGAAACTCCCATTTCTTGGACCACCTGATCAGCGCCAGACCAAGCATTGCATTCCAGAAACCCCAGAGCATGAAGCTACCTTCCTGTCCTTCCCAGAAACAACTCAGGAGAT
This sequence comes from Chitinophagaceae bacterium, assembly GCA_044341875.1. Lineage (GTDB taxonomy): Bacteria > Bacteroidota > Bacteroidia > Chitinophagales > Chitinophagaceae > Pollutibacter. The sequence continues at coordinate 2,723 of JBIIQT010000038.1, read as the reverse complement.
ACTGCATGTCCAGGCTACGCTTGGAGTGTTGGTGGGCATATTTGTATTCAAAATAATGGTTGTAGATGATCAGGTAAAGGGTAAGAAACAAGCCAATTACTGCGACAACGTTGGTGAGAAAAGAAATTCTTGCCAACTTCTTCCAGGAACGCTCATCCAGCATATCCTTGGCACCTGCAGCCTTAAAATTGGCGTACGCCGCAACAAGGGCAGAACAAAATGCAAGCAGGGTAAGAAAGTATCCAATCTGTCCTATGAGCAAGTGCTCCCCGTTAAATTTGATCATGTGTTTGAATGTTTTGTTGCACTATTCCGTAGCCTTCATTGGAGTTTCAGTAGCCATGCGTGGCGCGCCCGGGCCTTTTTCATCAGTATATTTTGAAGGACATTTGAGGATGATCTCCTGGCATTCAAACGTCTCTCCCACCATGGATCCTTTCATGACCACACGCTGGCTTTTTTCAAAATCAGTGGGCTTTGCATTCTTGTAGACCACTTTGGTGGAGGCACCCAGTGAATCAATGGCAGTAAAAGCAAGGTAATTAGGATCTTTGATGGGATCATAGATGACTGCACTGGCTGTATCCACTTTTGCAATCAGGTGAACAAATTTCCCTTCCTTTTTTCTTGCAGAAGCAATTGAATCGTAGGTACTTATGTCATCCATCAAGGTCAAAAGGGCTGCAATTGCTCCAGCAATCAATACCAACCCGAGAATATGCATTTTTTTCATGGTGATCGTGTGGATACAAAGTTAGTCAAAAAGCAATCCTCTTTTTACTTTAACTTGCAGCGTTTTCCTTAAAAAACCTGCCTTACCCAAAAGCATAACAACCCTTACAATGATCGCAGATCTTTCCCAGTTCGACCCCAATGGGGTCAGTGTAGCGAATAACAACCTATTCGGACTTCCTTATACCCATGAAAACGCTGAGCTCATCATCATTCCTGTTCCCTGGGAAGTTACGGTGAGTTTCAAGTGTGGAACAGCCCGTGCTCCAGAGCAGATCCTAAGGGCCAGCCTCCAGGTTGATCTTTATGATAGCCAATTCCAGAACAGTTGGAAGAAAGGCGTTTACATGGAGCCGGTTGACAAAAAAATGTTGTTAAAAAACGACTTCCTTAGAAAGGAAAATGAACTCTACCTCAACTTTATCAACTCAGGCGAAAAAATCGAGACCAACAAGTTCATGTGCAAAACCCTGAAAGAGGTGAACGAAGGTTGTGCCATGAATACTGAATGGGTTTACCAAAAATGCAGTGAGCAGTTGAACAAAGGTAAAAAGGTTGGCCTTCTTGGAGGAGACCACAGCATTGCGTTTGGCTTCATCAAGGCTCTTGCCGAAAAACATGAAAATTTCAGTATCCTGCAAATCGATGCGCACTGCGACCTTCGAAAATCCTATGAGGGCCTGGACCATTCACATGGATCCATCATGTACAATGTACTCAACAGCTTTCCCAATGTTACCAAACTCATACAACTGGGCATCCGTGATTATTGCGAAGCAGAATGGAATTATATCTGCGACAGCGAATTCCGTGTCATCACTTATCTAGAAAGGGAGATCCGTGAAAGACAATTTGAAGGATCAACTTGGGCGGAGCTTTCAGATGAAATCATCAATCAACTGCCCCAGAATGTCTACATCAGTTACGACATTGATGGATTGGATCCCAAGCTATGCCCTCATACCGGAACACCCGTCCCTGGCGGTTTTGAAATGGAACAACTGAGTTATCTTTTCAAAAAAATCCTTACCAGTGGCAGGAAAATCATCGGTTTTGACCTCAGTGAAACCGGTACCAGCAAAGACGGTTGGGATGAAAATGTTGGAGCCCGCGTCCTTTTCAAAATGTGTAACCTCATGCTGAGCGACAACTGATCTGATGAGAAAGCAAAAAATACACGATTATGTGGTGGTGCTGAAAAACCACAACAGAAAGACCATAGAAATGACAGGCTGGTTGTTGTCTGTGCTGGCCATCATCATTTTTTTGGTCAACATCTATGAAAGCCCTACCGATTGGGGAATCTTTTTCTCCCTTTTTGTACTGATTGGCCTTGTTGCTTCGAACTTTGTAGACAAAAGGAAAAAGAAGAAAATCGGATTTGCAACCATACTTGTATGTGCAGGAATTGGCCTCAAGATTTTTACAGCAACTGAATATGTCGGCAGCCTCTTCATCCTTGCAGGAATCGTTGAAAAATACCTCAGCAAAAACAAGGAAATCGGTTTTTCCGAAGCTGGAATTATCATGAGTGGCTTATTCCCTAAACAAATCAGCTGGTCTGAATTGAACAACGTTATCATCAAAGATGATTTGCTGACCATGGATTTCAAGAACAACAAAGTCTTTCAACGCTATACAGACGATGAGGAAGATGACGAGTATGAAGTGGAGAGTGATGAGTTTAATGAATATTGCCTGGGAAAGTTGAGCCAGCCTACTAAAGGCAGCTAAATCGGCCTTTTCAACAGTTTAAGCCTTAAATTTGCAGATGCCTATTTCACAATCGCCTTATCTACTTTATTCAGACGGAAAAGGAAATATTTTTGAGGATGAGACGCTCTACGCCATTGGGCGTGCGGGTTGGGATGCATTTCCAGTAGAAGTTGAGGAGTGGATCAAGCTTCCTGATGGCGGGTCTCTCTATGAATTACCTGGCAGAAAAGGCATTGGCATCGATGTAGAAACAGGCGACATGCGTTTGTGCGAAA
>JBIIQT010000004.1:0-79575 GCA_044341875.1 Chitinophagaceae bacterium | reverse complement strand
GCCCTGTCAAATGGCAGTTCCACCAAACCCAATGGCTTGAATTCATTTCCCTGTCTGACAAGGCTAAGAGCAACGGGAGCCTGCTCATAAATACTTTTGTCCCTGTCATAAAAAACAAGCCGGTAAACATCCGGTGGGGTAACATCATGCAACGGAAACCTGTACAACAATGGATTCAGGCAGTTTTCTGTTTTGGTATCCCTGATCTCAAAATGAACATGAGGCCCTTGGGATGCCCCCGTATTTCCGCTGTACCCGATCAACTGCCCCTTTTTCAGCGGGATAAGATCTGGAGGAAGGTTTACATCAATCTTCCAGGTTTGCTGTTCATATTGTTTTGCCTTCAGGAATTGTTCTGCCGCCGGGATGAACCGGTTCATATGGGCATAAAGTGTGGTGGTCCCATTCGGATGATTCACATAAAGAGCCCGACCAAATCCACCCGTCTCAATCTTGATGCGCGCAAGATACCCGTCCGCTGGAGCCAGGATGGGCAGGTTCTCCCTTCCCTCCGTTGAAAGGTCAAGTCCCATGTGAAAATGATTGTTCCTCATTTCCCCGAAATTGGCATTGAGCTTGGGTTTGATGGACAAGGGATAGGAAAAATAGTTCAATCCTCCAGGGGGCTGTGCAACAGCAATGGCAACAACAAACAGACAAAAAACATGGAAAAAAATGAAGACCCTCATGGTGCAAAGCTACTGCCAGTAGGAGATTTTAAAAAAAATCAATCCTTCATACAACATATTGGCTTCATTTGTTGTCTATAAAACAGTACCATCACCATGAAATACACAATTACAAAAATAGTATTGGTTTGGGCCGCACTGGCGGCCATTGTAGGCATCAGCAAAAAAAGAGAAAATGAATCCTTGAATGATGCTGTAAAGTTCCCCGATATGGGCAAGACAGCCGTTGTGGAGGATTTTGAAATCGCAGCCTACCATAATCAAGCCTGAATTTCCCACCAAATTTCAACAGAAAGGGCAATCTCGCTGAATATCTGAATATTTACTTCGCAAAGTTATGTCCAAACATTACCTTTGCCCCCCGGGTATAACCCGGTTTTTTTATGCCCAATAACCAATAATCTCAAGTCCATCTCATGCCAAAAGACGCTTCGATTCATTCAGTACTCATTATCGGATCAGGACCAATCATCATCGGCCAGGCCTGCGAATTTGACTATTCAGGTACCCAGGCCGCCAGAAGCCTCCGTGAAGAGGGCATCAAAGTAATCCTGATCAATTCCAATCCGGCAACGATCATGACTGACCCCATGATGGCTGACAGGGTTTACCTCTTGCCATTGAATACGGAAAGTATCGAACAAATTCTTCAGGAAAACCAGATAGATGCAGTGTTGGCCACCATGGGTGGACAAACAGCACTGAACCTGGCCAAAGAGGCTGCGGAGTTGGGGATTTGGGAAAAATACAATGTAAAACTGATTGGCGTTGACATAAAAGCCATTGACAAGGCAGAAGACAGGGAACTCTTCAGGCAGTGGATGATCCGCATGGGCATCCAGGTAGCACCTGCAAGAACTGCGAACTCGTTTTTGGAAGGAAAAGAGTTTGCCCAGGAAATTGGCTTCCCGCTGGTGATCAGGCCCTCTTTCACTTTGGGTGGAACAGGTGGCGGCTTTGTGCACAGCAAAGAATTCCTGGATGAGGCATTAAACCGTGGCCTTTCCGCCTCCCCCATTCACGAAGTATTGGTGGAGAAGGCAGTGTTGGGTTGGAAGGAATTTGAACTTGAATTGCTCAGGGACTCCAAGGACAATGTAGCCATTATTTGTACGGTGGAGAACTTTGACCCCATGGGGGTTCATACCGGTGATTCCATCACAGTAGCACCTGCAATGACCTTGAGCGATACAGCCTTTCAGCTGATGAGAAATACCGCTATCAGGATGATGCGTGACCTTGGTAATTTTGCTGGTGGTTGCAACGTTCAGTTTGCCTTGAACCCTGAAACTGAAGAAATCATCGCCATTGAGATCAATCCGCGCGTAAGCCGCTCTTCGGCCCTTGCATCCAAGGCAACGGGATATCCCATTGCCAAAATTGCTGCAAAACTTGCACTAGGCTATAGCCTTGATGAGTTAAAAAACCAAATCACCCAAACCACTTCAGCCTATTTTGAGCCTGCACTGGACTATGTCATCGTGAAAGTTCCAAGATGGAATTTCGACAAGTTCAAAGGGGCCAACGATACCCTTGGGCTCCAGATGAAATCTGTAGGTGAAGTAATGTCTATTGGAAGAAGCTTTACCGAAGCCATTCAAAAGGCCTGTCAAAGCCTTGAAAACAATGCAGTCGGATTGGGATACTATGGCAAGAGCATGATGCATGCCAATGAAATACTGGAGTACCTGAAGACGCCCAAATGGGACAGGATATTCCGCATCAAGGATGCCCTGATGATGGGCATCAGTGTGAAATCAATTTGTCAGGCTACCCTGATCGACAGGTGGTTCATCTACGAGATCCAGAAAATTGTAGATGTAGAGAAAGAAATTGCCAAATATAAATTTGATTCGCTGCCCATTGAATTGATCAAAAAAGCAAAACACCATGGCTTCAGCGATGAGCAGATTTGCAAGATCATGCAAGATGGCACTGAGGACGCTGTCTATGAAAAAAGAAAGGCTGCTGGCATCACCAGGGTCTACAAAATGGTGGATACTTGTTCAGCAGAATTTGAAGCCAAAACACCTTATTTCTACAGCAGTTTTGAAAACAATGGCACCAACGAAAGCAAGGTAAGCGACAAGAAAAAAATCATCGTACTGGGCTCAGGACCGAACAGGATTGGCCAGGGCATTGAGTTTGATTATTGCTGCGTACATGGTTTGCTTGCCATCAAGGAATGCGGATATGAAGCCATCATGGTCAACTGTAATCCTGAAACCGTTTCCACCGATTTTGATATTGCAGACAAGCTTTATTTTGAACCCGTTTTTTGGGAACACCTCTGGGAATTGATTGAATATGAAAAACCTGAAGGTGTAATCGTACAGTTGGGTGGACAAACAGCACTGAAATTGGCAGAAAAACTGCACAACAAAGGGATCAAAATCATTGGCACATCCTTTGACAACATGGACATTGCCGAAGACCGTGGTCGATTCAGCGACATGCTGAAAAGCCTTGAGATTCCTTATCCAAATTATGGAACTGCCAATACCGTTGATGAAGCGGTAGAAGTGGCGAAGACAGTGGGATACCCCGTACTGGTCAGACCTTCTTATGTTTTGGGTGGACAAAGAATGCGTATTGTCATCAATGATGATGAACTGGAGTCTGCAGTGGTGAGCCTGCTCAAGCATTTGCCTGACAACAAGATCCTTATCGACCATTTCCTTGATCGTTGCCAGGAAGCAGAAATTGATGGGATTTTCGATGGCGAAAATTTCCATGTAATGGGTGTGATGGAACATATTGAACCAGCGGGCATCCACAGTGGAGACAGCAATGCTGTGCTTCCCGCCTTCAACCTTACACCACTTGAGGTGACCACCATGGAGTTCTATGCAGAAAAAATTGCAAGGGCCCTTGATATCAGGGGATTGATCAACATACAATTCGCCATCAAGAAAGGCCAGGTATTTGTGATTGAGGCCAATCCTCGTGCTTCCAGAACAACACCTTTCATTGCCAAAGCCTATCAAATCCCTTACCTCAACATTGCGACCAAGATCATGATGGGAACGCACAAGTTGACTGATTTTACCTACGAGAAAAAGTTGGAAGGATTTGCCATCAAGGAACCGGTGTTCAGCTTCGATAAATTCCCTGGCGTGAGCAAGGAATTGGGTCCAGAAATGAAGTCGACTGGCGAGGCCATCCGTTTCATCAAAGACCTCAGGGATCCTTATTTCAGGACCTTGTACAAGGAAAGAAGCATGCACCTGAGCAAATAAACCAATTGTCCCGGTTCAGTTTCTAGCAACTTGCTTGCTCATCATCACAACAGGCGAGGATGATACCGCATGCTGTTCGTATTTCCTCTTCTGTAATAATCAGGGGTGGAGCCAATCGCATGCAGTGGGAAGCAAAAAGGAACCAGTCCGTGAATACCCCTTTAGCGATACAACGATCAATGATTTTCTTGTTCAGGTCCCAGGAACCAAAATCAATGGCCATCAACAATCCCGCAGACCTGAATGCTTTGATCATCGGGTGATGCAACAGTTCAGCAAATAACAGTTCGTTTTTCTTTACCTGGGAAATCAATTTTTCATCCACCAAAAATTCCAGTGCTGCCAATCCAGCTGCACAACAAACTGGATGACCACCAAAGGTGGTGATATGCCCAAGCACGGGATTGAGGGTGAAATGGTCCATCATTTGCTTTGATGCCACAAATGCTCCCAATGGCATGCCGCCACCAAGGGCCTTGCCCAACAAAAGAATATCGGGTACAACATCAAATTGTTCGAAGGCAAACATGGATCCTGTTCGTCCAAATCCGGTCTGTATCTCATCCAAGACCAGCAAAGCGCCTGTTTCTGTGCACCGTTGCCTGAGCGCTTTCATCCACGCGATTGAAGGCGACATGACCCCTCTTTCCGCTTGTATCACTTCTGCAATTACACAGGCAGTATGTTCATCAATGGCGTCGAGTGATTCAAATTGATTGTGGTGAACATGTTTGATTCCCGGAATCAAGGGCCGATAGGCGTTACGCCAATATTCACTGCCCATGACACTCAATGCCCCCTGGGTTGAGCCATGATAAGAGTCATTGAAAGCCACCATGTTGGTGCGTCCTGTCAATCGCTTGGCCAACTTCATGGCACCCTCTGTTGCTTCTGAACCTGAACTGGTAAAATAAACAGCATCCAATGTTGAAGGAAGCAGGCTGGCAAGTTTTGAAGCATATTGCACCTGGGGAGATTCAATCAACTCACCATATACCATGATGTGCATGTACTGATCAACCTGGTCCTTGATGGCCTGCACCACTTTTGGATTGCGGTGCCCAACATTGCACACACTGATGCCACTGATGACATCAATATATACCTTGCCTTGCCTGTCGTGCATCTTGCAACCCTCTGCAGCAACAATCTCCAATGCAAGCGGCGCATCCGATGTTTGTGCAACATGCTGCAAGAAAAGTTCCCGTTGATTCATGAAAGCAAAGTTCCGCAATATGCGATAACTTTAAGAAAAAATATGCCGGTCATTCTCCCTGTAAAAGGTATTTCTCCTTCGTTTGGTGAAGATGTATTCATCGCCCCCAATGCCACCATTGTTGGCGATGTACGCATGGGTGATCATTGCAGCATCTGGTTCAATGCTGTGGTACGTGGCGATGTCAATGGCATCAGCATCGGCAACAGGGTCAACATCCAGGACAATGCTGTGATCCACTGTACCTATGAAAAAAATCCAACCACCATCGGAAACAATGTAAGCATCGGGCATGCCGCCATTGTTCATGGCTGCACCGTACAGGACAATGTTTTGATTGGGATGGGCGCAATCGTGATGGACAGGGCTGTCATCGGAAGCAATTCCATCATTGCAGCTGGAGCTGTTGTATTGGAGGGTACCATTGTACCAGAAGGTTCTATTTTTGCTGGTGTACCTGCCAAAAAAGTGAAAGACATTTCACCTGAAAAAATCAGCGGAGAGATAGAAAGGATTGCCAACAATTATTCGATGTACAGCAGTTGGTTCAAATAGTGACTACCACTGCTTTTCCTGGATGCTGTCCAGGATGGTGAGGTAGCTCACATAACGCTCCTCATGGATGTCTCCTTTCATTACAGCTTTCTTTACTGCACAACCCGGCTCGTTGATGTGCATGCAATCATTGAACTGGCAATCGTTCATGACGGCCCTCATTTCTGGAAAATAATGAGAGAGCTCTTGTTTTGAAATATCCGCAATGGCAAATTCCCGCATGCCCGGGGTATCGATTAATCTTCCGCCCTTGGGGAGATCATACATTTCTGCAAATGTGGTGGTATGCATACCCTTCCCACTCCAGTCACTTACTTCACTGGTGCGGATATTTTCATTTTCCAGGATTTCATTGATCAGGCTTGATTTTCCGACACCGGAGTGCCCACTGATCAAGGTCATCCTATCATGCAAAACATCCCTCAGCAAATCAATTCCTTCTTTTGTTCTGACAGAAGTCAAAAGCACCTTGTAGCCAACCCTTTCATACATGGCCTTCCTTTCCTGAAACAGCCCCATCTCCTGCTCACCATAAATATCCGCCTTGTTGAACAAGACGATGGCGGGAATATGAAAGGCTTCACAGGTAACCAAAAAGCGGTCAATGAAACCCACTGAAGTGCGCGGATCTTTGAGCGTGGCCACCAACAAGGATTGGTCGAGGTTGGATGCAATGATATGGTGCATTCTCCTGTTGGCAGGTGATATCCTGTTGACATAATTTCTTCTCGGGAAAAGTTCGGTGATCATGACCCTGTTTTCCAGTTCATCCTCCATTTCAAAGACAACCTCATCACCTACGGCTATAGGATTGGTTGAAGTGATGCCATCCATTTTGAATTTCCCCTTCAGCCTTGCCTTGTAAAAAGCATGGTCCTCTCCTTTTACGGAGTACCAGCTTCCTGTTGATTTATAGATGGTTCCCTTCATTCTTGCTGCAAGGTAAACATATCGGGTTAACTGAGGTATTTTGCAACAATCGGAAACCTTCTTCCTACTCCAAAGGCTTTGGTACTGACCCTGATGATGGGGCAAAACTGGTTCCGTTTGTACTCACTGGCATTGACCAGTTTCAAGGCCCGTTTTACCAGTGCTTCATCAAATCCAGCTGCAATGATGTCTGTAAGATCTTTCCGTCTTTCAATGTAGAGATAAAGGATCCTGTCCAACACATCATAATCAGGAAGGCTGTCGCTGTCCTTTTGATTGGGCCTCAGTTCTGCTGAAGGCGCCTTGGTGAGGATATTGCCTGGAATGATTTCTTCCTGGCCGTTGAGGTATTGTGCAAGGGCATATACCTGTGTTTTATAAAGATCACCGATCACACTTAATCCACCTGCCATATCTCCATACAAGGTTCCATAGCCTGTGGCCAGTTCGCTTTTGTTGGAGGTATTGAGCAAGACATGACCAAATTTATTGGCAATGGCCATGAGGATGTTGCCCCTGCTCCGGCTTTGTATGTTCTCCTCGGCCAACCCAAATGCTGTACCAGCAAACACAGGATCCAATGTACCAAGGATGGCTTCGTACACGGGTTGAATCGGAACGATATGGTATGGATTGCCCAATTGCTGGCTGAGTGCAACCGCATCATCTACAGAATGATTGCTTGAAAAGCCGGATGGCATCAACACAGCGGTGACATTGTCCTTCCCCAACGCTTCAACGGCAAGGGTAAGCACGACTGCAGAATCAATACCCCCACTGGATCCAAGGATCGCTTTTGTGAAGCCCATTTTGGAAAAATAATCGCGGATGCCCAATACCAATGCAGCTTTCACCTGTGCGATATTGTTCTCCTTGGTGAGGTAGGCAATTATGGTATCAGGATCATCGGTTTTGGCTACCCGCATGTCTGCTGTCATCAGGTGATGACTGGTCGCATCGGCTGTATCACCTTTTCCTGACAGATTTTCGGTATCCACCAGCAGATAATCCTCTTCAAAATATTTCATCTCGGCCGCAATCACAGCATTGTCTGCACATACCAGGCTCCCTCCGTCAAATACAATTTCAGTCTGTGCCCCCACCGCGTTGCAATAAATCATGGGAAGCTTGTATTTCTTCACGTTCAAACGAATCACTTCTTTCCGGTCCTCATCATGATCATAGTCGAATGGAGAAGCGGAAACATTGATCATGATGTCAGGTTTTTGCTTCATCAATTCATCCATGGGGCAGACCCTGTAAAGCGGATTATCCCCGAGGTTCCAGATGTCTTCACAAATGGTGATGGCGAGCTTCTTCCCCATGAATTCTATACAATTCCAGCTGTATGCGGGCTCAAAATAGCGGTATTCATCAAACACATCATAATTGGGAAGCAAACTCTTGCTGACAATTCCCTGGACTTTGCCATTGTACAAGAGCAAGGCGGAGTTTAGAAGGTCCTTCCCTTCTGGTTGCGGATTTGGTGTAGGCGCTCCAACAAGGATACCCATGCCATGACTATGCTGGGCAATCTCCTGTATGGTTTTTTCGATTTGCTGCATGAAATCCTCAAACTCCAGAAAGTCACGCGGGGGGTAACCGCACACGGATAATTCAGAAAAGACAATCAAATCTGCCCCAGCCTTTCTACCATCCTCAACAGCCTGGATGATTTTGTCCCTGTTGAGGGTAAAATTTCCAATATGGTAATTCTGTTGGGCAACGTAAATCTTCATGGAGCAAAATTGAGGAAATAAAGGGAATTATTGTTAAAAAGAAAAAGCCCTGAGATGGTCAATCGCAGAATGATTAATTTTATATCCCAAAACTGAAAACAAATGAAGTTGAGCATGCAAACCCCATTGTTGATTGCCCTGGTTTTTATTACTGGATCATTGTTCTCTGGCTGTGATGAAAGCCCGGCCAAGCCCGATGTCAGCCATATCAAGGTCAACTTGAAAATGCAGCGTTTTGAAAAAGATTTTTTTGCGTTGGATACCAACAATCTTGATAAGGGGTTTGATCAACTAAGGCTTGAATACCATGATTTTTTGAATGATTATACAGGAAAAATACTTGGTCTAGAAGGAAAGGATACCTCCCAATGGGACATGGCGATCAAAGCATTTATACGGGACTACAAACCGATTTATGATTCTACACAGAAAATTGACAAAGGCGTCAATGTTGCAAAATCGGAGATTGAAGAGGGACTGAAATATGTAAAATATTATTTTCCCTCTTACCGGTTACCAGAGCAATTCATCACCTTCATTGGGCCCATGGATGCTTTTGCATACAGCGAAACCGGAGGATCCGGTGATATCATCACTACCTTCGGCCTCTGTGCTGGATTGCAATTGCACCTTGGCGGAAATTCAATGTTCTACAACAGTGAGGCAGGCATGCAACTCTATCCTGCATACATTTCAAGAAAGTTTGATACAGACAATATCGCGGTGAATTGCATGAAAAACATCATCGATGATATCCATGCACCACTTCAGACTGGTGAATCAATGCTGACCATTATGCTAGACCAAGGTAAGCGGATGTATGTACTGGACCTGCTGTTGCCAGATGCAAAGGAGGAAATTAAACTCGGTTATACATCAACACAATTAAAGGCAGTGAAGAAAAGCGAAGGATTCATCTGGAATTACTTCAATGAAAACAACCTGCTGTTTGAAAAAGATCTGTTGAAGACGCGTTCCTTTGTTACAGATGGGCCATCCACCGTTGAATTTGGATGGGGCTCCCCAGGTTTCATTTCCCTTTATACAGGAAGACAGCTCATCAGGGCTTACATGAAAAAGCATCCAGAAACAAGCCTCAAGGAACTGCTTGCACTGGATGCCAATAAAATTCTTTCTGGTGCTGGTTATAAACCCAGGTAAGGCTGTGGGCGTTGGCCCATGATATGCATGAACCTCACATGTGATGCAATCGCTGCCCTTGTGGTGGGAAAATAATTGTAATAGAGGTCGAACTGCTCACAGGTTTGTTTCACGATTTCGCTGATGGCAGGATAGTGAATATGGCTGATCCTTGGAAAAAGATGGTGCTCAATCTGATAATTCAAGCCACCTACAAACCATGTTACAATCCTGTTGGAGAAAGCAAAATTGGCTGTTGTTTTTACCTGGTGAATAGCCCACTCATTTTCAATTTTGACCGGATCAACACCAGCTGCTTCAAACTCAGCATGCTCTACAACATGTGCCAATTGAAAGACAACCGCAATGGTTACACCCAGCGTGAATTGACTGATCACAAAACCAACCAACCAGGCCTGCCAGCCAATCATCAAAATCGGTACAACAATATAGAAAGCAATGAAAAATAGCTTACCGGTCCAGAAGACCACATGGTCCATTGTTTCCATTTTTTTCAATGGAGTGGTATGAATTTTTTTGGAAAAATACTTGGTATAGTCCATCAGGAACATAAACAAGGAAGTGAACCCATATAATGCAAACATGTACACACTCTGGTACTTGTGCATGGGCTTCCATGGCTGGGTAGAGCATTGACGCATGAATGGCATGTTGTTGATGTCATCGTCAACACCATCAACATTTGTGTAGGTATGGTGAATGATATTGTGTTTCAGCTTCCACATGAAAGCATTGCCGCCGAGGAAATTATGGGTAAGTCCAAAAATATCATTGACCCATCCTTTGGTGGAGAAGCTGCCATGGCAGGCATCATGCATCACATTGAAGCCAATGGCAGCCATGTTGAGTCCAAATACAACCCAGAGCAGGGATGAAACCGCCCAATGCATGTCCAACATCATCAAAGCCATATAAATGGCAATGGCTGATGGAAGCAGGATCATTGTTTTGCCATAAAGCTTCCAGTTGCCCGTTTTTTTCATGCCGTTGCGCTCGAAATAAGCATCCACCTCAGCCTTCAATGCATTGAAAAAAACCTTGTTCTTGTTGTTGAACGTAACCTTATATCCCATAAAAATCTTTTGCCTTAATGAATAAACGAATATGCAAATTTACGCCATGTAGGAATAGCCCCATCTAATTTCTTTTGCTGGGTGCCTCCAATTGAAAAACCGGAATCTTTACCTGAAACCGTTGTTTGGTATGGACATTTTCCATCAGATAGGTTCCAAACATCTTGCCCAATTCAGATTTGAGGTTGCACCCAGAAATGTATTGGTACTGCTCATGAGGCTTGATGATGGGCTGAACACCGATGACACCTTCCCCCTCCACTTCCTTCTGTTCTGTATTGCTGTCGTGTATAAACCAATGGCGGCGAAGGAGTTGAACCGGAAAAGCATTGTTGTTCTCAATGGTAATCCTGTAGGCAAACATAAATTCATTGAGCACGGGATTGGAATAATCCGGCTGGTAGAATTGCTCTACAATGATGTTGATGCCTTCGGTAACCTTAGACTCCATTCTGGTGATTTACCCAAATATAAAAATTATCCTCAATCAAAAAATACAGCATATAATTTTTGTAACTTGATTGCTCATAACATTAACCTTTAATATTCATACCAACAATTCTGACATGAAAAAGTTCTTTTCAACCTTTTTTGCAGCCACAGCCTCCATTGCTGCCCTAGCTCAAGCACATACCGGTGACCCTAAACTGACAGAATTATGGGATCCTGTACCCGCCATCGTACAGCCAGGAAAAACAGCGCAGGACGCCCCATCGGACGCCATCGTCCTTTTCAATGGCAAGGATTTTTCTGCATGGAACGGAAACAAGGGACCGGTCCAGTGGACCCTCGAGGACAATGCCATGACTGTCAAAAGAGGGAGTGGGGGCATCACAACAAAAAAAGGATTCGGAGACTGCCAGTTGCACATTGAGTGGCGCACTCCATCAGTGGTAAAAGGAGAAGGACAGGGAAGGGGGAACAGTGGCATCTTCCTGATGGGAAGGTATGAGCTGCAGGTGCTTGACAACTACAACAACAAAACCTACTCCAACGGACAGGTAGGAAGCATTTACAAACAATTGATTCCATTGGCCAATGCCAGCAGACCTCCCGGCGAATGGCAGACCTATGATGTGATCTTCATCGCACCAAAATTCAATGCAGATGGGAGACTTCAGTCGCAGGCAAGAATCACTGTGATCCACAATGGTGTCCTGGTTCAGAACAATGCAAGCATTTGGGGTGGAACAGAATACATCGGCATTCCGGAGTACAAGCCACACGCTGCCAAAGAGCCCATCATGATCCAGGACCATGGTGATCTTGTAAGCTTCAGGAATATCTGGATCAGGGAGCTTTAGTCCTGCGGACTTTCCTTTACTTCTTTGACAGTTGCAAGCATTTCTTCCAGAATTGTTTGCAACTGTTTCATTTCATGGACATGCTCAGTGACCAGCATGAAATTTTTACCTACTTGCTTCAGGTGGCTCTTGTTGGTCTTGGTTTGCAAATGCAACAAGATTGCATTGAATGTAGCAGAATGAAAATAGGGTGAGTCTGGATTGTTCACAAAATAACAGCGCAGCGTTTTCTGCTTAAGTGTCATTCGTTCAAAACCAAGCTCCACAGCCATTCTCCTGCACCGCACCGTTATAAAAAGATCTTCCACGCAAGCAGGTATAGGTCCAAACCGGTCTCTCATCTCATCATGGAAGCGCTGTAATTCATCTTCATCCCTGCAATTGTCCAACCGTGTGTAAAGGAGCAGCCTTTCTGCAATCTGGTCAACATATTCGTCAGGAATCAGGATTTCAAGATCCGTATCTATGGTGCAATCATGCACAAAATCATCTTGTTTGCTGATTTCATCTTTGAACACATCCTTGAAAGAAGTTCTTTTCAATTCCCGGATGGCCTCGTCCAAAATTTTCTGGTACATCTCAAAGCCGATTTCAATCATGAAGCCGCTCTGCTCTCCACCCAACATGTTTCCAGCTCCGCGGATATCCAGGTCGCGCATGGCAATCTGAAAACCAGAGCCCAGTTCAGCATGCTGTTCCAGCGTTTGTAACCGCTTTCTTGAATCCGCAGGTAATACACTGATGGGTGGCGCCAGCAAATAACAGAATGCCTTCTTGTTGCTTCGGCCCACCCTTCCCCGCAATTGGTGCAAATCACTCAGGCCAAACTGATGCGCATTGTTGATGATGATGGTATTGACATTCGGAATATCAACACCACTCTCCACAATATTGGTACAAACCAGCACATCATATTTTCGGTGGATGAAATCAAAAATCCTTTCTTCCAATTCATGTCCTTCCAACTGGCCATGGGCAAAACCTACACTGAGATCCGGGCATAAGCTTCTGATCAACTGTGCCATTTCAGGTAATCCACTGACACGGTTGTGGATGAAAAAAACCTGTCCTCCTCTTTCAATTTCAAAATAAATAGCATCCCGAATATGGTCCTGGTTGAACACCAATACTTCGGTCTGAATGGGTTGTCTGTTGGGCGGTGGGGTATTGATAATACTGAGGTCCCTTGCCCCCATGAGGCTGAACTGCAGGGTCCTGGGGATGGGTGTTGCAGTGAGTGTCAGGCAATCAACATTTGTCTTGAGTGTCTTTATTTTTTCCTTGTGGGCCACACCAAATTTCTGTTCCTCATCAATCACCAAAATCCCAAGATCTTTGAATTTGATTTCTTTGCCAAGCAGGGCATGCGTTCCTACAATGATATCCACCTTTCCTTCCTCAACCTTTTTAAGGGTCTCCTTTTTTTCCTTTGCGGACTTGAATCGGTTGATTAAATCAACAGTGACAGGAAAATCCTTCAACCTGTCACTGAACGTTTTGAAATGCTGGTAGGCAAGGATTGTAGTGGGAACAAGTATGGCCGCCTGCCTGCCATCGATGCAGGTCTTGAAGGCAGCCCTGACAGCCACTTCCGTTTTCCCAAAACCCACATCACCACATACCAGCCTGTCCATCGGATGCGGGCTTTCCATGTCTTTCTTCACGTCCTCGATGGCCTTCCCCTGGTCTGGCGTATCCTCATACATGAAAGAGGCCTCCAGCTCTGTTTGCATGTAGTTATCAGGCGTATGCGCAAACCCTTGCTGAGACTTCCTTTCCGCATATAATTTGATCAGGTCAAAAGCAATTTCTTTGACCTTACCCTTTGTCTTTTCCTTGAGTTTCACCCAGGCATCACTGCCCAGTTTATTGACCTTGGGCGGTGTTCCCTCTTTTCCAGTATACTTGGAAATCTTGTGAAGAGAATTGATGTTTACGTAAAGGATATCATTATCCCTGTAAATAATCCTCACAGCTTCCTGGGTTTGCCCACCGTTTTGCACTTTCTGCAATCCACTGAAAACCCCTACCCCATGATCAATGTGCACCACAAAATCTCCAGGTTGCAATTCCTTGAGTGCCCGCAAGGTTATTGCCTTGCTCTTGTTGTAGGCCTGTTTGATCTTGTACTTGTGGTAGCGTTGGAATATCTGGTGGTCTGTGTATACAACGATACCCTTATCCTTGTCGATGAATCCCTGATGGATGGCTGTTGGAACCGGAACAAATTGAATCTCTGCCTTGAGGTCTGCAAAAATGGAATACAGGCGCTCGAGTTGCTTGGGATTTTCTGCAAAAATATACAACTGTTTTTTGGCAGCCTCGTGGGACCTGAGGTCTTTGATCAGCAATTCAAACTGACGGTTGAACGAAGGTTGTGGCGCGATGTCAAAAGTCAACACAACATCAGGAGATGGAATAGTTGCTGTGGCGGCCATTTCCACGACAGTCCTCTTCGCTAAGGAAAGTTCCACGCGTTCAAATGGCGTAAAGCCATCAGGATCCGGTTCAGCATGCTTTTCATCGGCATCCCTGGCATCGGTTGGCTGGTGTGTCTGTCCAAGATACAGGTTCAAATTATCTTCATGGTCGCGGTAACGATCCATGAACAACTGCCAATGAGATGTATAGATGATCGTGTTCTCAGGAATGAGGTTAAAAAGATCAATTTTTTCACCGCCTTCATATGCTGCATCCGCATTGGGGATGATGTTGACCTGCAGCAGCTTGCGTTCACTGAGCTGGGTTTCAGGATCAAAAATCCTGATGGAATCCACGTCCTGACCAAAAAGTTCAACCCTGTAAGGTTTTTCATTACCAAAGGAATATATATCAAAAATTCCTCCCCGCATGGCAAACTGACCGGGTTCGTAAACGAAGTCTGCCCTTTCAAAGCCATATCCGACCAGCTTTTCCATCACCAGGTCAGTATCCAGCCGATCATTCACCTTGATGGAAATGATATTGGTGGACAGCGACTCTGCCGTTGAAACTTTCTCCATCAAGGCTTCCGGGTAGGTGACAATGATTTTTCTGTTCCCGCCACCGGCCAATCTTGTCAATGCCTCTGTTCTGAGCATCACATGGCTGCTGCTCTGGATCCTGAAATTCTTGTTGGTTTTGAAGGAAGAAGGGAAATAAAACAGGTCAATGGGATGGATCAGCTGCTCCAGGTCGTTGTGAAAATAGGCTGCTTCCTCTGCATCCTCCAAAATGATCATGTGGTTGAGTCCGTTCAGTTCATTGCGCTGATAAAGGGCTGAAAACAATACAGCAGGAAACGAGCCCGCCATTTTGGTGCAAAGTATCTTTTGTGCTTTGGGCAAAAGGATGGCCTCCGCCATCTGTTTAACAGGGGGGGATTGAACATAACCATCCAAGAGAAACTGCAGATTCATGCCTTCACAAGAATAACAAAGATATGATTAAACTTTCCAGGCTTTTCAGGTCAAATTTTTATGACACAAAAAGCGAACTTGAAGCTAAAATATTGGTTAAATTGCCAAACACGCTACCAAGCAAGTCTATGAACAAAAACAAAGCCCTCATCATCCCTGCCATAGCTATTGTACTCATGGGTGTATTGTACCTAATCAACAAAGAGGAAAAGCAAGTTGGTTTGCCCAAAAGACTTACTATCCTCAACGATGAAGATGAGGAACTTGAGACCGAAAATTCCAGAAAAAGGGCAGAATACGAATGGATGCTTTCAAGAGATCCAAAAACCGGTCTGATTCCTGAAGGTATACGGTCTCAGGAACTGGCTGTCATGAGAAACATGCCCATCCGTGAAAATGGCATCTTCAACAGCCCGATGGTAAACAACACATATACAGCAGCCGGACCTTCACAGAACGGGGGCAGAACCAGGACGCTGGTATTTGACAAACGCTACAATGGCACAACCAACAGGATTGTTATCGCTGGTGGAATCACTGGTGGAATATTCAGGAGTACCGATGGGGGTATCAACTGGACTTTTGTCCATCCTGCCAACCAGGTCAGGAGTCTTTCAACCCTGGCCCAAGACACAAGGGCAGGATTTGAAAATACCTGGTATGCAGGTACTGGAGAACCGCTGGGCGCTTCGGCAGGATATCCTTCCGGATTTATTTATGGAGAAGGGATGTTCAAATCAACTGACAATGGTGTAACCTGGACGAAATTAACATCTACAAATCCTCCGGATATTACAGGTTTCTCTTCACAATGGAGTTTTGTGCACAAGCTTGCTGTGCATCCTGTAACTGGAGATGTTTATGCTGCTGCTCACAGGAGGGTATACCGCTCAGCTGATGGAGGCAATACATGGACCGAGATATTTGGCAGCACAACCACTGCAACTTCCACAGGCGGCATTGCAGACCTTGCCATCAACAGAACCGGATCCAGGATATTTGTAGCCATGAGTGGAAGGAACGCTGACAGAAACCTTGCAGGGGTTTTCTCATCTCCTAATGGCAATGCAGGATCTTTTACAAGAATTGCAGGCGGAATCAAAGACGCTGCTGACTCCATACCAGGATGGAAGGGATATGACAACACCACCAGTGGAGGAGAATTTTCAGGCGGATGGGGAAGAATGGTCATTGCCCTGGCACCATCCAACCAAAATATTCTTTATGTGATGGTTGAAAATGCAGATGATGCAGCCGCTGGAAGACCAGAAGCGGATCTTTTCAAGTGCAACATGGCAACCACGCCATTTACCTGGACCAAATCTGATACTCTTGTGGCACAAAGGAGAAGCGGTTCAACCAATACAAACAGGTACATGGAATTGCAAGGTGGCTATAACATGCTCCTTGGTGTTCATCCAACCAATGCAGACCTTGTGCTGGCCGGCGGTGTCAATCTTTTCCGTTCCCTGGATGGATTTGCCACAAAGGATAATTCAAGTTTCATTGGTGGTATTTCATCAGCTACCTACATAGACCCAGATGTTGCCAGCCATGCTGATATGCACAGCTTCGCTTTTGACCCAACCAATCCCAACAAAGTATTGATTGCGTCTGATGGTGGTATTGGGCATATCAAGGACATCACAATACCGAGTGTCGAATGGTCATTGGGGAACTCACAATACCAGACGCTTCAGTACTACCATGTTGGTATTGATCCTACAACCGGTAGCAGAAACTATTATGGAGGCGCACAAGACAATTCAACCACTTTCCGGGATAGGACTGGGATCCTGGGAACCCCTGTAAGTGACAGCAATGATCACTATATAGTGTTGGGAGGCGATGGCTGTCAGGTCGGGATGACAAGAAAAAATACTGCTGGCAATCAATTCCTTTTCTGTGCTGCACAGTCCGGACAAATGTACAGGATGAAATTATTTGACTTCAGTACCGGACTGTATACCCTAATCAGGCCAACAGGCAGTGCTGACGGAGAATTCATCACCTATTTCCATCTTGATCCAGACAATACTGACTTACTATATTATGTTTCCAAAAACAGCATTTATAGAACCGGGGATGCAGAAAAAGTTACCGCATCAAGCTGGACGCTGATGGATGGTGTCACGACAAACGTAACAGGAAGCATTTTTGCATTGGCTACCACAAGGGGGCCATATAATGCCAACAACCACATGTTCATCGGCACATCCACCGGAAAAATCTTCAGGCTCAAGGACCCACAATGGGGTGCTTCAGGCAACCAGCCCTTCGATATCACCCCCAGTGGAATGACAGCTGGATCAGTAGTGAAAGATATCTCAGTGAATCCAAGGAACCAAGACACGGTTATGGCCGTTGTTTCCAATTATGGTGTGAATTCAATATTCTGGACAGGCAATGCCACTGCCGCACTTCCAACATGGCAGATTGCGGAGGGTAACCTCACCATTCCTTCCATAAGGGCGTGTGAAATCATTGCAAAAACAAATGGCATTGAATACTATGTGGGAACCTCCATAGGCCTCTACAGTACAACAAACATCAATGGGGCCAGTACGGCATGGGCCAGAGAAACGGGTGCTGCAGGAACACCAGCTGCCATGATGAACGAGGCCATCATCAATTCAATAGCCCACCGCTGGACCGACAATACCATGGTTGTAGGTACCCATGGCAACGGCATGTTTGCTGCCTCCCTTGGAAGCCCCATCACCATTACCACTTCTATGAATGGCCCTATCAGGAACAATACTGGTTTCATCAAAAATATCTATCCCACCGTTACAAAAGACCTGGTCAACTATCAGGTGGGAGACCAGTATAGTATTAAAAGAATGAGCGTTCAGGTAACCAGTCTCTCTGGTGCTGTGGTTTCAAAAAAGGAAACCGGATACCAGAATGGATACATCAACCTTGGCAATCTTTCAGCCGGCGCATACATCTTGACAATCACGAGCAACGACCGAAAATACCAAACAACCAAGAAGATCATCAAAAACTAAAATCCCTGGCCGGCCCTAAAGCCGGCCTTTTTTTACCATGTTCATCATCGGGAAAATCCTGTTCTTTTTTTTAAGCCCATTTGTATAGGTCTTCATCTTGGTCATCCTGACCGCATTGGCAAGGACTGAAAACAAAAGAAAAAAACTAGCGGCTATAACGCTGGCTGCACTGCTTTTCTTCACCAACCCCTGGTTGATCAACAACCTGCAATATCCATTTCATGCACCACCAATGCCAATGGCTGCGAATGAAAAATATGATGTCGGCATCGTATTGGGAGGTATGACCAGCTATGACAAGGTCAACAAACAAGGGCATTTCAACATGTCATCAGACAGGTTCATCCAAACGGCCCTCTTGTACAAAAAAGGCTATATCAAAAAGATCATAGCGTCAGCCGGACAGAACGGAATGTTCAGTGAGGATAATTTTATGGAGGCTGATTTTGTTGCTAAAAACCTGATGGATCTTGGCATTCCAGCAGAAGACATCTGGATAGAAAACCAATCAAAAAATACGATTGAAAACGCCGGTTTTTCCAAACAAATCATTGACAGCAAAGGCGGGCTGAAAACCAAGGCAGTATTGATTACTTCGGCCTTTCATATTCCCAGGGCAACGCTCACCTTTGAACAAGCTGGGATAGCAGTAAGGCCCTACCCCTGTGCTTTTTCCATGTTGCCCACTGCCACCAGGTTCAGTGCTGAAACCATGATTCCCGCGAGCTGGGCAATGGACAGCTGGGGTGGCTTCTTCAGGGAACTGATTGGTATGACCTACCTCAAACTGAAGGGAGCAAAATAATGGCTATAACTTCCCTTTAATAAACGCTACCAATCCTTCAATGGGAATCCTTTCTTGGGTCATTGTATCACGGTAACGGATGGTAACCGTCTGGTCTTCCTTGGTCTGGTGATCAATGGTGATGCAAAAAGGTGTTCCCAATGCATCCATCCTGCGGTAACGCTTACCGATAGTATCCTTCTCTTCGTAAAAACAGTAGAACTCCGTTCTGCAAGTGGCCATGATCTCTTTGGCAATATCAGGCAATCCCTCTTTTTTCAACAGGGGTAAAACAGCGAGCTTGATGGGGGCAATTTTAGCAGGAATTTTTAGTACAACCCTGCTGTCTTCACTGCCATCTTCCTTGGTCCATTTTTCTTCCTGGTAGGCATGGCACATGGTCAGGAGAAACATCCGGTCTAAACCAATGGAAGTCTCGATTACATAAGGAACATAGTTCTGGTTGATTTCTGTATCAAAATATTGCAATTTCTTCCCGCTGTATTGCTGATGGCTTTTTAAGTCAAAATCTGTGCGGCTGTGAATGCCTTCAACCTCTTTCCAACCAAACGGAAACAGGTACTCAATGTCCACTGCAGCATCGGCATAATGGGCCAGTTTAACATGGTCGTGGAAGCGGTAGCTATCGGCCGGAATACCCATGGATTCATGCCATTTCATCCTTTCTGCCTTCCAATAGGTATACCATTCCTGTTGTGTGCCAGGCCTGATGAAAAACTGCATTTCCATCTGCTCGAATTCACGCATCCTGAAAATAAACTGCCGGGCCACAATTTCATTCCTGAAGGCCTTGCCCACTTGTGCAATACCAAAGGGTATCTTCATTCGGGCAGTCTTTTGCACGTTCAGGAAATTAACAAATATACCCTGCGCGGTTTCCGGTCTTAGATAGATCTCACTTGCATCTTCTGCAACAGAACCCAACTGGGTGGAAAACATCAGGTTGAATTGACGAACATCAGTCCAGTTGCAGGTTCCGCTCACTGAACATTTCATTTTGTTGTCTTCAATCAGTTGCTTCAAACCCGCATAATCATTGGCTGCCAACAAGGCATCCATATTGGCAATCAGCTTTTCAGCTTCATCTTTCTTACCTTCCTTGGTCAAGGCATCTGCAACTCCCTCAATCAGATGATCAACACGGTAGCGTTTTTTTGAATCCTTGTTGTCAATCATGGGATCGCTGAAATTGTCCACATGTCCGGAAGCTTTCCAGGTTGTTGGATGCATGAAAATAGCTGCATCGATGCCAACAATATTGTCATGCATGCGGGTCATGGCATTCCACCAGGCCTCACGGATATTCTTTTTCAATTCACTGCCCCATGGGCCATAATCATATACGGCACTGAGTCCGTCGTAAATTTCACTGGACTGAAATACAAACCCGTATTCCTTTGCATGGGATATAATCGCTTGGAATTTATTTTGATCATTGACTACCATAGCCCGCAAAGATAATAAAACAAAGGGAAGCCGTGCAAGTACAAAAGGCAATGATGCGCAGCGGTCTAATGCAATTTTTCATTGCCTTTGTGCCTGTCTGCATCCCGGATGGTTTTCTTCTCCATGTTTTTTTTGAACGCTTCAGTCAGGTCAATACCCGTCTGGTTGGCAAGGCATATCAATACCCACAGCACATCTGCCATTTCATCTCCTAAATGATCTGCTGTTTCATTTTTTTTAAATGATTGGTCGCCATATTTTCTGGCCATGACCCGTGCCAACTCTCCTACTTCCTCTGTAAGAATGGCCATGTTGGTCAGTTCACTGAAATAGCGGACCCCAATGGTTTTGATCCACTCATCTACCTGTTGCTGGGCTTCATTGATGGTCATTTATTCCTTGTTTTTGGTATCAATAATGATGGTAACCGGCCCATCGTTCAAAAGCTCCACTTTCATGTCTGCACCGAAGATTCCTGCCTGAATTCCCTTTCCCAGATCTGTTGCGACTTGTTGTTTAAATCGTTCGTAGATGGGAACTGCTATTTCAGGCTTTGAGGCCTTGATATAGGAAGGCCTGTTGCCTTTTTTTGTGGCTGCGTGAAGGGTAAACTGACTCACGACCAAGATTCCGCCTTCCATTTCCTTGACAGATTTGTTCATCACCCCTTCTTCATCATTGAAGATTCGCAGGTTGACAATCTTGCCGGAAAGCCACTCAAGGTCCTCCTGCTCATCACTGTCTTCAATGCCGACAAGCACCAATAACCCAAGTTGAATTTCCCCGGTAACCCTTCCATCGACCTTGACAGATGCGCCGGAAACCCTTTGTATCACTGCTCTCATGCTTTCAATTTTAACAATGTAAATCTATGAAATGAAAACAGATATTAGCACTGAGATGGCAGAACACTTATATTTGTCCAAACTGTTAAATTTTGGGAGGAATCAAACAACTTGCGAACCAAACCCTTTGGTTTGGCTTGAGCAATATACTTGGAAGGTTCATCAGTTACCTTCTCACCCCGATTCTGTTGTACAGCTTTCATGCTGGAGATTTTGGTGATATTTCCATCCTCTTCGCATCTGCAGCTTTCATGAATATCATTTTTACCTACGGAATGGAGACATCCTATTTCCGTTTCAACCAGGTGGAGGATGAAAGAAAAGTATTCAACACTGCGTTGAGCAGCCTTCTCCTGACGACGCTGATTTTCAGTTTGGTGCTCACATTTCAAGCGCAACTGCTGGCTGACATGATGCAGCAGCATGAACATCCAGATTTTGTAATATGGGTGATCGCTATTGTTGCATTGGACACGCTTTCCGTACTCCCTTTTTCCAAGCTAAGGCATGCGGGAAGGCCAAGAAAATTTGCATTGATCAAACTGGCCAATATCCTCATCAACGTTGGGCTGGCAGCCTTTTTCCTTTTGCTCTGCAAACCAGCACATGAAGCAGGAACAGGCTCATTTCTCGGAGGATTATATGACCCAGCCATTGGCATAGGATATGTGTTTTTATCACAATTGCTGGCGAGCATCATCACCCTAGCACTATTGTTCAGGGAATGGAAGGATTTCAGACTGACATTCGACAAAAAACTGTTGACAGAACTGATGATATACTCCTTACCCCTGGTTGTGGTGGGTTTTGGGGGCATGATCAATGAAACCATTGACCGTTTCATGGTACTCTTCCGCTTTTCAGGTACAGTACAGGAAGCAAGGGCGGCCAATGGTATATACAGCGCCAATTATAAGTTGGCCATTTTGATTGTGATTTTCATTCAAACTTTCAGGATGGGTGCTGAACCATTCTTCTTTAAAAATGCATCCAGTGAAAATGCAAAAAGCACATATGCAAGGATCATGAATCTCTTTGTGGTTGCCTGTTGCTTTTGTTATCTCTGCGTTGTGCTCTACCTTGATATTTGGAAACATTTCATGAGCGTAAAAAAGCACCCTGAGTACTTGCAGGGATTGGTCGTTGTGCCCATCCTGATGTTGTCAAAAATTTTCCTGGGCATCTACTACAACCTTTCCATTTGGTACAAACTGACCAACAAGAACAGCACCGGCGCAGTGATAACCATTGTTGGAGCATTGATTACCCTGCTCGTCAATTACTTGCTCATCCCTTCCTTAGGATTCCTGGCATGTGCCTGGGCAACGGTAGCTTGTTATGGCACCATGATGCTGATGAGTTATTTCTTAGGCCAAAAGCATTATCCCATCCCTTACGAATGGAAAAAAGTATTGGGGTATATCGGGATTTCTGTGGTCCTTTACCTGGCACATGCGTTGATCAGGGCAAACATAGAGAACATCTGGTGGGTACATTCTAGTGCAACCCTGTTCATGGTCATTTTTACGCTGATTGTATTGGTAAGGGAAAAAGCAGAACTGACCAAAGTGCCACTGATCAAAAATTTATACAAGAAAACCAACCAGGGTTAGGCTGACACATAGGGGTTGTGGACCTTTTCATGGCCGATGGTGGTGGGTATGCCATGGCCTGAGTAAACAATGGTTTCGTCTGGTAAGCAGTATAATTTTTCAAGAATGCTTTTGACCAAAACAGCAGGATTACCCCCGGGAAGGTCAGTTCGTCCTACGCTTTCCCTGAAAAGGACATCCCCAGCAATGACAAAATTGCTCTTAGCAGCATAAAAACTGATGCTCGCGGGTGAATGTCCTGGGGTAAACAGCACTTGGATGGTCTCATCACCCAGCATGAAATTGCTGTTCTCATCCAGAAAATGAATGGGTCCTGAATAATTATCAAATGGCAGGTTCCACATCAATCCGCTGGTTGGCGCCATCTCGAGCACTTGCTTCTCGCCCTCATGGATATACAGTTCCAGCCCATAGGTTTCATGAACAAACTTGTTGCCAAATACATGGTCAAGATGACAATGGGTATTGATCAGCATGATGGGGTTCAGCTTTTTGGCTTCAATGAAGCCCATGAGCTGATCCCGCTCTTTGTCTGTATAGCATCCTGGATCAACGACAATGCAATCCCCGTCTTCATTGTACATCAAATAGGTATTCTGTTGAAGAGGATTGAATTGGAAAATTTTAACGTTTATCATAGCCGCTTTTTCTTGGGTAAATGCGTTAATTTTAGCCTGAATACGTGGTATTGAACGCAGACTGCGAAGATATCCAATCATTTGAATCATAACACCATGCAAAAATTATTGCTCCCTGTTTTTGTGATTGTCCTTTTTGCGCTGCAATCATCTGCCCAGGTGAGCACTGTTGAATTTGGAAAAAACAGGGTGCAATACAAGAAATTCAATTGGCGTTATTTTCAAACAAAAAATTTCAATACCTACACCAATGAGGGTGGACTGGCATTGGGAAAATTTATTGCACAGGTGGCAGAAGAGGAACTTGGGGCGATTGAGGAGTTCGTTGAATATGGTTTGCAGAGAAGGGCCAACATTGTGATTTACAACAGCTTTACTGACTACAAACAATCCAACATTGGATTGGGCATTGATTGGCAAAATACTGGCGGTGTAACCAAACTCGTCAACAACAAAATCCTTTTGTATTTTGATGGCAACCTCAACGAATTGAGGATTAGGCTCAGGCAAGGCATTGCACAGGTATTGGTGGAAAATCTTCTCTTCGGCGATGACCTCGGCGAATTTGCCAGCAACCAGGCGCTGCTGGACCTGCCTAAATGGCTCACCGATGGATATGTTTCTTATGTTGCAGAAAACTGGAGCCCTGCTCTGGACGATAAACTCAAATCAGCGCTGTTGTCTGGCAAATACAGGACCTTTTACCAATTTGCCTTCAGTGAGCCCTATCTGGCAGGACATGCTTTTTGGAGGTTCATTGGTGAACAATACAAAAAGGACAACATTACTTATTTCCTTTACTTATCCCGGATCTACAAAAGCCTAAACGCTTCAAGTTTAAAAGTCACCAAGAAGAAATTCCGCGACCTGCTCACTGATTTCATGGACCTTGAAACTGAAAAATACCAGAATGATCTGAAAGGCAGGCGCAACCTGCCCAAAGGAAATGTGGTGACCATTGAAGAAAAAAAGAATGGCCGGGATTACTATCGCTTTCAGGCCAATCCTATTGCCCGCAACAACAGCTATGCAATGGTTGAGTACAAAAAAGGCATCTACCGCGTAGTGTTGGATGATCTTTCTGATGAAAGAAAAACATTGCTCAAAGCCGGGGTACTTAACAACCAAGATGAGTTGAATCCCAATTATCCTTTGCTGGCATGGGATCCAAAAGGATCAAGGATCCTGGTGGTATACAATGAAGAAGGTAAAATCAAGATGTTCATCTACGATGTGGTGGCAAGGATAAAAACCTTTAAACAAGAACTGGAAGGTTTTCAATTGATCCAGGATGCCAAGTTCATGCTTGATAACAATACACTTATTTTGAGCGCAGTCAAGAACGGACAATCGGATATTTTTGTTTATAAGGTCAAAGAAAACAGCGTGCAGCAAATCACCAACGATGTTTATGATGACCTGGATGCATCATTTGTTGCCTTTCCCAGCAAGACAGGAATCCTGTTCTCTTCCAACAGGCCCTCACCCAATGCCTCAAAAGCAGATACGGTTATCCCCTCCCGGAACAATTTCAACATTTTCATGGTTGACAATTGGACCAAGAGCGACTTCAGGCAAATCACCAAGTTGACCAATCAACCCTATGGACAGGCAAGGTTTCCGTTGCAATACAATGTGAATCATTTCACCTTTGTTAGCGATGCCAATGGCATTGGCAACAGGTATGCGGGTTTTTTCACTACCCAACGTGCCGGCCTTGATACATTGTACAGAATAGGCGATGAAATCCTGCGCAACCCAGAAAAAAAAGAATTGGATTCTACACTGAAGGCATGGGAAAAAACAACTCCTGATTCCATTGGGTATATTTCCATTACGAGTGACAGCACCTATGTATTCCCCATCACCAATTACCAAAGCAGTTTGCAGGAAACCAGAGGTGCCGGAGACAACAACCAGGTCACTGAAGTAAGGCAGGAAGGCGACCTCAAATTCCTGTACAAATTAAAAATCAACGATGCCGTTCTGCTCAAAAGAAATGTAAATGCAAGGCCCACTGACTATATCAAGAAATTGATGGAGGATGAAAGGAGACGCAAGACAGGCCTGATGATGTACCAGAAAGAAGAAAAAGAAGAAGTCAAAACAGAAAAAAAGAATGTACTCTTCCAGACTGAATTTGATCAGGACCAGAAGGATACAACAACTTTGGTTGCAGAGGAAATCATGGTTTCGCAAAAAGAAGATGTGCTCAAGAAAGCAAAGATGTTTGACTATAAACTCAAGTTTGCTTCAGATTATTTGGTTTCAGGCTTCAACAATTCAGTGATGGTCAACCGCTATCAACCCTATGGCGGAGGAGCCGGTCCTATCTACCTTTCCAATACAGACAACCTGAATGGAATCCTGAGAATGGGAATATCCGATCTGATGGAAGACAAGAAATTCATTGGAGGTTTCAGGTTGGCCACCAATTTGCGGGACAATGATTACCTCGCCTCCTTTCAAAACCTCAGGAAAAGATTTGATTGGGGTCTGACTTATTACAGGAGCAACCAGGAAAATTTTCCCATTTTTGACCCTTCTGATATCAAGGCACAGTTGAGGAACAAACTTGCATCTAATCTCTATCAATTCAATGTCAGCTATCCTTTTGATGAAGTCAAAAGCCTCAGGGCCATGCTGGGATACAGGAGTGATAATGTTGTCATCACTTCAGATGCCTATTACAGTCCTACCCTTACAGCCTCAGATACCCTACTCAAATATGCATTGGTCAAGCTTGAGTATGTGCATGACAATACCATCAACCCAACATTGAATATCTGGAACGGATTCCGGTACAAGGTCTATGCAGACATCAATTCCAGGATGGTCAATGCACAGGGTTCAGGAAAATTCATGTTCAATATTGGCACTGATATTCGATACTACTATCCCATCTACCGCAATTTCATTTGGGCAGGAAGGGCAGCAGCCGACTTCTCTTTTGGCTCACAAAAACTCATTTATTACCTGGGTGGTGTTGAGGGCTGGCTGAGACCAAAATTCAACAATGCCATCATTCCGGCTCCAAACCAGAACTATGCATTCCAGACACTGGCACTCAGCCTCCGTGGGCACAACCAGAACGTTGCCAACGGCAACAACAACATGGTCATCAATTCAGAATTCAGGCTGCCGCTTTTCACTACCTTGTTCAACAGACCAGTAAACAATGCCTTCCTTCGAAACTTTCAACTGGTGCAATTCCTTGACCTGGGTACTGCCTGGAATGGAAGGTTTGATAAAGTGCAAAGGCCGTATTCAGCCTATGGTCTTCCCCCTGTACAGGTCAATGTAAAAACAGGCGGCATTGGACCCTTTGTGGGCGGATATGGATTTGGTGGAAGAAGTACTTTATTGGGTTATTTCCTCAGGGTAGATGCGGGCTGGCCCATGGGCAATTTCTTCAAAGGAAAGCCATCATGGTATTTTTCACTCGGCCTTGACTTCTAATATACCAAGAGAAAAAAACAATCTCTGGTAAGATTATTCTGCCTTTCATATTCGAAAGTCCTCTGCTAACTTTTCTAGCTTTATGCAAGAAAAAAGGAGCAGGAAGGAATGTGCAAGAGAATACCATTTTTTAGAATTTCCCTTGCTGCCTTATTGGGTATTTTCCTGGATGCCAACTTCAATCCACCACTTTCTGCCTGGATAATTGTTCTGTCTTTTTTCTTTTCCATATTGATTTGTTTTGCCAAATCAACAGTTATCATCAAATGGAAATGGGGCTTGGTAATGGGAGTTTCCTTGATAGGAATCCTTGTTGCCATTGGCGGCATTTCAAATGCCCTGAGATCCAACAGCAAGAAGGTCTTTAAGCCTTTGGGATCTTCAGCCGTACTGCTTACCATTACAGAAGGGCCAAAACAAGGCAAGGCTTCAAACAGGTATCTGGCAAGGGTATTCAGAACAGATAGTCAAACGTTTGACCCAATAGGCAGTACCTACATGTACATCAAAAAAACGGATAGCAACAACATCATGCCAGGAGATGTGTTGCTTTCAATGACCATACCTCAAACGCTCAAAAAAAATGCCAACCCAGGGGCTTTTGATTTTTTCACCTATTCCAAACGAAATGGCATTGGCTATACCATGATGCTGGAAGGGCCCTCCCAATACATCAAGATTGGTCAGGCCAATTCGAGCAGTAAAAGCTGGATATATAGGATCAGGGAAAAGATATTGGCCATCATCAGGAAGTACATCAACAACAAACAAAATGCGGGGCTTGCTGAAGCCATGTTGATCGGTTACAGGGAAGACCTGGACAAGGAATTATTAAATGCCTATACCAATACGGGGGTTGTTCATATCATTGCCATTTCCGGATTGCACCTGGGCTTGATTTTCATGTTGATGGACCTGTTGATCCGTTCAATTGCTGGCAGAAAAAGGTCAGCATGGGCTGGTTTTTTTATCAGCCTCCCATTGCTCTGGAGTTTCGCCATTCTTACTGGCTCCTCCGCATCTGTGATCAGAAGTGCTATCATGTTCAGCTTTATCATTATTGGCAAAGCCATCGGAAGAAAAAGCAATGGCATGAACAGCTTGCTGGGTTCTGCATTGATGATGTTGCTTTGGAATCCAGATCTTCGTTTTGATCTTGGATTTCAATTGAGCTATGCGGCAGTCGCATCAATTTTGTTGTTTGACCAGGAAATCAAGAAACTGGTTTTTTTCAAAAACAAATCAGCCCTTTACCTGTGGAGCATGGTCTCTATCACATTGGCAGCACAGGTTTTGACTACGCCCTTGGTCATTGCCCATTTCCATCGTTTTCCAACCCTTTTCCTTTTCACCAACCTGGTTGCAGTTCCTTTGTCCAGCCTGGTACTGGTCATGGAAATTTTACTCTGCATCATTCACCCGTTTGATTGGATGGCGACAGGATTGGGAGCAGCAATCAATATGTTGATTCAGGTGATGAATGAATACGTGCTGCTGATGGGTAATATCCCTTTTGGCATGATTGACCAAATTCACATCAGCAATACCATGATGCTCCTGGTCTGCCTTTATGCTGCAGCATGGTATTTCCTATTCAAATCACCCAACCGATTTATTTATTTGTGTCTTGCTTTATCGGGACTGGCTTTACCGCTGGTGCATCTTATGGGAAAAATCAAAACGGATAAAACTAACGAAATTCATGTGCTGAACACCTATGGAGCGTCAACGATTATCCACAGGCATGGCCAGCATGGTATCCTTATTGCCTCAGCAAGTTTTCTGGAGAATAAGCAAAAAAGGAATGAACTCTTGCGCCAAACAGGCATTGCCCTTGGGATTGAGCATTGGAAAATTCAATCATTTCCAAACGATCCAGTCATGATCAGCATTCAGGAAGATAAAGAAATCATGCCTTGGTTGCTGCTCTGCCATGCCAAAACCATCTCACTCATACACCTGAAAGATGAGATCAGCAAAGGAACCCTGATTCTCGCAGATGCATCAACACCATTGTGGAAAATTAACCAATGGGAAAAAGAAGCACAAAAGTTACATTTGCGCTTTAAATCAATCCCAGAAGAGGGGCCCCAGACGATTCGCTGCCACCAAACCCAATAATGATGCAAAAACAAATCCGCGCTGCACTGATCTCCGTTTTCTACAAAGATGGCCTTGAACCACTGGTCAGGTTGTTGAGCGAAAACGGCGTCGCCATTTATTCAACTGGTGGAACACAACAGTATATTGAACAATTGGGGCTGGAATGCATTCCGGTTGAATCTGTGACAGACTATCCATCGATTCTTGGAGGAAGGGTCAAGACCTTGCATCCCAAGATTTTTGGTGGTATCCTTGGCAGGCGAGCAGTAGAACAGGATCTGGCGGAAATGAAAGAGTATGCCATTCCTCAAATTGATCTTGTGATTGTTGACCTATACCCTTTTGAAGAAACCGTAGCCAACACAACAGAGGAAAAACTCATCATTGAGAAAATAGATATCGGCGGACCTTCGATGATCCGGGCTGCCGCCAAAAACTTTAGTGACCTGGTGGTTATTGCATCAAAGGCTGACTACGCCCCATTGGTGGAAATTCTCAGGGAACAACAATGCACAACAACCCTGGCACAAAGAAGAAATTTCGCAGCCAAAGCCTTTGATATTGTTGGCAATTATGATGTTGCCATTGCACAGTATTTCACTGCAGACAATACCAGCCAATTCCTGCATTCATCCGGAAATCCCCAGATCATGCGCTATGGTGAGAACCCTCACCAGCAAGGCATTTTTTTCGGCAAACTCAATGAGTTATTTGACCAGTTGCATGGCAAGGAGCTTTCCTACAACAACCTGGTGGATGTTGAGGCTGCAGTACAATTGATTGCTGAATTCAATGGTGAATCCGAATCTACTTTTGCCATCATTAAGCATACCAATGTATGTGGTATTGCCACCAGAGAAAATGCCGCTGAAGCATGGAAATACGCGTTACAAGGAGATCCGGAAAGTGCTTTTGGTGGCGTGCTTGTTTGCAACAGCACCATCGACATGTCAACAGCCGCACAAATCAATGAGATCTTTTTTGAAGTACTGATTGCCCCTGCATTTGATGCAGATGCACTGGAAGTACTGACCATAAAAAAGAACAGGATCCTGCTCATCCAGAAAAAAGATCATCCTGCAACAAAACAATTCAAATCACTCTTGAATGGAGTATTGGTGCAAGACCAGGACAAAGGAAATTTCGAAAAATGGGAAGAGGCCGGGGCAAGAGCATCCAGTGAAGACGAAAAAACAGACCTGATTTTTGCCAACAAGGTATGCAAGCACCTGAAATCAAATGCAATTGCCATTGCAAAAAACAAACAGTTGATTGGAAAAGGTTGTGGACAAACCTCCCGCATTGATTCCCTCAGGCATGCCATTGAAAAAGCCAAGCAATTCAATTTTGATTTGAAGGGTGCTGTATTGGCCAGTGATGCATTCTTTCCATTTGATGACTGCGTAAAAATGAGCCATGCAGAAGGAATAGAAGCCTTTATCCAACCCGGAGGATCCATCAGGGACAAAGACTCCATTGCATACTGCCAAGAAAGCGGACTGGCCATGGTGATGACAGGACTCAGACATTTCAGGCATTGATGTCGGGCCGGATGCAGATCAGCAAATCAGAAAAATCCAAAGCCCTTTTTGCAGTGGGTGTTGTTTCGATTCTTTGGGGAACAACCTGGCTTGCCTCCAAAATCGGGGTAGAATACATTCCCCCACTGCAGCTTTCCGGACTGAGGCACTTCATTGGTGGCGGCTTATATGTAATCTACTTCACGTTTTTCAGGAAAATGCTTCCCCAAAAACACCAGCTCTGGCAAATCTTTTGGATGTCGATCCTGATGTTTGTCATCAGCAATGCTTTTAGTGTGCTTTCTGTAAAATACATGCCAAGCGGAATAGGCTCAGTTGTTGGGGCCATAATGCCCATTTGGGTTGTATTGTTTACCGGATTGGTTTTCAATAAAGTCAAGTTCAAACGCAAAACCATTGTTGGCATTGCCATGGGGTTTGCAGGAGTGGTCATTACATTTTTTGACTTCATTGAACATATCATGTACACTGATTTCTCGCTGGGCATCCTGTATGGGGTGATTGCGAGCATTGCCTGGGCACTTTCCACCTTATTTACCGCAAAGCAAGCGAAAGACATGGACCCCTATTTTTCGCTGGGATGGCAGATGTTTGTCAGCGGTACATTGCTTTCAATCTTTTCTTTGATTACTGGAAATTTCGTTCCCCTTTCTGAAGTACCTGCCAAGGCATGGTTGTCTATAGGGTATCTGGTCTTGATAGGCTCAGTGATTGCATTTGGCGCCTACATATATGCCCTGAAGCGTCTGCCTACAGCACTAGTTGCTGTGCATTCCTACATCAATCCAATTGTTGCCATTATCCTGGGAAATATCTTAATGCAAGAAAAATTAACCGCCTTCATCGTTGCCGGAACAATGATTACACTTTGGGGAGTTTATCTCGTTAACAATAGTTTTAAGGGGACAAAGGCGTAGGACTCTCGTGTTTTTCCCGCCAAAGCTGATTGAAGGTTTTTGCAGGAAAATCAAGGTCTGCCCGTTGTCCGGTCCATCCCTTGAACAACTTATTGATCATCCAATTCTTGATCTTACTATTGCCAAGATTCATCATTTTACGGTGCAACATTCCCTGCTGCCAGGCTGACCATGCAATCTGCTCCATCATATTTCCTTGGCCCGAACGGACCGCCTCTCTCCTGTTGTACAAAAGGAGTTCATGAAGGTTGATCTTTACTGCACATACTTCAGTGCAATTTCCACAAAGAGAAGATGCATGGCTCAAGTGTTTCCACTCACCAAGGTCCTTGAGGTTGGGCGTAATGACACTGCCAATGGGCCCACTGTAGGTTGTTCCATAGCTATGACCGCCAATATTCTTATAGACAGGACAAGCGTTCAGGCAGGCTCCGCAACGGATACAATAAAGGCTTTCCCTTGAAACCGGGTCCTGGAGTATATTGGTTCTTCCATTGTCCAACAGGATAACATACATTTCATCTGGCCCATCCATCTCTCTTGATTGTCGTGGGCCACTGATGATGGAATTGTATACCGTTACTTGTTGACCTGTTCCATAAGTAGAAAGCAGTGGCCAGAAAAGAGCAAGATCCTGCAAAGATGGAATTACTTTTTCTATCCCGGTGATGACAATATGTGTCTTTGGCCAGGATGCGCTCAACCTTGCATTGCCTTCATTCTCGGTAACTGCAATACTGCCTGTTTCTGGAATGATGAAGTTGGCGCCTGTAATGCCGATTTCTGCTTCGGCATATTTTTTCCTGAGTTTTTCCCTTGCAACAAGGGTGAGCTCTTCTGGGGTAAGGTTAAGTGGTGTATTCAGGTGTTCATGGAAAACACGGGCAACATCTTCCTTGCTCTTGTGCATGGCAGGTGTAACAATATGGTAGGGTGGCTCATTGTCCAGTTGCTGGATATATTCTCCCAAATCAGATTCTATGCTGTCGATGCCATTGGTTTCAAGAAAATCATTGAGGTGAATTTCCTCAGTAACCATGCTCTTGCTCTTGACAACTGTCTTACAATTTTTTTCCTTGCAAATCCTGAGGATGGCTTCACGGGCCTGTTCCGTTGTCTCTGCCCAAATCACTTTGCCCCCATTCCTGAGAAAATTGATTTCAAATTTTTCCAGATAATCATCCAGGCTTTCAAGTGCTTTCCATTTGGCATGCTTGGCTTTTTCCCGTGCAAAATTGATGTCTGAAAATTGTTTTTTCCCAAGAGGTACAACTGCATTGTACTTTCCAATGTTGTGGTTGATGGTTTTGCGATGGGATAAGTCCGCTGCTTTTACAAAACTCTTTTCTTTAAAAACAGAAGCTGGATTTGACATAAGGCTATTGTTTGTTCAACTATTTATCATCATTGAAATATTGCTTTGCCACCTGATCAAGTGCATCATAAAATCCTTCACCGTAAAGCCTTGTAATGGGTTCCTTCAGAAATTTATAGACAGGTACCTTCAACTCAGCACCAAGGCTGCATGCGGGGCTGCACATGTCTTCGCGTGGCTCGTAATTAAGCATTTCATGGTTGGTATACCGGCTCTTGCTTTTCTTGATGGGATAGAGATGGCAGGAGATGGGCTTTTTCCACTTGATCTGGCCTTTGTTGTAGGCCTCTTCAAATACACATTTGATGATTCCCTGCTGATCACGAACCCCGTAGGTACATATTTTGTTTTCTACTGTTGGTGTTACCCAGCCAAACTCGCGATCGTATCTATACAGTCCGTTTTTTTCCACTTCTTTGATACCTTCCTTGGACATCAGTGGCTTGACAACTTCATAGCTCTTGTTCACTTCATCCAATTCCTGGTCTGTCAGGGGGGCGCCAGCATCCCCATCCTCACAACAACCGCCTTTGCATTTGCTGAGGTTGCAAACAAACTGTGCCTCTACGATATCATCGCTAACCAGAATATCATCAATAACGATCAAAGTGAAAAGTTTATGCAAAAATAAGGGTTAATCGGTCGACCCGGAAAGCATGTTTTGCACACTATCAAAGGCTCATCATCTCCTTGAACCGGACCGCCTGGCGCCTGGACACTTCGATTTTTTCTCCCCCCTTTATTTCAAGCAACAATCCTCCATTGAAAAACGGCTCAACCTTTTCTATCATGCGCAGGTTGACAATATGCTTGCGGTTGGCCCTGAAAAACGTTCTTGGGTCAAGCCTTTCTTCAAGTGAATTCAGTGATTTAAGGATCAGTGGCTTGTTAGCGCCAAAGAATACCCTTGCATAGTTGCCCACAGATTCAAACAACCGGATTTCTGCCAATTTCACAAACCAGCACTTTTCACCGTCTTTGACAAATACCTGGTCAGATTCTGAAAGGGATAGCCTGAGTTCAGATCGGTTCTCTGAAAACATCATCTCCTTTTCATCGATGGCCAAAAATTTTTGAACAGCATCTGAGAGGCGTTTGGGGTCAATGGGTTTCAAAAGATAATCCAGCGCATTGACTTCAAATGCGCGGATGGCATATTCGTCATAAGCAGTGGTAAAGATGACTGTTGGTAGCTTTTCCAATTGCTCTAAGAGATCAAACCCCGTTTTCACAGGCATTTGAACATCCAACAGAATCAGGTCAGGATTCATTTCATTGATGAGGCGCAAGCCCTCGTCAGCATTGGCTGCCTCGCCGATAACCTCTATTTCAGGATGAAGGGCAAGCATTTTCTTCAGTTCGTTTCTTGCGAGTCTCTCATCGTCAATAAGGATGGCGTTTTTTTTCATATAGTTTCTATTTGGAAAGCGGGATAATCACTTTTGCTTCAACCAAGTCTTTGTTCAGCTGCTTGATGGAGAAACTTGCTGCATCACCGAAAATCAGGTGCAACCTGTTGGATGTGCTTTGCAATCCAAAGCCATCATGATCCTGCTTTATTTCCAGTATACCAGAATTGGTGACAGACAACACCAGTTGTCCGTTGGTTTCACTGGCACGAATGGAAATCTCTCCCTTGTGCATCGTTTTTCCAATGCCATGTTTGATTGCATTCTCAACCAGGGTCTGCAGCATCATGGGGGGGACCTGTTGATCTAAGCTATCTTCATCTATGCCATATTGCACATCCAGCCTATCTTCAAACCGAATCAACTCCAAAGCAAGATAATTCTTCACAATATTCAACTCTCGCTCTAATGTGATGGTTTCATGTTGGTCGGAAGACATACTGGAACGAAGAATATTGCTCAATGCTGTAACCGCTTCGCGCGCCCTGCTTGGATCTTCATCAATCAACGCACGGATGCTGTTCATCGCATTGAAAATAAAATGTGGATTGATATGGGATTTGATGGTCTTCAGTTCGAGAGACTTTACCAAGGCTTCCAACTTCAGGTTGTCCAGTTGGTTTTTCCTTGACTCTGCCACATAATGGTAGATGAAATAAATACAGTTCCAAATAAAAAGATAAATAAAGGAAGAGAAAATATTGCTGCTGATTTTCTGGGGAGTTGCCCAGTTGGCTTCCTCCTTGTATTCTAGCCCAGCAAACATGCTCAGATAGGTTTCACCGATGCCCACAATTGTTGCGAATAAAACTGAAACCAGGATGAAGCCCGTCAACTGGTAATTGATGCTGCGCTGCATCAGCTTGAGCCATTTGATGATCATCCGCATGAAATGAGACATAAGAAGACCGATGGCAACATATAAAGCCAACCGACCAATGAATCGGGCATCAAAAAGATTATAGGTAAAGGCAAAGAAAATATTGATGCCGGCAAACATCATCCAACCCAAAAATTGGAAAAGCCAGTATTTTGATATGTTTTTAAAATACAAATCCATGCATTTCAAAGCTATACAATTGAACAAGAAGGGAAAAATGGTTTTTTACAAGAGGTTTTACAGGCCGGTTAACTGGTAAAGCCGTCTGAAAAGGACGGCGAGCCCTTGTAATTGGATAAACCTCATCCTGGATGCTACAATCCTTATTTTGCCTAACTTTATGTATTCCAAGCAAGGGTAAGTCTGAACAAATAACAGCAGTCCTTGTTTATCACCATATAGTTACAAACTGCATTCAATATGACACAAATCGAGGCTGGTGCATTGCTCAAACATATCAACTCCCCTGATGACTTAAAAAAAATAGGGAAGGATGAACTTTACAAAGTTTGTGATGAACTGAGGCAATACATTGTGGACGTGGTCAGTGTGCATGGTGGACATTTTGCAGCCAGCCTTGGCGTAGTAGAACTTTCTGTAGCCTTGCACTATGTTTACAATACCCCTTATGACCAATTGGTCTGGGACGTAGGCCACCAAGCCTATGGCCACAAGATACTTACTGGAAGAAGAGACAATTTCCATACCAACAGAAAATATGGTGGACTCAGTGGATTTCCCAAAAGGACTGAAAGCGAATACGATGCCTTCGGTGTAGGACATTCATCCACCTCCATTTCCGCAGCACTGGGAATGGCCATTGCAGCAAAATACAATGGCGAAAAGGATAGGAAATCTGTCGCTATCATCGGTGATGGCTCAATGACGGCTGGAATGGCCTTCGAAGCCATGAACCATGCAGGCGTAACAGACGCCGACATGCTGGTGATCCTGAATGACAATTGCA
The DNA here is from genome assembly GCA_044341875.1 of Chitinophagaceae bacterium. Classification (GTDB taxonomy): domain Bacteria; phylum Bacteroidota; class Bacteroidia; order Chitinophagales; family Chitinophagaceae; genus Pollutibacter. Next base: position 43,262 of record JBIIQT010000004.1, on the reverse strand, counting down.
TGAGCATTGACCCCAATGTAGGTTCATTGAGAGAATACCTGACAGATATAACCACTTCACATACCTATAACAAGTTGAAGGATGATATCTGGAATACTCTTGGAAAGCTTCCCATTGGAGGAAATTTCAGTAGGGAAATGGCAAGTAAACTTGAACACAGCATCAAGGGCTTCATCAACAAAAGAAGCAACCTGTTCGAGTCCATGAACATGCGGTATTTCGGCCCGATTGATGGTCACAACATTACCAAACTGGTTGATACCCTGAAAGACCTTAGGGATATCCCTGGCCCCAAGCTGCTCCATATCATCACCACCAAAGGAAAGGGATATGCGCTGGCCGAAAAGGACCAGACCAAATGGCATGCCCCAGGACTCTTTGATAAAGTGACAGGTGAGATTTACAAAAAAACATTTGAAACACCCCAGCCTCCAAAATACCAGGATGTATTTGGCAAGACCATTGTTGAACTTGCTGAGAAAAACAAGAAGATTTTTGGCATTACCCCTGCCATGCCTTCGGGTTCATCCCTCAAGTTCATGATGGATCAAATGCCTGACAGGGCTTTTGATGTAGGTATCTGCGAACAACATGCAGTTACACTGAGTGCGGGTATGGCAACACAGGGACTGAAAGTCTTTTGCAACATCTATTCCTCGTTTATGCAACGTGCCTATGATCAGGTGGTGCATGATGTAGCCATCCAAAAACTACCGGTAGTATTTTGCCTGGATCGTGCAGGACTTGTGGGTGATGACGGGCCCACGCACCATGGTGTCTATGATATTCCCTACATGCGTTGCATCCCTAACATGATTGTTTCTGCACCCATGAACGAGGCAGAGTTGAGGGACCTCATGTATACAGCACAGCTTGAATCAACAGATTTACCTTTCGTCATTCGATATCCCAGAGGCGAGGGCATGATGCCTGAGTGGAAAACAACCATGAAGGAAATTGAAATAGGCAAAGGGCGCAAACTCAAAGAAGGAAAAGATATCGCTATTCTATCTTTCGGGCATCCGGGCAATTTTGCTGCAGCTGCCATCAGAAACCTGATGGGTGATGGTATCACCCCTGGTCATTATGACATGCGGTTTGCAAAACCACTTGATGAGGAGATGCTTCATGAAGTATTTTCCCAATACAGCAAAATCATTACTGTTGAAGATGGCACTGTTGTTGGAGGTATTGGCGCAGCAGTATTAGAATTCATGGCAGCGCATGGATACAAGGCTGAAATTAGAATCCTGGGAATTCCAGACCGCATTGTTGAACACGGCTCCCAGAAGGAATTGCACAAGGAATGCCATTATGATGCTGATGCAATTGCTGCAACAGCAAGAGAGATGATGAAATCTGTTGTCAGCGTTATTCAATAATGGTGACCAGCTGATCTTCAGGGCGTTCATCATTGTATTCAATGATGAAATTGTTCTTTCCTTCGCCAATGATGATGGCCAGATAACTTTGTTGAACAAGTTCCAATACAGTCAGAAAAAGAAAAATGGCATGCAGCCTGTCCTGACATACGTCAAAAACCTTTTCAAAGGACATCGTTTTTTCCGCTGAACTCACTTTCAACACATACTCACGGGTTTCATCCATGGTGTAGTTGTATCGGTATACAACATGCTGGGGTTTGTTCTGGCGATCATGTACCCTTTGCATCACCTTTTCAAATACTTTCATCAGTTTGAAAAGAGAGATAGATTGTATCTCAGTCCCTTCTGATGACTCCTCCCCTATAGCATGCAGATCCTTTTGGAGATTGCCCCTTTTGACCATGAACATCCGCTGCTGTTCAAGCTGCGCAAGCTTCAGTGAGGCCTCTTTGAATTTCTTGTATTCAAGAATTTTATCAATCAATTCTTTCCTCGGGTCTATTTCATTTCCTTGGGCATCCAGCTCTTTTCGAGGAAGCAACAACTTTGCCTTGATCCTGATGAGGGTTGAGATAAAAAGAATGAACTCACTGCTCAATTCAATATTGTCCTCCTCAGACTTTTTGATAAAAGCAAGGAAGTCATCAATGATGCTGGTGATGGGAATATTATAAATGTCAAGTTCATCTCTTTCAATGAAAAAGAGTAAAAGGTCAAATGGACCTTCAAACTGTGGAAGCCTAATCTGGTAAGAAGCAGTGTTCAAAACGATTGATTTGAAGTAGGTAAGGCGACAAATATAGGAAATTGATGCAAAAGAATGAAGATGGGGAGGCAATTTTAACGACCTTCGCAGTCCAATAATCTTTTAACGTGAAGTGGATCCTGTTCATCATTCTCTGCCTCACCTGGGGAAGTTCCTTCATCATCATGAAAGGGGGAATGGAAATATTGAGTCCATACCAACTGGCCTCCATCAGGATTATCTCTGCGGGCATTGTCATGCTTCCATGGATATTTACGGCCTATAGGTCTGTTCCAAAAAAAGTGATACCCGCCCTGATTCTTTCAGGATTTCTGGGAACCCTTTTTCCTGCCTACCTGTTTTGTATTGCCCAAACCAAGATAGACAGTTCAATTGCCGGAATCCTCAATGCCCTGACACCGATTTTTACCCTGGCGATTGGCATGTTGTTCTTCAACCTGAGGGTAGGTTGGATCAAATGGGTCGGTATGCTGCTGGGTTTTGCCGGAATGCTGGTCCTTGTCTTGGGCGCCTCCAGACAAATCAACATGCAATACATTGGCTATACTTTTTTTGTCATTCTTGCCACCATCTGTTATGGATTGAATGTAAATGTTGTGAACCAGTACCTTAAAGACGTTGCACCCCTGCATATAGCAACCATTGCGTTTACAGCACTGATCATCCCCAACCTGATCATCCTGGTCTCTACAGGCTATTTCACTGACCCCAATCTCCTCAATGGCCTTTTGACAAAAGGGACGATTGCTGGAGCAACATTGGGCATCATCAGCACCTGTCTGGCATCGGTAGTTTTCTATACCCTGATGAAAAAAGCTGGACCTGTTTTTGCTTCAATGGTAACCTATGGCATTCCATTGGTGGCAATGGGATGGGGTTTTGTAGCCGGAGAAACCATTACTACCATACAAATCCTGGGAATGGTAGTGATCCTTGCAGGAGTGAGACTGGCCAACAAGTAGGCCTATACGCTCATGATTTCCTTTTCCTTTGCAGCAAGGTGCTTTTCAATCAGTGCTATGAACTTATTGGTCATTTCCTGAATTTCCTTTTCGGCATCTGTGGCAATATCTTCACTCAATCCGTTCTTCTGCATTTTTTTCACTTGCTCAATGGCATCCCTTCTGATATTGCGGATGGCAACTTTGGATTGTTCTCCTTCATTTTGAACCCTTTTCACAATTTCTTTCCTACGTTCTTCCGTCATTGGAGGAAGAAAAATGCGGATGATGCTCCCATCATTTTGTGGTGTCACGCCCAGATTGGCAGCAATAATGGAACGTTCGATCAGCTGTAGCATATTTTTCTCCCAAGGCTGAATGGTAAGGGTTCTGGCGTCAGCAACAGAAATATTGGCTACCTGGGCAATCCCGGTTGGAGCCCCATAATAATCTACTGTAAGTCCATCAAACATCTGAGGATTTGCCCTGCCGGCACGTATTTTAGTAAGCTCTGATTCAAGATGTGAAATTGCTTTCTCCATCGTGGCACTGGCATCCAACATGTGCAATTCAAGTTCTTCAGACATAAAGGGAAATTTTGACTGCAAATCTACTGAATGAAAATAAAATGAGAAATATAAAACTGAGGCTAATTGTTCAGTTCTGTCTTGGAAGAAATGTTTTTCAGTATAATGGTAGGCTCGCTATCCCTGGCAGAGGGAGAAACATTGCTGCTATTGGTAGTTTTAGACGATGGCAGTGGCATTAATTTGCAATAGGCGGCAATAGCCGTACCAATGAAGAAAAGGCCTGCAATCACAAAATTGATGCCCATTGACTGGGTGAAAATAGCAAATGCAATGAATCCTATTGCGAAGAAGCCAAGCAACCCTGTTATCTGCATGTGAGAAAGCCCTCTTTTCATCAACAAGTGATGGATGTGATTCACATCAGGATCAAAAGGGGAGCGACCCCTGTATACCCGCAAAACAGTAACCCTCAGGGTGTCCATCAGCGGAACAAAAAGCGCGGCAAAACCAATGGCAGGAGCGGCTGAAAACTGCAAAACAGTTCCAGGCAAACTCGCGGTATTGATAAACCTGATCACCAAGACTGCATTAACCAAACCCAGCAGCAATGAGCCCGTATCGCCCATAAAAATTTTAGCAGGAGAATAATTATAACTGAGAAATGCCAAAAGGCTTGCTGCCATCGAAAAAGAAAGAATGGCAAAAGAGAAATCTTTTTCTATGACAAATACTACACCAAAAAACAAGGTGGAGATCAGTCCCAGGCTACCTGCCAGGCCATCAACCCCATCGATGAGGTTGAAGGCGTTCACTACCACCAGAATGGTTATGTATGAAAAAAGCATGGAAAATACAGGACTCAAAGCAGTAAGGCCCAGAAATCCATGCAAGGATGTCAATTGAAAATGGCCTAGATAAACCAACATGAAAGCTGCGATCAACTGTCCAGCAAATTTCTTCATGGGAGAAATCAGCAGGATGTCATCTTTCAAGCCAAGGAAAAAAATAATGACTGAAGCCCCGAGAAAATACTGAAGAACGGGAGTTTCTGAAAAAGAAACCATTGTAGAAAGCGATAACATGAGTGCAGCAAAAATGCCTACACCTCCCAAAGAAGGAATGGGTGTAAAATGTATTTTCCGCTCATCGGGGACGTCAAATAGCTTTTTGGCATCAGCAATCTTGATGACCACTGGAATCGATGTAAAAGCCACAATAAAGGAAACAAGAGAAGCCAAAAGAACTAAACCCATTGTTGGTATTTTAGGTAATGCAAAGCATGAACAGGTTTTTCCTACTAAAATATTGGCAATGAATAGCGATTGAAGATAGACAATTATAAACGAAAACCAGATTGCCAAATTGTGTATGAAAATGATTTTCAATAAAAAAATCTTCCTGATGACGTAGATTTCCCAAATGCATTAGTTTTGCGAAAATACTCATCCCATGGCTTCATTGCAGGAAACAGCCTCCCAAATCAGAAGAGATATTGTGCGCATGGTTCATGGTGTGCAAAGCGGACATCCAGGGGGTTCCTTGGGGTGTACTGATTTCCTTACAGCCCTGTATTTCAAGACAATGAAACATGACCCGTCCTTCAACATGGATGGGGTTGGTGAAGATCTTTTTTTCCTTTCCAATGGACATATCTCTCCTTTGCTATATTCATGCCTTGCCCGTACCGGCTATTTTCCGGTCAGTGAACTGGGAAGCTTCAGAAAATTAAATACCAGGCTGCAAGGGCATCCTACCACCCATGAACACCTGCCCGGCGTCAGGATTGCCTCTGGATCATTGGGTCAAGGACTCAGTGTTGGCATTGGTGCGGCCCTTGCCAAAAAACTCAATGGTGATGGCAGACTTGTTTACACGCTTCATGGAGATGGCGAGTTACAGGAAGGCCAGATTTGGGAAGCGGTGATGTTTGCTGCCCACCATAAGGTTGATAACCTGATTGCAACAATTGACTGGAATGGCCAACAGATTGACGGCCCAACAGAACAGGTCATCTCGCTGGGCAATATCAGCGAAAAGTTTGAGGCCTTCGGATGGACTACCCTCAGCATGCAGGGCAATGACATGAATAATGTGGTCAAGGTACTTGATGAGGCCAAAGCATTGACTGGCCAGGGTAAGCCCATTGCCATCATGATGCATACCCTGATGGGAAAAGGTGTTGACTTCATGGAAAATGACCATGGCTGGCATGGTATTGCACCCAATGACGATCAGTTGGCTAAGGCCCTGGCCCAACTTCCAGAAACAATGGGAGATTATTGATATTAAACCCGCAGGTCAACCACAGCCAGTGCGGCTCTTCTTGCAGGCATCCATGAGGCAAGTACGCCAATCAACAAAACCGTTGAAGCAACCAGTAGAAAATCTGTCAAGATCAATTTCACGGGATAATAATCTATCAAAAAGGTTGCCCCTTCCAATGGTACCAACTTGAACCTGGTCTGTAAAAAATAGAGCAATATTGCAATGGCCATTCCACCAGCCATACCAATAAAAGAAAGCAGCATGCCTTCTGCCAAAAATATTTTTTGCAACATTCCTTGGTCAGCGCCCATGGCCTTCAATACCTGAATATCTTTTTTCTTTTCCAACACCAGCATGCTCAATGCTCCAACCATGTTAAAGGCAGCAACAATGAGAATCAGTGTGAATATACCATAAATCGCAAGCTTCTCTAGGCCAATGGTGGTATACAACATCCTGTTCTGCTCGAACCTGTTTTGAATGCTATAGCCCTTGCCCAATAATGATTTTACGGCGGATGAAACATTTTCAGTGCTCAACATGCCATCCAGTTTTATTTCTACGGCACTATATTCATTTTCGTTCAGTCCTGTATATGACTTGACAAAATCGAGATTGGTAATCACATACTTGTTATCAAATTCAGTTTGAATCGCAAAGCTACCCTGGGGATATCCCATGGCAAGGCCAAGCGCGGAAGATGGATCTGATGAAGGCATATTTTTCCTGGGTAAATAAATGGACACCGGATAAATGCTTCTGTCAGATGCGAGACCCAGCATCTGCTCAACACCAACCCCCATCACGAGACCTGGTTTTTGGAAATCTCCGGTGTTGAAATTGCCCCTGTAGATATTGTCTGGCAATCCGGAAACCAGTGCATATTGGTTGTCTACTCCTTTGATGTTGACGACTGTTTGCAAAGACCCATTTTGCAACAAGGCCCTCTCCTCTGCTACCAGTGCGATGGCAGTAACACCAGGAATTCCCCTAAGCTGATTGAGTTGTTCAGCAGTTAGGTTGATTGTCTTTCCTTTTTCCGGACCTATCCTTAACTCAGGATAAAATGAGGAATAGAGTGATTTTACCAGGGATTCAAATCCATTGAAGGCGCTGAGAATAATGATGAGGGAGGCTGTGGCAAACATGATGGCAACCACACTCACCCAAGAGATGATGTTGACTGCATTGGTTGATTTTTTGGCCCTGAAATAACGCCACGAAAATTTCAGGATCATCGAAAGGTTCATTTGCTGCGTTCTTCGTTGATCTTTTTGAAGATTTCCTCCATTTTGAATACATGATCAAGGGTGTCATCCTTGAAAAACCGCAACTCAGGTACCCTTCTCAATTGCTGTTTAACCCTCTCTCCCAACTGCCTTCTCAACTCTCCCTTCCGCTCTTCAATTTTTTCAAGCACGGCCTCCGGATCCTTTACCTGAAACAAACTGAGGTAAAACCTGGCCTCGAGCAGGTCTGGAGTAACCTTAACTGCAGCAATAGATACCATTCCGCCATTGATCATGTTCAACCCCATACGGAGAAAAATATCGTTCATTTCCTCCTGAATCACACCGGCCACCTGTTTCTGTCTTTTGCTTTCCTCCATAACTGATCACTTGATGGATGTAAAATTAGTTACTTTTGGTGCTAATTCTGAAAAAACGTAGAGAACGCAAATGAAAAGCCTCCGAATCATCTTTTCCTATATAAAAAAGTATCCAAAATTGGTGATTGGATATTTTTCACTCAACATCCTTTCTGCCCTGTTTTCCCTGATTTCACTCGCCATGCTTGCCCCATTCCTCACCCTGATTTTTGGATTGCAAGGAGATGGTGGAATACAAACTTCAAGGTTCAAACTTGGCAACCTTTCAGACCTTCTTTACAATCAATTGACCATATTAACGGCATCAGACCAGGGAAAAATCAAGGCATTGGGCATCATTTGCATTGTGCTGGTAACAGCCATCATGCTCAAAAACCTGTTCCTATATTTTTCACTGTACCTGCTGACACCCATCAGAAACAGCATCATCAACGACATGCGAACAGATATGTTCCGCAAAATACTTAATTTGCCTGTGGGCTTTTTCAATGAGCAAAGAAAGGGTGACATCATGAGTCGCCTTACCAACGACCTCCAGGACGTTGAATTTTCCACCATCAGTTTTCTGGAAAGCTTCTTCAGGGAACCCATCCTGATTGTTTTTTACCTGTTTGCCATGGTAAGCCTCAGTCCTGAACTGTCAGTTTTTTTGCTTCTTTTTCTGCCCATCGCAGGACTCGTGATTGGAAGGATTGGCAGATCATTGAAAAAAGTATCAACCGGTGTACAGGAAAAACTGGGAGAGATCCTCAGCACCATTGAAGAGACCCTTGGCGGCATCCGGGTTGTGAAGGCATTCAATGCAGAAGGCCAGCAACTGAGGCGCTTCAAAAAAGAAAACCTTGATCTTTTTGATATCAAGAACAAAGCCAATCGAAGAAGGGACCTTGCCTCACCAGTCTCAGAAACATTGGGCATCATTGCCGTTTCCTGTGTATTGTATTACGGCGGAACCCTGGTATTGACCCATGATTTTTCACTCAATGGACCTGATTTCCTGACATTCATCGCCATCTTTACCCAAATCATCAATCCCCTGAAAGCATTCAGTACAGCTTCCTACAATATACAAAAAGGGGCCGCCAGCATTGAACGGATTCAAAAACTGATCATGGAGGAGCAGGCTGTAATGGAGGACCCTGATCCGTTACCTATAAATGGTTTCAATGACAGCATTGAACTCAGGGATGTTGTTTTTGCCTATCCAGATAAAAGCATTCTGAACAAGATCAACCTGACCATCAAAAAAGGTCAGACCATTGCGCTTGTAGGCTCATCGGGGGCAGGAAAATCAACCCTTGCCGACCTCATCCCCCGTTTTCATGATGCAACGTCTGGGGAGGTACTGATTGATGGCATCAACATCAAAAAATACAAGATCAAAGACCTCCGCAACCTCATGGGTATTGTAACCCAAGAGCCCATTCTTTTCAATGATACCATCAGGGCCAATATCTCCCTGGGCAATGAAAAGGCATCAATTGATGAAATAATGGCTGCTGCGAGAATTGCCAATGCTCACCTTTTCATCGAAAACAAAGAGGAAGGATATGCGAGCCTGGTAGGTGACCGGGGGTCAAAATTGAGTGGTGGAGAAAGACAAAGGCTGACCATTGCAAGGGCCGTGTTAAAAAATCCACCGATTTTAATCCTGGATGAAGCGACATCTTCATTGGATACTGAGAGTGAAAAATGGGTTCAGGATGCCATCAATAAACTGATGAAAGATCGCACCAGCGTCATTATCGCACACAGGCTTTCAACGATTCGGCACGCAGATGAGATCATTGTATTGCATGAGGGAGTGATTGCCGAAAGGGGCAAACACGATGAACTGATCCAATCAAACGGAATCTACAGCAAACTGGTGAGCATGCAACAGATGCACTGATCAATACCGTAATACTAGTTGGAAGAACCTCCGGGTTTGTTCATGTTGGTCTTGGCTTCCATGCTGAGGGTTGCATGAGGAACTGCTCTTAACCTGGCCCTGTCGATCAATTTTCCAGTAACCCTGCAAATACCATAGGTCTTGTTTTGAATCCTCATCATTGCTTTTTCAAGCTTTTCGATGAAGTCAATCTGCCTGCTGGCCATCTGGCTGAGTTGCTCACGCTCCATGCTAAGGCTTCCGTCTTCCATGGTCATGTAACGGTTGTCAGAATCACCGCCACTCATAGAATCCTTTCTTGTGATCAATCCATTCAGGTAATTGAGTTCTTGCTTTGCCGCATTGAGTTTATTTTGTACCAACTCACGGAACTCACCAAGTTCAGCATCTGAATAACGCTGTGTGGGGGCCATTGGGGTAATCACTTCCTTTGCATCAAGCACAGATTTGGTAAATTCTGGCTCATATTTTCGGGAAGATTTCGAATTGATTTTGGGCATGGCAACAGTCTTGGTCTCCTTTTTTGCTTCTTTGGCCCTTAGTGCCTTGCGCACTTCTGCAGGACTGGCTGGTGCTTTGCTGGTTTCAGCAAACCTGACTTCTGGAGAAATGGTAGGAACCTTTTTCCCAGGGGCTTTTGCAGCAGGTTTTGCTGGGGCTGATTTTGCAGGGGCTGCCTTGGCAGGAGCTGCTTTTGCAGGAGCGGCCTTGGCAGGAGCTGCTTTCGCAGGAGCTGCTTTGGCTGGAGCCGCCTTTGCTGGAGCTGCTTTCGCAGGGGCCGCCTTGGCAGGAGCTGCTTTCGCAGGGGCCGCCTTGGCAGGAGCTGCTTTTGCAGGAGCGGCCTTGGCAGGAGCGGCCTTGGCAGGAGCTGCTTTTGCAGGAGCGGCCTTGGCAGGAGCTGCTTTTGCAGGAGCGGCCTTGGCAGGAGCTGTTTTCGCAGGAGCCACTTTGGCAGGAGCTGCTTTTGCAGGAGCCGCTTTGGCTGGAGCTGCCTTTGCTGGAGCTGCTTTAGCAGGAGCCGATTTGGCTGGAGCTGCTTTTGCAGGAGCCGATTTGGCTGGAGCTGCTTTTGCAGGAGCTTTGGCTGGAGCTGCTTTCGCAGGAGCTTTGGCTGGAGCTGCTTTTGCAGGAGCCGATTTGGCTGGAGCTGCTTTCGCAGGAGCCGATTTGGCTGGAGCTGCTTTCGCAGGAGCCGATTTGGCTGGAGCTGCTTTTGCAGGAGCAGTTTTGGCTGGAGCTGCTTTTGCAGGAGCAGTTTTTTTAGGGGTTGGCGCAGCAACCTTATTTACAGGAGCCTTGGAAGGGGCTGCTTTTTTTGCCGGTGCTGATTTCTGAACTGGTTTTACAGTTTTCTTTGGTGCTGGTTTTTTTGTTGCCATAATACTTACCCTTTTTTTATAACATTGATCTTCAGCGTTTTACCATTAATCTCGGTATCAAGCCCTTCAGATAATCCCGTTTTAAGCAAGACATGGTCAGCCAAAATTTCCGCGCAAATATATGCATTAAATTGTGTAAACGCATCGTCCAGCCCCGGATCAGACTGAATTTCAACAATTATTCTATCCGTCAATTCCAGATCAAGGTCCTTTCTGATCTTTTGAACCCTGTTCACCAGTTCTCTGGCATTCCCCTCCTGCTCAAGGGCTGGGCTCACCACTACATCTAGTGCCACCGTAAGGGCATTTCTGGAAGCCACCATCCAACCCTCAACGTCTTCGCTTTGGATATCAACCTCTTCCTTTAGAAGATGAATCGATTCTTCTTCCACCATGATGGCATAAGACCCCGTTGACTCAAGTTCCCTGATCTCGTCTTGAGACATGCCGGCAATTGCAGCAGCAGCAAGCTTCATTTTTCCACCCAACCGCTTGCCCAATATCACAAAATTGGCTTTTATCTTTTTGCGGATAAAATCATTATCAGCTGGCAGGTATTCCATTTCTTTGACATTCACCTCAGCCAGGATCAGGTCTTCAACCTTCTCCAATTGACCTTTCATGGCCTCGTCTTTGACAGGAATGAGCATTTTCTGAAGGGGTTGGCGCACCCGGATATTTACTTTTTTCCTGATGGACAATACAAGAGAGGAGATTTCTTTTGCCATGGCCATTCTTTCCTCCAGTGCAAGATCAATCCAGGCTTCATTGGCCACTGGAAAATCAGCATGATGTACAGAGCTGAAAGGCTCTTTACCAGTTACTGCATTCAGGTTCCTGTAAATAGAATCAGTGAAAAACGGCGAAATTGGCGCAGCCAATTTCGCAACAGTCACCAAGCAATTGTAGAGTGTTTGATATGCACTGATTTTATCCGTTCCATATTCACCTTTCCAAAACCGCCTTCTGGAAAGCCTTACGTACCAGTTGCTGAGCAACTCATCAACGAATTCATCAATAGCCCTTCCCGCCAGGGTCGGTTCATATTCCTCCATGTGTTGGGAAACCTGTTTGATCAAGCTCTGCAGGCTTGACAAGATCCAACGGTCGATTTCAGGCCTTTCATGAAAAGGAACATCTGCTTCCGCATAATTGAACCCATCTACATTTGAATAGAGGGAAAAGAATTGATAGGTATTGTATATGGTTCCGAAAAACTTCCGCTGCACTTCCTTGATCCCTTCAATGTCAAATTTAAGGTTATCCCAAGGAGAGGCATTGGTGATCAGGTACCAACGGGTAGCATCAGCACCATAGGTTTCGATGGTACTGAATGGATCAACAACATTGCCCAGGCGTTTGCTCATCTTGTTGCCATTCTTATCCAAAACAAGACCATTGGAAACAACTGTCTTGTAGGCAACACTGTCAAACAAAAGAGCGCCCAGTGCATGCAAGGTGTAAAACCATCCACGGGTCTGATCTACTCCTTCAGCAATAAAATCAGCAGGAAATGCATGGCCGCTTTCCACCAATTCACGGTTCTCAAAAGGATAATGCCATTGGGCATAGGGCATGGCCCCGCTGTCAAACCATACATCCACCAAATCTGGTACACGTTTCATGGCCCTACCGGAAGCACTTACCAGGATCACGTCATCAACAAATGGCTTGTGCAGGTCTGCCAATCCATTTTCAATAAATTGTTTGTTGGTATCTCCACCGAGCACCGAAGCTGCTTTTCTGATTTCGGTATTCAGTTCTGCCACAGAACCGATGCAAATTTGTTCAGCACCATCTTCAGTCCTCCAGATGGGCAATGGTGTTCCCCAGAACCTGCTGCGGCTGAGGTTCCAGTCAACCATGTTTTCCAGCCAGTTACCAAATCTGCCTTCGCCGGTTGATTTGGGTTTCCACTGGATGGTCTTGTTGAGTTCCACCATCCTGTCCTTGATAGCGGTGGTTTTGATGAACCAAGCATCCAAAGGATAATAAAGGATAGGCTTATCTGTTCTCCAGCAATGGGGATAATTATGCTCGTATTTTTCTACTTTGAATGCCTTACCATCTTTCTTGAGCTGCACGCAGATATCAATGTTGACATCCACATAATTTTCTTCGTTCTTGTAATTCTTAACAAACCGATGACTGAATTCACCCAGGCCATCCACAAACTTTCCCTCTCGGTCTACAAGGGTGAGGATTCCCAAACCATATTTCTTTCCCACCTTGTAATCATCCGCACCAAAAGCAGGAGCAGTATGCACAATGCCGGTTCCATCTTCAGTAGTCACGAAATCACCAACCACCACCTTGAAGGGGTCTGCACCAGGAGTAATCTCTTGTATGACGTTCAATGCATTGGCTGCTGCAGGCATCAATTGTTCATAGTAAAGCCCTTCAAGTGATTTGCCTTTGATGGTTCCCAATATCTTCCAGGGGATCAATTTGTCGCCTGCGTTGAAACCATCAAAAGACAGGCCACTTGCCTCTTCCTTGAAGTACTTGGAAAGCAAGGCTGTTGCACAAACAACAGTCAATGGTGCACCAGTATAAGGGTTAAAACTAGACACCAGTGAATATTCAATGGAAGGGCCTACGGTCAAGCCCAGGTTGGATGGCAAGGTCCATGGCGTGGTTGTCCAGGCCATAAAAGAAACCGGACCTGCCCCTGTATTCATGTCTTTCAATGCAGAAAAAGCAGGGTGATGCTCATTGGAACTGTCTGAAAGTTTGAAGAGCGCAACAGCAGAGGTATCTTTTACGTCTTTGTAGGTTCCGGGCTGGTTGAGTTCATGGGAACTCAGCCCGGTACCTGCCGCGGGAGAATAGGGCTGGATGCTGACGCTCTCGTACAAATACCCTTTGTCGTACAATCTTTTTAAACACCACCAAAGGGATTCGATATAATCATTTTCGAAGGTTACATAGGGATGCTGTAAATCGACCCAGTAACCCATTTTGGTTGTAATCTCATCCCATTTATCCTTGTAACGCAGAACCGCCTCACGGCATTTCTGGTTGTAATCTTCAACGCTGATTGTTTTACCGATATCCTCTTTGGTGATGCCCAGTTCTTTTTCCACGCCAAGCTCAACAGGAAGACCATGGGTGTCCCATCCGCCTTTTCGTTTGACCTGAAATCCCTTCATGGTCTTGTACCTGCAAACAAGGTCTTTCAGTGTACGGGAAATAACATGGTGTATTCCCGGCATGCCATTGGCACTGGGTGGACCTTCGTAAAAAACAAAGGGTTTGGCCCCTTCCCTGTTGCGGATGCTTCCGCCAAATGCATCTTCACGTTCCCAGCTTGCCAGGATTTCCTTTTCAAAGGCGGGGAGATTCAGTTGTTCGTATTCTTTATATGTCTTTGCCATACTTTTTCCTAAGGTGGCAAAGGTAGAAAAAAGTTTAAGGGTTTTACTTGAAATTCATGGTTCCATCGGCCTGGTAGGCAAAGCGGAAAGTATAATAACGCTGGTTCTTTAATTTTTCAGCATCAGTTGCAGTTGCTGAAGGCGTTACACCACCCTTGTAGTAGTTCAGGATTTCAACCTTGGCATATTTGCCCTTGGCGGTTTTGAACACCAACACCCTTCCAGGAATGGGGGTGATGAGCAAAGACACAGGACTGTACACATACCATCCCCTGTTGCTGGTGTTGGGCACTGCATACGAGGTGGGCGCATTGTCTTGCCTGAAAACAGAATCCTTCGGAACAGCCTTCAAATCGTCAAATGTTCCTACATAAACAAAGGCACCACCTACACCAGGACCACTGTTGCCGCCATTGGTGATGATGGTTGTTCCTCTTACTGCTACATCCCACTTCACTGAATTGGAGTCAGTGCTGGGAACTACAGCATTTGTTTCGAAACTGAAAAAAGTATACTTACCAGCACCCACAGGTTGGCCATTGACCAGTCCTACAATCGTGTCAGCAGGGATACCTGAAACTGTTTTTTCAGTCAATGTGGGTGCCACAACTGGAGCCTCATTCTTTTCACAAGCCTGAAAAACAACTAACGCTAACATTGCACTTCCGATGATCCTTGAACTTCTCATTGCTTCTTGTTTATTTGGAAATTAAAAATTGAATTGAATGTCTATATAGGCCGTTCTTCCTGGATTTCCTGGGAGGAACTGAATGTCTTTGTAATTGAACAGGTTGTCTATGCCAGCCATGAATTTCCAATGGGATTTCAATGGAAGCCCCATGCTTGTATTGACCTGCACATTTCCTTTTGCATATTCATCAGACCGGTTGATCAGCCCATTTCCATCCAGGTCTGAAGTTCCCCACCTGCTCCTGTAAATGATGCGGATGGTAGAAAAATATCCCTTGGCATTTTCTACGCTAAACTTGAGGTTTGCCGAATGCGCTGATCGATTGGGCAATCCTCCATAATCTGAGAGGCTCATCCGATAGGCTTGTCCGTTGACCAATGATCGTTGAAAGACCTCTCCTTTTTTGATGGATTGCAGCACTTCCTTGTCTGCGGTGTACAGGAACTGGTATCCTGCATTGAGTTGCAACCATTGGCCAACTTTTTGCTGGGCACCCAGCTCAATACCCTGGGTAAGTGCCCGCTTGAGATTGAAGTAACTGAATATCTGGCTCCCGTTTTTCTTGAAGGCAATGACGTCGGTAACAATCATGTTTTTCAAGTCATTCCTGAAGATGTTTGCAGTGAACTGTGAGGATGCATTCATGGTATAAACAATGCCTGCATTCAATCCCCCCGAAACCTCTGGCTTCAAGGCAGATAAACTCCCAACAAGTGCAGTGGTCTGATCCAGCTGCTGTGCGGCTGTAAGCCTTTTTATTTCATCAACAGCAACTTCAGATCCAAATACAGAATAAGCACCAGCAGCAAGGTTGGTAAAATTCAGGTACAATTGCCTGAAATCGGGTGCCTTGAACCCACGCCCGTATGAAATATTCAGTTTTAACTTCTCCGAAGACTTGTATTGCAATGCAATTTTGGGACTCCAAACAGATGCATAAGCCTGGTTGGCATCGAACCTCAAGCCACCAATCATGGTGAGCTTAGGGGAAATTTTTTGTTCGTGTTGCGTAAAAAAATAGGCAATGGTATTGGACCTCAATGTTGATGCTGTATCATAGCGGTTTGATCTTACCGTTTCACGCACGATGCCAGCTCCAGTCGTGAATGCAGCATTTGCTGTGATTTGC
Source organism: Chitinophagaceae bacterium (assembly GCA_044341875.1). Classification (GTDB taxonomy): domain Bacteria; phylum Bacteroidota; class Bacteroidia; order Chitinophagales; family Chitinophagaceae; genus Pollutibacter. The sequence goes on along the minus strand of JBIIQT010000004.1, from coordinate 27,299 downwards.
CAGTCTGTCTGGTTTTCAACCCTTGCAAACAATTGCCTGAACCTGTCATCATAGCCCCCATTTGCATTTTTTACAGCCAACTGCTGCACAGCATTGAAACCTGTGAGGTATCCGCGCAATGTTGATTTTATTTTCTGATCCCTGTTGAACTGAAGGTATGGGGTGAAATTATATTCTTCGTTTTTCTCAAATCCTTTTGAAGCAATGGTTGTGCCAAGGTTCTGCACAAAGATGGTATTGTCGATATGGCTTGAATTGGCCCTGAAGGAAGCACCGGCTTTCCACTTTTCACCCAGTTGCTGGTGTATGCTAAGGTTTTGTGTTGATCGCCTGAATGGTTCAACTGTTTTTTGCAAAGCATTGGGCTTGAGGCTATACCCTTTGGATTGATTGTAATTCACTGAAGCGGCAATGTCGGTCTTGTTGAACCTTCTTGAAAAGTTGAGGTTTCCATCCACCGTATTGAACCTTCCGTACCTCAGTCCAAGATCTGTCTTGTTTTGACCCGCACGATCCGTAATGATATTGATGACCCCACCCATGGCTTCAGAACCGTACAGACTGGAAGACGGTCCTTTGACAATTTCAATTTTCCTGATATTCTTAACGGTAATTTTTGAAAGGTCAAGCACACCAGCCGTTCTGCCGATCAAAGGTTCTCCATCGATGAGGATAAGGGTGTATTCTGATGAAAGACCCTGCAACTGTATTCCTTTACCAAAATTATCAATCACCTGGATACCGGTTTGTTCAGCCAGTATATCATGTAACCGAAGTGACCCGCTCTGGTAAAGGGTTTTGGAAGAAATCACTGACACAGGAATGGCGATATTTCCCATTGACCTCGGGGTTCTTGTGGCCGTCACCACCACTTCATCCAGGCTTGTGCTGGATGAATCAGTCCCACGCTGTGCAAAGGCCACAGCGGTCATCAACAAAAACAATGTTTGAAAAATAATCCTCATTCAACTGAAATCAGTTGCAAAATTGATTCACTTGGCTCCAAGATTTATCATGGAATTGTCAGATGAGAAAGGGGTATTGAATTATGACAATTCAGTGACGAAGGTTGCATGTAATGTTGAATTTCGGGCAGAAGCTTAAACAAAAAACTAGCGCTTGGAATAGGCTGTTTTATTCAACATTTCACAGGGCTTGAGTCCCGTATGTTTTTTGAAAGCAGTAGAAAAATGTGATATCGAGGAATAACCCAACTGTGCAGAGACTTCGGATACTGTAAATCCTTTTTCATACAACAGGTACCTGGCATGTTCCATCCGCTGGTCCTGGTAAAAATCAAAAATAGTAGCCCCGAACATCACCTTGAATCCTTTTTTGAGATAGCATTCATTGATGGCTGCTTTTCTGCTCAGCTCCCTGATGGTGATGGGATCACAGATATGGGAAAGCAGGATTTCCCTTGCTTTGATGATTTTCTCCCTTTCATCCTGATGGGCGAGAAATTTACAGGCAGGAACCTCATCTTCCCTGATGGTACGCATTGACTCCAGTGTATAAAGCAGGAGTATTTGCGTTTGGGCATTGATGAAAATATTTTCAACGGCATCGGCGTAGCGATGATTGAGAATAGAAGAAAGTGTATGCCTGATTCTCCCGGAAATTGAAATGGGTTTGCTGAAGGTATGATTGAACCGAAAATTAAGGATGGCGTCGGCTTCAGGATTGGTTCCTTCGGACTTGATGAGGTTGCTCAGGTGAAGGGGCTCAAACCTGAACTGAAGCAGGTCCATTGTGCCGGTTTGTTCAACACACTGGGCATTCCGGTTCAATTTGCATTCCTCACAATTGGCATTGGGTTCTTTGCAAAAGGTCTGGCCATTCACGCAGAACCGGAGCTCGAGGTAGCGGTTTTCCGCGACCTCGTCGTAATGGTAGACCAGGGTTCCATGGTCATCCACTCCAAGGGAACTGCCCTGTGTATGGCGCCTGATGGCATATTGCCAGGAACCTGGAATCTTCTTTTCCCTTGAAAACAATACCGGGAGTCCTTCAAAATGGTTCCATTCTGACATCATCCTGAGCGGTATGGTGAGATTATCTGGCATTAAAGAGCAAAGATAGGCCTTCTGACTGACCTCAGGGCCAATGCTTTGTCAAAAAACGGTAATGAATATGTGGAAATCATCTTAAAAAAGAAAGGCTGTTTTACGGCTGAAAATGAGGTAAGCCCCCTGAATTTCAGTAGATTTGTAGACCGGGGAATCAAAATACAAAACCAGAGGTCGAAGTTAACTATGAGCACGGAAATTGATGAAAATTTAGAACAACCCAACAACAGTTATGGCGCAGACAGCATTCAGGTGCTGGAAGGTTTGGAGGCGGTCCGAAAAAGACCAGCCATGTATATTGGTGATATTGGCGTAAAAGGTCTTCACCACCTTGTTTATGAGGTAGTTGACAACTCGATTGATGAAGCCTTGGCAGGCCATTGCGACAACATCATCGTAAATATTCACGAAGACAACTCCATTTCGGTAGAGGACAATGGAAGGGGTATTCCAACGGGAATGCACCACAAAGAACAACGCAGTGCCCTTGAAGTGGTCATGACCGTACTGCATGCGGGGGGTAAATTTGACAAGAACACATACAAAGTTTCAGGTGGTTTGCATGGCGTGGGCGTCAGTTGCGTGAATGCACTGAGCACTACATTGCAAGTAACGGTGAACCGTGATGGTAAGACCTTTGAGCAAGAGTACGAGCGCGGTGTTCCCAAGTATGCCGTAAGGGAAATTGGCAGCAGTACAACAACGGGCACCAAGGTCCATTTTTGGCCCGATACCACCATTTTTACTGCAAACGTATATAACAAGGATATCCTGGAAGGAAGGCTTCGTGAATTATCTTACCTAAATAAACGCATCCGCATCACATTGAATGATCTGCGAGAGCTGGATGAGGCAGGTAATCATTATCAACAAGTGTTCTTTAGCGAGGGCGGTATCATTGAGTTTGTTGAGATGCTGGACAGAAATGGGAAGCGCAGCTCCCTCATTCCGAGCATCATCTACATGGAAGGGCATGATGCAGACTCCAATGTAGCAGTTGAAGTCGCCATCAATTACAACGACTCTTACAACGAACATATTTTCTCTTACGTTAATAACATCAATACCATTGAAGGAGGTACCCATGTGGCGGGCTTCAGAAGAGCCATTACCAGGGTATTCCAACAATACGGTAAGAAACTGGGGCTTTTTGAAAAGTCAAAAGTGGAAGTGGAAGGGGATGATTTCAGGGAAGGTCTCTCTGCCATCATTTCCGTAAAAGTTCCTGAGCCACAGTTTGAAGGCCAGACAAAAACCAAACTTGGTAACTCTGAGGTGATTGGTATCGTTGATGTAACTGTATCACGCACACTGGAAGCATACCTGGAAGAAAATCCAAGGGATGCAAAAAATATCATCAGCAAGGTCATTTTGGCTGCACAGGCCAGGGCTGCTGCCAGAAAAGCCAGGGAACTGGTCCAAAGGAAAACCGTTTTGTCCGGAGGCGGACTTCCAGGAAAACTCTCTGACTGCTCTGAGCGTGACCCAACGAAAAGTGAATTGTTCCTCGTTGAGGGTGACTCAGCAGGAGGAACCGCCAAACAAGGCCGCGACAGAAACTTTCAGGCCATTCTACCACTCAGGGGAAAGATCCTCAACGTTGAAAAGGCGATGGAACACAGGATCTACGACAATGAGGAGATCAGGAACATGTTCACTGCCCTTGGCGTAAAAATTGGTACAGTTGAAGATCCAAAAGCGCTTGATCTTTCCAAACTCCGTTACCACAAACTCATCATCATGACCGATGCCGATGTGGATGGTAGCCATATCGCCACACTTATCCTTACCTTCCTCTTCCGTTACATGAAGGAAATGGTTGAACAAGGATATGTATACATTGCACAACCACCCCTTTATTTGGTAAAAAAAGGGAAGGAGCAATTCTATGCATGGAATGAGGAACAAAGAAAGGGATATGTGGAACGTCTTGGTGCTGGAAAAGAGGACAGTGTAAACGTACAGCGATACAAAGGTCTTGGAGAAATGAATGCAAGCCAGCTTTGGGACACCACCATGAATCCAGGTTCCAGAACACTCAAAAGGGTAAGCATTGAAAGTGCAGCAGAGGCCGACAGGGTATTCAGCATGCTCATGGGAGATGAAGTAGGCCCAAGAAGAGAATTCATTGAATCACACGCCAAATACGCAAAACTCGATATTTGATTATCTTTACTAACAATTAAAACAATCAACATGGCAAACGAAAACATGCTCACAGCCTACAATGTCAAAACAAAGGAAAAAAATGTTCCCATCCTTGATGCAGTAGTCAGCAAAACTGCAAAAGGTGGATACATCGCCAAAGGAAATGACGGTAAAGGCAACAAGCTTACAGCCCTTCTTGGTGAAGCAAAAGCACTTGCTGCCATCAAAGCTGGAACAGCAAAACAGGATTGGTAGTATTCAACTGCACATATTCTTCAAGACAGGCCCCTGGCCTGTCTTTTTTATTTGGTCTTGTATTGATTTTTTTGGAGCCATCCCCTCACCTTTTCCCGGTGGTCTCCCTGTAAAATGATTTCTCCATCCTTGGCAGATCCTCCTGTGCCACACTGGTTTTTCAATTGCTTTCCCAATATGGCCATGTCTTCTTCTGTACCCACAAACCCAGTGATAAGCGTAACTGTTTTACCGGCACGGTGTTTGGTTTCCAGGGTAATCCTCAACAGCTGTTGCTCAGGAGGCAAGGTTTGAACCGGCACTTCATCACCTTCCATCTTAAAATCAGGATTGGTGCTGTATACCATAAATGATCCATTGTCTTTTTTCTTGCTCATGTTCATGCGTTTAATGGCTTACCCTGAAGGGGTTCCTTAATCATGCTTCTGGGCATATATGCCCTTTGATATGCTGAATGAAGATAAATTGAAATGAAGTAATTTTACAGGATGGAAAATAAAAAATGTATCCTCGTGATCATGGACGGTTGGGGCCATGGTGCGGTTGAAAAAAGTGATGTCATCCAACATGCCCATGTGCCATTTGTATCCTCCTTGTATGCCCAGTACCCGAACTCAACACTGGTCACCTGTGGCGAGCCGGTTGGATTGCCAGATGGTCAAATGGGTAACAGCGAGGTTGGACATTTGAACCTGGGAGCAGGAAGGATAGTTTACCAGGAGCTGCAACGGATCAATGTGGCCATTCGAACAGGTGAATTTCAACAGAATCCAACCTTGCTGAATGCCATACACTATGCCAAAAAGAACAACAAAAAATTACACCTGATAGGGCTGGTCAGTGATGGGGGCGTTCATTCACACACCTCACACCTGAGGGCTATCACAGACCTTTGCAAGGCTGAAGGATTGTCTTCGGTATATATTCATGCATTCACTGATGGACGTGATACAGATCCCAAGAGTGGGCTTGGTTTTGTTGCTGCTCTTGAAGAGCACTTGAAAGGTTCTGCAGGTAAAATAGCATCGGTCATTGGAAGGTATTATGCAATGGACCGCGACAAGCGCTGGGAAAGGGTTAAGCTTGCCTATGATGCCATGGTCAATGGCATGGGCACCTTGGCAACTGCCGCAACAGATGCCATCAAAAATGCCTACGCAGAAAACACCACAGATGAGTTCATCAAACCCATCATCATCACCGGTGAAGACAATAAACCCCTTGCTACCATTGCTGCTGATGATGCAGTGATATGCTATAACTTCAGGACTGACAGGTGCCGTGAGATTACAGAGGTTTTGACGCAAAAAGATTTCCCTGAGTTGGGCATGCACAAACTTACACTGGAGTATACCACCATGACGGAGTATGACAGCAGTTTCAAGCATGTGGATGTCATCTTCAGGAATGATAACCTTACCCATACCCTTGGGGAAGTATTGGCATCACATGGCAAGACCCAAATCAGGATTGCCGAGACGGAAAAATATCCGCATGTCACTTTCTTTTTCAACGGTGGCCGGGAACTTCCATTTGAAGGAGAAAGAAGAATCATGGCAGCTTCTCCAAAAGTACCCACCTATGACCTGCAGCCAGAAATGAGCGCGCATGAATTGACAGAAAAAATTGTTCATGAAATAAAAGGGAAAACGGCCGACTTCATCTGCCTCAACTATGCAAATGCAGACATGGTCGGACATACCGGGGTATGGGAAGCAGCCGTCAAAGCGGTAGAAACAGTAGATGCCTGTGTCAAACAAGTAGTAGAGGCAGCACTTGAAAACGATTACACAGTATTTCTCACTGCAGACCATGGCAATGCTGACTTCATGAAAAATGAAGATGGCAGCCCCAACACTGCGCATACACTGAACCCTGTTCCACTTTTTATCATTGACAAAGATTGGAAAGGAGTGGTAAAGCCCGGTAAACTCGGCGATATTGCCCCTACCATTCTTCATTTCATGGGCTTGCCCATTCCTGCAGAAATGACCGGAGAAGTATTGGCAGACCTTTGATGAATCTTATCATGCTAAATAGTCTTTTGCTGCCTAAAGTTTCCACCATGAAATTTTTGTGCCCTGCAATATTTTTGCTGCTACAATTTTGCACTGCAAACACAATGCAAGCCCAAGAAGCAAAAGACAGTATCACTCAAAAAGAACTGAGTGAAATTGTCGTTTCTGGAAACAAATTTGCAGAGAAGAAAAAAAACATTGTTCAGAAAATAGACATCATTTCTTCCACCTATATCAAGAAAGCCAATGCACAAAACATGGGCGATCTGTTGATGTCTACAGGCAATGTCTTTGTTCAGAAAAGCCAGCAAGGAGGAAGCAGTCCGGTGATCAGGGGTTTTGAAGCCAGCCGTGTCTTGTTTGTTGTTGATGGGGTGCGCATGAACAACCTTATATACAGGTCTGGGCATTTGCAAAACATCATCACTGTTGATCAAAACATATTAGAAAGTGTAGAACTGCTCCAGGGGCCTTCTTCAACCCTGTTTGGCAGTGATGCGCTTGGCGGTGCCGTTCACATGATCAGCAAACAACCTGTTTTATCCAAAGAGAACGAAAAAACAAAAATCAGTTCCAATTTTTTCAGCCGTTATTCATCAGCAAACGCAGAAAATACAATACATGCTGATGCAAGCATTGGATGGAAAAAATTCGGACTGCTCACCAGTATTACCAATAGTGAGTTTGGTGATTCAAAAATAGGAAAGCGTGACAGGAAGGGATTTGAAGGATTCGGAACCAGACCATACTATATCCAACCCTTCAATGGAACCACCGGAGATTCTATTGTCAAGAACAGCAATGACCGTGTACAAAAGTTTTCTGGTTATAAACAAATTGACCTTACGCAAAAATTCTTGTACAAACCCAATGCCAATATTTCCCACGGGCTGAATATCCAATATTCAAACAGTTCAGATGTGCCAAGGTATGATCGCCTTCAAGACACAAGGGCTGGCGTATTAAGGTTTGCCTCCTGGTACTATGGCCCACAAAAAAGATCCCTGTTCGCATATAATTTTTCAGCCAATAACAGGACCGGATTTTTCAATGAATACAATGCAACGCTAAGTTATCAATCCATCGAAGAAAGCAGAATAACAAGGGAGTACAAGCGATATGACCGCTTTGAAAAAAGGATTGAACAGGTGGGTGTTGTTGGCCTCACGATAGATGCCAGAAAAAAAATAAAGCAAGACGAAATCACTGCTGGCATTGATATACAACTGAATGATCTGCTTTCCAAAGCGAGCAGAACAAATTTGTTGACGAATGCCATCGCTCCGCTTGATAGCAGGTACCCCGATGGCAAAAACAAGATGAACAATTTCGCAGTATATACCCAACACATTCACAAGTTCAAGGGACAAAAATGGATCCTGAATGAGGGGTTGCGGATTCAATACATTGCGCTGAAGTCGAATATCATCAACAATTCATTTTTCTCTCTGCCCGTCACGAATTTTGTTCAAAAAAATACCGCCATCACCGGAAACATAGGATTGGTCTATATGCCATCGACAAGCACAAGAATTAAATTTGGCTACGCATCTGGCTTCAGGGCACCCAATATTGATGACCTTGCCAAAATTTTTGAGTCAAGCACTGCTGCCAAACAAGTGGTTGTACCCAATGCAAACCTGAAACCTGAATTCACCCATGGTTTTGATGCAGAGATGGTAAAGGCACTGGGGAAAGCAGTTGAATTTGAGGTTGGCGCTTTTTATACCGATTTCACCAACGCCATCATCAAGGCACCATTCAGGTTGAATGGGAAGGATTCTATCAATTACAATGGTGTGCAATCGCAGGTGCTCGCCAGCCAGAACATCAACCAAGCCTATATCCTTGGAGGCAATATCCGCCTTTCTGTAAAAGCAGGGAAAAACTGGAAATTCAATTCAACCTTTAATTTCACCAAGGGTCGCTTCAGGACCGATGCTACCAAGACCAGCCTGGTCTATCAATTGCAATCCAATGGAAACTATGCCTTAGTCCAATCCAAGGTAAGCACCAAGCCCCTTGACCATATCCCGCCTGTATTTGGAAAAATGAGTATTGGTTATGACAATCAGAAACTTTACGCAGAATTGACCATGCTGTTCAATGGTTGGAAAAAACTTGACCAATACAATGCTGATGGCGAAGACAATGCCCAATACGCCACTGCAAAAGGAACGCCCTCATGGCAAACCCTCAACTTGAAAACAGGTTTGCAAGTGAACCAAAGGGTTGGTATCCATGCAGGAATAGAAAACATCTTTGACCTCAATTACCGGTATTTTGCTTCAGGGTTTTCAGCACCCGGCAGGAACTGGATCATTAGCCTGAAAGTTGGCCTGTAAATCAAATGATTGGCATTTTCAACAAAAGAATATGCCCTAAGCAGCACCTCCAATTGTAAAATTGTCTTATTTTCAGAGAACAATTATTGATTCTCATGACAGAAGAGGTGCTGCTTCAAGGTTGTTTAAAAAATGATGCTTCGGCCCAGCAGGAACTGTATCAACGCTACAGTCCTAAAATGCTTTCCGTTTGCTATCGTTATGCCAAAAACCGTGAAGATGCAGAGGATATGTTGCAGGAAGGATTTATCAAGGTTTTCAGCCAAATCACCAAGTTTGAAAATCGCGGCTCGCTGGAAGGATGGATACTTCGCATCATTGTTCATACCTGCATCAACCACCTTAAGAAAAACAAGAAATTCAACGACAATGTTGACCTTGCCTATGCTGGAAATTTAGCCATTAGAGAGGACTATATTCCAAGCATCATCCAAGCCAAACAAATTGTTGAGACCATCAGAACATTGCCCATTGGATACAGAACAGTTTTGAATCTCTATGCCATTGAAGGTTATTCCCACAAGGAAATCGGACAATTGCTGGACATCGAGGAAAGCACAAGCCGTTCACAATATACCCGGGCAAAGAACATGTTGGAAGAAATGCTTTTGAGCAAGAGAATCATCCAGCAACCCAAAGAAAAGAAAAAATGGTTTTCTCCCGTCAGGATCGTTTGACAGGAAAAACCTAGCAGATACCGGTGAACATGAGACAAGAACCAACAGATGAACTTGAAGACCTGCTGAAGGAAAGATCAGATCAGTACCTGCTCTATCCCTCAGACCGTGTGTGGAACAATATTGAAAAAGAATTGCATCCCAACCGGACGCTCAGGTATACCTTGCTGGTTTTGTTTCTTTTACTCGGTACCACTACAGCTATTGTGGTCAACAAAGAGAAGGCTTCTTATGCAAGTTCCCCACTGGGGCAGGTTGCAGCCAAGTTTATTGAAAGGGATTTAATTGCGGCAAGAGCCGATCATTACGAGGGAAACAGTCCCTGGGGTAGAACAAAAGACAGACAGTATCCTTTTCAAAACATACATGATCAGGATGACATATCCTCGTTTGCAGAGCTTGCTTCACCTGAACAAAAAGACTTGACTATTGAACTGCCGCGTAACTTAGAATTACCCAGACTAGAATCCATAACCCAGGCCAATAGCCATCCGGAGAGCAATACACTCAAAGAGGAGAAGAAGAATTCCATAGGAACTGCGATAGAAAATGTCATAGAACAAGCCAAAAAAATCAAAAAGAACGCAAGTTGGCAGATCTATGCAACCCCAACCATGGGTTACAGGAGATTGAAAGGTGAGGCGTCTGGTTCCACCTATCAATACAGTGTTTTTTCACTGAGTACCAACGCCGTTTTTGCAAGGAATGTGAAGGATGCCGTTTCTCACAAACCAGGGATGGGCTTTGAAATTGGCACGGCCATGTTCTATCCACTTTCCAAAAAGCTGAACTTCAAAGCTGGTCTTCAGGCCAACTACAACCATTATCAAATTGAGGCGTTCAGTTCTGTCCCTGAAATTGCCAATTACGGCATGAACAATTATGCATTCAGCAGCTACCCCATCAGTGCTGTTTCGTTTTACAGTAACAACAGCGGCTATTCTCCTGCTACCCTCCGCAATGAACATTATATGCTATCCATGCCTGTTGGAATCGACTATGAGATCGCAGGGACGAAAAAACTTAATTTTTCTGTTGCCTCGACCATCCAACCTACCTATGTTTTTGCCAATTACTCTTATCTCCTTTCCACAGATTTGAAGCATTATGCCAAAGAACCTACACTCAACAGGAGATGGAACATGAATGCTGCGATTGAAGCCAACCTCAATATGGAAAGGGGCGGCTTCAAATGGAGCATTGCACCACAATTCCGCTACCAGATGCTTTCCAGTTTCAAATCAAAATATCCAATCAAGGAAAATTTGATGGATTTTGGCATCAAGGTTGGCATCATCAAAACAATAAAATAGTTCAATCTTCAACAGCTTCGTAATTTTGTCTGATGATGCTGATAAGAAGATTCTCTTTCCCTTTGTTGATGCTATTTTTCACCGCTTGCAGTAATTCAACTGAAGAGAAAAACCATTTCCCTATCAATGCATTTCTTGAAGAGGAACTTGCACAAATTGATTCTTTTCCCATTGCCATCATCCACACCAGAGAAACCAATGAAAAGACTGATACATCAGTAGTGGATAAAAAGGATTTCAGGGCCTTGGCCATGCAGTTGGTAGGCATTGATTTTCAGGAAAAAAAACACAAAAATAATTACCAAGAACTGGTCCTGGAAGATGCACAGCTGGGCAATATTTCAATTGGTTATACCACTGAAGATGCTAACTTACCCGTCAGAAAAATTGAGCTCAACATTGATGCCAAAACAAATAAAATAAAAAGCATTTTTGCTGAAAGAAAGGAAAGAGAGGGAGAAAAAATGCTGATCAGAAAAATCCTTTGGACTTCTGCCACAGAATTGATGGTGAATACAAGTTACTACAAAGAAGGGCAGCTGTTGAACAACCTTACTGAAAGATATAACTGGGCCATAGGCAATTGAGCATGGAAGAATTTGATTTTACAACAATCCAGAAAACACTGCCCAATGCACCCGGTATCTATAAATACTATGGCAACCAGCAGAACCTGCTGTATATTGGAAAAGCAAAAAATATCAGAAAGCGCGTCAGTTCATATTTTACCAAAAGCAACCATTCTTTCAAAACAAATGAACTCGTCAAGCAAATACGGCATATTGAATTTACCATCGTTCAATCCGAGCATGACGCGTTGTTGCTGGAGAACGCCCTGATCAAAGAATTCAAACCGAGGTACAATATTGAACTCAAAGATGATAAGACCTATCCATTCATTGTCATCAAAAAAGAAGACTTTCCCAGGGTATTCCTGACCAGAAGAAGAATCAACGATGGGTCGGAATATATTGGTCCATTTACTTCTGCGGCCAAAGTGCGGGACCTGTTGGAGTTCATCAAACAACATATACCCCTGAGAACCTGCAGCCTGAATCTTTCAGACAACAACATTAAAAAGGGAAAGTACAAAGTATGCCTTGAGTATCATTTGGGCAATTGCAAAGGCCCCTGTGTTGGATTGCAGCAGGCCGATGACTATGCCATGGGAGTAGAACAAATACGGCATGTCATGAAGGGTAATCTCAGTGGAATCATCACACAATACAAAAAAGAACAACAAGGCTATGTAGCTGATCTAGCCTTTGAGAAAGCAGACATGATGCAACAGAAGATCAATTCCCTCAGGAATTACAGGTCTTCATCCATTGTGGTGAGTCCTCGCCTGGGCGATCTGGATGTATTTGCCATGGCCACCTCTGATGATCAAATCATTGTAAGCTTTCTTGCAGTAAGGAATGGAACCATCACCAATTCAGGCACAAATGCTTTCAGGCTCAAGATAGAAGAGGAGGAATCTGAAATACTTTCTCAGGCCATCATTTACTTTCAAGCCCTTTACAGCAGTGATGCAAAAGAGCTGGTGGTTCCTGTCAACATTGAATTTGGATTTGAAGGCTACCAATTGACGATTCCCAAAACGGGAGAAAAGAAAAAGCTCCTGGAGATGGCACAAACCAATGCAGACTATCTCATAGCAGAAATCAATAGAAAGAAAAGGTTATACCTGGAAGAGAACGAATATGTCAACGAGGAGTTACTGCCCAAGGTGATGGAAGCCCTTTCACTGAATCAGCTGCCTACCCACATAGAATGTTTTGACAACTCCAATTTCCAGGGTGCCTACCCCGTTTCTGCCATGGTTTGTTTTAAAAATGGCTTGCCCAGCAAAAAAGATTACAGGCATTTTAATGTTGAAACCGTTGAAGGTATCAATGATTTTGCCACCATGAAAGAGGCCGTAGGACGCCGTTATAAGCGACTTATTGAGGAAAAAGCACAATTGCCACAGCTTGTGATCATTGACGGGGGTAAGGGACAACTGGGATCTGCCATGGCAGCCATCCATGAATTGGGGCTATCAGGTAAAATGACCTTGGTAGGATTGGCAAAGAATGTTGAAGAGATTTTCTTTGCGGGAGACCAGCAATCATTGAAGCTGGAATACAACAGCGATGCATTAAAATTCATCAGGAGTATTCGGGATGAGGTACACCGTTACGGCATCACCTTTCACAGGCAAAAAAGAAGCAAGGGCACTTTTAAAAACGAGTTGGAGGGGATAAACGGCATTGGTAAAAAAACTGCTTACGAGTTGCTGAATCGATTCAGGTCTGTGAAGAACATCCGTGCTGCCACAATGGAAGAATTGACTTCACTTGTTGGTAGTAAAAAAGCAACTTTAATTACCAGACATTTCAGTAAATAAAAATGGGCCGGAAATCCAGCCCATTTTTACAATTATTTCTTTTCATTAGAAAGACCAGAGGTCTTGCTCGAAATTGAAGATCTTGTTCTTAATATTTTCTCCTTCGAGCAATTTCATGATATCATCTTTAATATACTGCTTGATGAACATGTCGTAGGGATTCTCAATGGTAGACTTTACAATGTAGCTCGTGAAATAACGGCTCTCGAAAAGTTCTTCCCAACTCATTCTTGCACCAAAATTCTTACCATTGTATACTTCATAAACTGCAAGAACCGGGCGGAGGTCTGGATAGTATACCCAAAAAATTGGGGACTCACCAAGAACATTGCCTTGATCATCTGTATACGTTTTGATGGGAGCAATTCCCAAAATTCTGGTAACCAATCTTGAAGATTCTTTGTCAAAAACCCACTCTTCTTTTACGCGGAATTTCATGATGTCATCAGGATTGAACTCTTTGCAAACCAAAGAATCTTTCATGATTCCCTTTGAACCGGTGGGATCCTTTGCCCAATCAATTACCTGAACAGAATCACATCTTCCAGAAATCACTTCACCTACTTTGGCTACGGTCATTGGCGTTGTAAAACGATCATCAACATTGGGATCAAATGCAGTTACATCTCCTTTTTTGATGGCGCGCAACAATATGCTGATGAAACGCTGATTTCCATTATCATCTTCCGCTTTGTAGCGAAAGGGAAGGTTCATTTTTTCCCTGATGTCAATTTCTCTCCAAACACGCTCGCGGTACCATGCATCATCCTCACGGATATGCTCGTAGGCCAATGGGGTGCGGCTTTTAACCAGGTTCCTGTCAATTGCAGCATCAGATCTGAGGGACATCCTCACAGAATCAAATGCAAATGGATCCTTGGGTGGTGGTGGTGGAGCAGGTTTTACTGTGTCTACCGGCATGGGAGTAACACTGGCATCAAGCACCTGTGTGTTGGCAACCGGCTTCTTTGCTGGTGGCTTTGCCGTAGTCTTTTTGGGAGGAGTGGTTGTCTTCTTTTTTGTTTGCGCTTCAACACCCTGACAAACGACGAGTGCAGACAAACAAACCAAAAACAACCCTTTGAATGAAGATATTTTCATTGTAGACTTTTTTAATGCTTTATTTAAGAATATAGGTAAGGCTTGTAGGCAATACCCTTGTTTTCCCCCCAGGATCTTTAACAACAATATCTGTAATAGCCACCAATGAACCAGGTTTTAAGCGCCCTACCAATCCTGCGGCATCTCCAGTCCACCTGGATCCACGGTTATCAAGCTGAACGAAATCACCGCCAGATCCTGCCGCGCCGAGCTTATAGCTTACCACCTCAAAAGGAGCATCAAATTCTGCATCTTGCAGCTTTGCAATTACACCTCCCATGGCTTTGAATGAAGCTGACGGAACATTGCCTGGTTTGAGATTTCCAACGTATGCCACTGGATCGGGAAGTTGCTTTACCCTGAAAGTAACTTTCCCAGCTGATTTTCCTTCAACCAAAACTGTAATGCTATGTTCACCAAACATTCCTGAACCAGGCTTGACAATGTATTTGTTGCCACTAACCTTTGAAATGCTGCCACCGCTGAACTGGGCTGAAACTTTTTCACTTCCAGCACCGGCAGTGATGGTAACAGGATTGTCAACACCAATATAAAGAACATTCATCTTATCTGGAGAAACAGCGATACCTGAGGGTGAACCAACAGTGTAATCAATTTTCTTGGAAATCGTTTTGTTCTCCCCTGTATTGGGATCAACGAAACTCACACTGACGTTCATGCTTCTTGAACCAGATCCACCTACGTTGAATTTTTTCTCAGCAACACCATTGGCATTAACCTGAATGCTTGCTCCGTCGATGTTAACGACTGGCTTCACATTGGAGTTGAAAGCGCCAAGACCAGCAGTAACTATCATTTCCTCACCGGGCATCAGATAGGTAGAACTAGTTCCCACCAATGGCTCGAACTTGTCCATGATCAACTTCACTGCACCCACCTGGTTGATACAAAAAGTGGCTGCCAGGTTTTCGGAATTTTTGATGTCGTTCTGAAACTTGCTGAGGATGGTCAAAGACGCAATGGTTGGCGTCATGTGAAAATAATTGTTGACCCAGTCCTTTACCGTGTCGCCGGTAGAGACAT
Source organism: Chitinophagaceae bacterium (assembly GCA_044341875.1). Classification (GTDB taxonomy): domain Bacteria; phylum Bacteroidota; class Bacteroidia; order Chitinophagales; family Chitinophagaceae; genus Pollutibacter. The sequence goes on along the minus strand of JBIIQT010000004.1, from coordinate 11,940 downwards.
TGCCTGCAGCAGATTTAGGGATTTCAAGGCTTAGTGGAAGCTTTGATGCTATTTGGGCTGCCATTTCAGGATCAACTCCAAGGAGTTTTTTCTTGAAGCTTTCCAGGGCCTCATACAATGGCTTGCCGTTGCCTTTGGTATCAAAATACCTTGTAGATGCATCTATATTGTCTTCCCGGAATGATCCGTTGGTTGGATCGAGGTCAGACTCCTCTTTTAATGCCTGCTTGTACTTTTCCAAAATACCATAGGCTTCATCTGCAATGGATTTAACCTGATCAGCCTTGGGCTTCCAAATCCCGGCCTTCTCAGCTGATTTGGGATCCTTGAGCATTTCGCCAAGGCTATTATAAATGCCACTTGTAGAGGTGGCCAAAACATTATTCGACTCCCTCAGGCTGTTGTCTACGACCTTAAAAGCATTAAGGATTTCTGCAGACACATTCAAAGCGAGCAGCGCCGTCAACACCAAATACATGATGTTGATCATTTTCTGCCTCGGTTCTTTAGGTAGTGACATATGGATAAATGAGTTTAAAGATTAGAATTCAGGTGAACTGGCAATTAACCACGGCCTTGCATGGCTGCAAGCATATTTCCATAAACACTGTTCAGGCTGCCGAGATTTTTTGCAAGCAAAGCAATCTGCTCCTGTGTTTTCATGGCATCATTCACACTACCCTGCATGGCCTGGCTGGCCTTGATCAGGTTGTCGTAGAATGTATTCATGGCCTTGATGTGGTTGCCTGAATCCTGCAACTCCAACTCATACATTTTATTCAATGAACCGAGGTTCTTTGTCAGTGACTGCACTTGCTCATGGAAAGCTTTTGAACCTTCTGCCGCAGTATTGAAATGTTGAACAGATCCGGCTGCATTGGCATAAGCGTCTTTCATGATGGTAAGGGCAGCAGTTGCTTCTTTTGTTTTTCCTGCAAACTCAGATGTTGCAGCAGCCACATCACCCATAGAAGCCATGCCCTGCACGGTTGAATTGAATTTAGAAAAATTGCCATTCAACTTGGTGAGTTGATCGGTATCCAAATATTTTTCGATGGTCTCTTTCAGCAAATCAGCACCTGGGGTTGCATTGGCGCCACCGCTGGCAACAGCTACCTCAGGAGTAACCGGTTTTTTCATCTCGAGCCAAGCGTAAACAAGGAAGATAACGGCCTCTGTCAACAAACCAACAGTAAGCATGATATCAGCGAATGATTTATGAAGGATTTTAGCCCAGGCACCGAAGATTACGACAGCGGCACCTACGCTTACAAAAATGTTTACATATTTCTCGAAAGTAGAGGATGAGTTGGATGATGACATAAAATGTTTTTTTGTTGAAGTAAGTTTGGGAATAAGAAGTTTAGCGCTTGGTCTGCATGGGAGGAAGATCGATTACACAGCGAAAGCCCAAATAAGACTTGGTTGTATCTTGGTATTCATAACTCCTGGTAGAGTTTTGGAGGAAAAATCCAATGTCTTTCCAGCTTCCACCACGTGTCACTTTTCTCTTCATTCTTGGTGGATCATTGTCTTTTGCATTCCACCTGATATCTGGGTTCATGTCATGCTGAAAATTGTAAGCACCTTCATAATAAAGGGAAGATGTCCACTCAGCTACATTTCCTGCCATGTTGTATAGACCAAAATCATTCGGCCAATAAGCATCTGCCCTTACGGTGTACATTCCACCATCTTCTGGATAGTTGCCACGTCCTGGTTTGAAGTTAGCCAACAAACAGCCTTTCTTGTTGCGGAGGTATGGACCACCCCATGGGAAAGGAACTTGTGAGCGACCACCACGGGCAGCATATTCCCACTCCGCTTCTGTAGGAAGCCTGAAGTCTGATTCAGTCATGCGCTTTGACCTTTCCAGGAATGAGTTGAGGTAATGTGTTCTCCATTCTGTGAAGGCTGTTGCCTGCTTCCAGCTTACACCAACCACTGGATAAGCACCATAAGCTGGATGGGAGAAATATTTTTTAGCATGCGGCTCATTGTATGAGTAAGAAAAATCACGGATCCATACCAATGTATCGGGATAGATGGGGGTATCTTTTTTTACCACAAATGTTGACCTTGGCTTGTCTGCATTTTCTCTTTGTGCTGCTTCTTTATAGTCCAGCCACTCAGAGTGGTAGATGATTTTCTTGGCGTCAATTTCTTTTCTGCCATTGATCCTGTTGTCTGGTGTTACAATCAATGCACTCAATTGCTCCTGGATTTTAGGATCTGCCCACTTGATGGTTCTCACTTTGGCCCAATCAATTGCACTCGATCCATCAGGCGCATTTTTCTTGAAATTCAAAATACTTCCTGCGATGGAATCCCTTACCCAAAATACAAACTGGCGGTATTCATCATTGGTGATCTCGGTTGCATCCATCCAGAATCCATTGATGGATACCTGCTTGTTCCTTGCAGTAAATGCATAGCTGATGTCTTCATCAGAGGGGCCCATGTGAAAGGTTCCTGAAGGGACATAAATCATGCCAGGAGGCTTTGGCATTATATACTTTCCTCCCAAGGAAACGCCGCGCAACTGACCATCCCCAACGGGTCCGGATGACTTGCTTGATTTTCCGCACCCGGTCATGATGAGTCCGAGTGACAACAATCCCATTACATACAGAAAATTGCCTTTCATTTTTATTGCTTGTTTTGTGAGCATATCAACAAATATATATTAAAAAAAGGTACTAATTTTTAACCTAACCCCTTAATAATCTAAATTTTAACAAGCCGGAAACATCCAGCCATAATCGTCAAAAACGGATAATTACCGGTCATATTGCCTTTCAAAGCCTATCTTTTTGTTAAGACAAGTGCCATGGCCTCTTCAAGGCTTGCCAAAGGCAGGCTGCAAGCGTAGTTACGACAGATAAAAATACGGGTATCAGGGACTGAAAGCCGGCCTTCCATCAAAGCATAGCCCATTGTAGCCTCAGCAGCAGCCATGAATACCTTGTTGGGAATAAAATAAGATAAAACTGCTTTGCCCATTGGCAAGGCCTCTGGACCAAGAACAAGGATTTCGTGGGTGCCCTGCGTAAATTCAAGGAGCAAATTGGACCAAATGCCATAGGATGTGGGATATTTCACCGCAGCATCCTTGACCGTTTCCAACATCATTGCTGCCCTTTTCCGCCATTCCTGTTGATTATACAGCAAGCCCAACCGGTGAAGATTCCAGGCCATGATTGAATTTCCACTGGGGATGGCCCCGTCGTAAAGGTCTTTTTTTCTGACCAGGATATCTGTCTGAAAACTGGGGGTATAGTAGAAAAACAGTTGATCTTCATCGCTGAAATGCTCGATGGCATAGTGCATCAGTGTTCTGGCCTTTTCAAGATATTCCAGCGTTCCTGTTGGTTCATAGAGATACAACAGTGCCTGAATCATATAGGCAACATCATCCAAAAATGCAGGATACTTTGATATGCCAGCTTTGTGTGTGTGCAAGAGCTGACCATTGCTCTTGTCCTCAAAACTGCTCAATAAAAAAGCCATGTTTTGGGCTGCCAATGCGATCCATTCCTCTTCTCCAAACGCTTGTCCAGCCTTGGAAAGCGCCAGATTGAAAAGGGCATTCCATCCCAAAATAATCTTGTCATCTGTAGCCGGTCTCACCCTTTTGCTGCGACAAGCCATTAGCTTTGCTTTGGCTTCAGACAGCAAGGCCAATGCCTCGTCTTCAGTAAGCCCAATATCCTTGCCCCATTCCTGAACGCCTTTTTGCATGTGCAGGATATTCACCTCTTCCCAGTTGCCGTGTTCTGTTACACCATACAATGCAGCCATAGCTGCGGCATCCTCCCCCAGCATTTGCTCAAACTCCTGTTTGCTCCAGGTATAAAACTTCCCCTCTACCCCTTCGCTGTCTGCATCCAAAGCGGCGTAAAATCCTCCATTGGCAGCCTGCAATTCCCTTTGCATAAAACCAATGGTTTCCACCGCAACTCTCTTGTACTCCTGGTCTGCAGTGATTTGAAATGCTTCAGCCAAAACCAAGAGCAGCAGGGCATTGTCGTATGTCATTTTTTCAAAATGGGGCGCCAGCCATTGGGCATCGGTAGAATACCTGCAAAATCCTCCACCCAATTGGTCATAGATACCACCCCTCATCATTTTTTTCAGGCTCAGTGTTGCTTGGTCCAACGCTTCCTTGCTGCCAGTGAAATGATGATACCGCAAGAGGTATTGAATGGTATAGGTTTGTGGAAACTTGGGAGCATTGCCAAATCCACCCTCCACCTGATCGGCTGCTCCCATGATGTTGTTGAATATTTTCTGGGTTTGCTGAGGAGTAAACATTTCCTCCTGAGCGATATCGAAGCTGTGGTTGGACTTGAGGTTGTTTGACTTTTGTAAGTGCTCAATCAGGTTATTCGCCTGCTCCTCAATATCGGCTCTTCTTTTTTGGTAGGCCCCGTGAAGCTGAACCAGCAGCTCCTTCCATGAGATCCGGTTGTGCATGTTCTGGGGTGGAAAATAAGTACCTCCATAAAATGGCCTTCCATCGCTGGTCAGGAACATGTTCAAGGGCCATCCGCCATTGCCACTCGTAGCTTGCAGGGCATCCATGAAAAAATGATCAAGGTCTGGCCTTTCCTCCCTGTCTATCTTGATGCAAATGAAATACTGGTTCATCAAGGCGGCCGTCTGGAGGTCTTCAAAGCTCTCCCGCTCCATGACATGGCACCAATGGCAGGCGGCATAGCCAATGCTCACAAGAATTGGCCTGTCCTCTTGTTTGGCCCGCAGCAACGCCTCCTCGCCCCAGGCATACCAATCAACAGGATTATGGGCATGCTGGAGCAAATAAGGGCTGGTTTCGTTGATGAGGCGGTTGGTATTGTTCATAAAAAAGAACCCCGGAATTCCGGGGCAGTATTAATTTATTGAAAAGATCATTTGGCTTTCTTCCGTTCGGTAAGGAACTTCTCGAGGGCTGCTACCATTGATGGCACCTGAGGGTCTGGCGCTTTGATTTGCAGGTTGAGTCCGGCTTCTTCGATGGCCTTTGAGGTATTGCTTCCAAATGCCCCAATGAAAGTTCCGTTTTGGGTAAAGCCGGGGAAGTTCTCGAAAAGACTTTTTACACCACTGGGCGTAAAGAAACAGATCACATCAAACTCATGTGCAGAAATCCTGGATTTGATGTCACAACTGATAGTTCTGTACATGTAGGGATTCACAAACTCGCATTGGTGATTTTTCAACCAGCCAACAATTTCATTGTCCTGCTGGTTTTCGGAGCAGGGATAAATGAATTTTTCATTTTCCTTGTGCTTGTTGATGGCATCAAAAAGCCCCTTGTTGGTTCCATCGGCGCTGAAGAAAACCTTGCGTTTTCTGTAGAGGATGAACTTCTGAAGGTAAAGGGCAACAGACTCACTGATGCAAAAATATTTGGTATCAGGAGAAACAGCAACCTTCATTTCCTCACAAATGCGAAAGAAATGATCAATGGCATTTTTACTGGTGAGAATAACTGCAGAATATCCGGCAATATCAATCTTCTGTTTCCTGAAATCTTTGCATAGGATGGCCTCCAGCTGAATAAAAGGCATGAATTCCATTTCCACGCTGTACTTGGCAGCCAATTCAAAATAGGGTGATTTGATGGATTCGGGCTTGGGTTGGGTGATAAGAATCCTTTTGACAGCCTTCTTTTCACCTGCTTCCGTTTTCTTTCCGTTTTTAACCATGGCTTGCGCTGATATTATGCAAAATTATAAAAATTTGGTGTATTTACAGTTTAGCATTTGAATTTACAAGTAGCCGCCCATTAAAACCTCGAAAGTTCTTGAGGTGAATTTCAGCACTACTGCAGATGGGAGTATTTCAAGCGAGATGACAGCAAGAAGAAAATTAAAAACACCCAATCTGGCCTGCTTGGAAAAAACCTGGAACCCCCTGATGAATCGAATCAAAAAAATAATACCCAATAAAAAGAGGGAGAGCTTAAAAATGAAAAAACTTGAACCAGGTTCAGCAAAAGCCATCAAAAATGAAGCAAACAACATCAATATACCGGATATCTTGTTGTTGAGAAACACGATGAAAACATACCCCTCAAAGGGTTCTCTCAAATTGAATATCCATCCCATAAACTGAAGGAATAGATACTTGGATGCATAAACAATTACCAGAAAAACGAGTATTAATCCCATTGACTGCCAACGTTCTATACCTGTAAAAAGCCGATTACCCCCCAACCCAAAAAAAACAAAAATGGTTCCAGAGAGGATAAACAAAAGATTCATCAGAAATGCGGCAAGGGGCGCTTGGGTCATTTGGTCTTTTGCCTGTCGGTATACAAACCCTTCATTGGCAAATACCCGAAATACTTTTTGAAGATAGCTACTGAAAATTGCATTGATCAAGGAGAGAAACAAAAAAAGCACAGCAAAACTGTAAAACATCCACTCCAGGCGGGGGGGATTTCTCTTGGAATTAAACAGCCTGGAGGCCTGGGCATTGGCCTTGTAAAATTCAAGTTTTGCGATGTATTGGGACACATATTTGCCATAAAATCCCTTTGCCTGACCAAGCTCAATCCTGTTGAGCTCAGCTGAATCTATGGGCCTGTGGTTGAGGATGAAGGCTTTTGTTACAGCGTCGGCAATCAAACTATCGATATTGTCAGAAACCAGTTCCGGAACAGCAAAATTAGACTCCTGGGCAGATGCAGGTGACATGCCCAAGAGGAAAAGGATAACCATGAGGTGTTTGAACCAGTACATATTGCATGGCAAAATTAGTTCATTGGATCAACTAAAACAGACTAACAAATCCAAAATGAATTTTTGACTCCCGAAAATTGAAAGGAAGGTCCTTGTTTTTCCCAGCCGCATAGGCCAAACTAAAGAGACCAGACTTGGTTTCCAAAGCAAGCCCAACCCCTACTCCTGCATATTTTCCTTGCATGTTGCCCTGAACGGATTTGCGGCCAAGATGGGCCGCATCAAGAAAAGAGAACAAATAGGAAGCGCTCCCAATAAGATACCGGTACTCAACGGTTGCAATGGCATATTCACTGGCATAAAAACTTTCCTCATCAAAACCCCTCAATGTTTTTATCCCCCCCAGCTGGAAAAGTTCATTGAGAAAGAGTTTTCTCCCATTGATCCAGCCCGCCTGTAAACCAGAACGAATGGTGGCATTTCGCCCCATCTGGATGAATTGATCAACCTTCAGGTTCATCCTGAACTGAGCCGTAGAGAGGGTTGTGGTATCGTAAAGTCCGGCAAAATCAAATGCATTGTTCAGCTGATCCTTTTTCAAGCTGGTGATGGAATTGTTTTTCAGCAGCTTTCTGATGCCGCCGGACAAAGTCAGGTTGAGGTCCATTCCTTTGCGGGGATTGAACCGGTAATCGGTTCCATTGAATTGCAGTTCTGCACCAATATTGGTGGTGCGCAGGTCTAAAAATACAGGCAGTTTTTTGGTGCGTTTGATGAAGTTGGTATCGACCTCAATCAGGTTGCTCGCATACTGCTGAAAAAAAAGTTTTGCCACCTGCTTTTTGTTGACCTCATATTGTAGCCCAAGCCTTGTATTGATGTTGATGAAAGAGGAATCTTTTTTCAGCAAATTGAACCGAAAATCAACGCCGGCATTGCTTTTGAACATATAAGGTTTTTGAAATCCGATCTGCAATCTGGGAGACTTTACCTGCAGTTGTTGCCAGTTGAGCATGAAGTTTTCTCCAGCACCAAAGGTATTTTTGAGGTCCAGATCTGCCTCCCCCGTGAGCAACATTTTACCGCCCAATTGTTGGTTGGAAGGCATCAGGCCAGCCAGCAGGTTAAAGCGGCTGCTGCGCTGGGGCTCCAAGTAAAGGTTGACAGAGGCTCCTGTACCCAGAAGGCTGAGGTCCCAGGGCCTTGATTCCTTTACAAATCCCAGCGCCGATAAACGGCCAGACAAGGCATCCAAATTGCTTTTCCTGTAGATTCCTCCTCCTTCGAGCGAAAGGTATTGCTGTAAAAATCCTTTTTTGATGAATCGTTTCCCTTCAACATGGAGGCTGTCTATCCGGTACAATGGTCCTTTGATGGCCCTTAGCCTAGCACAGAGTTCATTCCCCCTGAAATAACTGCTGTCAAGCTGAATAGTGGCGAAGGGATATCCATTCTCTTCAAAATTTCGGAGCATGGTTTCTTTGAGCAGGGCGATAGAAGCCATGGTCAACAGCTCACCAGGCATGGGTTGGATGGCATTGCTTTTCATGCTTTCAACAACAAGAATGGAACTGTCTACCAGCAATTCTCCCCACTTGTATTGGTCTCCCAAAAATATCCAGGCCTTTGTAACATATTGTTCAACAGCCATGCTATCCACAGAAATGGCCAGATAGCCCTTGCGTTGCAGGCTTTCAACAAGGTTGGTTTTCAAAAAAAGCGCCATGGCTTCTTTTGTTGAGAAATCAGCAGGAATGCTGACCAGTTCGGCCAAAGCTGCATTACCTTTGTCTCTACAGTTCAATTCAAGCCGATGCTTTTCCTGGGCCATTGTTGAAACAGGGCAGCTGAAGAGCATGAGGATGAAAAATAAAATTGAGCGTTGCACGTTCACAAATCTACACTGCTTCTTCTAATCAAGATCAAATGGCCGGCATTTACATCCATATCCCTTTTTGCAGAAAAGCCTGTCATTACTGCAATTTCCATTTTTCAACCTCATTGGGAATGGCCGAGGCTGTGCAAGCATCCATCATCAAAGAAATCTCCCTGCGGTCATCCGAATTAAACGAAGAAGTCCAGACCATTTATTTTGGCGGAGGCACACCATCCATCCTGGATCCTGAAGCAATAGACAAGATGCTGCAGGCCATCAAGGCCCACTATGCCATCAGCAGCAATCCTGAAATCACCCTGGAAGCCAATCCTGACGACATCACAACAGAGAAAGCCAGGGCCTGGAAGCAGATGGGCATCAACCGCTTCAGCATTGGCGTGCAGTCCTTTGCTGATGAAAACCTGCATTGGATGAACAGGGCACATGATGCCAGCCAGTCCATTCAATGCATCCAAACCATCAGGGAGACAGGGTTTGACAATTTCAGCATCGACCTGATCTATGGAACGCCAGGACAGACCCAGGAAGGGTGGATCAAAGACCTTGAAAAGGCCATTGAATTGAAAATCCCCCACCTTTCCTGTTATGCGCTTACAGTGGAAGAGGGAACGGCATTGCACCACATGATCGGCAGTGGTAAAAAAGAAAAAATCAGTGCCGATGAACAGGCCGAAAGATTTGAGGCCCTGGTTCAACTGAGTTCGCATGCCGGATATAGCCATTATGAAATCTCCAATCTTGCATTGCCGGGAAAAGAAAGCAAACACAACAGTGCCTATTGGGAAGGCAAGCCCTATCTGGGTTTCGGGCCTTCTGCACATTCTTTTACCGGAACAAAAAGAAGCTGGAACATTGCTGATAACCTGAAATATATTCAATCCATCGAAGCAGAAATCCTGCCTTCTGAGGAAGAAACACTCCGGGAAATTGATCAGCTCAACGAGTACATCATGACTTCCTTGCGGTCGATAAAAGGGATGCAAAAAGACATCATCTCAACAAGATGGGGTAATGATAAATTGCAAATCATTTCAACAGAAATCAATCAGTTCATTCAATCGGGAAAAATAATGGCAACAGAAAACGCCTGGGTATTGTCCGGCGAAGGGAGGTTTTTTGCAGACGGAATTGCCTCATCCCTTTTCTTCCTGGAAGATTGATCAAACCAATATTGCTTCAATTTTTTCAAAGGCCCTTATCGGATCTTCTTCCTCCCAGAGTATCTTGTAGATACCAGCGGCAATGGGCATCTCTGCCCCAGCCTTCCCGTTCAATGCTGCAATGCATTTTGAGGCAGGATAGCCTTCTGCAACCATTTGCATGGCGAGCTTTGTGGCTTCAACACTGTAGCCCTTGCCAATCATGTTTCCGAAAGATCGGTTTCTACTGAACAATGAATAACAGGTAACCAATAAATCTCCCAAATAAACAGAGGATGAATAATTGACACAGGAAGAAACCTCGCCGGAAATCGCTCTCAAAAAACGCGACATTTCGCCAGCGGCATTGGCCACCAAGACACTCTGAAAATTATCCCCATACCCCAATCCATGGGCTATGCCTGCACCCATGGCATAGATGTTCTTGAGCACAGCAGCATACTGAACACCTGTAACATCATGGCTCAGCACAGTATTGATGTAGGAGGTCTTGAAACAAGCTGCAATGGTTTCTGTAACCTGAGCATTGATGCCTGCAAAAGTGAGATAAGAAAGCTTTTCAGCAGCCACCTCCTCAGCATGACAGGGGCCCATGATGGTAACATAGTTGTTCAAATCAACACCCGGAAACATGGCGAGCCGTTCATTGAGGAGCATGTTCTTTGAAGGAAGTATTCCTTTGACTGCAGAAACAATCTTCACTCCTTTGGCTATCTGTTGAAGATAGGGTTCAATGTAGTCTTCTGCAAAGGCAGAGGGTACTGCTATCACCACTGCTTCTGCTTGCGCATATACTGCTTCAGGATCAGTGGTGATGGACAATGCTTTGTTATCGAAATAAACGGAACTGAGGTATTTGGGATTATGGTGCCGCGTACGGATATGCTCCGCCAACTTTTCAGAACGCACACACCAGATGACCTGGTGCTCATTGTCTGTAAGGATTTTTACCAAAGCTGATCCCCAGCTGCCACTGCCGATTACGCCGATTGTCATTTGAAGGGTTTAGAGGTGGAGAGGTTTAATGGTTTAGGGGTTTAGGGGTGTAGGGGTGTAGGAGTGTAAGGGTTTAAAGGTTTAGAGGTCTAGAGGTTTAGGGGTGTAAGAGTTTAGGGGATGGCAAAGATAATGCCTTATACCTGAACGAGTAAACACTTATCTCAATAGCACTAAACCATTAAACCCCTAAACCTCTACACCTCTAAACCCCTAAACCTCTAAACCCCTCTACCCTCAACTCACTTCTTCACTTCAAACAACTCTTCCTTCTTGACCACGGTAACTTTCATTCCTGTACGGAGTGTTTTGCTGACAACTGTATAGGGTCCTACGATGACTTCATCTCCTTCTTTGATGCCATCAATAATTTCAATGTTGTTGATGTCTTGGATGGCAGTTTTGACCTTTACCCTTTTCACTGTTCCATCCTTCTGCAACACAAATACCACTTCATCAAGCGCATCAAGATCTTTCACCGTCACCTCAGGACCAGCAGTTTCTTCCGGAGGACCTGATTTCTTTTCTTTCTTCTCTTCTTTTCCAACTGCAGCGGTATCAGACCTGTCGCGGGTGGTTACGGCATTGATGGGAACAGAAATGACATTGGCATGGGTATTGGTCTGGATATCAGCATTGGCGCTCATCCCCGGCCGAAACGGAAAACTCTTGGGCTTCGTTGGATCAATCAGGTCGGCATAAGAAGCAGGAATCAACCTGATCCTGACCTCATAGTTCGTTACATCTGAGGATGAAGTAGAAACTGCCCCACCTGTACCGCGGCTGGTACTGGAGATCTGTGTAACCACTCCTTTGAATTTTCTTTTGTTGTATGCATCCACTTCAACCAGGGCCGTATCACCAATGGTTACCTTAGGAATATCATTCTCTCCCACGTCTACCCTTACTTCAATCACACGCATGTCTGCAATGCGCATCATTTCCGTACCCGCCATCATCGAGTTGCCCACGACGCGCTCTCCTTTTTTTACATTCAACAGCGAAACGATTCCATCCATCGGTGCAAATACACTGGTTCTGCCAAGGTCCTTGTTGGCACGCTGCAAACTGGCCCTGGCACTGGCTACACCGGCCTGACCGCTTTTGATGGATTGTGATGCGGCACTGTAATCCGCCTTTGAAGTAAGGAAAGCATTTTCTGCCTGCTCAAACTCCAGCTTGGAGATCACTTTTTCCT
>JBIIQT010000037.1:0-26901 GCA_044341875.1 Chitinophagaceae bacterium | reverse complement strand
CCCAGTGATTTTGCCTGTCTTTTCAGGTACCACTCCAGTCTTTCGTCCATGTTCTTGAAGGCTATCTGGTCTACAACAGTAAGCAGTTCTTCAAACCTGTTGCGGTAGGTTTCAATCACAAAATGATACCATGCGCTGTAATTTTTCATCAGCGTATCCATGTGCTGGATCGGGATCATGATGACTTCTGTTTCTTCAACTGCAACCGCCATGATGGTGCTGGTCTGGCTGCGCGCCATGCACATCATGCTGAGGGCACAAGCGTTTCCTCTTTCCAAAAAATACATGAAAAATTCTTCCCCGTCTTCTCCCTCGCGGTAGAGTTTTACCCTTCCGCTTACAATGAGCATGGCATATTTAAAAAACTGTCCGGGCTTCATGAGTATTGAACCCTGCTCAAATGTTTTGCTTTCCCCATGTTCATGTAAAAATGTTGCCAGCGGAAGATCAAACAATGGAAATACGCCAATCAACTCTTTGGGATTCAGTGTTGTCATCTTTGGGTTTGATTTCAAGTTACGCTTATCTGCCCATGTATACCATCAGGATCTGAACATCGCTGGGATTGATGCCCGATATGCGGGATGCCTGGCCAAGCGTTTTGGGTTGGATTTTTTTCAACTTCTCTCTCGCCTCGGTGCCAATGGCCTGAACCTTGGTATAGTCAAAGGTTTCAGGGATTTCCAATTCTTCCATTTGAGCCATTTTTTGCACCATCTCCCTTTCCTTCTCAAGGTAAACCGCATACTTCATCTGGATCTCGGCTTGCTCAATTTCGAGCGGTGCATAATGACCAAACTCATTTTTCAGTTGTTCTGAATGTTCAATCATTTCTTTGGCACCGATTCCCGGGCGCAAGACCAGTTGTGATATTTTCTGTTTTTGGGTAAGAGCTGCGGAGCCCGCTGCCTCAAAAAATGCATTCATGGATTCAGGTTCAACTGAAACCTCGCTGAACTTTTTGACGATCCTATCTACATTATCTTTCTTGCTTTTCACTTGCTGGTACCTTTCTTCACTGGCCAGTCCCTGTGCATAACCAATTTCGGTCAGGCGGATATCTGCATTGTCTTGCCTCAAGAGGGTTCTGAACTCTGCCCTGGAAGTAAACATCCTGTAGGGCTCTTCGGTTCCTTTGGTGATTAAGTCGTCAATCAACACCCCTATATAGGCTTCACTTCTTTTCAAAACAAGGGGCTCCCTCTCAAATGCATTGTTGTGTGCATTCATTCCAGCCATCAGTCCCTGGCAGGCGGCCTCTTCATATCCCGTGGTTCCATTGATCTGTCCTGCGAAGAACAAACCACGTAAATGCTTGGTTTCCAATGAGTAATGAAGTTGATGCGGCGGAAAATAATCATATTCAATGGCATAACCAGGCCTGAACATTTTTACGTTTTCGAAGCCTGGAATCTTGACCAACGATTTGTATTGAACATCCTCTGGCAAGGAGGTTGAAAATCCGTTCAAGTAAATCTCTACGGTGTTCCACCCTTCCGGCTCAACAAACAACTGGTGCCTGTCTCGCTCAGCAAACCGATTGATCTTGTCTTCTATGCTTGGGCAATACCTTGGCCCGGTTCCTTCAATTCGTCCGGCATACATCGGGCTTTTATCAAAACCAGTTTTCAGCGTATCGTGCACCGTTTGATTGGTATAGGCAATCCAACAACTTCTTTGTTGTTCCGGCCTGATCCTGTCAATATTCAAGTAAGAAAACCCGGTGATTTCTTCATCTCCCTTCTGCTCTTCCATCTTGGAATAATCCAGGCTGCGGCCATCTATCCTTGGTGGGGTTCCTGTTTTCAGTCGATCGCTTTCAAATCCAAGCTCCACCAGTTGTTCTGTGATACCCGTAGCTGCACGCTCTGCCATTCTTCCACCACCAAACTGCTTCTCTCCAATATGGATGATGCCATTTAAAAAGGTTCCATTGGTCAATACCACAGACTTGGCCTCAATTTCATTGCCCATTCCGGTGATGATTCCCCTAACCCTGCCCTCTTTTACGAGCAGTCCATTGACCATATCTTGGTAAAAATCGAGGTTTGGGGTGTTTTCTAACAACTCTCTCCACCGTTGGGAAAAAAGCATGCGGTCACTTTGTGCCCTTGGGCTCCACATGGCAGGGCCTTTAGACCTGTTCAACATCCTGAATTGAATCATGGTCTGGTCGGTAACAATACCAGAATATCCTCCCAGCGCATCAACCTCCCTTACAATCTGGCCCTTTGCAATTCCGCCCATGGCAGGATTACAACTCATTTGGGCAATTGTCTGAAGGTTCATGGTAACAAGAAGGGTCTTGCTTCCCATGTTGGCCGCTGCAGCAGCCGCCTCACAACCCGCATGGCCAGCGCCAACCACTATAACATCGTACTTATGGAACATAGAGCAAAGATAAAAAAGAACTCAGGTCTTTTCGCTTGATCGGCCCAGCCAAGCGCAATTTTTGGGAAGTCCTTGATAGGTGGCCCCTTAACTGAAGGAATTGGGTGGATTTACTCAATGTTCCACGTGGAACATGTAGGTGTTTGGGGTGCTGTTATCTTATTGGGATTCCATCCCAATAATGGTTGATAAAACAATCGTCAGGTGAGGACCTCAAGAAAACTATCCGAACCTTGTGTTCCACGTGGAACATGTAAGTGTTTGGGGAGAAAGTCAGCGCTATTTGTGCTTTGTAACTGGGGGGTAGAACCAAAAGCCCCCATCCTAACCAGGTTTACCAATCCCCAAAACCTTGAACCGCCCTACAGCCCAAAATATTCACCCAAAAGCTTCTCCTCCATCTGCCTCATCAAAGCCTGGTCCTTTTTCTGCTTGTCTTTGTACCCGAGTAAATGGAGGAGCCCATGGAATATAACACGATGAAGCTCTCTGTAAAAAGGCTGATCCAAGGATGCTGCATTTTCTTTTACCCGATCAACACTGATGTACAACTCTGCTTCAAGAGGCGCCTTGCTGGAGGGAGAAAGATCAAAGGTGATGATATCCGTATAATAATCATGCTGCAGGAAATCGCGGTTGATCCCGAGCAAATGATCATCGTCACAAAATATAATATTGAGCGAGCCCAATGGTCGTCTTGTGGCATGGGCTGTGCTGACCAAAAATGATTTAAGGCGGTTTCGCTGTTTCAGCACATGCACAGGCTTCAGGCAAAAGAGATGTATATCGTTCATAGAAAGAGAATAAAAGTACAAGAAATCCACCGAAGGGAAGTAGCTTTGCACCTCGTAGAATTGAACATGCAGAAAAAACTTTCAGCACTAGCGGTCGGACACAAGGCAATCATTTGTTCTCTCGAAGATGAGGAACTGGTATTGAAGCTAATGGAGATGGGATTTCTTCCTGGAGAAGAAGTTGCTGTAGAACAAATAGCGCCATTGGGAGACCCTATTTCAGTAATGGTGGCCGGATACCAGGTAAGCTTGCGCATCAGCGAGGCAGATACCATAATGGTAGAGGCAAAACAATCATAATTAATTGATTTTCATTTGTTTATGAAAATTGGGCTCTATTTTGGTTCTTTTAATCCGATTCACAATGGTCATCTGATCATCGCTACCCATATTTTACAAAATACATCGCTTGATCAGATTTGGTTTGTGGTAAGTCCACAAAATCCACTCAAACAAAGTGGGGCTTTATTGAATGAGTATCACCGACTTCACTTGGTGCAACAAGCTATTGAGGGGGAATCAAAACTGAAGGCCTCAGACATTGAGTTCTCTCTTCCAAGGCCATCTTATACAATTGACACACTCACTTATCTAGAGGAAAAATATCCTGAAAATAGTTTCAGCGTAATCATGGGATCTGACAGTTATCAAAATCTTGCGAAATGGAAAAGCGGAGATGTGCTACAAAAAAGATACCCAATCCTCGTTTACCAAAGACCTGGTTTTTTGATTGCTGAAGGTGATGAAAAGAAAGCAACGATTCTCAATGCGCCGATGTTAGACATCTCGTCTACCACCATCAGAAAATTGGTGGCAGCAGGTAAGTCTATCCGCTACATGGTTCCAGATACGGTAAACGAAGAAATCCTGAAAAGCGGATATTACAAATAGATAGTATTATACAAAACCCAACAACAGACAACCTACAGCAATCAATGGTGCAGCAATCTTCGTGTGATAAAGCAAGAAAAAAGTTGTACAAAAAACTGAGAAGAAAAGGATAGTATCAAGTAGGGGCTTATCAACAAAAGCAATTGCGGTATCCTTAAAAAGATAAATAATGCTTGCGGTCATGATACCTACAACAGCGGCGTTTACACCGGTCATGATATTTTGAACCCGGCCGTATTGCTGGACGTTTTCCCAAAACGGATAAAAGAAAATAACCAATAAAAATGTGGGTAGAAAGATTCCTGTTGCTGCAAGAAAACAACCCAGCATTTGATATCCCCATCCCCTATCGCTCATTGCCATTCCGCCAATAAATGCACTGATTGAAAAAGCAGGGCCGGGTAGCGCACGAACTACTCCCGAGGCAGATAAAAAGACATCGCGATCAATACTGATAACATCTTTATTTGTTCTTTTAATTCTTTCTGTTTCGGGCCTAACAACATATTGGTTATACATAACGGGTATAAGAACATCTGCTCCGCCAAATACAATGCTACCAAAGCGATACATGTTTTCAAAAACATTGAAAGGAGTTCTGTTTTCCCAAGAATGTTTACGAGCTGTTTCTGAAAAAAAACCAGCCATTAAAAAAAGAGAGGCGAAAAGAATAATAGGAAGAAAGCGTAAACGCTTGGCAACAGCCTGGTGAATGGTGGCTATAGGCTTTGATGTAAAACCCATGATCCCGCCACAGAGTAAAACAATCGGAAAAACCCAGGGTGATTTGAATAGTAAATAGGTTATAATTGCTGAAACAAAAACAATGAACCATTGTAATTTGGTGTCAATCGTTGTATATGTTTTGATTGAAGCAAAAGCAAGAAAACCAAGGGCCATGGGTTGGAGGAAACGGAAGTGTTGAAGAATTGAAACATTGTGACCGGATAACACAAAAGAAAGGGCCGACATAAAAAGAACTGCTGGCGTGGTCCAGATCAACAAAGTTATCATTGCCACCCAAACCCCACCCTGTCGATACCCAATAAGGGAAATAGTTTGTGTAACAGTTGCACCAGGCATCAACTGGCAAAAAGCGTTGATGTTGACAAGATCCTTCAGTGTAATGTATGGATGCTTCTCGACAAAGGATTTGATCATCATCCCAAATTGTCCCTGTGGGCCACCAAAGGCTGATAAGCTATACAGTAAGACTGTACGAAAGAATGGAAGATGCTTTAAAATTGGCAAACATTATTTTTTTAAGCCAATTTCCCTAAGCCGTTCGTCAAGATAATAACCCGCTGTATAATCTTCATATAGTTTGGGGTAAGCATCGGATACACAAGAAGACAAACAGGCAAGTGACATATTGCTTCGCGGGTGTAAGAAAAAGGGAATAGAAAAGCGGGAGCTGTGCCACATTTCTCTCGGAGGATTAACAACCCTGTGTGTGGTACTTTTTAGTCTGTCATTGGTGAGGCGTTGTAGCATGTCTCCAACATTAACCACAATCTCGTCAGGTCCAGCTTTTACGGAGAGCCATTCACCTTCTTTACTAAGAATTTCAAGACCATCTGCAGAGGCTCCAACCAAAAGTGTAATTAAGTTGATATCTTCATGTTGTTCTGCACGTATAGCAGATTTAGGCTCATGCAAAATTGGTGGATAGTGAATTGCCCTGAGAATGCTGTTACCCAGATGTATATGTTCATCAAAATAGGACTCGCCTAACTGAAGATGTATGGCTATCGCTGAAAGCAGAGCGGCACCAGAAACCTCAAAGGCCCTGTATGCTTGATGAAAAAGAGTATTAAAATCCTCTGGAGAAGTTACTTTTACGTTGTCGGGGTAGGATTCTGGAGAAGTTACACCCTCTTCAATAATCTGACCGTATTGGAAAAACTCTTTGAGGTCTGGAGCGTCGCTACCCTTGGCGTGTTCCTTTCCAAAGGAGGTATAACCGCGCTGTCCAGCAAGACCTGGAATCTCATAAGATCTTTTTTCTGATTCAGGAAGGCCAAAAAATTGCTTTACGGTGGCGTAAAGATTATTGATAAGCGTTACGGGTATACCGTGATTTTTAACCGACACAAAACCTACCTCCTCAAAAGCTAGACCAAGAGTTGTAGCAAATTGAACTTTTTCTTCGTCTGTGCCGTTTATAAAATCATTAAGATCAACAACTGGTATGTTCATGGTGAAAAAAGATTGTTAGGTAAAAATAACAAACATAATTTTGATTTATAAATAGAAATTAAATGAGTAGGTTGTATTGTATCCTGTTGCTTGTTGTGGTTGTTTCCTCGTGTTCCCCAAAAATTGTAACTTATATGGGAGACGATGCTTTCAAGAGCGAAACTGGGGTGCCCGATTATAGTAAAATTGAATACTGGGCGGCACATCCAGGAAAAAACGACCCGTCAGACACAGTACCATATCCACTGAAGAAAAATGAAAAAGAAAAAAGAGCGGATGTGTTTTTTCTACACCCTACAACATTGGTCGGATCAAGAGAAAGCGGTAACAATAACGCCAAAATTGATGATCCTTACATCAATTACAAAACCGATTATTCGCCCATCATTTATCAGGCTTCGGCATTCAATGAAAACGCAAGGGTTTTTGCTCCCAGATATAGGCAGGCACATATTGGTATGTATAGCGAGAAGGATAGCGCGACGAAATATGCAGCATTTAATCTGGCATATGAAGATGTTAAAAATGCATTTATGTATTATTTAAAAAATGAAAACAATGGTAGGCCAATTATCATTGCTTCTCACAGCCAGGGAACAACACACGCAACAAGGTTAATAAAAGAATTCTTTGATGGCAAAGAACTGTCAAATCGTTTGGTCTGTGCGTATCTAATAGGAATGGCTGTAAAGAAAGATAGCTATGAAAAAATACCCATTTGTATAGACAGCACAAAAACTGGATGCTATGTTAGTTGGCGAACATACAGGAAAGATTATGAGGGTGAATGGGCAAACCGACTTGACACAAGCATTGTGGTGGTGAATCCCGTTACTTGGAAAACAACAAATGAAATTGCAGACAAGTCATTGCAAAAAGGTGCTGTTTTATATAATTTAAACAAAGTATACGCACATACACAAAATGCTCAAGCAGAGGGAAGTGCACTATGGGTTTCACACCCAAAATTTCCTGGTTCTTTTTTATATAGGAGTAAGAATTATCATGCTGGTGATATCAATTTGTTTTATGTTGATATCAGGAATGATGCAAACAGAAGGATTACAAATTTTCTGATAGGTAAATGATTTGAATCATTATTAAGAAATATTGAGGTCATACATTGGGGCTGAAAAGGAAGATAAGTTTGAAAAAACTTACGATGAAACTAATTATTGCTCCAACAGATTTTTCGCCAATATCAGACAATGCAATCAGTTACGCAACAGATATGGCGATCGCCATGGGCACCAGTCTAATGTTGGTCAATGTTTATCAATTACCGATAAGTTTTTCAGAAGTGCCACTGGTAACAATTTCAATGGATGAAATCAGAAAAATAAGTGAAGATAAACTGGCTGAATTAAAACATAACATAGAAACAATAACAGCAAATAAACTTAAAATCTACACAGAGAGCAGGTTGGGAGAAGTGGCTGAGGAAATCACAAAACTTACAGATACGTTGGCTCCGTTTGCAATAATAATGGGAACGAGGGGAACGACAGGAGTCGGCAGATTTTTTATGGGAAGCAATTCTATATCAGTAATTTCAAAAGTTGGGGTACCCGTATTTGTTATACCCCCCGGTGTACGCTTTAAACCACTTAAGAAATTGGGGTTAGCTACAGACCTAAGAGCGGTTGTTGATAATACCCCTGTAGATAAAATCAGAGAGTTGGTACATTTCTTTAATGCAGAGCTGCATGTCTTAAATGTTGATTATAACCGTAAACACTTTACCCCAAGCACACCGTTAGAAACATTGAACATGGATAGTTTGCTTGCGGGAATGAATCCATTGTATGATTTTATAGAAAACAAGGATATTGATGAGGGCTTAAGTGACTTTGCTGAAAAAAATAATCTTGATTTGTTAATAACATTACCCAAAAAACACAGCATGCTTGAGCGGTTTTTTGAGAAAAGCATAACCCGTGAGTTGATACATGAAACACATATACCCATTATGTGTATTCATAGAAAAATAAAAGAACCAGCAATTGTTAAAATTCAGCACTCTTAGGTGTGCGAGGGAAAGCGATCACATCACGGATGTTGGTCATACCAGTAACAAACAATACCATTCTTTCAAAACCAAGACCAAATCCAGCGTGTGGAACTGTTCCAAATCTTCTCGTATCTAAATACCACCAAAGCTCTTCTTCAGCAATATGCATATCCTTCATACGCTCTGTTAACAATGCAAGCCGTTCTTCCCTTTGGGAACCACCAACAATTTCACCAATACCTGGAGCCAAAATGTCCATGGCGGCAACTGTTTTGCCGTCATCATTTTGGCGCATGTAAAAGGCTTTAATGTCTTTAGGATAGTTGGTTACAATCACGGGTTTTTTGAAGTGTTTTTCAACCAGGTATCTTTCGTGTTCACTTTGCATATCAATACCCCACTTAACCTCATACTGGAATTTCTTTTTCTTATATGCAGGGGAGTTCAAAAGAATATCGATGGCTTCTGTATAAGTAATGCGCTCAAAGTCGTTATCGAGGACAAACCTTAACTTATCAATCAATCCCATTTCGCTGCGCTTGTCTGCAGGGAGTTGTTTTTCTTCGTCTGCAAGCCGTTGATCAAGGAAGATAAGATCTTCCATGTTGTGTTGCATTGCAAAGCCAATGATATACTTGATGAAGGATTCGGCAAGGTTCATGTTGTCCTCCAGATCAGAAAATGCCATTTCGGGTTCAATCATCCAAAATTCAGCAAGGTGTCTGGTCGTATTCGAATTTTCGGCCCTGAAAGTGGGTCCGAAAGTATAAATTTCACCAAAAGCAGTGGCTCCAAGCTCTCCTTCTAATTGACCACTGACAGTGAGGTTTGTGCTGCGGCCGAAAAAATCTTCCTTGAAGTCAATCGCACCATTTTCATCACGGGGCGGGTTGTCAAAAGGCAGTGTGGTAACCCGAAACATTTCACCAGCACCTTCAGCGTCACTCGCGGTGACAATTGGTGTATGCATATAAAGGAATCCCTTTTCGTGGAAGAACTGGTGGATAGCAAAGGCTAATGCATGTCTTACCCTAAAAACGGATCCAAAGGTGTTGGTTCTAAACCTCAGGTGTGCTATCTCGCGCAAGAATTCAAGGCTGTGTTTCTTGGGTTGAAGTGGGTATATTTCTGCGTCAGAATCACCTAAAACATCAATTTTATGGGCAACAAGTTCAACCGATTGTCCCTTGCCCTGTGATAAAACGAGTTCTCCGGTAATTTTTAAAGATGCACTTGTGGTAATTCGTTTTAAAAGTTCATCATCAAACTGGCCAAGGGGCGCAACGACCTGAATGTTGGTATTGGTAGAGCCATCGTTAAGGGCAATAAATTGATTGTTCCTGAAAGTGCGGACCCAACCCATCACAACAATATCTTTCTGACCAGCAGGCTGTAGCAGAAGTTCTTTTATCTTGATTCTCTTGTTAAACATATGTTTTTTCTTGGTGCAAAGGTAATAAATAGGAGGTAGCAAGGACCGGCCTTCGGGGATAAGTTGGGTAATAATTTTTTTTAAATTTGAAAATGCGTTAATATTGTGCACGGAAACATGGGCCTTAATAAGGAAAACATCGCCCCATTCATCGTTTTCACTTCACAATCATCATCATTATCTCGTCAAATTCCCCAAGGGGTCTATTTCACAAATAATATTTATGTACGACATTCTTCAGCTGAACGACATGCTTGTTCCAGAACTGCTCGATATAGCAGAACAACTTAAAATTACAGGAGTAAAAAAACTGGAAAAACAGGATTTGATCTATAAAATTTTGGACAAACAAGCAATCCTAAATAGCAGTACAAAAACTGAAACAAAGGATGGTGTCATCAAGAAAAAAAGAATTGTAAAAACAACAACTTCAAATAGTACCGAAGAGGCTATTGTTGAAAACGAAGATGCCAGTCCTGAGGCGCTTGAAATATCGGAAGCACCAAAGTTGGAGAAAAAAGTAGCAAAAAGAGGAAGGCCTCCTGCAAACCCCGTAGTTGCTGTTGTTGAAGAAATAGCGCCGGTAACAAAGGAGATTAAACAACCGATTAAAAAAATAAAACCCATACCGGTACAATCGGTAGTTACACAGGAAGTACAACAGACAGTAGTTTCTGCAGAAAATAGCAATGAAGAAGAGCCACAGTCACCAGAAAATGTGATATCCCAGGATGAGGCACCCACAAAACAGCTTTTTATCAAAAAAGAGCCTGTGTTCAATGTTGAATTTGATGGTGCCATTGCTGGAGAGGGTGTATTAGAAATGATGCCTGATGGATATGGGTTTTTGAGGAGCAGTGATTATAACTATCTTTCATCACCAGATGATGTATATGTGTCTCCTTCGCAAATAAAACTATTTGGGATAAAAACCGGAGATACCATTAGCGGAAGTGTTCGGCCTCCAAAAGAGGGTGAAAAGTATTTTGCCTTATATAAGGTAGATACCGTCAACGGTCGTTTGCCGGATGAAGTGCGCGACAGGGTTCCATTTGATTACTTGACACCCTTGTTTCCTTTTGAAAAATTCAATCTTTATACCAAACAAGATAATTATTCCACAAGGATGATGGACTTGTTTACTCCTTTGGGAAAGGGACAAAGGGGTTTGATTGTTGCACAACCCAAGGTTGGTAAAACAATGTTGCTGAAAGAAGTAGCAAACGCAATTGCAACAAACCATCCTGAATGTTATTTGATGGTAGTTTTGATTGATGAACGTCCGGAAGAGGTAACTGATATGGAGAGAAGTGTTCGTGCAGAAGTTTTGGCCTCTACCTTTGATGAACCTGCCGAAAAACACGTGAAAGTATCTGCAATGGCACTACAAAAAGCAAAAAGATTGGTTGAGTGTGGGCACGATGTTGTTATACTGTTAGACTCTATCACAAGGTTGGCAAGGGCACACAATACCGTTGCGCCTTCATCGGGTAAGGTGTTGTCTGGTGGTGTAGAAGCAAATGCTATGCAAAAACCTAAACAATTTTTTGGTGCAGCAAGAAAGGTAGAAAACGGTGGGTCCTTGACCATCCTGGCTACAGCATTGATTGACACTGGAAGTAAGATGGATGAGGTTATTTTTGAAGAGTTCAAGGGAACCGGTAACATGGAATTAGCGCTTGATAGGCGTCTTGCCAACAAGCGGATGTTCCCCGCCATTGACCTTACTGCATCATCTACAAGGCGCGAAGACTTGTTGCTTGATAAAGATGTACTGCAAAGAATGTGGATCCTTCGTAACCATATAGCAGACATGAACAGTGAAGAAGCCATGAATTTGTTGCTGAAACAAATGAAAGGAACGCGTGATAACCACGAGTTTTTGGCAACAATGAACAAGTGATTTTCTTAAACAGCATATGGGAATAGAAAAAATTCCTGTTGAACAGTTTGTTCAACTATCTCAAAAATACACTGTCATTGACGTAAGAAGCAATGCGGAGTATGCGCATGCACACATTACAAGAGCTTCTTCTATTCCACTTTTCAACGATGAAGAACGCGCTATTGTTGGAACCATCTATAAACAACAATCAAGGGAAGAGGCTATAAAAAAGGGGCTTGATTTTTTTGGTCCCAAGATGAAAGAAATGCTTTTAGCGGCAGAGAGTCTGATCAAGGAAAAAAATCCTAACGAAAAAACAGTCCTGGTTCATTGTTGGAGGGGAGGAATGAGGAGTGCTGCAGTTGCCTGGTTGCTTGACTTGTATGGGTTCAAAGTATATACACTGATTGGAGGCTATAAATCATTCAGGAACTGGGTAATCAACGAATTGGGTAAAAATCATCCTTACCAAATATTAGGGGGAAATACGGGATCGGGGAAAACAATAGTGTTACAATCGCTTAAAAACATCAATGAAGCCGTTGTTGATCTTGAAGGCCTGGCAGGCCATAAGGGTTCTGCGTTTGGTAATATTGGATTACCCAAACAACCCAGCCAAGAAATGTTTGAAAACAAACTGGCCATAGCAATTAGAACAGAACAAGAAAAATATCCGAATAAAAAAATATGGCTAGAAGATGAAAGCCAGCGTATTGGTACGGTAAACATCCCACAAACCATGTGGGTGCACATGAGAACATGCGAAATTGTTTTCTTGGATATACCATTCTCTTCAAGATTAAATTATTTAGTAGAAACATATGGCACACTTGATTGGGTGGCGCTGAGAGATGCTATTCTAAGGATCCAAAAAAGACTTGGGGGCCTAGAAACCAAAACTGCCATTGCAGCACTTGAAGAAAAAAATATTCATGGCTGTTTTGAAGTCTTGCTAAAATACTATGATAAGCAGTATAGAAAAGGACTTGAAAACAGAATAGATCCAAAGCCAGATATTATAATGGTTTCTGCAGATTGTGTAAAAGACATAGAAAATGCTAGAGAAATATTAAAAATCAACAATGGAAGAAATTAAACTGACGCAATACTCACATGGAGCCGGTTGTGGATGTAAAATATCCCCAAAAATATTAGATGAGATTTTGCATTCAAGTTTTAGCATGCCAGACAACGACCGTTTGATTGTTGGCAACCACAGCAAAGACGATGCGGCAGTATATGATTTGAAAAATGGTACGGCATTGATTTCTACAACAGATTTTTTTATGCCAATTGTGGATGATCCTTATAATTTTGGAAGGATTGCATCTGCGAATGCCATCAGTGATGTGTATGCCATGGGGGGCAATCCAATCATGGCAATAGCCATCTTAGGATGGCCCATCAATCTATTGTCACCACTTGTTGCCAGGAAGGTTATAGAGGGTAGCAAAAGTATTTGCATGGAAGCTGG
This sequence comes from Chitinophagaceae bacterium, assembly GCA_044341875.1. Lineage (GTDB taxonomy): Bacteria > Bacteroidota > Bacteroidia > Chitinophagales > Chitinophagaceae > Pollutibacter. Next base: position 13,824 of record JBIIQT010000037.1, on the reverse strand, counting down.
GATTCCTTTGGCGGGTGGGCACAGCATTGATTCACCAGAACCTATTTTTGGACTGGCAGTTAATGGGTTGGTCAACATCGCACATTTAAAACAAAACAATACGGCACAAAAAGGTGATATTTTATTTTTGACCAAAAAAATAGGCGTTGGCATTTTGACAACTGCAGAAAAAAAGAATCTGCTTAAAGATGGAGATGAGAAATTGGCAGCAGACCAAATGATGGAATTGAACAAAATTGGTTCTATCATGGGTAAAATAGAAGGGGTCCATGCAATGACAGATGTAACCGGTTTTGGACTATTGGGGCACCTGATTGAAATGGCTGAAGGAAGCGGATTTTCAGCTAAAATAAATTTCAGGTCTGTTCCTTTGATATCAGATCGTTTGATTGAATATGTTGAGATGGGATCGGTGCCAGGAGGAACAAACAGAAACTGGGATAGTTACGGACACAAAGTCCATTTTCAAGAAGATGAGAATCAAATATTACAAAAAAACATTTTGGCAGACCCTCAGACCAGCGGAGGTTTGTTAATATCCGTATCAAAAGATGCTGTTAAAGATGTTATTGAAGCTCTGGAACAAAATGGCTTATCAGATAGAACAATGCCTATAGGAGAAATAATCGAGTCTGATAGCTTTGCAGTATCTGTGTATCAATAAAAACAAATTCAATTCAAGTCGTCAATTGCTTTGGAGAGTTTAAGATCTTTCTCGGTAACTATATTTCCTGCATCATGAGTTGAAAGCCAAACCTCAACCGTATTCCATGTGTTTGTCCAGGTTGGATGATGGTTGGCTTTTTCAGCCAGAATAGCTACTTTGGTCATGAAAGCAAATGCATCAATAAAGTTATTGAATACAAATTTTCTATACAGCTGATTGTCTTTTTCTTGCCACATAAATTATCGTTGTAAGTTATCTCTTGACTTAATTTTGTCGTGTGCAACTTCTGTTACAAGTTGAACGCCGGGAATAGAACGCAGTTGTTGTTGCAACTGTTGAAAATATAATTCATCTTGAAAAGAATCCCTGACCAGCCATATGAAATCTAAATGTTGAAGCTCTGGCAAAAGAAATTCCCCATCATGTTTGTTGCTGTATAAAAAATGTTCTTTTGCGGAAATGGGATGCAAAAACTCATAAACCGTAAATGAATATGATCTTCTGTTTTTTTCCATCCCTATCTGTAAGTCAGGTGCAGTTTGAAAATCAATCTGTAATGCCTTTTCTATATGCCAACAAAAATGATAATTTTTCAAGGTACAAACAATACCAAGTATTCTTGTGTCCTCGAAAAAATGATCGGACATTCTATCGTCATCAAGCCTAAGCTTCATTAGAAAACAATTTCAAAGCTGAGTTCTTTTTCTCCCCTAAGAACGATGGTTGTAGTTGTATCTCCTTTCTTAAATTTTGAAAGTGCTTGCATATACGATTCAACCGATGACGTTTTGTGTTCACCCAATTGTTTTACAATATCGCCGGTTAAAATACCCGCTTTTTTGGCTGGGCGATTATCTGAAACACCGTCTACCCTTACACCAGAGCCGGTAAAAGAATAATCTGGCATAATACCCATACTAACGCTGAATCTCGCAGATGTTGATGTTTGTTGTTCTCTTGTTTTTGAGAAAACAAGCTTTTGGTTCTCTTTATCCGCTTCTATCATTTGCTGGATAAAACGAATAATCTTTAACATCCCAACATAGTTGATTTTATCTGCATCGTCGCTCGGTTTATGATAATCAGAATGAAGTCCAGTGAAGAAGAAGAGAACCGGGATGTCTTTTCTATAAAAAGAAGTATGGTCACTAGGTCCGGTTCCGCTGGAATCAACACGTATTAAAAAATCTTTTTTCTTAACAGCATCTATCTTGGATTTCCAGGATGGCGATGTTCCATAACCACCTACCGTAATTGCCTTTGTACTGTCGTTCATTCTGCCAACCATATCCATATTGATCATATAATTGATGCTGTTCAATGGAACCGTTGGATTTTCTACAAAATGCTTAGAACCATAAAGACCCAGTTCTTCTGCAGAAAATGCAATGAAAAGAAAGTTATACTTTTTGGCTTTACTGGACTTTAAAAGGTACGCAAGTTCAATCATGGAAGATGTTCCGCTAGCGTTATCATCAGCACCATTATGAATTCCAAGATCACCAGTTCTGATCATTGAGTTTCCATCTTCACCATAACCGAGATGATCAAAGTGTGCACCAATGACGATGGTATACGCTGCATTGTTGTCTAAATAACCAATAACATTTCTTGCTTTTCTAATTTTGGGGTTGATCGAAAGTTTAGCAGAAATTTGATAAGAAGAAGAAACATCAGCTAAGTGTTGCTTTTGTGCGTTGTTGTTGATATATGCAGCAGGCAGTGGTGCAGCGTCTGACCTGTCTTTGGGGTCAAACTTAATTTTATCATCCAAAGAAGAGGAGTTGAAAAAAATAACAGCAGAAGCCCCTTTTTCTTTGGCTTTGATCATTTTATCTGTCAACAAATTAGCTACATCAAAATGTGGGTTGTCTTTATTCTCCTGTAGGGCTTCTGCAAGATCAACCATCCATGGTTGACCTTTTTCGTTCAATGAGGGAGAGGATTCTGCACTAATAGTGGCTGCGGGTGAATTAGATAGCGGAAAGAAATCTACACCCGCTTTGAGTACTTTACCGTTTAACCTTAAATCATTGTCTTTTGAAATTTCTTTACCATCATTGATGGTAAAATGCTGAAAGTAACTTTCATTATCTCCTTTTGGCGTTAGGCCAATCTCTTTAAATTTTGCTGCGATGAAATCAGAGGCTAAAATTTCACCAGGGTCTCCAGCTCTTCTTCCTTTGAGTTCTTCTGAAGAAAGATAACCAACTTGCTGCTGGAGATATTGTACTATTTCTTTATCAGCTTTTTTTAATTTTTGGGCTGTAGCAAAATGAAACAAAAAGAGCATAGGGATTAAAATCCTGAACATGTGGCTTGTTTTAATACAAATTTAGTGTAGTTGATCCGATGAATACCAATATCTCGATAAAGATGGGCTTTTTACTGTTTTCGTAAGGGTAGGGCTACAATAGAATGTACCTTTACATATATACATGATCGGTAATAAGCCCAATATCGCCCTTATTGGTAATCCAAACAGTGGAAAAAGCTCTCTATTCAACCTGTTGACGGGATTAAGACAAAAAGTGGGCAATTTTCCTGGTGTTACGGTTGAAAAAAAAGAAGGTGGTTTCACGCTACCTAATAAGCAGGAGTGTATAGTACTTGACTTGCCAGGAACCTATAGTTTATATCCAAGAAGAAGCGATGAATGGGTTTCTTATAAACAGTTGATGACGCCAGAAAAGGGGGAATCTATTGATTTGGCCATAGTTGTGGTTGATGCCAGTAACCTTAGAAGAAACCTGTTGTATGTATCACAGGTGATTGACCTTAAAATACCTGTAGTTGTTGCTTTGACAATGGTCGACCTGGCCAAAAAAAGAGGTATTAAAATTGATGTTGATTGTTTATCAAGAGAAATGCAGGTACCTGTTGTGGTGGTTAATGCAAGAACAGGAAAAGGAATTGAACAATTAAAGTCAACAGTTGCTCAAATGTCCAACATAGAAGTAACGGGACAGGATTTTTTTCCGATTGAAGATTTGGCAAAAGAGGCAATTGGAGAAATCCGCGAAGTGATGCCTAATCTCGGAAACTATGGTGCTATTCATCACTTGATCAACCATGAATCTTTTGAATTAAGTGCTGATATACAAGAAAAGATTGAAGAAATAGAATCAAAACACAAATTCAATCATACCAAAATTCAGGCTGAAGACATTCAACTCAGGTATAAAAAAATAAGACAGGTTATGCTCAAATCCGTTGAGGAAGAGAGTATAGAAAAAAGGAAGATGTTCTCTGAGAGGCTAGATCATTTCTTTTTACACAGGACCTGGGGTTATCTCATCATGGGTGTTGTGTTATTTATCTTATTCCAATCTGTTTTTTGGGTAGCTGAATACCCAATGAACTTGATAGAGTCAGGAGTTGGTATGTTAGGTGGATGGTTGGGTGTTGTTTTACCTGAGGGATGGATATCAGATATAGTAATCAATGGAATACTGGCAGGATTAGGAGGAATACTTGTATTTGTGCCACAAATCATGATATTGTTTGGATTGATTACCCTGCTTGAAGACACAGGATACATGGCCAGAATTAGTTTTCTTTCTGACAGAATCATGAGAAGAGTGGGTTTGAATGGTAAAAGTGTAATGCCGATGATTGGTGGTTTTGCTTGTGCTGTACCAGCGATCATGAGTGCCAGAAATATTGAAAATAAAAAGGAAAGATTGCTTACCATCATGGTAACACCTTTTATGAGTTGCAGTGCAAGGTTACCCGTTTTCACTATTTTAGCATCTTTGGTTGTTCCTAATAAGCATATTTTAGGCGTAATTAGTTTACAAGGATTGGTATTGATGGGTTTATATGTATTAGGAATAGCAATTGCTTTATTGGTATCCTATGTAATGAATCTCTTTATTAAGATTAAAGAAAAAAGCTTTTTTATTCTTGAACTACCTGTTTACAGACAACCGAGATGGAAAAATATTGTTTTTACCATGGTTGAAAAAGCCAAGGTTTTTGTTTTTGATGCAGGTAAAGTAATCATGATTATTTCTTTGGTTTTATGGGCTTTCAGTTCTTTTGGCCCTTCAGGGAAAAGAAATAAAATTGAAGAAAATTATGCAACATTGATCAAGAATGATCCACTGAATAAAAGCAGATACCAAACAGAGAAATCCTCTGCATTACTTGAAAATTCATATGCAGGAATCATGGGTCGTAGTATTGAGCCTGTGATTAAGCCGCTGGGTTATGACTGGAAAATAGGCATCGCTTTGATTACATCATTTGCTGCAAGAGAAGTGTTTGTTGGAACAATGGCAACATTATACAGTGTTGGTGATGAAGCAGATGAAAACAGTGAAACTTTAAGGAATAAAATGCAAGCTGCAAAAAGGTCAGACGGAACATTGGTTTATACAACAGCTACGGGTTATTCTTTAATGATATTTTATCTGTTGGCAATGCAATGCATGAGCACACTGGCTGTTGTAAAGAGAGAAACAGGTTCATGGAAATGGCCTATTATACAATTGATTTATATGACAGGATTGGCTTATTTATTAAGTTTTATCGCTTATCAACTCCTGAGTTGATTAAATAACTTCCAGTTTTTTTAATTCATTGATAAGCAGATCTGGAGATTGAAAATGGATACATTGGATACCACATTCTTCAGCAGTTTTAATATTTCTGAGGTTATCATCAATAAATATAGTTTCAGAACCATCAAGACTAAATCGGTTGAGGGTTAACTCATAAATTTCTCGAAACGGTTTTCTTGTATTTTCTTCTCCAGAAACTATGCGGCCATCAAACCAATGTAAAAAATCAAATAATTCTAAAGCGCGAGGAAAGGTTTCAGCACTCCAATTGGTAAGCGCAAAGATATTGTGTTTATTATTTGATTTAAGCAGCCTTAGAACCTCAACAGTGCCCTCAATAGGGCCGTTGAGCATTTCTTCCCATCGCTGATAGAAAGCGAGTATATAATCGCTCTTATCGGGGTATAATGAAATGAGTAAATCATTGGCTTCCTGAATACTTCTTCCTCCATCCTGTTCTTCATTCCAGGACATGGTACAGATGTTGTCTAAAAAATATTTTCTTTCTTTATCATCTTTAATAATCTTCTTATACATATACTCAGGATTCCAATCAATTAAGACGCCACCTAAATCAAAAATGATATTCTTTATCTGTTTCATTGGTTGAAAATTACAGAATATTCTATTGAATTCATCAGTTCTTTTTGAATGTTAATATCCCTTGTAGTATTTATAATTATCTATTATTTATAAAAGACACTATTACTATTAAGGCTGTGGAAATGTTAAAAACTATTATTTATTACTTTTTATTCTATTTATAATCACATGAATTAACACTAATCCACATTTATACACATGATCAATATAGCTACCAAGACTGATTCAAATCAATACTATTAACAATCCAAAAAAAATAAATTTAAATTTTTCAACAACAAGAAATAACAAAAAATCCTGTGGATAAAGCAAGGGTAAATTGTTGTAAAAAATCCCCAAATCCTCAAATTGAGTTTAATCCCCAAACTTGTTCAAAACAATCCCCAAATTCAATTCCTAAAAATGCCAGTAATCCACATAAAAAACAGGATATCAACAGGGGTGTGTGGAAAACAAAAAATTTTCCCTGAACAGCCATAAAACAGCCAACATGCGATATAATTTCCTTAGGCCCGGCGCGGTTCCCAAAAATTGTTGATAATCTTATTTGCGGTATTTTTAATCATATGAAAATTACCAAATTAAAAAGAATTGGTGAAGTTATCTTTTGCTCGCTTTTTGCTTATGTAGTAAATGCGCAACAGATTGCTTTCCCTGGTGCTGAAGGTGCTGGTCGTTTTACTTCTGGCGGCAGGGGAACAGCAGGTGCTCCAACAACAGAATTTGAAGTAACACATCTCAGAGATGACAAAAGTGTGGGCAGTTTGCGTTATGCCTTAACACAGACAGCAATACATCGAACCGTCATATTTCGCGTATCAGGCACAATTCATCTTAGTTCTAAACTGAATATTCGGGGGAATACTACCATTGCAGGACAAACCGCACCCGGTTCTGGAATTTGTCTTGCAGATTATCCAGTAGTAATTAGCGGAGACAATGTAATCATGCGGTATATCCGTTGCCGCATGGGCGATAAAAACCAATTAAAAACCTCACCTGCGAATTGTGGTGTGCCTGTTGCGCCATTTACACCTGCTTGTATGCCGTTGGATGGAAGTGGTGGGGATGATGCACTGGGGAATCTTGGCAATAAAAATATCATCATTGATCATTGTAGTGTAAGCTGGAGCAACGATGAAGCGTTAACAATTTATCGGGGCGATAGCGTTACTTTACAGTGGAATATTATTTCAGAGCCACTGAACTATTCTTATCATTTTGAAACAGGCGATACAGATTTTTAAAAACATGGTTATGGTGGGATCTGGGGATCGTTGCATGGTAGTTTTCACCATAATCTTTTTGCACATTGCAGAAACAGGAATCCACGCTTTGCTGGTAATAGCAGCTATCCCGCAGGTTCAACCGAAAGTGCCGATTTCCGAAATAACGTGATTTACAACTGGGGTATCAATACCGTTTATGGTGGAGATGGCGGACAATACAATCTTGTAAACAATTATTATAAGTATGGACCGAATACAAGCAGCGGGGTGAGATACCGAATTGTAGGGGTAGACAGTAGCGCACAATTTGGGTATGCTAAATATTTTATTTCGGGCAACCATGTTGATGGTTCTACGTCCAACACCAACAACAACTGGTCGGGAGCAAGTACGAATACCGGTATTGGTGCAGATACACTTAAATCAAAATCAAGCAATCCGTTTTTATCGGCGTATTTATCAGGAACAACCCATACAGCACAGCAAGCGTACGATTTGGTTTTGCAATATGCTGGTGCAAGTTTAAGGCGCGATACTTTAGATGAAAGGATTGCCAATGATGTGCGAAACCGAACTGGAAAAATTATTGATGTGCAGGGCGGCTTTCCACGTGCTACACCTTATGCCAACACCGTGAATGCATGGCCAACATTGATTTCAACTATTCCACCAACAGATACCGACCGAGACGGTATGTCTGATGCATGGGAAACAGCCAATGGTTTAAATCCCAACAACGCAAGTGACCGTGGCATTTTTGCTTCCAATGGTTATACCCATCTGGAAAACTATCTTAACCCCATCATTACCGCCGATCAGGGTCAAGTCATTCCGCCCGGATACGATGTAGTGGTTGCAAAAAACGGAACCGGTAATTATACCTCGGTACAGGATGCTATTGATGCAGCACCAAACAACCGCACTACACCATGGAAAATATTTATAAAAAAAGGAAAATATGTGGAAACCGTTGTTATTCCCTCGAACAAACCCTTTTTGTAGTTGATAGGTGAAAACATGGCCGAGACAATTATATCTTATGATAATTATTCGGGCAAAGCAAATCCTGCAGGAGGCACCTACGGCACATCAACATGTGGCACCATGATCATTAACGCAGCAGATGTAATGCTTATGAATCTTTCTATTGAGAATGCAACAGGCTACGGAATTAACGCAAATGCGATTGTTCCTGCCCCAGGAGATGGACCGCAGGCTGTTGCTGTTTATACCACATCAGACAGGGTTGTTTTCTTTAACTGCCGTATGAACGGAGGACAGGATACATACTATGGTGGTAATAACAGGGGCACACGTGTCTACATGAAAAACAGCTATATTGATGGAAATACCGACTTCATTTTTGGATCATCCACCATCATTTTCGATACCTGTATTATTTATCCACGCACAAGATTAGACAATGGTACAGGTGGTTTTGTAACTGCTGCCAATACAAAAGCAGAATCGGGTTATGGATATGTGTTTCGCGATTGTAAGATCACCAAGAACCGAGGTATAACTTTGTATACACTGGGCCGCCCCTGGCAAAATGATGCAGGCACTGCAGACGCTGCCAAGTCGTATAACAAAACGGTATTCCTTAATTCGTTTATGGGGGCCTCTGTAAAACCCGAAGGTTGGAGTATATGGGACGCTGGTACGAATACGTCTTTCATTACGTATGCCGAGTATAATACCAAGAATTATGATGGTACACCCCAAAACGTGAGTGGTAGGGTAAGCTGGAGTAAACAACTAACTGCAGCTGAAGCAACAAAGTACTATAATAATGATACCGTGTTTGTAAATGCAAACAGACCCGCCATGTCTGCATGGAATCCATACAGCACATGGCCTGAGTTGAATACTAGATTCGTGCCGGAGCTCTCTGCATCAAACGTTCTTGTGCGTAGGCCAACTCCTACCTCCCCTACAGCAAATATTACCTGGAACATTAGTTGGCCCATGTCCGGAATTCAGTGCGATTTGTATCGAAGTTCGGATAATCAAAACTTTAGTTTAATCAATACGCAATACAGCAGCGAAGATTCTGCTGCCAATTTCAATTATACAGACAATGTACCCGCAGCAGGTAATACCCATTATTATCTTGTACGCTTGTCGAAAGCAGGTTTCACCACCACAATATCCGATACAGTAACACTTTCAAGCAAACCGATGATTAGGGTAACAGCAGCACTTTCTGATTTTTTACAAGGGATAGGCACTCCTTCATCTACACAGAGTTATGTGGTTTCTGGTTTGAACATAATTGACAGCATTAAAATTCTGCCACCAGTTAATTACGAGATATCTGTAAATGCTGGTACAACCTGGTTTAACAACATAACTCCATTGGGCTTAAAACCAACAAACGGAATTGTTGCCAATACAACCATAACGGTTCGTTTGAACGGAACGGCTGTTGGAACATTCAACAATAACATTATCCATGGTGCAACAATGGCAGATACCGTAAAAACCCCTTTGCGGGGTACTATTCAGGCACAGCAGGTACAAGCTTCTGCTGTGTTGCAACATTGGCCATTTACACTGAACAACCAGGACAGTGCAGCTATCCGCTCATTGGGTGTTGTTGCAAGTTCGCCAACATTCAGGAAGTTTGCAGTAGCAGATTCGTTGTTAGCCCCCTATTCACATACGCGAGGACAGGTATTTGCGGCCACATCAAAAGGATTGTGGACAACTGCAGAAGGCGGACCTGGCGGTAATTTAAACCGAACCAACTACGAACAGTTTACCATAACTGCGGCCGCTGGTTATTCTACCCGTGTTGACAGCTTAATATTCAACACGGCTTTTTATGCATCGGCCAGTAATATTAAACTTGCTGTAGTATATTCAAGAAGTGGTTTTACGGCTGACTCAATGGAGGTTATTGGTTATGAATTTGCAACACAAAAATCTTTAACACAGGATAACAATAGCCCATCTGCACTCTATCGTTTTCCTATAAACGGTTCTACAGGAGTTAGCTTGTCTGAAGGACAAACAATTTCCATCCGACTTTATTATACCTGTGGCAGTACAAGCCCTGGACGCTTTGCACAACTGAAAGATGTGATTGTAAAAGGAATAGCCACACAGAATGTAGCTACCTCTGTGCGCGATAATTTTGTACCAGCTGGCTTCTCGGTGTATCCGAACCCCTCTGCAAATAAATTATTCATTAAACACCCCTGGAGCAATACAAAAACCAACATTTCAATGTATTCAATGCTTGGCGTTAAAGTTGCCGAATGGAAACCAAAGCCAAATTCTATGCTCAGTGCTGTGGATGTACAGCCGCTCCCCCCGGGTCAGTATTTTATTCAATACCACTCAGGCAAACAAACGGTTGTTTTAAAATGCACAGTAGCAGATTAGTTTTGGTATCTATCAGTTCGTAAATGAACGGTGGGCGCATAATAAAAGGATAAAATTAACCGCAACCGTGGCGTTTTCCACAATTTGTTAATAACCATTTTTACCTTATTTTTGCCAACTCTTATAATAATATATATAGTATGTCAATTATTCAGAAAATCAGGGACAAGGCAGCAGTGTTGCTTACCACAATGATCGCGATCAGCTTGATTGGCTTTTTGGTTCAGGATGCATTTATTGGCAAGGGCGGAAGCATGTTTGACGGACAGCCCACAACAGCAGGATCTATCAATGGAAAAGACATTGAGTTGGTTGATTTCAGCAAGAAGGTGAACATGGTCGAACAAAACTATCGTTCTCAGGGCATGCAAACCAACGAAATGATGACCCAAACGATTGTTGAAAATGTTTGGAACTCATATGTGCAGGAAGAAATGATCAATGGCGAAGCTGCTAAACTCGGATTGGCGGTTACCCCCAAAGAATTGGGTGCAGTATTGTTCTCTGACGATGCCCCACAGGAGTTCAAGCAAATGTTTGCTGATAAAACCACCGGAGGGTATGATGTGAACGCTGCGAGAAACTGGTTCACCAATGTCAAAAAAAGCTCAAAACCTGAAGATGCCTTGAATATTGAAGAACAGCTGATCAAGCCCATTGGCATCAACCTGCTCTCACAGAAATATACTTCCCTGATTACACAAGGCTCCTATGTGCCCAAGTGGATGCTGGAGAAGATGGCGGCAGACAATGCTTCCTTCGCTTCAATATCTTTTGTGGGTATCCCCTATACCACCATCGCAGACAGCACCATTAAGGTGAGCGATAGCGAAATCAGTGATTATGTGTCAAAACACAAGGACGAATTCAAACAGGAGCATGTAAAAAGCATCGCCTATGTTTCATTCAGCGCAAACCCAACTCCACAGGACTCTGCAAGGGTTTACAACCAGCTCAATGAATTAAAAGCTGCATTCTATGCTGCGCCCGATGCAAAAAGTTTTGTTACTAGAAACAATACCTCTCTTCCATTTTTTGATGGATTTGCCCTGAAGTCAAAACTTCAGATGGGCGCAAAAGACACCATCATATCATTGCCCGTTGGTGCTGTTGCGGGTCCTTACCTCGATGGTGGAAGCTTTGTGATCGCGAAAAAAATACAAACAAAATCATTGCCAGATTCTGTTAAATGCAGACATATCCTTGTGGGAATTGTTGATCCTCAAACTGGCCAGCAAAGGCGCAGCGACAGTGCAGCCAAAAAGAGTATTGACAGCATTTATGCCGTAATCAAATCTGGCGGAAACTTTGGTGCTTTAGCAGCAACCCTCAGCGATGACCAGGGAAGCAAGGACAAGGGCGGTGAGTATGATTTCTCTTCTGTTGACATGAACCTGGCAAAGGAATTTGCTGACTTCATTTTCAACAAACCCAAAGGAAGCATGGAAGTGGTAAAAACCGAGTTTGGTTACCATATCATTGAAGTGTTGAACCAGAAAAATTTCGAAGAGGCCTACAAGGTTGCATATCTGGCAAAGCCCATTGTTGCCAGTGAAGAAACCGATGCAACAGCCTCTTCCTCCGCAACCCAGTTTGTTGGAAGCAGCAGGGACCAAAAGTCTTTTGACGAAACCGTTGCAAAAATGAAGATCAACAAGCTGACGGCAGACAACATCAAAGAACTTGATTACAGCGCTGGCCCACTTTCTTCAAGGGCTATCGTAAAATGGATATTTGAAAACAAAACAGGAGCGGTTTCTGAGCCATTCGACCTCAAAGATCAATACGTGGTAGCCATGGTTACCAACGAAATCAAAGAAGGTGTTCAGCCGGCATCGGTTGCAAGGGTATTGGTAGAACCAACCCTTAGGAACAAGAAAAAAGCAGAAATGGTGGCTCAAAAGGCCGGATCCGAGAAAAACCTGGATAAATTGGCCGCTTTGCTTGGTGGAACAACCGGAAGGACAGACACGGTCAGGTTTGCTGATCCTTTTGTTCCCAACCTTGGTTCAGAAACAAAAGTAATTGGTGCAGCGTTTAACAAAAAGAACTTGTCTAATACATCAGACGTGATTGACGGTCAAAATGGTGTATACTATATTAAAGTGAACCAGGTTGGCGCCCTTCCTTCATCGACAATTGATTTTGTTGGTCAAAAGAAGGCCCTCGAGTCACAAATGAAGCAATTCGCAGGATACAGCACGATGGAGTCTTTGAAAAAATCAATGAAAATCGTTGATAAAAGAAGGGACGCCGGATACTGATGACATACTGCTCATGAGAAAACAAACGCACAGCCACCCCCAAGGGTGGCTGCTGCATTTTAGGTAACTTTACACCATGGAAGAGATCAGGAACAAGGTTGCAGAAAGCGGGTTGATCACCATCGACCTTGAAAAATATTACCCGTCTGCGGAGCCAATGCCTTTCGATTTGAAAAATTTCCTTTTTATGGAAATGCTGCTCAAGGAGAAAGATTTTAGGGAATCCCTTGATCATCATGATTGGAGCCAATACGAGAACAGAGATGTGGCCGTGTATTGTTCAACCGACGCTATTGTTCCCATGTGGGCCTATATGCTTGTTGCCTCAAAGCTTTCCGGAATCGCAAGATCAATCATCTCTGGAACCCCAGAAGAGGCATTTAAACAGGTCTTTGTCCAAAACATCAGGCAGGTCAATGCGGCAGTATATGAAGGAAAGCGCGTTGTGGTGAAGGGTTGTGGAGACAAGCCCGTGCCCGAGTATGCATATGCAGAAATATCCATCAAGCTTTTGCCCGTGGTCAAATCGCTCATGTATGGTGAGCCATGCAGCACCGTCCCTGTATATAAAAGAAAATAAAAGGACTAAAAGCCCTTTAACGAAGACTTGTATTCAACCCGGGCTCTTTCAAGATCTTCTGGCGTATCAATGCCAATGCTGCTTGTTTTTGTTTCTACCATCCTGATGGAAACCCCGTTTTCAAGATACCTCAACTGCTCGAGCATTTCGGTTTGTTCCAATGCACCCATGGGCCACTGTGTAAAATTGAGCAGGGTTTCTTTTCTGTAAGCATACACCCCAACATGTTTAAAATAAGGCAGGTCTGCACTTCGGTTGCGCTTGAAAGGAATCGGGGAACGGCTGAAATAAAGCGCGTCGTTGTTCCTGTTGCAAACCACCTTCACCTGGTTCGGGTTTTCTGGCTCATCCCCTTCTCCAAACCTTTTCATGACGGAGGCAACCCTTACGCCAGGATCTTGGAAACATTTCAGAAGATCCTGGAGTGGTTCTTTTTCAACAAAAGGCTCATCTCCCTGAATGTTCACCACCACATCAACATCCATTGATTCGATCGCTTCTGCAATCCTGTCGCTACCGCTCTGGT
>JBIIQT010000036.1:0-27199 GCA_044341875.1 Chitinophagaceae bacterium | reverse complement strand
GGTATGCACAAATCGGCTCATCCACAGCCAAAGCCATCTATGCAAAAAATGGTGTTGTTGGTGGCATCGGTGTAAAAGACATCAGCCTGGCAGAAAGCATCAAGAATTTAGGAGCGCTGCCGTTGTTCCATCATCCCGGTGAAAAATATTTATACGGACTCAACACCGATGTGCTGGGCTATCTTGTTGAAGTGGTTTCTGGCATGACACTGGACGAGTTCTTTCGCAAGCGGATCTTTAAACCATTGGGCATGAAAGACACCTACTTCTACCTGCCAAAAGAAAAACAACAAAGATTGGTGAGCCTTTATTCGCACAAGGAAGGCAAATTGAAAATGATGGAACCAACCTATGCACTGACCGGAACATTTTACCGCGACTTCCCCAACATGGATTTCAAAATGTTCAGTGGTGGTGGCGGACTTTCTTCCACCATCATGGACTATGGCATCTTTTTGCAGATGATGTTGAATGGCGGCGAATTCAATGGCGTGCGCATCCTCAGCAGAAACAGTGTGCGCATGATGACCCAAAATCAAATCGGCGAAATCAGCAATGGTAACGATAAGTTTGGACTGGGCTTTGGCATCATCACTGCTGCCGGAAGCGGAAAACTTCCCACCAATGAAGGAACCTTCAGCTGGGGCGGGATGTTCTCTTCCACCTACTGGGTGGATCCAAAAGAAAAAATCGTAGGTCTTTTCTTCACCAATATCTATCCCATGCAGTTTGGCGATATTCACGACCGCTTCAAAGTACTGATGTACCAATCCATCAATGATTAAAACATGAAAAAAATATTTCTTTCTGCGCTGTTGATTGCGGCCGGACCGATGCTTGCTATTTCACAGCCCTTCAAAAAAATTCACCAGAAAGCCATTGTGATTGATACGCACAATGATTTCATCAGCACGGGCATTGAAAAAGGAAAAAGCTTTGACCAAGACCTGAATGGCATCACCCATTCTGATCTTGGAAGAATGAAAACCGGTGGCATTGATGTGCAGGTTTTTTCCATTTTCTGTGATGAAAATTATGGGATGGGTACCGCCTATGCATTTGCGAACCGCGAAATCGATACGCTTTATGCAACGGTGAACCGCAACCCCGACAAGATGATGTTGGTGCGCAATGTTGCAGACCTGAAGACTGCCGTGAAAACCGGAAAGCTTGGATCCATGATTGGTGTGGAGGGCGGACACATGATCGAAGACAGGATAGACTACCTCGAAAAATTATACGAACGTGGTACGCGCTATATGACGCTTACATGGAACAACAGCACTTCATGGGCCAGCTCGGCTGCGGATGAAAGGGCAAAAAAAGACCTAGGCCATCCATATGGATTGAATGCACTGGGTGAGTCTATTGTAAAACGCATGAACGAACTGGGGATGATTGTTGACATTTCGCATGTGGGCGAAAAAACATTTTACGATGCCTTGCGCATCAGCACAAAACCCGTGATTGCTTCACACAGTTGTACCTATGCACTCTGCCCTGTTCCAAGGAATCTCACTGACGACCAGATCCGGATGATTGGAAAAAACAATGGCGTCATCCACCTGAATTTTTATTCCGGATTTGTGGACAGCAGCTTCCGCGAAAAAAACAATGCCTTCATCAGAAAGCACCAGAAGGAAAAAGATTCTTTGTTGAAAATCAATCCCAGTGATTTTTACGCCAATCTTTTGATCCATGAAAAATACAAGGAGGAGATGGACAATGTTCGCCCCTCGCTTACACAACTCATCGACCACCTCGATCATATTGCTGCCTTGATTGGTGTTGACCATATCGGCATCGGATCTGATTTTGATGGCATCAATTCATCTCCCCGTGAACTGAATGATGTGACCAACATGCCGTTGATCACAGAGGAGTTGTTGAAGAGAGGATACAGCAAAAAAGACATCACCAAAATTCTTGGAGGAAATTTCATCAGGGTACTGAAGGCGAATCAACGTTAATCAATACAGCACCGACAAACAAATGTGATTCCCTGGATCTTGGTCATGAAATCCTAAAACAAATACGATGAGAAAAATATTATTGCTTTTATTTTTTCCCATGCTCGCGCTTGCCCAGTCAAAGCAAGATGTTTTACGCTGGCAGGAAACCGCCAAACGCGTGAACATCATCCGAGACAAGTGGGGCATTCCGCATATCTATGGAAAATCAGATGCAGATTGTGTATTTGGATTGTTGTACGCACAATGTGAAGATGATTTTCAGCGGGTGGAAATGAACTACATCACCATGCTCGGAAGAACCAGTGAGATCAATGGAGAGCAAAGCATTTATGAAGACCTGCTCGTGAAAATGGTCATCGATTCTGCAGCATCCGTAAAAGATTATGAAGCAAGCCCGGACTGGATGAAAAAACTGCTGAACGCATTTGCAGATGGGGTGAATTATTATCTCTACAAAAATCCAAAAGTGAAACCTGCGCTGCTGCGGGAATTCAAACCCTGGTATCCACTGACCTATACAGACGGCAGCATTTCAGCGATCCAGACCAGCGACCTTACCGCCAACGATATCAAGAAGTTTTATGCAGGTCTTTCAACAGACCTTGCATCACTGAAAAAGAAAGATCCCGAGCAGCTCAGCGGCTCCAATGGTTTTGCCATTGCGCCATCGCGCAGCCTTTCTGGCAATGCGATGCTCTACATCAACCCGCATGTTACTTTTTATTTCCGCCCCGAAGTGCACATGGTGAGTGAGGAAGGACTCAATGCCTATGGCGCCGTTACCTGGGGACAATTTTTTGTGTACCAGGGATTCAATGAACACTGTGGTTGGATGCATACCTCCAGTCAGGCCGATGTAGCAGACCTTTATGAAGAGACCATTGTCAAGCACAAGAACGGACTCTTCTATCAGCATGAAAAACAGCTTCGCCCTGTGAGCATACAACCAACAACCATTGCCTACAAGATGGCCAATGGCAGCATGGCCAAAAAAGAATTCAAGGTTTATGCAACGCACCATGGCCCGGTGATGGCCATGCAAGAAGACAAGTGGATCAGCATGCAGTCTAACAACCGATCGCTGAAGGGTTTGATACAATCCTGGAGCAGAACCAAAGCAAAAACCTTTGCTGAATTCAAGTCCATCATGGACCTGCGTGAAAATGTTTCCAACAATACGGTCTATGCAGACGACCAGGGAAACATCGCTTATTGGCATGGCAATTTCATGCCCAAGCGCGATGCCAATATTGACTGGGAAAATCCGGTGGATGGATCAACAGCTGCAACCGATTGGAAGGGCTTGCACACCGTTGATGAAACAGTTCATCTCTACAACCCCGCCAATGGCTGGCTGCAGAACTGCAACGCCACACCATTTACTGTTGCAGGCAATGGAAGCATTTCCAAAAAGAAATATCCCAGCTACATGGCACCAGACCCCGAGAATTTCCGTGGCGTCAATGCTGTGAGAGTATTGGGCAGCAGAGAAAAATATGACATCAACAGTTTGATTGCTGCAGGATACGACACCTATCTTGCCGCATTCGATGTTTTGTTGCCATCGCTGATCAGCGCCAACAGAACAGCCATTGCGGATGACATCAAACCTGAAATAACCAAGGCCATCAACCTGCTCAATGCCTGGGACCGTAGGTCAGCATTCAATTCAGTAGCGACGACCGTTGCCATCCATTGGGCGGAGCGTGTTGTACCTTATCTGACAAGAGGAAAAAAAGGACCCATCGATCTTCCCTTTGAATTGCCGCGGATGCTGAAAGAAATGCCCGATGCCACCAAGATCAGTTTTCTGATCGAGACCTTGAAAAAATTGAAGGCTGATTACGGCACCTGGGAAATTGCCTGGGGCGAGGTCAACCGATTTCAACGCATCAGCAATGCCATGAAATCGAAGTTTGATGACAACCAGCCCAGCATTCCATCCCCCTTTGCCTCTTCAGCTTGGGGCAGCCTTCCTTCCTTCAATTCCCGCACATCCGAAGGCACAAAAAAACGCTACGGATATGGCGGAAACAGTTTTATCTGTGCCGTTGAATTTGGTAAAAAGATAAAAGCAAAATCGTTGCTGGCCGGTGGAGAGAGCGGAGACCCTGCGTCCAAACATTTCAAAGACCAGGCAGAAATGTATACCAAAGGGCAGTTCAAGGATGTATTGTTTTACAAGGAGGATGTACTGAAGAACATGGAGAAACAATACATGCCCGGTCAATAAAATGTACCCATGAGAAGAATCAAGTTCTTACTGAAATCAATCTGCTGTTTGTTTTTCTATTGCATGATGGCATGGACTCCATTGATGGCCCAGCAACAGGTTATACCAGATGGGATTCAATTCACAAGACAGGCTGTCAGAAGATTTTTGTTCGACAAGGAACTGTCCATTCCATTGTCTGCATTGCATCCCAACGAAATCATCGGAATGCCAGTGATGTACCCGGCTTCACACCGCCTTACAACACATGCCAATATTCAAACAACGGGCAATCGCCTGTCTTTGCAATCAGAAAAAATATCAACCACGTCCATCTGGTTTGGAGGCTTCAACCCTTTTGCTACGTATACCATTGGGTTGGACAGCTGCAAGGGAAATGGTGAGATCGGATTTGAATTCACGGATGAACACCAAAAAAATCAGTGCATCATCACAGCGGTTTTTGATGATCAAAACATGGTGGATGCAAGGATCAGGATTGTCAAGGATTCTATAACCGTTGTCGAAAAATCCATCGCCTTCAAGGCTGGTGAAAAAAACAGCTTCAAAGGGAATATCATTCTTCAAATGCTGGGAAGCGGTTTGGTAATGTATGTGCAAAACAATGACCTTCCAAAACCAGTTGCACAATTTGAAATCTGCGAGTACCTTGATCTTAGAAAAATGGACTTCATCCACTCATTTCAGTCCAGGCTTTTTTTAACCCTTGAAAAGGGAAGGGTTGATATCGAAAAAGTTGATGCCTCGCTCAGCAGCGGAATCGGACTGGCAGACATCAGGGCCATCACCTATGAAAATGGTGATCCCCTGCTCGATAAGGGAAGACTATGGTATACCATGACCATCAGGGGTCGCGGTTTGCCGCATCCCATGCAAGGTGTTTTCAGCATGAGTCCTTCCGTATTTGACATCAAGATGGAAGGGGTGATTGTATTTGACAGACAAGATGGATTGCTCAGGAATGAAGTGGCTTCACATATTTTTTACGACAGGAAAGACAGCATCTGGCGTGGACTGACAACGGGTTTCAGCGCTTTTGCCAACAAGCAGGAGAAAAAACAATTGCTTACCATTGAAAGCAAACAAGATCCGCGTTTTGGTTTTTCCATCATGCGGGCAACACCCTTTGGCATGGTGGGTGATTACGAGGACCCGCATATTTTATTTGATGCAAAAGCAAAGAAATGGCGAATGCTTACCTGCACCAATGAAAATGGATACAAGGCCATCATGCTGGAGTCTGATAGCTGGAACAAAGGCTATACCAAAATTGCCGGACCTGTTGCTTACAATTCAACTGGAACATCCATCCAAAAAATCGGAAATCAATTCTATTGTTTTTCAGGCAGCAAAGACCGTAAGATCTATATCTATACCTATCCTGATCTCAAGGAAGCCGGCACACTGAAAATGGATCTTCCGCCATGGGATGAAACCTCCGGCTCAAGGGTATGGCCGAATGTTGTTCAATTGCCCGAAGGCTATCCTTTTCGCTATGTTGCGCTGATGATGGACAGGTTTAATTACCCAGGGTTACAGTCGCCCAATTGGACCTATGGTGCTTTATACTTATACCATGGACACGATTGATGCTTTTCGCAAGAGATGATGGAAAGTCTTATTTTTAATTTCTAAAAAACTACGTTGATGAAAAAGTTGATGCTGTCAATTACCATTTTATGCTCCACTGTTTTTTTTGCAGGCGCACAAGAAATTGGACTGCAACTTTATTCTGTTCGCAACGAAGTGAAGAAAGACCTAAAAGGCACCCTTCAAAAAGTCCGTGCCATGGGCATCAAGGAGTTGGAAGGTGGAGAACTTTATGGCATGGATATTTTAAGCTACAAGAAAATGCTTGACCAGATGGGATACAAAATGGTAAGCATTGGCGTTGATTATGAAGCGATGAAGGGAGACCTCAGTAAAACCATCGCAGATGCAAAGGCACTTGGCGCTACTTATGTGGTTTGTTTTTGGATTGGACACAAGGGGAATGAATTTGGAAGCAAAGACATTGATGAAGCGGTTGCAAGGTTCAACCGTGCAGGAAAGATCCTGAAAGAAGCAGGCCTCAGTTTCTGTTATCACCCACATGGATTTGAATTCAGGCCTTCTGTCGCTGGTACATTGTTTGATGATCTTGTCGCCAAAACTGACCCTGCTTATGTGAACTTTGAACTCGATGTTTACTGGGCCAAGCAAGGCTGTGCTGACCCTATTTCTCTGATCAAGAAATATCCTGCACGCATGAAGATGTTACACCTCAAGGACCGTGAACACGGAACCCAATGCAACGATACCGGCGGTGCCGATGAAGAAACCAATGTGGTGTTGGGAAAGGGTGATGTAAACATCAAAGCAGTCATGAAAGCAGCCAAAAAAGCCGGCGTGAAACACTATTTTATTGAAGATGAATCTACAAGGGTGATGACGCAGCTGCCATTGAGCCTTCAGTTCCTGTCAAAAATTTTATAACACAAGTGCATCAATGCCAACACCAAGCAGTTGCTGAACAATTGTATTCAGACTTTCTTTGGTTCCTTTCATGTGGATAGTCCTGTGAAAATGGCTAAGGCTTTGACCTGGAGCAAGGGCTGCTGCGGGTGATGAGCTTTCCAGTTCATAAAACTTTCCCATTTGTTTTCCTTCAATGGGTCCATCGTTGTAGGCATTGACCGCATCACCAGCAAATGGATGTTGCTGTTGCTCCCACAGTGAATTTACATAGTCTGTTTTCCCTTCAGGCAAACTGAATTGAGCAATGGTCAGTACATTGTTTGTGGCGTCATAGCTGGCGGCCATGGGTAAGGCACGTGCAGGTGAAAGGCCAATTTTACTGCGCTGGTTGCCATCTGCCTTGAACAAAATCAACCCGTCTGCAACCTTCAATCTTTCTGCTGATACTTTACCGAAATAATCATCGGTAACAATTTTGCCGAGCACTGCAGTATCACCTTTTTTATAAGGTATTGCAATAGAGGTCTGGTTGCCGGCATTCAACATGCTCAGGATCCAGATAGAGAGCATGCCAGATGATTTGTTCCATTCGGCATTGCCTGTATTGGTAACCATGTTGTCTGACTGAAAACCCACCGCCTTTACTCCGGTTGGGAGCTTCCCCAACAATACCTGAATGGCTGAATCATCCAAGAGACTGATCTTGCGATTAACTTTCAGATCAAAGCCGGTTCCTGAAAAATTTTCAAGATGCATTTGCTTTTCAAATTGCGCAGACGTTTTGTCTGATGCAACCAAATCAAATGCTTCAGTATCCAATTTTTTTGGCACAAACCAATTCTCAAATTTGAAATCAACGCCTTTTTTAAAGTAGATGGAAAATTGACCGCCTTCTGGGCCGAGCCAAAATCTTTCCTCACCACCAAATGCACTGAAATGTTCAGTGAACTTTCCAGCTGCAATCAGTTCATGGTTTAACCAGCCAAAACTCGCTCCGCCATTGCCTTCTGCAGTGCTGGTCATGATGCGGCCCTGATAGGCTGGCAACACGATCAGCTTGGCTTCTCCGTTTTCCAACAGCACTAAATCCTTGTGATGCTTGCGCAAGAATTCCAAATCATATCCAAATGTTCCCTGCTGCATTATAGTGTCTTTATTGGTTGTATTGTTGCATGCAATCAAAAAAAACAAAGGCAACAAGTATTTCAGTTTTTTCATGGTCAAATTATTTTTTTCTGTCCCATACTTTTTCTTTCATTCCTTCAATCCGCAACTGCTTGTCTTTCATCTCAGGCAAGTTGCTATAAGGCCTGTTCAAATAAAAATAAGCAACAGATGAAACGTCATCGCTCCTGTAAAAATTTCCTCCAAAAAATCCCTTGTCAAACATGGGATCGTTGATGCCTTTGATGTCTGGCCTGTCAAGCAGGAGGATTTGCGTTGGAGGGTTGCCTTGAAGATTGAAAATATCCGTATTGCTCCCTTGTTTGAAACCCCATACTGGCTTGAGTTCTACGCCCCTTGCCAACATCCCGCGCATGTTCTTTATATCGGTATTTCCAATCTGCTGAATCGTCACTTTACAATCCTGCTGGAAATATACAGGGTCCGGAACATGATACCGGTAAAATGCATAGACATCATTTTTGCTGTCAGAGACCAATGAGCCCTGGAACTGATCCTGGTATTCACCTTGTCCCCATCCTGTTCCAATATAATCTTCAGTTCCTGTTCCTGCAAGCGTTGGCAGCTGTTTATCGCCATCCAAATAGATCTTCACTTCTCCCTCACCAAACCAGGTATTGCGGTAAGCGGAATCACCAATTACACCAATGTTCGTTCCTAGAAACCTTCCCTTGCCTTTGACCTCAGGAAGAATAACATGGTCAACGCCCAATGTTGTTTTGGGATTGCGGTCCCAATAGGCATGAAAATACATTGCGTCTTGTGGCACAGTTTCAACCGTATAATTGATATCATACCAAACCAATGCATGAGCTGATGATTCATTGGTGATGATAATTTTCGCGCCTGTCCTATAAGGCATCGGAATGGTAAAATTGAATGAACGCCCCTCCGGGTTGGAGAACAATGCATTTTTATAGGGAACCGACAAACCCAATCCCAATCCAAAAAAATCTCCAATAGGTGCGGACACTGCCGGCTTCTTGCTGCCGTCCCAGTAGATGTCAATCCTTACCATTCTTCGTTGTTCCTCGCTTCTGGGTATGGTGCCGCTGATCCACATGCGGCGGATGATGCCAGCACCCTTCACATCCATCATCACCAATTGTTCGCCAGCCTTGACCGTGAGAAAAGCGCTGCCTTTTGCACCCTGGTTTGCTTTTCCTGCTGATGCCTTTGTTCCGGTTGGATTCTCAGGGCTGATCCATCTTGTTGTGGTCGATGGCTTGGGTGCAATAAACAGTTCCTGTCCCTGTGTCAGCATGACCAGGCATTGAAACAAAAAAAGAACGGATACTTTTTTCATGCAGTATTTTTTAGCAACAACCCGCAGGGCCACAGCTCTTTGCCACTGGTGCTGACGGTTCCCCATTGATGATCTCCTCTTCGGTTGCATCCCGAATGCCGGCTATTTTTACGGTATAGTACAAGGTTTGTCCGGCAAGGGGATGGTTCGCATCAACAATGATATGGTCATCATTTTTCTCTACCACAATGGCTTCTGTTCCGTCGAACAATTGAATGTATTCGCCTTCATTGATCGCAGCAGGGTCTTCAAGGTCCTCATTGGATACCTGGATGATGAGACTGACTTCCTTGGGGCCATATGCCTCTTCGGGATAGATCACCACATCGATGACCTGGTCTTGTTTCAAGCCCTCCAGGGCGCGCTCCAATCCTGGCAAAATATTATCGGCCCCATGCAAATATTCTTCCGGCGTAAAGCCATCATTGTCTTGCAATAGATTACCCAATTCATCTTTCAACATATAGTTGATGGATACCACTTTGTTGTAAGTAATGATCATATTTAAATAGAAATATGGAGTGATTGATCTGTTGAAACGAGTACTGTTTTTTTAAATTGAATCACACAGTTGTCGCCATCTTGTTTGAAAGTGGCGGGAATGATTTTGTTTCCCAGGCGCACTGTAATTCTGCCGACTTTTTTTGAAGACTGCAATGAAAAAACATTGAGAGATAAAGTTCCATAGGCAACTGTCAGTTTTGCGTTTAAATGTTGTTTGTCTATTTTCTGGCTGTAGCTTCCCCAACCCTCTGCAGCAGCGAATGGCGCCTTGAAATTTTCTGCACCCATCTTGGGCGCAAAACGCATGTACCCTTTAGGGCCATGGTACTCAAAACCACAGGCGGTAATGAAAGTACCATAACTCGCCATGGCCCTTGCATAGTGGTCACTGCATTCTATTTCATTGAATGGATTTCTTTTACCGGCATGATAACGGTCGTGGATCATGCGGGTCAGGACCAAGGCCTCGTCCAACATGCCTTCGGCCATCATGTGCGCTGCCACCTGGTGCTCGAACCCGCTCATGCACTCATGAAAATATCCCAACTGCCAGGTCATGTTTTCGCCATAAGGCTTTGCCTCATTTTTGGGATTGGTATTCATCACCAGTCCACCTTCGCCCGGCAGGGCATATGGCCTTCCGCCTGGTCTTTCTTTGATATAGGGACCAATATCGGGTGTGAAATTGTATTTCCACAAGGCCCTCAGGGCAGACAGGGTTTTCCCCTTGTCGTTGATCCTGCCCAAACCCACCTGATGCGCCCAACTTTGCCCATAGACCTGGTCGATATGACAGGTATTGTAAGATCCCAGTTTTTGACGGCCCTTTATTTCATCGGGTCGGTGTATAAAATATTCACCGTTGAATAATTTTTCATCCATGTTCTTGCTGCCCAATGCAACATAGTCTGCACAGGTTTTTGCAAAAGCATCGTCTTTCATTTCAATGGCCATCTGCTCTGCCGCTTTTACCGCTGCAATGCAAAGCCCCACCAGCCATGCAATCTCACCATCCCAAACAGCATCCAACGTGTTTTCGATGGGCGTATCTTCCATGCCATCCTTGTTCCGGTCCTGGTTGATGACCCATTGGCTGGCGAGTTTTATTTTCTCCCAATTCTTTTTCAGGAAGCCATCATCTGCGCTCATCTGGTGCTCACGGTAAATCCGGAGGATGGTGCCCGCTTGCCCGTCAATGGCAGGCCCTTTGACCACTTCACCGCGGTACCATATCATCCCATCAGGCTGCAGCGAAAGACCAAGGTCAACCCGCTCTCTGGTATCCCTTTCAATGGAAGGAAAGATACGGCCCATGGCATGGGCATATTGCCAGACATGCATGCAAGTTCCTTCGCAACAACCAACCCCCTCCCAGGCATAGAACCTGCCAGACTCAAAACGGTGGGCGGTGGTGGTGGCCAAGGTAGAAATATTCAAAAACGTTCTTTCCAGAAACCACCAGGGTAGGCTGGAATCGTACCAGGTTTTTTTCCATAACCTGCTTGCTGAAAAAAGTTGCTTAGCGTTCGCTGCAACATAGGCTGCCACTGCATCAGCAGACTTGAACCAGTTGTTGTAATACCGGCCCTTGTCTTGAATGGCTTTGTGCAATTTCAAATTCACAAAATGCCAGCTGATCACTTTTTCAGTTGTAGCAGTTTGATTGGGACCAATTTGATGCGAAGTACAGACGGATGCTATCAACCGATCTGCAATCCCCTTTTCTGTTTTGTCAGCAATTTGTTGACCAAAAGAAGAAGATGTGATGGGTAATGAAAAATTGGTTTGGGTGTTTGCCTGTTCGCCAATTGAAGCAATCGACAAGCTACCATAATCCGCTGCATTTGATATAGCCGGGTTTTCATTCAAACCGATTGAACAGAAAACACCCTGCATTTTTTTATCTGAAAAAATTGTGTTGATGCGTTTGTTTGATTCCTTTGCAGACCTTGGCGCCACCTTGTTTTCCAGCCACCCCAACACATCAACCGAGATGGTTGAAGTAGACCTGTTTTTTATGTTGAAGGAATAAACAGTACAAGGCAATGAGGAGTTTTTTTCATCCAATGGAATGAAGGGTGAAAATACTTCTGCTGTGATGTCTACCGGTAACTGCTTGTCGATGTACCTTATTTTGGCCATGGGATAGGTGGCTTCAAAAATAATATCATCCCAATCCGAAGCTTCCATTTTCTTGATGATGGTTTTACCATCTATCAGAATTTTAAAAGCAAACCCCTGTTCAAGTGGCCGAATGTCTTTGGCCGGTTGAACATAGGCGGAGCCATCCTGTGAACGTATTTTTTTTCCTACATGGACACTGGAGTGCCATTCAATGGTTTTGGGTTCAATACCATTTTGATTAGCATTGAAAATATCCCATAGCCACAGCCTTCCATCTCCACCGAGATAGACGGTGCCCGCATTGATGCCGCCAACCGGCATACCGATGTACTTGAGCTCATTTCTGGTTTTAATATACTTGGTGACATATCCCCTTTTTGACAGCGACGCGACCCAGCTGGAATCGAGTCTTTTGTCCGAAGGGATATTGTGTAACAGCTCTCCTGGCTGAAAAGGGCCAGCAATGGCTTTGGCATTGCCAGCATAGATACCAGCAGCAAAAATACCGGAAGAGCGCAAAAAGTTTCGGCGTTCCATACTTCTATCGTTGAAGACAGAAGTTACAGTTTTTGTCTGGAATTCCTAAAAATTATTTGGACCTATTTATTCTAAAATCAATTCCAGAAAATCCTCCTCTATCAT
The DNA here is from genome assembly GCA_044341875.1 of Chitinophagaceae bacterium. Taxonomy (GTDB): domain Bacteria; phylum Bacteroidota; class Bacteroidia; order Chitinophagales; family Chitinophagaceae; genus Pollutibacter. The sequence continues at coordinate 14,775 of JBIIQT010000036.1, read as the reverse complement.
TTTTTGTCCATGCATTTGAAGCAAATAGTTTGTTTGCTGCAAGAGCTGCATGTTGACAAAATTAGATGTAAAGTCGCCTTCTCTCCACAAGTTGAATATTGTCTGCTGATCCTGAATCCTTTTATTGGCAGAAAGAATCATGTAGTGAAGCGTGGATATTTTTTGATCAGACAGGTGATTGAAGATGCCATTTTGCAACAAATGTCTTGTATGGGAGAGCAGCTGTGATGAAACTTCCATGATCGTTTATTTTCCACAAGGTGCAACTCAAGTGTTACGGATTTATGAATGAAATATTAACTGAATGTCTCCAAAATAAAATTGTTAAAAACATGTGGACAGGCTTGTGGATTGTTCAATACTTGTTGTTGAAAAACAATAAAATATGATGAAGACTGTTACCGTTGCGTTAACTGTCAAATGAAAATTTCAGTCCCGCATTGCAATTATTACATTTGCCAACTTAAAATGAATGTTCATGAGGTTAATGGTAATTTTCATCGCGTTGCATTTCTGCAATCTTACAAGCAGTCAATCTTTTTCAAAAATAGACAGCATCATCAACAAAGAAGTGGATGAGCACCGCGTTGCGGGAGGTACTGCACTCATCATACATGAGGGCAGGGTGAAGTACAACAAGGCTTTTGGCTATTCAGACATTGCTGCAAACAAAAAAATGGAAACCCATTCCATTTTCAGGATAGCCTCCCAAACAAAGGCAATTGTTTCTGTTGGCCTGCTTCAATTGTTAGAAAAATACAAGATTGGGTTAGATGAACCCATTGAGCGATATATCCCAGCGTTCAGCAATCAAAAAGTTGCGATTATCAGAAGAGATTCAATACAATTGGTTGAAAGAAAAAGATCCGTCACCATCCGGGATGTGTTGACGCATCAATCAGGTATTTCATCAGCAGATGAACATCCAAGACTAGCGCCGCTGTTCAAAAAATACGGACTGGACAAACTGCTGAACATGGGCTACAAAAATCTTGAAGAGGAAATTCAACAGATTGCAAAAATGCCTCTGGCACATCAACCCGGCGAAAGGTTCAGCTATGGGCTCAGTACTGATGTAGCAGGGAGACTCATTGAGATCATATCAGGCATGTCGCTAGGTAACTACTTGGAAAGAAATATTTTCAAACCCCTTGAAATGAATGACACTTATTTTTACCTGCCCAAGGAAAAACAGGATCGACTTGTAAACGTTTACATACAATTCCGGGCAGATAGTCTGCAAGAACTCAGTCCTTCCATTTTTCCTGTTGATTATGCGAAACAAGATGACAACGGATATTATTCCGGCATTGGTGGACTCGTTTCTACAACAGAAGACTATGGAAGGTTTCTCGTCTGTCTTCTGAACAAAGGCAAATACAAAAACAAAACCTTGTTGACAAAAAAGTCTATGGCAGCATTTCTTACGAACCAACTGGGTGACAAGACATATATTTTTGGTGGCAAAGCATCCCTGAACAATTTTGGTCTGGGTGTCGGGCTGACAACAGAAAAAGGCCAGGTGATCAACAATGCAAGCGTGGGGAGTTTTTTCTGGGGAGGTGCCTTCAATACTGCTTACATGGTTGATCCAGGCAGAAAGTTGATAACGCTTTTCTATTTTCAGAAAGCACCATTTGTATTGCCGCCACTGCTTTCAAAGCTGGAGAAAACCGCTATCGAAATCATTGATGGACTCAAGCACTAAACCACCACCAACTCATAAAAATCTTCAGGCTGGAGGTACTTGTTGGCCATGGCCTTCAATTCTTCTGCGCTGATGTTTTTGATGGTGTCTACAGAGTGGTAGAAGAAGCTGTCGTCCAGTCCGTTGAGGACCAGGTTTTTCCAACGGGCAATGATGTGGAAAGGTCCATCGAGATCACCGAGCAAGGTGCCGATCAAATAGTTCTTGACCAGCAACAATTCTTCAGGATCAATATCTCCTTCGCGGAGTGCTTGCATTTCGTTGTATACTTCATTGACCGTGGCGTCACATACTTCACGGCCCGCTTCTGTACTGATCATCCAGGCACCGCCATGGATATGGTTCACAAGAAAACTATAAATGCCGTATGTATATCCTTTGTCTTCGCGGATATTGTTCATCAACCTCGATCCAAAGAAACCGCCGAACAGCGTATTCAATACCTGCACCTTGGGGAAATCAGGATGATGTCTGGTTGGAAAGGGGCGGGCGATGCGCACTGCACCCTGCACACCTTCTGCATCGTTGATGATGTTCCATTTTTTTTGTTCGGCAGGAGCAACAAGATGTTCTGGTGATTCGATGGGCAATTGGTTGAAAGGAAGATTGCCAAAAAAATCATTCATCAATGTTGCATAATTGGCTGGAAGAATGCCTGCGGAAAAAATGGTGCAATGTCCTTGCTGATAATAAGTGGCATAATATTGGCGAAGTGCTACAATATCCAACGCATCATAATCAGTCATTTCGCTGTAAACACCATAAGGATGCTTTGCGCCAAACAGGAATTCATCAATTTTTCTTCCCGCCACGAAGTCGCACTTTTTCAGGTTGACTTCCAGCTTCTGCTTCATGTTCTGCCTGAAAATATGGAGTTCATCTTCAGGAAAAATAGCATCCACAAACAGTTCCTGCACCAATGGCAGCAGGTTTTCCAATTGCCTGGATAAACAATGCAGTGTTACCACTGCCGTTTCATTGTAGCAACTGCGGTTGAGATAAGCCCCGTAAAAATCTACATACTCATTGATTTCATAAGCAGATTTTTTTGAGGTACCGTTCTTGAGCAGGAAATTGGTAGCCGACGCAATGTTGTTGCTTTTTTCAAACCAGTTCCCCGCCTTGAAGACCCACTCAATTTGCACAACCTCTTCAGTTCCTGCATTCACATTGTACACTTGTACACCATTATCGAGGGTAAAGATCTCTGGTTTTTTTAGTGCGATGGCATATTCGACGGCATCCTTTATATGGGGCGCTTTGCTTCTATCTGGCATGGAATGATTTGTATGGTTTATGTTCTAGTTTTCAGCAAGGTACCAAAGGGTATTGCTGTTGGAGGGCTGCATCACTTGGCTGGCAATGCGTTTGAGGTCGTGCACGGTAACTTCCTGGTATTTTTTGAACTCAGTGTTCATCAGTTCGCCATCGCCCAGCAATTCATAGAACGCAAGACTTCCGGCCCTGTTCATCACACTCATGTCTTCAAAAGCCATCACACTCTCGGTTTTATTCTGGACCTTCTGCAGCTCGCGAACATCAACAAGCTCTTGCCTGATTTTGTCCAGTTCAGCTTCAATCGCGTCTTCGGCTTTTTTGATGTCTACACCTTTGACCAACTGCCCGTCAATGGCCAGCAATCCAGCATCCAGGCTGCCAAAATGATAGCAGTTGATGCCTGTAAACAATTGCTGTTCTTTCACCAACGATTGATAGAGCCTTGATGAAGCGCCGCCTCCCAAAATATCCGTCAACAAATCTGTTGCATAATAATCATCATCCAGACGGCTGCACATGTGCCATGTCTTGTAAATCGCATCAGCAGGCACTTTGCGGTGAACGGTCATGCGCCTTTCTTCATTTTGCTGAGGTTCAACAGGAAGGTCCCTGCTGTATTTTTCTCCCGAAGGAATATCACCAAACCATTTCTCGGCCAAAGCTTGAACCTGTTCAACCGATACATTTCCTGCCACCACAAGAATGGCGTTCGATGGTCTATAGTGTTTGAAGAAAAACCGTTTTACGTCTTCAAGCTGTGCATTTTCCACATGAGACAATTCCTTGCCGATGGTCATCCAACGATAGGGATGTTCCTTGAATGCCAGTTCGCGCATGATATGCCAGACATCACCATAGGGCTTGTTGATATAATGCTCCTTGAACTCCTCGCAAACCACCTTTCGCTGCACGTCCAGGCTTTTCTTGCTGAAAGCAAGGCTCAGCATGCGGTCACTCTCCAGCCAAAAAGCCGTCTCCAGGTTTTCGGAAGGAAGCTGACAATAATAGTTGGTAAGGTCATTGGTGGTGTAGGCATTGTTCTCTCCACCGGCAACCTGCAAGGGGTCATCATAGTCCGGAATGTTTACTGATCCGCCAAACATCAGGTGCTCAAACAAATGTGCAAACCCTGTTTGTTGGGCATCCTCATCCCTTGCGCCCACATCGTACAATACGTTCACTACGGCCATGGGCGTGCTTTGGTCGATATGCACCAAAACCTTCAGCCCGTTGTCTAGTATGAATCTTTCGAACTTCACCATAACGCAAATGTAATCAATACCCTACAATATACTTATTGGCTTCATGGAGAGCATCATGGGCGTGCCATTCCTGATCACCAAAAACTTATGCTTTTGACCAAGGGTTTGCATGATCGTTTTGTAGGCCTGGATATTGTTGCTGGTATTGTTGTTGATGGCAACAATGATGTCCTCTTTTTTAAAACCGGCCTTTTCAGCAGGCGAGTCAGGCACTACATCGTCTACCACAATTTTTTCATCAATAAAATAGATAGAAAGACCACTGTAGGCATAATCAAACTCATCTTTGAAATGGAGGTTGGGCACAATATGCACTTGCTGCTTCGCATAATCGAAGGTGATGTTGAACCTGCGAAGGATATCATTGCCCAATAATCCGCCGACAAAAGGATAATTGATAACATTGTACTCGTCCTTGAACAGAAAAGTTGGCACCCACCTGAAGCGATAAGGACCCACCTTCAGTTGCTTGATGGTGGTCAAGCGCATGCTCATCTTCCCCCCAACGCCTTCGGCCTGGGTAATCACCGGAGGCTTGCGGCTTTTTTTCAAAACCGCGCTATCGTTGAGATAGCTTTCTGACAAAAGGAAATTCAATCCGGCCCCCGTATCAAGGTAAAACCGCTGTAAAAACCTGCGGCTGTCGGTGAATTGAAGCGATTGCATGGGTAGAGCGGTGAACATGGGGTACATCATGAACCCAGATGAAGGATAGTTGTATTCTCCTTTTGAAAAAACATTGATCTGAAGGAAATCGTAATTGATGTTGACGATGTAGCGACTAAAAAAACTGTAGCCAATAATACCGTCAATCTTGATGCCATATACACTGGTCAGTATTTCATAATCATTGACATGAAAGTTGAGATTATCGACTGTTAAACCAGGCAGCCTAAGCCTTGCATTGTTCAAAAAAGAAACCTTGCGTACCCCGCCAATACCTTTGATTGTTTTTTCTGATGGGGTGATGGGTATGCCCAGGTCTTCGACAGTAGCTGAATCAAGGGAGATTCCACCACTGCCCGTGTCCAGGATGAAACTAAGGCTATCGGCATAATCATTCACGCCAGCCCTCACCAAAATAACCCCTCCGTTCAGCATCCTGAAGGAAAATGAAGTGATGAAGGTTGAAGGTGGTTCAACAAACAATTCTTGTGCATTTCCGTCCAATGGAGGAAAAGCCAGGATGATTAAAACATATATGTGCCTGATACACCTCATTTACTCCGAATTTAAACCATTGTTACCCTAACTTTGTTGCCTTGATGATGAATTACATGAATGATCTGAATGAATTGTACGAAAAGGCACTGAACCTGGAGTTTTTGACAGCAGAAGAGGGGCTTTTTCTGTTCAAGGAAGCGCCACTGACCAACCTGATGCATGTGGCTGACGAGCTTAGGAAAAAACAGGTACCCCACGGAAAGGTAAGCTGGCAGATTGACCGCAACGTGAACACCACCAATGTCTGCATCGCCAACTGCAAATTCTGCAACTTCTACCGCATCCCCGGCCATGCAGAGGCCTACATCACCACCATGGATACCTACCGAGAAAAAATCCGGGAAACCCTCAAGTGGGGAGGAGATCAATTGCTGTTGCAAGGCGGCCACCATCCAGACCTCGGACTCAAATACTATACCGATACCTTCAGCGCCATCAAGGCTGAGTTTCCAGAAATCAGGTTGCATACGCTCGGGCCACCCGAGGTGGCGCATATTGCCAAGCTGGAAAAAATGACCCACCACGAAGTGTTGTCTGCCCTCAAAGCAGCGGGCATGGATTCTCTGCCTGGAGCCGGAGCCGAGATCCTGGTAGACAGGGTAAGAAGATTGGTCAGCAATGGAAAATGTGGCGCCCAAGAATGGCTCGATGTGATGGCGGCGGCACACCAGCTGAACATCACCACATCTGCCACCATGATGTTTGGCCATGTTGAAACATTGGAAGAACGCTTTGAACACCTGATCAAAATCCGCGAGGTTCAGTCCAGAAAGCCCGAAACAGCCAATGGATTCCTGGCCTTTATCCCCTGGACCTTCCAGGATGTTGATACATTATTGACCAAGATCCGTGGGGTACAAAACCTGACCACTGGTGAAGAATACATCAGGATGATTGCGATCAGCCGGATCATGTTGCCCAACGTCAAAAACATACAAGCCTCCTGGCTGACCGTAGGTAAAAAGGTTGCTCAAATTTGTTTGCATGCAGGTGCCAACGATTTTGGAAGCATCATGCTGGAAGAAAATGTGGTCAGTGCTGCAGGTGCGCCGCACCGTTTCACATACAAGTCAATGCAAGATGCCATCCGCGAAGCGGGATTTGAACCACAGCTCCGCAACCAGGAATACCAGTGGCGCGAGCTGCCTTCCAATATTGAAGAGCAGGTGATCAATTATTAGCGCAATGGTTGTAAGTTGTAGGCTCAAACGATTTGATTATCCCGAGAATTTACAACATACACGATCAGGCCATCACCATTGAATTCGCAGCAGAAATCAGTGAGGCAACAAACATGCAGATCATTGCTTTGCAGCATGCCATTGAATCCAATCCTTTCAAGGGATTCATTGAGTGCGTTCCTGCTTATGGAAGCTTGACAGTTTACTTCAGTGACCTGGTTTCAGCATCAACTGTTCATTCCTGGTTGTCTGATCTCAGTGCTCAGGTTTCCGATACTTCATTTGCAACAGAAGGCAAACAGATCAGCATCCCCGTTTGTTACGACCCATCCCTTGGCACTGATCTTCCCTGGGTTTCATCTCACCTGAACCTATCGTTGGAAGAAATCATTTCCTTGCATACCTCCATCTCCTATCGGGTTCACATGATCGGGTTCATTCCGGGATTCCCCTACATGGGAACACTGCCCGAGCAATTGGAAGTACCAAGAAAACAAACACCTTCATTGAAGATCCCGATGGGAAGTGTTGCGATTGCAGGAAAACAAACAGGGATCTATCCTGCAGAAGTGCCTGGCGGTTGGCAGGTGATCGGACGAACACCCTTAAAAATGTTTGACCCATCCAAATCACCCTGCAGTTTTTTAAATGTCGGAGACATTGTGGAATTCAAACCCATAACCCTCGAAACGTTCAATCAATATTCATGAGCATCACCATTCTCAAGCCCGGCATCATGAGCAGCCTGCAAGACCTTGGCAGGTGGGGCTTTCAGCAGTTTGGTGTTCCCATCGGTGGTGCGATGGACAAGGTTTCTGCTGCGTTGGCCAATATCATTTGTGGCAATGATGAGAATGAAGCGGTGGTTGAAATGACCCTGCACGGAGCCTCCTTCATGTTCAACGAGGCAGCCCATTGTGCGATTGTTGGTGGAGGCTGCCAAGTATTTGCAGGCGATGATGAATTGCCCTTCAACCGGTTGCTCTGGATTCCCGCATTCAGCATCATCAGGACAACAGCAAGCATACAAGGATGCAGGTCATATCTTGCGGTAAGTGGCGGATTCAATGTCAAAAAAGTTTTGGGCAGTGCATCAACCTATACACCATCTGGGATTGGAGGATTGGATGGCAGAAACCTCGCTACCGGAGACATGCTTGCGTTCAAGCATGAGCAATTGCGTCAAGCTGCATCAACTTTAAAAATGCTTCCCGGCGGAATAGGCATTTCCCACTGGCATACAGCAGACCTTGTTGAAACCACACCCAATGTTGCAATAGTCCATGCCATCAAAGGGCCCGAGTTTGATTTATTCAATAGCTCATCACAGGAAAATATTTTTACATCCGAGTTCACCATTTCATCCCAGTCCAACAGGATGGGATATCGTTTGGAAGGAAAAAAATTCATGCTGGAACATAAAACCGAAATGGTCTCAACAGTAGTCACAGTAGGCATTGTGCAGGTTACCCATGAAGGCAATCCCATCATCCTGATGGCAGACGCACAAACAACAGGAGGTTATCCGCGTATTGCAAGAATTTGTAGTGCAGACCTGCCCGTCCTTGCACAATGCAGGACCGGGGCAAAAATTCAGTTTCGGGAGATCGTGGAAGAAGAAAGTTTGTTGCGATACAACAGGATAGTTGAGGCGATGAAGAGGGTGAAGGTGGGTTTAGGAAATTTGGGTTGAGTATATTCTCAAAAATATACCTAAGCAACATGATGAACAACATCATTACATTTCTCTATGTTTTTTTGAGTGATGCCAATCACCTGAATCAATGAACTAGACTAGTTTTCAGAGGAGACACGGATTGTACATTGTGTGATAAACGCAAAAAACACAAACATGAAAAACCTCTTGTATATCATAGCCGTAATTCTCGTTCTGGGATGGGCCATTGGCTTTTTTGCCTATAGTGCAGGCGGGATAATTCACATTCTACTAATCATTGCAATTATAGCGATTTTACTGAATTTCATTCGTGGTGGGAAAGTCTTGTAAAACAGAGCACTATTCAATATTGAAAGGGGGGTCTTATTCTTTCCATTCAACGGCAACAATCACTTCGTTTTTTCTCCCAACCAATTGATAGGGAGGATTGTATCCCAGATACCTGTAATGGCCAATGGGTTTTATGCCTTTTTCTTCCAATGATTTTTTGAGTTGCTCGGCATATTTGCTGATGGTTTCGTCATTGGCATACCCACCAAATTCAATGGCAGCAGCATATTCACTGGGGGATTCATGTATTTCTACTTTTGCGTCATTTGGACGGGGAAGACTTTTGATATCATATTCAGATGGCATCACAAAACTCATGGAAGACCCATCCTGATTGATGTCCATGTGTACGGGAGATGTCATCGCAATCTTGGCCGATGTTTCATTGTTACCAAAAATATAGCCTGCGATTTTTCTAAAGCCACTTCCAGAAAGTTCCCTGTAGTTTTTTGCCGATGACCTGATGGTCGCAAAAGTGGCCGGAGGATAGAAGCGGACCTCAAAACTGCTTTCTTTTTTCACAACCCGGTATTTCTGCTTTTCAATATTTGAGGTGGATATGGCCATAAAAGATTGGAATGCGATGAGAACAACAAAAATGACCAAAAGGGTGATCAACATTTTTTTCATGTCAAGGTATTCATATTAGAACACTTAATAATCTAAAGATGTTCAATTCATTTGACTATTTAAGGTTTCTCACTTTTTCATTCGTATCATCACTCCAAGATGTCCCTTTGCATTCCCCACAACTTACCCGAACTTTGTAAAAATTTTAGGCCATGGCAAAAACGATTTTACACAAAGCAGACTCAAGGGGACATGCCGACCACGGCTGGTTGAAAAGTTTTCACAGCTTCAGTTTTGCCGGATATTACAATCCCGAAAGAATGCATTTTGGTGTGTTGAGGGTGTTGAACGATGATTGCGTAAATGGTGGCATGGGCTTCGGAAAACACCCGCACGACAACATGGAAATCATCAGCATCCCGCTGGAGGGAGACCTGGAACACAAGGACAGCATGGGCAATACAACGGTGATCAGAAAGGGAGATATTCAAGTGATGAGTGCCGGCACTGGCGTCTATCACAGCGAATACAACAAGAACGAAAACGAGGCTGTCAAATTCCTTCAGATCTGGATCTATCCCAACAAGAAAAATGTTGCTCCCCGTTATGACCAGGTCAGCTTGAAAATGGACGACAGAAAAAATAAACTGCAACAGATACTTTCTCCCAACAGCGATGATGAGGGTGTTTGGATTCACCAAGACGCCTGGTTCCATTTGGGAACATTCGACAATGGCGCTGCAGCAAAATATACCATCAAAAAACCCGGCAACGGCGTCTATGCTTTTGTGCTCAAAGGAAAATTCAACCTTGATGGCATTGACATTGAAAACCGCGACGGCCTCGGCATCTGGGAAACAGATGAATTCATCTTGACTTCATCTGAAGATGGCGCGGAAATATTATTGATGGAGGTGCCGATGTGAATTACCATGCTGAGTGGTTAAACCGTATGTGCCGCGTTTCAGTTTATTTTTAGTACGTTTTCTCTATCATTAACTGAATGATTCATGGTCAATAATATTTAGTTGACATTTGATTAGGAGAAATATCAATCTTATCTTCAAAGCGTTTATATTTCAAAATATGGAAGTTCATCATCCCCATCATCCCACGCATAAAAAAGCATGAAATGCATTGACCATGTGACCAAAATCACATACCATCCTTTCGAATTGATTTATATTTAGTTCACCATAAGTAGAGGAAATGAACAATTCGAAACAAAACTGGATCATCTATTCAATAACCATTGCACTGGTGCTGGCCATCTCCGTCCAAACCATTGAATTTGTCAACAAGCCAGAAAGGGAAATACCCGCACTCGTTGCTGAAGGGTGGACGGCACCAAGTTTGTTCACAGACAGGTCTGTGCAGGGAGAAGAAAGGGCGCTGGTGATTTATGGCGAAGACCTGATTGCCAACACATCCAAGTACCTTGGGCCCAATGGTTCTGTGGCACATGTCACCAATGGGATGAATTGCCAGAACTGTCACCTCAATGCAGGAAGAAAAACTTGGGGCAACAATTATGGCGCTGTTGCTGCCAACTATCCGAAGTTTCGCGACAGAAGCGGATCGATCGAAACCGTTTACAAAAGGGTATCCGACTGCATGGAAAGAAGCCTGAACGGCCAAGCCCTCGACAGCAATAGCCGCGAAATGAAAGCCATGATTGCCTATATCAAGTGGGTTGGATACACAGTTCCCAAAGACAGCATCCCGAAAGGCGCTGGCATCAAGCCCCCCGAATACCTTGATCGTGCAGCCAGTCCGGAAAAAGGCCTTGCGGTTTACACTGCAAAATGCCAATCCTGTCATGGTGCCAATGGCGAGGGGCTGATGGCGGCTGATGCAAAATCGTATACCTATCCTCCGCTCTGGGGTGAGCACAGTTACAATATTGGTGCTGGCTTGTTTCGTCTTTCCCGCTTCGCGGGATATGTGCGCGACAACATGCCCCTCAACCAGGCAACACACAAGAACCCTGCTTTGACGGACGAAGAAAGCTGGGATGTGGCCGCGTTTGTGAATTCCAGGCCACGCCCTTCAAAAGACCTGAGCAAAGACTGGCCCAACATTTCAAAGAAACCGGTTGATCATCCTTTTGGTCCCTATGCGGATGGCTTTACAGAGGAACAACACAAGTTCGGCCCTTTCAAGCCCATCATCGAAGCAAGAAAATAAAACGCAACCATGTCACATACCAACAATTGTTCCTGCAGCTCCTGCCATGCGGCCTCCATCAGCAAGGCAGAAAAAGAAATGCATGTTGAGCTTTCCGAAAACAGCAGAAGGGATTTTCTGAGAAGATCAACCAGGCTGGGATTAGGTCTCGGCATCGGAGGCGGACTGATTGGATCGCCCGTTGCAGCATCAGCGCTCAACAACGAAGAATCTGCCTACAAGGAAAAATCCATGTCCAACAACAAGGCGGTTCTTGATGGGAAAGCCACAAAGTTGACACTGCTGCATACCGCAGACATCCATTCACAACTGATGGTACACGATGAGTTTTTCATGGAAAAAGGCAAACCTGTTTTTAAAAAACGGGGAGGATTTGCCACAATGAAATCCATGATCAATACGATTCGCAACCAAAACAAAGCCAATACATTGTTAATTGATGGCGGTGATTGTTTTCAGGGAAGCGGCGTTGCTGCCATGAGTGAAGGCCGGGCCATCGTTCCACTCATGAACAATATCGGCTATGACATCATGTTACCTGGCAACTGGGAAGTAGTGTATGGAAAAGAGATGATGATGAAAGACATGTTCGCCTACGATGGTGTAAAAGTATGCGCCAACATGTTCCACGATACCCAAGACGAAATGAAGGGAGACCTGATCTTTCCACCTTATTTTGTAAAACATATTGCAGGCATCAAAATTGGCTTTATCGGATACAACGATCCACTTACGCCCAAGCGCCAATCTCCGGCCTACAGCGATGGCATCAAGTTTACCATGCCGGAGCTCAATGTTTCAAAATACATAAAAATCCTGAAGGAGTATGAATTGTGTGATATGGTTTTTCTCCTTACACACATGGGCTTGGCACAACAAGTAGGTTTGGCCAATCTGCCGCAAGTAAAAGGCGTTGATTATATTTTGGGCGCAGATACACATGAGCGCGTCAGAACGCCTATACAAGGTGTACATACAAAAGTTACAGAACCCGGTGCGTTCGGATCATTCATTGCAAAACTTGATATCGTTGTTGAAAACGGAATTGTCAAAGACCATACGTATCAACTGATGGATGTTGATCCGCTTGTGTACAAGCAGGACGAGGAAATGAAACGATTGGTAGAGAAAGCACGTGAGCCCTATAAAAAAGAATTGAACCGTGTTATTGGAAAATCGAAAACACCATTGATGCGCTATTATGTGATTGAAACACCGATGGATAATTTTATCACCGATGCCATCATGTGGAAGTTCAAGCCAGACATTGCACTCAGCAATGGTTTCCGTTTTTGTCCACCACTTGTACCAGATCCAGCTACAGGTGAAGCCATCATCACCGTCGATTATTTGTGGAACATGTTACCGGTTGATAGCGAAGCGAAAAAAGGATTCATCACTGGAAAACAACTTTGGGATTGGATGGAGAAAGAATTGCAAAATGCTTTTGCCAAAGATCCCGCCAAACGCTTTGGTGGATGGGTGGTGCGTTTCAAAGGAATGGAAGTCAACTTCACCATTGGCAACGATGCAGGCAAAAGGGTCAACTGGATTAAAGTTGCTGGTCAACCCGTTGACTTGGAAAAAACATATAGCTTCGTTGCCTGCGAACGCGAGGGAGATCCCGACACAACGATTTGTCGTGTTGAAGGCGTTAAAAATCCCAAGAGACTAGGCGCTACATTGCACAGTGTTATTGAAGAATATTTAAAAGTGAATTCACCTATCGCACCAAAACTGGAAGGCCGTTGCACAGCAACCGATGCACCCAACTCTTTGCTCACACAATTGATGGGCTTTGGTTATGAGTTCAGGTAAATTGAATGTTCTTGTTTTGTGTAAATAAAAATACCGCTTGAATATTCAAGCGGTATTTTTTTATAATGGCTTTTCTGGAATTAAGCAGGAAGTTTTTCTCTCAACAAACCATAAACCCAAGTGCCAACGATGGCCATCAAAATAGTAACAGATGTTGCAATCGCGCCATAGCCCAATTGCGCAAACATGGGGCCAGGACAAGCACCGGTCATTGCCCATCCGAAACCGAAAAGCAATCCACCATAAATCTGTCCTTTGTTGAATGTTTTTTCAGGAAGAATAATTTCTTCGCCATGTATTGACTTGATCTTGAATTTTTTGATCAGAAAAACAGAGAGTGCACCCACTACAACAGCAGAACCAATCACACCAAACATGTGAAAACTTTGCAGCCTGAACATTTCCTGTATGCGGAACCAGGAGATCACCTCAGACTTGATCAATACAATTCCAAAAGCAATACCAAAAGCAAGGTACTTGAGGTTATGCCACATGGGCAATTCTACAGCTTCTTGATTTTTGCAAATAGCATCCAAAGACCTCACTTCAAAATCAGTATTCGTATTTTTTTTATTTGTTGTCATGATCGTTCTATTTTACAATGAAAGAATGAATGGGAGGATAAGGTTTGCCATGATGAAACCACCAGCCATAAAAGATATGGTAGCAATCAATGATGGAAGTTGAAGGTTAGACAATCCCATGATGGCATGGCCCGAAGTGCAACCACCTGCATAGCGTGTACCAAAGCCAACAAGAAATCCTCCAATCACCATCAGGATAAAACCCCTTGGTGTAGCAAGAGAAGCCCAGCTGAAAATTTCTGAAGGAACCAGCCCACTGAAATCAACAATACCATAGCCCGAGAGTTCTGTGATCAAATTTGAATCAACAACTACCGCTGCATCATTTTTAAAATACATGGCGGTGATAATGCCTCCCAGAAAAATTCCAAAAACAAAGAAAAGGTTCCAAATTTCTTTTTTCCAATTGTATTGAAAAAATGGAATCTTGGCAGGCAGACATGCCGCACATACATGCCGAAGCGATGATGAAATTCCAAATGTTTTGTTGCCAAAAATCAAGAGTGCTGGCACCATCAATCCAATGATGGGTCCTGCCACATACCATGGCCAGGGTTGTTTGATCAGTTCAATAATTGTCATAGTTTATTTTTTGGTGATGTCGGCTGACAACAATAGACCAAAAGTCACAAAACTTATTGTATTGGAACGTGATATTTATCACACGGCCAGTGTTTTTATTCCAGCTCCTCTCCCATCCAAACAATGCTGTTGCGCTCCATGGCAACCAGGCCGGTCTTCTCCATTTTTTTCAACAATCGAGAAACGACCTCGCGGGAAGAATTGATGTCGTGTGCAATTTGCTGGTGTGTCAAGGGAAGTGTTTTGCCCAGTGATTTTGCCTGTCTTTTCAGGTACCACTCCAGTCTTTCGTCCATGTTCTTGAAGGCTATCTGGTCTACAACAGTAAGCAGTTCTTCAAACCTGTTGCGGTAGGTTTCAATCACAAAATGAT
>JBIIQT010000081.1:0-8376 GCA_044341875.1 Chitinophagaceae bacterium | reverse complement strand
CATTGATGGATTAAGGCTGCACCAAGGGCACCGTTTTGTGTTCAAACACAATGAAATCGATGATTGCGAAAAGCAGCTGCAGCGTGCCACAGCATTGATAGAAAAACAAAATGCCGGTGGTATTTTACTGATCACGGAAGGTGTATTTGGCATGGCAGGAGACCAAGGCAAATTGAAAGAAATCGCTGCCCTGAGACCGAAATATTCATTCCGACTACTGGTGGATGATGCCCATGGATTCGGCACACTCGGAGAAACAGGTGCAGGAGCAGGAGAAGCACAGGGCGTTCAGGATGATATTGACCTCTATTTTTCCACCTTTGCCAAATCAATGGCATCCATTGGTGCTTTTGTTGCCGGCCCCAAACAAATCATCGACTACGTAAGGTACAATATCAGGAGCCAGATTTTCGCGAAATCACTTCCAATGCCCCTTGTCATTGGAAACCTGAAAAGACTGGAATTGCTCAAAACACAGCCATCCCTTAAAGCTAAACTTTGGGAAAATGCTTTGAAACTGCAAAACGGCCTGAAGGAAAAAGGGTTTGATATTGGTAAAACAGATTCTGTTGTGACGCCAGTATACATGAAAGGTGGTGTCGAGGAAGCCACCCACATGGTCACTGATCTGAGGGAAAACTATAATATTTTCTGTTCCATTGTGGTCTATCCTGTCATCCCCAAAGGGCATATCATTTATCGCCTGATTCCCACAGCCGTTCACACGGACGAGGAAATCCAATTGACCTTAAAAGCATTTGAAGAAACAAAGAAGAAGTTGGACGAAGGCCTCTACAAAAGTGAGGCCATTGCACAAATGGCTGAAATTTAATAGATTATCCCTGCTTCGGCAGGGATTTTTTTGATCTTCCCTATCTCGGACGATCAAGAGCAAAAAAAAGGGCCCGGATAGAAATCCAGCCCGTTTTAAATCCAATATCCTATGAAAAACCAAGGTAATAACGTGTAACTACGTAGTCATATTGCGTAATGATGATAAAAAAATTAACATATTGAAAACATTGGGGGATTATCCAAATAAGTTCGCATTCATCTAACTTTTAAACCCTTTTGTTGTTAAAGACTCAAACAAACCATTCCATGAGAAAAGTAGTTGTTGCAGTGACAGGTGCAAGTGGATCCATATATGCAGATCTGTTGATCAGGAAAATGAAATTGATGAGGAATCAGTGGATTGACCTCTCCGTCATTTTAACAGATAATGCCAAAGATGTTTGGGCAACTGAACTGGGAAATGAGGATTTTGCAAATCTTGGTCTCCCCATTTATGGCAAGAATGATTTCAATGCACCCTTTGCCTCTGGGTCTGGACAATATGATACCATGATCATTGTACCCTGCTCAATGGGTACGCTGGGCAGGATTGCCAGTGGCATCTCCAATGACCTGATCACCAGGGCTGCTGATGTCGTCTTGAAAGAACGGAGGAAACTGATTTGCGTTGCCAGGGAAACACCTTATAACCTCATCCATATCAAAAACATGGAAGCCATTACGCTGGCTGGCGGCATTGTTTGCCCAGCAACACCTTCCTTCTACAGCAAGCCAGATACAGTTGAAGCAGTTGCAATGACTGTAGTAGACAGGGTGCTTGACCTTGCAGGATTTGACATACAGACCTATCGGTGGGGGAATTAAAAGATGATTATCGCAGGTCAATCACCTCAACACCAGGATACTTTTTCAGATTGAATGCAAAACTATCATCGGGTATCACCGCAGTTGTGGCCATGGTATTGATCGCATAAAGATACCTGTTACCATTCTTTTCAAATACTCGGGTTGACATGATGACTTTACTGGCCTTGTCCACCTCGATGACTACCTTAAAAAATGGCTTTGTCTTATCAACAGGTGTCAGTTCAACAACCTGAAAGGTCTTGCCTGCCCTTGTCACATCAGGATTGAGCATAAAAAGGAAATCCTTGTCATAAAAATTGGTGAATAATTTTTGTGGCGTTATGGATCCGCTGCTGTTATCGAGATCAGAGACCTGAACCTCTTTTGCCGCCACATCATAGGTCCAAATGGTAGCCCCATCACAAAAGATTTCCTGACCAGTGATGGAAACCCTGTATTTAACCCCTTTCATCATGACTGTTCCGGTCTTGGTACCTTGTACTTTTCCTGCAGCATTTTCAATTTTCAACGCGAAAGAAGCCTTTACGCTTTTAAAGGTTTTGAACTTGGCACTGACAGCATCAAGTACTTTCTTTGCTTCTGGGTCGCTTTTGCCCATTGCTTTCGGAGCTTGCGCTGCTGCAGGAAGGCATGCAATCATCAGCGTGAATACTATTGACAATGTGCTTTTAAGCATGATCGTTGTAGTTTGGTTTGGGCTGGCAAATGGCCAAGCCAATGCAAAGAAAAGACTATTCCATTGATTTTAAAAACTGTTCGAGTTCGTACTCGGTTTTGAAAAGGACTTCCCGGACCTTGCTTCCTTTACTGGGTCCTACCACGCCGGCTGCCTCCAGCTGATCCATCAAACGGCCTGCGCGGTTGTATCCAAGTTTTAGCCTGCGTTGAATCAGAGAAGTAGAGCCCATACCACTTTGCACAATCAGGGATGCTGCTTCGCTGAATAAGGGATCCCGGCTGAGTAAATCGACCTCGCGGTCGTCCATGTCTTTTTCATCCACTACTTCAGGTAACTCAAATGCTGATGGATAACCCTGCTGCCCACCTATGAAATCAGCTACTTTTTCCACCTCCGGTGTGTCAACAAATACACACTGAACCCTAGTCACCTCCCCCTGATAAGAAACCAACATGTCTCCCCTTCCTATCAATTGCTCTGCACCACCAACATCCAGAATCGTTCTGCTGTCAATCTTGGAAGAGACCTTGAAAGCAATCCTGGCAGGGAAGTTGGCCTTGATGGTTCCTGTAATGATATTTACTGATGGGCGCTGCGTAGCCACAATCAAGTGAATGCCGATGGCCCTTGCCAACTGGGCAAGGCGGGCAATAGGTGTTTCAATCTCCTTCCCTGCAGTCATGATCAGGTCTGCAAACTCGTCTATGACCAGTACGATGAAGGGAAGAAACTTATGTCCTTTTTCTGGATTGAGTTTTCTTGAAGCAAATTTCTCATTGTATTCCCGGATGTTTCTGCAACCGGCTTCTTTCAACAAATCATACCTTTCATCCATTTCAATGCAAAGTGCATTGAGGGTATTGACGACTTTTCTGGTATCGGTGATGATGGCATCATCCTCCCCAGGGAGCTTGGCCAGAAAATGTTTTTCAATTGTCCTGTAAATGCTCAGCTCCACTTTTTTGGGATCAACAAGCACAAACTTCAACTGTGATGGATGTTTTTTATACAAGAGTGAAACCAGAATGGCATTCAATCCCACCGATTTACCTTGTCCTGTTGCACCCGCCATCAACAGGTGTGGCATGGTGGCAAGATCAACAATGAAATTCTCATTGTCAATTTTTTTACCCAGGGCAATGGGCAATGCATAATCGTTTTTCTGAAACTTATCCGAAGCCAGAAGCGAACGCATGCCCACAATACTTTTCTTGACATTGGGCACTTCAATACCTATGGTCCCCTTGCCGGGAATGGGAGCAATGATGCGGATACCCAACGCCGAAAGGCTCAAAGCAATATCATCTTCCAGGTTCTTGATGCGGGATATTCTTACACCGGCAGCAGGAACAATTTCATACAAGGTTACTGTCGGTCCAACGGTAGCAAATATCTTCTGGATTTCAATATCATAGTTCCGAAGGGTACTCATGATCTGGGTCTTGTTGGCCTCAAGCTCATGCTGATCCATTACAATCTTTTCGCCAGTATGCTGCGCCAAAAGATCCAGTGAGGGAAACTTATACCCTTTAAGGTCGGCAATCGGATCGTAGCGAGGCGAAGCCAATACTGCAGCTGCCTTAGGCGAAATTTTCGTTTCATCAACTACAGGCTTGATTTCCAGAGGAGGGTCTGCTTCACCAGTTGTATCCTCTTCCATCTCATCAGCTTCCCATGGAACATCTACAGGCGCTGTAAAGACTGGAGCAATTTCATCTATCGGCTTTTCAACAATTTCCAATGGCGATGTCTCAACAGGATGTTCAGTTAATGGTGAAAGTGCTTGTTGATGTTTCAGGGAATTCCCTTCTGTCAAATCAAGCCTTGGCTGTATAATTTCTGGTTCGACGATCGGCGATATTGCAAGATCCTCCAACGATGTACCTTCTACATCATGCTTTGCTTTTGGAGAGAATACGGGCCACTTGAAAATGGGATTGAACCTCCAAATAACATATGAA
The DNA here is from genome assembly GCA_044341875.1 of Chitinophagaceae bacterium. Taxonomy (GTDB): domain Bacteria; phylum Bacteroidota; class Bacteroidia; order Chitinophagales; family Chitinophagaceae; genus Pollutibacter. The sequence continues at coordinate 4,074 of JBIIQT010000081.1, read as the reverse complement.
AAAAGGGACAGTGAAATCAAGGCAAAAGTACCAGTCCATCCAATCACAGCTGTAAGCCATGTAGCAGCAAACTTCCCCATTGCTCCACCCCAATTAAAAGCTGTTGTTGGGGTAAAGAAAGCAGCACTGACACTGCCAATAATTAAACCAGTAACCAGATAACGAAGGTTTCTTGCAACTGAAAAAATGGATTTGTCAAACAACAGGTTCAAACCCAAAACAAAAAAGAGGGAGCAAAAGAGATACGATGCCAAACCAAAACCATATTCAAAAAAAACAAAGGCCGTAAAAGCACCCAGGCTGCCCAACTGATTGCTGATTTCCAGTTCATTGGGCATCAGAATTTTTGCTCCCATGTCCCGAACCTTGTCCTGGTCTTCCATCCATGTAAATAAATAGGAAGTAAATGCCACAAAAAGAAACAAACCAAAAAACAACAGCACAGAGCCCAGGATCTTATGGGTCCGCTCATCACGCACGAGAGATCGTATTTCAACTGTTTCCTCCCTCTCCTCTTTAAGGACCTCGGGATCTGCAGTATTCTTGGGAGTTCTTAAGCGGTTACCCATTTGGCATTGAGCGGTTTGAATTGAGATATTGCATAAATCACCTCAAAAATACAGTTTATTTTAGTCATCTGACTTGGAGGCCTTTTCCTGGTTTTCCCTTGGAGGAATAGAAACGAACAACATTACCCATCCCAGGATAAACATCAACCCTCCCAAAGGAGTAATGATATTGATGATGTCAAGTTTTTTATAGCCCATGTATGAGAGCGCAATCCTCAAATAGATTGAACCGGAGAAAACAATGATGCCCATCACGAAAAGATTACCAGACCAGATCATTGATTTCTTCTTGTAATGACGGTACAAGTTCCCAACAATGAAGAGCGCAATGGCATGGTTCATCATGTAGGCAGTAGCCGTCTGGAAACTGGTAAGAGATTGCTCAGAAATTTGGTCTTTCATCACATGGGCCCCAAAAGCCCCGAGAATGACTGAAATCATTGCAAGTATAGCAGCAATTCTAAAAAAGGTTCTTTGCATGTTGGATGGTGTTTACAAATTCTGGAATGGATAAATTGGATTCGCAGATGACTGATTGGGCTTTTTCATAGTATGGTTTTCTCTCCAGCAACTTCTGACGGATAAAATCCTTCAAACTATCTTCATTGAGACTGGTTAACAAAGGCCTTGTTTTTTTCTCCTTGATCAACCGCTCCCAAATGATTTCTTCAGGGGGATTGATCCAAATCGTCAACCCATGTTCTTTCATCCAATCCATGTTATCGTTGAAACAAGGCGTTCCTCCTCCACATGAGATTATGCCTAAAATACCATTTTTATCTTGCGTTTTTGAAGTTCTGACCAATAAATCTGCGTAAACCTGCTTAATGGCTAAGGATTCAAGTGACCGAAATGCCGATTCTCCCAATTTTTCAAAAATTTCACTGATGGACATGGCCTGCTGCTCTTCAATAAATTGATCCAAGTCAACATAAGGAACATGAAGATGATCAGAAAGTCCTTTCGCATAAAAGGACTTTCCAGATCCCATAAAACCCAATAAAAAAACAATCATCGGTGCTTTAATTGAATGATTGCAAATGTACAACATTGTATTGCTTGCCAATGGCAGATTGGTTAAATCAGACTATCACTCCTCCTAAGTTAATATTGCAGGCTAAAAAACTATGATTAATTTCGCATAAACCAGCAAATCGGCATGATTCAGTTCGACACCAATATGGATCTTCAAGAGCAGTTTGAATTTTTCCTCCTGGAGGAGAATGCCATGCACATGCCGGAATTCCTGAATGAACTGAACATCAGTGATGTTGCCCAACTCATAGAGGAAAACTGGGAACATGCCACCGAGATCATGGCAGCATTGTCCATCCACAGGGCAGCCAGTACTTTCAAAATCATTGAACTGGGTATTCAAAAAGACATCATTCAAGAACTACCCCCACTGAAAACAGCTGCTTTGCTGAATGAACTCCCTGCGGATGACCGTACATCCTTTCTGGAGGAGTTGTCCACCAATGCAGTGAGAGAGCTGATCAAACTGCTGAATCCGGAAGAAAGAAAAATCACCCTTTCACTCTTAGGATATCCTGAAGGAAGCGTAGGTCGTCTGATGACGCCAGACTATATTGCTGTGCAGTCAGACTGGACCATTGCAGAGGTATTAGAACACATCAGGGAAGTAGGACAGGAATCTGAGACCATTGATGTTATCTACGTAATCAATGACCAGGGCGAACTGTTGGATGACGTCAGGATCAAAGAATTTTTATTATCCCCTCCAGATAAAATGGTGAGCGAACTCACTGATGGCAGGTATATAGAGCTCAATGTATATGATGACCAGGAAAAGGCCAACCAGGTTTTCAAAATGAACAACAGGGTGGCTTTGCCCGTTGTTGACAACAATAATATTTTGCTGGGTATCGTTACCATTGATGACGTACTCTGGGTTGCCAATGAGGAATTCAGTGAGGATATGCAAAAAATGGGGGGGACTGAAGCCCTTGATGAGCCTTATCTTGAAATCTCAATCTTTAAACTTTTTAAAAAAAGGGTCGGCTGGCTGATTGTTCTTTTTCTCGGTGAAATGCTCACAGCTACTGCCATGGCCAGCTATGAGCATGCGCTGGACCAGGCCCTGATCCTTTCACTCTTCATTCCCCTGATCATTTCAAGTGGTGGCAATACCGGCTCTCAGGCCTCCTCACTGATCATTCAGGCACTTACAGTTGGAGAGGTGACCCTTGCGGATTGGTGGAAGGTCATGCGCAGAGAAATTGTCTCAGGCATCATGCTGGGTACCGTTCTTGGTATCATCGGTTTTTCAAGGGTGATGGTATGGTCCCAAATATTCCCTGAGGTATATGGAGCACATTATTTTCTGGTGGCCATGGTTGTAGGGGTTTCCCTGATTGGAGTGGTAATGTTCGGTACTATTTCAGGATCGATGTTACCCATTGTGCTCAAAAGACTGGGTGCTGACCCCGCCGTATCTTCTGCGCCATTTGTTGCCACACTGGTAGACGTTACAGGGGTCATCATCTACTTCAACTGCGCCTATTATTTTCTGAGGGGAACCATGCTTTAGATGGCCTGATGGTTGAAAGGTTGCAGGACCATTTCACTGACAACCCCGTTTGCAGGCTGTTGACAAAGGAACCAAATTGACCTTGCCGCCTCTTCTTCACGGATCATTTTATCCTTCTGTACCCTCAGGTCAATTTCATCCCAAAAAGGAGAATCAACGCCACCCAAAAACAAATTGGTTATTCTTATCTCGGTTCTTTTCAATTCTTCCCTGATGCTTTGCATCATTCCCACAATACCATATTTGCTGGCAGAGTAAGCTGCCGCACCCGCCATAGGCACTTTCCCCAACACCCCAGGGACGTTAATAATCAATCCTTTTTTGACTTCCTTCATTGCTGGCAAAAACGATTTGACAAAAAGAAATGCTCCTACGAGGTTGGTTTGAATGGACCTTGAAAAATCATCCAAAGACAATTGCTCCATGGGTTTGATGATGCCTATGCCTGCAAGATTAATCAGAATATCTGGGGTACCAAGCTGAGTTAATACAGCGCCTGCCAACAATTCCATCTGGGCTCCATCGCTGATCTCTGTCGCCAAAAAATGGGAAGAGGGAATTCCATGTGCCCCAGCGATGTTGGACAATTTTTCATTGTTTCTTCCGGTGATAAAAACTTCAGCTCCACTTTGTACCAGCAGTTTGACCAAAGCGGACCCAATACCGCCTGTAGCACCCGCAACAACAACCTTTTTACCATTGAGCTTTTCCATAGATCGCTTTATGGTACAACATTAGAGAAATGATTTTGTTTAATTTGTTTAATGACAGTCTTAAGCATGGGAAGCTTTACCTTTGAAAATGAAAGGGTCTAATCAATAGAAAAAATCAACAAAGTGCCATGAAGATCAGTTCAATTGAAATCAGTAGGCTGACTATCCCGATGGAGCCATTTGTGATTGCAACAGAAACCTGTTATGCGGCAAAGAATATCTACCTGAAACTCCATACAGA